>CAZCCV010000072.1:0-1738 GCA_964497515.1 uncultured bacterium | reverse complement strand
AAAGGGGACATTTTCCCTCTGCAAAAAAGGGGACATAGTCCCTCTGCTATAACACATCAGCTTGTGGCTACAAATGGATCGCAACGCCTATCTCCGGCAGCCTGATATCACATATGTTGCCAACCATACTTTTGTAATTGCTCGGGTGCTCGGAGTGGACAGGTATCAGTATTTTTGGTTCGATTCCCTTTACGATTGTTGTCAAGTCCTCGCGGGACGCGTGTCCCGACACGTGGAAACGGGCTCCATCCTGTTGATTGTGGCTGCCGATGAACTTCACTCCAAATCTATCAAGCCAGTTTTCCAGCCTCTTCATATCAATTTCCATTTCCTCATTCAAAGCTTCACACGAGGAATGGATCCATATTGACCCCGGCTTCGGTTTTATGTAAGCCAACTCCTGCACGTCCCAGAAGGTAAAACAACATATGAACTTGTCCTGGTTCTTGCTTATCTCACACGTATCGACAATCTCATACGAGTATGACTCAATTATCTGTTTCTTCCAGTTGCTCATAGTGCTCTCGTATTCTTTGTATATACAGAGATTATCGTGTGGCAGCGACGGAACTGATTCATTGTCAGCCATTCGCATAGTCTTCAACAGATAGGCATCTTTAGGGAGAATAGCAAGCTTTCTTCCAGTTTCTTTGGCGACTTCGAGGAAGGATATCAGACGTTCCACATTTCTTGGGCCGAAGTCCGCTATAACCAGCCCTTCTGCTTCTTTGACAGCACTGATGCAGGCGTCTTTAACATCCGTCTCGGTATATTTGCTGTCGCTTTCGATTCTGGTTCCTTCTACAATCAGTGCAACAGGCTTCAGCTTTGCGGCTTCTTCAATAAAACGCTTAGTGCACTCAGCCTGACTGCCGTGCATACGAATGTCCCCGGTGTACACAACCCAACCAGTATCGGTCTCAACTGCCCATGCTGTAGCTCCAAATATGGAATGATCGACGGGAAAACTCAGCAAATTGAAGGGGGCAAAGTCAGAAATGGTGTTCAATGCCATTGGCACAAGTTCGCGCGAGTGGGGTGCTTCTTTCCAGAAATTGGAGAGGTCGTTGCTGGCCGGCTCGGACAAGTAATACTTGCGATAGTATGCCTGCGAAGAGCGATAGTTGGGCATGGATAGTGCGTTGTAATTGTTCGGAACACGATCCACATAGTAACAGTATTCGGCCTCAGATGAAGACTTGCCCGAATCCTGTAATGCGCGTGATATTGCAGCGGTCATTGGCGAGCAGATTATTGGGATATCAGTCTGAAGATAGTGAATTGCGCCTATGTGGTCTACGTGGGCGTGGGATACGACCACACCCGATATTTCGCCAATAACTCTGTCTTCGATTCCCTGCCAGGCATCACAGAGCACTGGTTTTAAGTCATCTCTGTAGAGGTCGCGAAAAGGCGGAAGTAATCCCATCTGCAGTAGCTCAAAATAACCGGTACACGACTTCGGTCTGATCATTTCTTCGTAGTATTTGCCGTGGTCTCCGAAATTCGTGCCAAAGTCAAAAAAGAGCCGTTTATCTCCGTCTTCGAGCAGAATCTTGTTCCCACCGATACAACCGACGCCATCGAAACAAGTAATACTGGTCATTGCCGAACTCCTCCTTGAGTGTGCGCTACTTTGGAATATAGCATGCACGTGGGCGAGTGGCAAGGCCGCCAGCTAGGTGGGTTACCCCTTCTAAAGTGTGTAAAATTGGTTTTGCATATCTCTTGGCAAGAA
>CAZCCV010000071.1:0-2321 GCA_964497515.1 uncultured bacterium | reverse complement strand
ATTATCGAGGGAGCCAGATTAGCGGCCTGATTCCGGATATCTGACATGCACCCCAAGGTTTATATAATCATTCATCATTGCATTGAAGCTTGTCATAGTTGATGAATACGGAACAGATACTCGGCTCGCAGCTTGTTCTGCATAGTATTTCAGACGCCACAATGAGCGAATCGCCGGCAATGCGGAGAATCCGTCATATGCATCAATGAGTGTCTTTTCGCTAATACCAACTAAATCAGTCCACTTCACCAATTTGTAGTCCGCAAGTTCATTTAACAGGTTATTCGGAACACTGAACGAGTCAATTCTGAAATTGCGAATAGGTGCTATCTCCTCCTCAGTGATTATTGATGCGCTGGATGTTGCTCGAGACAATCCCACCAAAGCATCATCTAAGCCGTATTCAGCTTTGTTAGCAATGGCACTGATAATTGACTCCAATGATTGTGAACTGAGCTTCAGCTCGACAAGGTATCCCAGTGTCACAGACAGTAAGAGGTCCAACTGGTCATCTTCATAAAGAGCGGCTGAAACAAGCTTCTCCCACTCGTGCCGTGACAGATTAACTGATCCACCTATAGTGCTGCATTGAGCGCTGGAGAGCAGTTCATTAAAGGAGTACTCATCGAGAGTCAACAACTGCGGTATAGTCTTTTTGAGCACGCTCCACGCAATTGGTTCATCAGGACGCTTCGCTTTTTGAATCGGAATCTGGGGTGATATGTGGTGTAAATCTACTGGCACTAGTGAGTGCATGTTTTTCAGCGTATGTGATAATGCGTTGAAGTCATTATCATCACATTCGGACAGAATTCGCCGGACGCGGTCTTGATATCCAAGGATTTCCCTAATGGTTTTTCGACCAGCATTAGGGAATCTCATAAGTGTCTCTTCAGAAAGCTCTAAAAAGCTCTTGATGTCCGATACTTTGTTATTCTTTAGTACATTTCTGGAGCGAATGCTCAGACAGTCCATTACAGCATCATACACCGCTTTTCCTCGTTCTCTATTCGGTGCCAATGTATTTTTGTTGGAAACAGCAGATACACAATGCAAATTGTCAAGATCGCTTGATATGGGTGTGGAAGACTCATCAGCTGTCATACTGCTGTGAGTTGTTGCTGGGTACGCTGGTTCGTTAGAAAACACCTCAGGTTCGTCAATCAGTATCTGGGTATAGTCTGTCGCATAGCCCGTGGGGGTTGTATCCAGGCTTGTGCTCTCGCCAATGTCTTCCACTTGGTGCAATACCAACTGATAAACAAATGGGCTGTCCGTTGAATAAAAATCAATGTATTCTGCATCGCTAATAGGGATATCAACAACAGATTTGGGACTCTCAGACTTCTGTTTATTTAGCAAACGATAACTATGGCTGAACACACTCTGTAGGACCGATTTGAGCTTCAGGTTATTGTCCCAGCGGATCTGCAAACTATCGGACGCTACAGTTCTTCGATCAACGTTAACAATATTTACTGCGTAACAATTGCCATCCAATATGAGAGTGACAGTCTCCTTCTGCCCGCGATCAATATGAACCCCGCCATTTGCATCCTCGAACCTTGGGTGCAAAAGTAGAGGTATGTGCGTCCCATATGAGAATATGGACCAGTCAACTTTTTTCCTGGCTATCAAAGAATGATCGTTGTTGGGTGCGTACCAGGAACGAGAGATTGGCTCCATAGTTTGGAGATGATCAAGCAGGTTTTCTCTTTTCAATTTACATTTGTCTGACATATGTCCACAAACACTGCTGACAGGATAGGGGGGTTCAGATTCACGTTTGCTGAAAAAGTGCGAAGCACGACTAAATACACGTTGTAGGAGTGATTTGAGGTTCACATCATTATCCCACAGGATCAGAAGACTGTATGAGGTTTTGGGCTTCCGATCGATGTTAGCATTACTTGCATCGTATTGATTGCTCTCTATGATAATAGCGCGACTGTTGTCACAACTCCAAATGATACGAATCTCGCCGTTTGACACCTAGAATCCTAGCGAAAAAAGGTGGCGGTATTGATTGTTTGACTTCCTCACTGACTGTTAGAAGCCAGTCTTCATTAGAACCGACTATGAATGCGAAGCAAGCTCCGTAGCCGGATTACGAATGAGACTACCGGGCAGAATGACTTCCTCCGGTTAAACTCGTAGTTGGAAATATGGCTGTACGAATCAGGGGAATAGATAACGAACAATACAACTCATTCTTCGTGGAATTATAATACATTTTGGGCAAAATGTCAAGTGAACTATGCTATGCCGGTTACCCCTTCTAAAGTGTGTAAAATTGGTTTTGCATATCTCTTGGCAAGAAG
>CAZCCV010000070.1:0-2535 GCA_964497515.1 uncultured bacterium | reverse complement strand
TGATTCCGCTGATTTCCTTGCCCACCATATTATCGGGATCGATGTCAACGATGAGATAGTCGGGCTCCGGGTTGTTCCACGGGGTTGCCCAGTTGGTTTCGAGGTTTCCGTCGAAAGCCTTCTCCGCGCTAACGCCGGCACCTTCCTCAGTGCTGACTATGTAGTCAGTGGTACCAAGAGCAAGGTTCTTACCAGCAAGCTTGTCCAGAGTGAAGTTGATTACTGCAGTTGCACCCATCGGGACGGAAGCTACAACGTCGTCAGTCGGCGTGAAGCCGTCTTTCCACGCAGCAACGTATACCGGGTGCTCGTACGGTGCATAGAATGAGTAGTTGCCATCGCCATCAGTAGTTGCATACCAAGTGGCGTCGGCTGTTGCATTCGGGAAGAAGCTCATACCAACAACGGCATTTGGAAGACCAACGCCGCCGATGGTGACCTTACCCGTAACGATCTCGCCACCGCTGATCCAGTCCTCGTAAGGAACGTAAGCTGGATCGTTAGGAAGCTGAGTCCACGTAAGCGACGGATCATTCAGGTTGGCCTTGAACCACTCAGTTGAATTGGAATACGAAGCGTCGTTGTCGTGGCGTCCACCACCGACATAGAGTGTTCCATCCGGGCCGATTGCAGCGCCGCCGAAGCTCATTGCTGCAGGCAACTGACCAACAATGGTAACAGTGTTGGTTGCAGGGTCGAAGCACTGAATGTCAGCTATGTCCTGGCCATTCACATCTCGTCCACCACAGATGTAGATCTTACCATTGTAGGCGGCAGGTGTGTGAGCTCTATTGATTCCAATCAGCATGTTGGCGATCGGAGCAGGTGACCATACCCCTGTCGGGATATCGTACGACCAGATGGCTGTTGTGAAGTTCTCAGTACCACCAGGGGTAACCTGGTTACCGGAGAGTATGTACATTGTAGAACCAACAACAACACCAGCATGGAACTGAGCACCTACAGGCGGCTGCGGGAGCATTGTCCACTCACCTGTCTGCAGGTCACAAGATGCAAACGAGTAGGTATCCGGACCCCAGTACCCACCACCATGGCAGTAGGCTACGCCGTTATAAACAACGGCAGAACCGAGGTACTGTGACAAATAGCCCTCACCCCATGGGTTGTCTGGCATGGCCAAATATCTTAGCCAGCTATTAGTTGCAGGATCGTAGCGGTAGAAAGCGCCGTCCCAGCAAGGATAACCAGCGTGAATGAAGATCTCCTCCACGCCGTCTCCATCGCTGTCGTAAGCAAACGCCTGGGAAGTTCCGTAGTAGGCACCTTCCCCACCGATCCCGCCCTCTGTGCAGAGGCCGTCATTGTCCCAGTCCAGACCCTTGGGGCCAGTACCATCGTACTTTCCAGCAGCCCAAGTGTTGGTTACCGGATCGTATACACTGGTTCCACCCTGTCTATTACTATTATAGATCTTCGGTGCGCCTGGTGTTCCGTCCTCAAGGTTATATGTGGACGAGCCAGCTAACCAGTATACTTTGCCGTTGGCGAAGACAGCCTGCGCGTTGAGTCTCGGATACGATTCAGGGGGATATACTTGTGCCCCTGCTGATACGATCGCTGCAAAGAAGCAAACGACGATCAATAATGAGATTAATCGGCTCAACGATTCATCCTCCTTTCCTGACACTTTAAACGGTGAATTACGTTCACGAGCAATCCTACGATGACCTCACTTTCCGTTATTTGCACAGATGCTTGGAGGATTTCCATCCTCCAATCCGCACACCGGCCACTACTCCAGCTGCGGTCCGTCGTGTATTGACACGTACGGCATTGCGCATGTTGCCTTCAATAGTCCCTACCTATTATTGGCTAGCGCTTCGAGTTAGGTTATACCAAAATTGCAAACAATCGCTCGGCTAGCACAATTACAGGTGTCCGAGAGAGCAAATAGCCCGACAATCCATTATGTGAACAGTGTTGCAACAACCAGAATTGTCGGCAGATTGAACGATATTACTATGGGTGTATTCTGTTACGTTCTGCTAGATGCTTTGCTGGCACAGTGTGGAGCAATCACGGGGATTGGTCTTACTGCAGCAGAACCAGGGTCACTTGCCTGATTTTTGGAGGCTCAGTCGATCATCGTTTCCACTGATTGATAGTTATGTGCTCGATAATCGTCCAGGGCAAGCACCCTCAGATGCATTAGCGGAATCTGGAACTGACTTCCATCACGCTCAGTAGTCTCAGTCCACTATTCTAATGAATACCATACCTCAAGCAGCCTGTCAACCGAATCGACACTATTTGACACTAGTAATACTACCAGTTTTTCATTATTTGCGAAGCTCTGTGGGTATTTTGTCCCAATATGTGCGAGAATCCGCTGATACAGGTGGGTGTGTAGACGAGTGATCTGTTGATAACATACTGTCTGGGCGAAGCTGTCGAAACCGTGCATCCGCAACTAACTAACGTTGTGGTAACGATGAGTGGGGAAGGGTAAAACAAAGAAAGGCCGGAGGTGTAAGCCTCCGGCCCTGTTGTATCAGATTACGGATTATCTTTTAC
>CAZCCV010000069.1:0-2553 GCA_964497515.1 uncultured bacterium | reverse complement strand
ATTACTGCACCACTATACACAACTGATTTTACACACAAAAAGAATACGCTACCCAGCAGAAGTCGTTCCTTCTTACACTCTAATAGTGAGTATAGTGTTGAGAACAGCATTAATGCTATGCGCTGTGATGTTTTCTGAGTTTTGAGTCAACCAGTTATGGCACTGGTAGCCCAGAGGAGTAGGGGAAAAAAGAAGGGCCGGAGGTGTAAGCCTCCGGCCCTGTTGTATCAGATTACGGATTATCTTTTACGGCTTGTTCAGCACGTAGCCGATACCGTATGCAGGAGTCGAGTTACCCCAACCATCGCCTGTGTATGTTCCAGGCTCGGCAACCTGCGTAACTACACCAAAGCCGCCGTCATTCTGGACGACCTTGATCAGCAGGCTGTTGAAGCCAGCATTAAGCTGTACTCCGGTGAAGCAGCTCGATCCATACCAGTTGCTGCGGATGCCAAGGAACTGTCCAACCTCGGTACCATTTACCCAGACCTTGCACGAGTCGTCACTGCCGATCGGAAGATCAACTGTGCGAGCCGTGGGCGACCAGATGTAAAGGTGCGCATAGATTGTGCAGTGGTCAACACCACTGAACACTCTATTGAGGTCAACAACCTCGTCCTTGCCATCGTGACGGAACCAAGTCTTGCCGTTGGTTACATCACCAAGACTCGGGCGAACCGAGGTCTCAGGAATGTATACAGTGTCGAACTGAGTGAAGTAGTCATCACTCGCGTCACCGAACGGGCCAAGGAACAGGTAGTCTCTGGCAGCGGAAACAGGTCCACCAAGCGGGAGCGCCTGGAATGCCTGTGCGGCAGGTGCCAGGTCAACCGGCTCGTTCTTCATATAAAGAACTGTGCCAGTGGCCTCGGTGCCAAGAACACCTCTTACCTTAACAACGTCGCCAACAGCAGGAGCAGTGACGGCGCCGGTATATACCTTGATATAGAGCGGCTCGCCATCCTTAACGCTTCCGTCGTCAAGCAGGAAGAATCCTACGCCCGCATCTGCGACCGTACCGGTCAACTTAACGAACAGGCCTTCTGCAAGCTTCTGAGAAGCGAAGCGGTTGTTCATCGCCAGCGCCTCGATCGGTCGAGTGTCGCCAACCCAGTCCATCGCGGTGACCTTAATCACAGGCTCACCAGCAGCTGTTACGTCGAAGGTTCCCTTTACGTTGACCTTGTCACCAAAGCCAAGATAAAGCTCGCCGGCTTCGCTGATATCGCAGCGGATTCCAGCAGCACGGTCAGCCTCTTCGATGTAAGCGGTGTCAGCAGGTATTCCAGAACCATCGGTGTAGATGGCTGTCAACTGCTTGCCAGTAACTTCTACAGAGTCGCCAACGTTCAGATCCTTGATGTCGCTGATCTTGTTTGGCGGACCAGCAACAGCGTCGATCACGAGGTCGTCAATGTAGATGGTGACGAATCTATCAGCGTCGTCACCCGGCCAGTCGGAGATACCGATCTGAGGTGTTACCTGAGTAGCACCTTCCGGAGGAGTCATTCGAAGCATTGGCTTCGCTCCACCAGCGTAGTCTCCAATAAACGACTGCGCCCAAGTGTCTTCTGGTACCCACCACCAGCCTGGGAATGATGTGCGGCTGATCTCGTTGCCGGCATCGTCCTGCCAGCTCAGCAGCCAGAAGCCAATTGACCAGTCGGTCTTCTTGGCCTTGAAGTAGAAGTTGTACTTCTTATCCGGGTCGACCTGGATCTTATGGGCGGCATCCAGCTGAAGCCAACCATATGCCCAGTACGGTACTTCCTCGTTGCGGTCGCCGATCTGGATGAAGGCACACGAAGAACCATCAGGAGTGGTATTCTCGTTGATGTCGGTGCCATAGGTGTACATGGTCGGGTTGACCCCGTCATCTTCTATGAACAGTTCCCAACCAACGGGAGCGAACCACATGCTGATCTCTTCGAAGTCACCATTGTAGACAACTGCTTCACTCGGGGCAGAAACGAGGTCGACATTCTGAACAGCCGGAACTCCAGCTTCCAGAATAACACTCGTTGTCTGTCCAACGCACTTAGGAGCATCGGCATACAGTTCATACGTGCCAGGCTCGCCAGTGATCGAGTAGAATCCCGACTCGTTGGTGATCATAGCACTAGCAGAACCCGCAGGCCCAAGCTGAACAGCAGCGTTGTACTTCGGTTCGCCGTTCTCTTTGATCCATCCCATTACGAGAGTGCCATACTCAGTAGCTGAGTGTATCATTAGCTCTCTTATCTGGAACGCAGGCGGCCAATCGTAGCCATACATAAGAAGTCTTACACCGCGGGCGGTGACGTCTTCAAGAAGAATCGGGTCTGCAAAGTATGCATCCTTCACCTTGTAGCCGCCTCTACCATACTTGCATGTGTAGATGGTATCGATCTCAGCGCCGAACCACTCGGGATAAATCCACGCAAGCGGGTTCATCGGGTCAGCGTTGTTCATAATATCGATCTGATACTTGAGAGCAACACCATTGGACCACCAAATGGTGATTCCGCTGATTTCCTTGCCCACCATATTATCGGGATCGATGTCAACGATGAG
>CAZCCV010000068.1:0-3137 GCA_964497515.1 uncultured bacterium | reverse complement strand
AGGGGACATTTTCCCTCTGCAAAAAAGGGGACATAGTCCCTCTGCTATAACATGCTTGGTATTTCAGCGCCGTACATATTAAAGGCCGCACAGGCAATCTTCCTGCGCGGCCAAAGTTCGAGTGCTATTGAAAAACTAGCGTTTGAACCTGTACTTTCGAGTGATTCCTACCAGTCCGCCTAGAGAGAAGATCCCGAGCGCGGCAATTGACGACGGCTCAGGAACCATAGTCAGCGCCTGTCCCGTCGACGGGATGTTTCCGCCCCAGAATGTCGCGTTGCCAACAGTAGGAGCATACGTCGACCGGAAGCTGAAGGAGATTACTCCCTCGCTTGCAGGCACATTGCCCTTTGTCCAGATCACCGAATCAGAGCCCGTAAATGCCGGGTTTCCGAAGTTGGCACTATTCTGAGCATCTTCAAATGGCAATCTGTAGACGTTGGCTATAGTCAGCCCGGTAATATTGGCTGTGGCACCTGTAATGGTGGCCATATACTCGTAAGTCCACCAACCTTCTGAGAAGGTCGCCTCGCTACGAAGAGTGAGCGTTCCAAGTGGACCGGTCATAGTTGAATCCAAACTCTCAGACGAAGCCGGAACCACAACTGCAACGCACATTACAGCAAACAGGGCAGTTAGTAACAACCGCATCTTCTAATTCCTCCCATCCCTAATCATCAGGGGCACTTCAAGTGATAATAAAACTATCACTTGCGACGGCCTCTAATAAGGGTTGAAAGGCCGCCCAGCATTCCACCAAGAACCAGCAGGCAACTAGGTTCTGGTATTACTGCTCCGCCCATACCAATTGTATAGCCCGATGCGTAGGTGCCAGCGTTAAGCACCAGCGCATTAACTGGAATTACACTCGGTGCCACCATAGATGTAAAGCTGAAATGCCCAGACTCACCCTTCTTGATCTCTCCACCAAGCCACTGGACGACCAATTCACCCGACCAAACGGGGTTGACAAAGCTTCTGTCGTTAGTCGCGTCGAAGAACGGACTCGGCATCGGGTTGTCGAAGATTACTACATGAATGTCTCCAGCATTGTCAGCTCTATTGAACACCTCATAAGTGTATGTCCACAAACCGGTTATAGGATCCTCTTCAGCATCAGACCACACATCGACTGCTCCCAGGTTGCCCACAAGAACGTCGTGCTGTGCCGCAACGGCAAAGCTGGTGGCTATAGCGAAAAGAACCACAGCCAACAGAAATCTGTTGTAACGAAACATCAATTGTCCTCCCAGAATAGTATATGGCGTTGTAATTTTACGGTGGTCTCTTTCGAATACCACACTCTTTCGGCCGCTCGATCCAGGGACTCGCTCACTGAATACCCAGCAGGTCATCGTTCCCCGATCGGTGCAGTTTTAACAAGCTCATCAATTAGTTACTAATGTAGCTTATAACGAACCATTATTAGCATGCACTGCCCCCACTGTCAAGTGCGATTATAGACATTTGGCCGTAATACTGGCAAAAATACCAGCATCCTTCGCGCCAGACTTTCACACTTGACGAACTATTTGTGGTGAGCAGCCACGGACTGCTACATAGAGACGCAGAGCGGGTGCTACGCCCACCACATCTCGCCCTGCTTCTCAGTAATTATTATATGGCTCAAGAATGCAACGGCCTTTTGGAATCCTTCGTTTACCGACATCAGGCTGTCTTCGTGCTCGATCGAAAGCACATCGTCGTAACCTACCATCCGAAGGGCACTGATCATATCCTTCCAAACCTCCGGCCCGTGTCCATAGCCGACGGTGCGGAAAATCCACGATCTGCCGATTTCATCGGAGTATGGCTTTGTATCAAGCACGCCGTTTGTTCTCGTGTTGATCTCGTCTACCTTAACATCCTTAGCGTGGACGTGATAAATCGCGCTGCCAAGATCTCTAATCGCTGCTACCGGATCGATTCCCTGCCAGAACAGATGGCTGGGATCAAAGTTTGCACCGATTGCCTCTCCAGCGGCTGCGCGTATTCTATGCAGTGTCTCCGGATTGTAGACAACAAACCCAGGGTGCATTTCAAAACATATTCTCACGCCGTGCTTCTCGGCAAACTTGGCTTCTTCCGTCCAATACGGGATTACCTTCTCGTTCCACTGCCAATCCAGAATCTCTGTGAAATCCGGAGGCCACGCGCAGGTTACCCAGTTCGGCTTATTTGCACCTGGGCCATCACCCGGACAACCCGAAAACTCGTTTACACGCGAGACACCCAACATCTCCGCAAGCTCAATGGTCTTCCGACGGGTCTCGTGATGCTCTTTCGCAATTGCCTGATCGGGATGAAGCGAGTTGCCGTGACAGGAGAACGCACTTATCGTAAGCCCTCTCGACTCAACATCAGCAAGCAGCTCCTTGCGCGCGCTCTCACTGCCCAGCAGAGTCTCCAAATCGGCGTGGGGCCCTCCCGGATAGTTTCCGGTGCCCAACTCTACTGCTTTCACTCCCGATGCGGCGATATAATCGAACGCCTTCTGCCTCGATTGCTCTCCAAAAAGTGCTGTGAACACACCAACTTTCATCTTTTCGGCCTCCACAGGTGATGCATTTTCGGCATTATAGACGGAGCAAACAAGGCAGTCAAGCTCAGCATCTACGCTATCGCCCTTGTCGGACTCTCCTGTTCGGCCAGGAGTTCGGTGAACTCTTCGGCGGGTACCGGACGGCTGATGAAGTAGCCCTGCATTTCGTCGCAGTTCAGTGAACGCAAGAACTCGAGCTGCTCCATTGTCTCTACGCCCTCAGCTATAACAGTGAGCTTCAGACTATGCGCCATTGCTATTACCGCGCCCGCTATAGCAGCGTCATCGGGGCTTATGGTGATTTCCTTTATGAAGGATTGATCGATTTTTACAGCGTCGACCGGGAACCGTTTCAGATAACTGAGCGAAGAGTACCCAGTGCCAAAGTCGTCGATCGACACCGATACCCCCATCGTCTTAAGCACATGAAGAAGTGCGGCCGTAATGTCGGGATTATCCATTAGGGTGCTTTCGGTGAGCTCAATATCCAGATATTTCGGGTCCAGCTTGGCCTCTCGAAGAGCGTGCCTTATCGACTGAACCAGGTCACCTTTGCGGAACTGTTTGCCATGGATGACGCACAGGCCATCTTGAA
>CAZCCV010000067.1:0-4375 GCA_964497515.1 uncultured bacterium | reverse complement strand
AAAGGGGACATTTTCCCTTTGCAAAAAAGGGGACATAGTCCCTCTGCTATAACACGGAACGGCCGCAAAACGACACTGAAGCACGTAAAAATCTACGTTGGGTGTGAATATATCATGATTAGTATTGACAGAGGCACTCATATTGAGGTAGAGTGCGTCAATATAGTTGTGCTTGTTTGCTTAAGAGCACACTGGCCGTCGGCACTGGTCGATAGCAGCCACGATGTTTGCTGGCTTATCTTACGTGCTTACACCTGCGCTCCTATTGCATTAATGCTTGTTCTTTCTGTTGCTACTGGCAATTCTACTAGGGATTTGGATTAGGAGGAAGGAATGTACTGTAAGAATTGTGGATCACAGAACCCCGACGACGCTAGAACTTGTGGTCAATGCGGACAGCCAATGACACCATTGCCACCGCAACCTCTCGACTCGTCACATCAGAATGCTCCTGGGCAATCACTTGGGCAAAACCCATATTCGCCACCACAAACGCCTGGACACAAAGTGCCAAACCATTTGGTTTGGTCTATTTTGGTGACCATTTTTTGTTGCCTACCATTGGGAATTGCGGCAATTGTTCACGCTGCTCGAGTGAATACCATGCTGCAATTGGGTGACTACAATGGAGCCATTCGAGAATCAAACCAAGCGAAGAAATGGTGCTGGTGGGGTTTTGGTCTCGGATTAGTTCTTAACGTCCTAATGCTCATTATTCGTGTTGGTCTCTTGCTTGCCACGTACGGCGATTGGTAGTAAGAAAATAAGTGTCTCAAGATAATGTATGCAAATCGCTAAAGTGGGCAGGGGTGCTGATTATATTAGCGCTCCTGCTTTTTTTCGTCTTTCGATACGATCCATCAAGGACGAACGTCTACCCACCCTGCGCTTTTTACAGCTTAACTAGACTCTACTGCCCCGGATGTGGATCCGGACGGGCGCTGCACCAGTTGTTGCACGGACATATTCTTCGTGCGCTCGAGCTGAATCCGCTGATGGTTATTTGTCTGCCATTTATTCTTGGCTCGATCCTAATTCAGACAGCGGAGAAGGTCACTAAACGGAAAATCATACACCGCAGAGTAAACGCATTTTGGATTTGGGCACTGTTTGTTGTGATAGTCTTGTATTGGATACTGCGGAATATCCCCGTTTGGCCGTTTTGCATTCTTGCTCCGCACTAGATGAGCGATCGACCGCGCAAGCGGGGATATCCCGGTGAGCCTATGTCATCGAGAAAAGACAACGACTCGTTTCAATTCCCTATGTATTATGTGCTAAGCGCACGCCTTCGTTCTTCGAGCTTCAGCTTTTTGTCTGCAAGCTCGGACTGAATTCGTTTCTCTTTCTCAATAATAGCCGCGGGGGCTTTGCTGATGAATTGTTCATTTGCGAGCTTTGCATTTACTCGAGACAGTTCTTTTGTGAGCGAGGAGAGTTCACGGTCGATCTTCTCTATTTCGGCAGCGACATCTACCAGACCTTCTACTGGCACGTGAATACTGAGTCCGACACCGTGAGCTTCAACGTGCTGACCGCGCTCTTTCGATGGTGCCTCAGAAATCACTTCGAGAGCCTCAACCCGTCCGAGCGACATAATCCCTTCCCGATTCGCCTCGAGAAGCTCTCGTAATTCACCCGACTCGGTGACAATAGAAGCTCGTACCCGCTTGCCAGGTGCGATACCTACCTCGGCGCGCAGATTTCGAATGAGCCGCACAGATTCCATCACACTTCCCATTCCGGCTTCTGCTCTATCGTCAATCAGGGCGTCTTGAGCCTCGGGGAACGGAGCGAGCATAATGCTATCCCCATCGCGATGAGGAAGTGCCTGCCAAATTTCTTCGGTGATGAAAGGCATAATAGGATGCAGAAGCCGCATAGAGCTCTCGAGAACGTGTAGCAGCACAGACTGGACGTGCGACTTCTCATCCGTCCTTAACCGTGGCTTGGCAAGCTCCACATACCAGTCGGCAAACTCACTCCACAGAAACTCATAGAGTGACCGAGCGGCATCGTCCATGTCGTAGTTTTCAAAACCGTCATTTACTGTCTTGGTAACGCGGTTTAAGCGAGAAAGGACCCAACGATCTTCCAAAGTCAGTTTTGACTTGTCGATACCTTCTATCGACGCAGTGAGCGCATCGCTTCCGTCTTGGAGATTCATAAGCACGAACCGGCTGATATTCCAGATCTTGTTTCCGAAATTGCGGGTGTTTTCGACCCGGGAGTCCGAAAAACGCATATCCTGCCCCATACCAGCTTGCTGAATCAGGGCATAGCGCATCGCGTCTGCACCAAAACGGTCGATGAGGTCGAGAGGGTCGACTCCGGTTCCCAGAGATTTGGACATACGCCGGCCTTCTTCGTTGAGCACTGTAGCGTATATATAGACATCTGGGAAAGGAATTGTTTCCATAAACTGCAGGCTCTGGAAGATCATCCTTGCAACCCACAGATAAATAATGTCACGCGCAGTTATCAGCACATCGGTGGGATAGAAGTAATCGAGTTCTGGCGTTTTGTGCGGCCAGCCGAGCGTGGCGAATGGCCAAAGCGCCGAACTGAACCAGGTGTCGAGAACATCCGGATCCTGCTCCACTTTGGCCGAACCACATTTGCTACACACCTCAAGCGCAGACTTAGCCGCCGTGTATTCGCCACAATCCTCGCATTTCCATACCGGTATTCTGTGCCCCCACCAGAGCTGACGAGAGACACACCAATCCCTGATGTTCTCCATCCAATCCAGATAGATTCGGCTGTATCGATCAGGGATGAACCGAGTGCGACCGTCGTTTATAACGTCTATTGCGGGTTTGGCAAGCTCCTTCATTTTCACAAACCACTGTTCGGAAAGAAGCGGCTCTATGGTTGTATCGCAGCGTGAGCAGGTTCCGACGGAATGGGTGTAATCGTCTATGCGAGCAAGCAGTCCGAGAGCTTCCAGATCTGCGACAACCTTCTTTCTGGCTTGGTAGCGGTCGAGACCCGCGTAGCTTCCGGCCTCATCCATCATACTCCCATCGGTTCCGATGACTACGATTTGGGGCAGGTTGTGCCTCTGGCCGATTTCGTAGTCGTTCGGGTCGTGAGCAGGTGTCACCTTTACAGCGCCAGTTCCAAACTCGGGGTCTACGTGGCTGTCTCCGACTATCGGGATCTCTCTGTTCATCAAAGGCAGGACTACTGTCTTTCCTATGAGGTCACTGTAACGTGGATCTTCCGGATTGACAGCAACAGCGGTATCACCAAGCATCGTTTCAGGCCTTGTAGTCGCTACTTGAACGCTTCTTGATCCATCTGCCAAGGGATAGTTGATGAACCACAGATGAGAGTGCTGTTCAGTGTACTCCACTTCCAGGTCGGATATACCAGTGTGGCAACGCGGGCACCAGTTGACTACGCGAGCACCACGGTAAATCAGCCCTTTGTTGAACATCAGGACAAAGGCTTCTTGAACAGCTTCGGCGTAACCAGGATCCATAGTGAAACGTTCGCGCTGCCAGTCGAACGAGCACCCCATACGCTTGAGCTGCATTATAATAGTGCCGCCGTAGCGCTCTTTCCACTCCCAAACGCGTTTTGTGAAATCCTCACGCCCGAGATCGAATCTGGTCAACCCCTCTTCTGCCAACTGCTGTTCCACCTTGTTCTGCGTAGCAATACCGGCATGGTCGGTGCCAGGCAGAATCAGCGTGTTGTAGCCTTTCATCCTGCGCCAGCGAGCAAGTACATCGTGGATGGCGTAGCAGAGTGCGTGGCCGACGTGAAGTGACCCTGTAACGTTCGGCGGTGGAATCGTAATGCAATACCGCTTTTTGCCGGGTTCCACTTCAGCGTGAAAATAATGGTTCTTCTGCCAAAACTCATACCATTTGTCTTCTACCTGACGCGGTTCATAGACCTTCGGCAGCTGATTATCGATGTTATCTATGCCAATCCCCAATTGTTGCCTCCAGAACGGATAGTCTACCTTACGAGAAAAGCAAAAAGCCCCTCTCATCCAACTGTACAAGGACGAGAGGGGCTCATATGATAGCCTCTTCGTGGTACCACCTTGATTCCCGACACGTATGTGTCGGCTCACTTTCGCTGTAACGGGCTTACCCGGCGAATCCTACTACGACAGCATAAGGCAGTCACTATCGGCTCAAATCCGCTGCTCTGGGGCGACGTTCGTGCGATCCCTAACCGGGAGATTCACAGCTACCTCTCCCTCTCTTGGGCTGGGCTTTCGCCTACTCCTCCCCTTCTTCGCATTTGTTTAACGACAAATTCTACCTTGTTTGTCGCAATATGTAAAGATGCCACGTGCGACTGGGTGCGTGTCAAAGTTACGGAAAAAGGGGAGGCTGAAAAAAGATTGGAATAC
>CAZCCV010000066.1:0-4421 GCA_964497515.1 uncultured bacterium | reverse complement strand
TTCTTGCCAAGAGATATGCAAAACCAATTTTACACACTTTAGAAGGGGTAACCTTAAGAGCCCACAAGCCTTGACACATCTCTCCCCCACGACTACCATGAACTTGGCTGAATTCTATAAATAGCACGGCTAAAACTATAAGTTGAATTAGCGAAAGGTTACATAATGCATAACGACCCCGCCGGAGCAGGAACGACGAGCGGAGATCAGCCGCGAGTCATCCTGGTAGGCAACCCGAATGTCGGAAAGAGTGCGATATTCGGAGCATTGACCGGCAAGTACGTCGTCGTATCCAACTACCCGGGAACGACGGTGGAGGTATCGCGGGGAAGCGCTGTTCTGAACAAAAAGAAGACTCCTATCATCGACACACCAGGAGCCAATTCCCTTGTACCGATGTCGGAAGACGAGCGCGTCACCCGCGATATTTTGTTGGAAGACAATCCGTCTGTAATTGTCCAGGTTGCTGATGCGAAGAACCTGTCGCGTGCGTTCGTCGTCTCCTCACAGCTTGCCGATATGGAGCTTCCATTTGTCTTGGCGCTCAATATGGCCGACGAAGCTCGCAGCCGGGGTATCAAAACGAACATCGAAGCGCTTCAGAACTCGTTAGGTGTTCCTGTAATCAGCACAATAGCTACCCATCGCAAAGGTATTGACAAGCTGATTGCCGCCATTCCTGCTGGCAACCATTCCGGATTTCACGTGCTCTTTGATCGCAGGATCGAAAAAGCTGTTGCCGAGATCGAAGGATTGCTGAGCAGTGTCAAGCGTGGCAAACGTGCAATTGCCCTTACAATACTTTCGGAGGACGAAAGCATTGCTCCGTGGCTCCACGAGCGTCTTCATGAAGAGACAATCCGAAAGATTGAGTCAATAAGAGCCGATCTGCAGTCGAAGTATATGCAGTCGCTCGGTTACGTAATTAATGTCCAACGTCTAAGAGCTGCCGAAAGGCTCCTTTCCAAAGTGCAGGAGACCGATCATCGAGCAGCACAAAACGCCAAGCAGAGCAGCTATCTGAAACGAATACATCCATTGGCTGCGCTGCCACTGTTTGTCGCTGTGCTCGTTGGGTTGCACCTGCTTACAGCGATCAATCCCATATACGCGGTGCTCAGTCTCCCTATACTGATTCTCGCACTCTATATATTTGGCGACTGGGGGATGCACCCCACCTATGGCGTGCCTATTCTCTGTGTCGTACTATATCTAACCTGGCTTTTCGTAGGGAGTTTCGGTGCGGGGACAATGGTGGACTTTTTGGAAGAGAATCTCTTCGGAAAGGCTATCAACCCCGCCGCTATATGGCTAGCCGACCACGTTCTGCCGTGGAGCTTTGGGAAGGATCTGTTGGTAGGGGAGTATGGCCTTGTGACTATGGCTCTCACCTATGCTCTGGCTATAGTCCTGCCGATTGTCGGAACATTCTTTATCGCCTTCGGCCTTCTGGAAGACTCTGGGTATCTCCCTAGGCTCGCAGTTATGGTCGACAAGGTATTCAAAGCAATGGGTCTTAACGGTAAGGCCGTTCTTCCGATGGTTCTTGGTTTAGGTTGCGATACAATGGCAACCCTTACTGCCAGAATACTCGATACTAGAAGAGAGCGTATCATAGTTACTCTTCTCCTCGCACTTGGTGTACCCTGTTCCGCTCAACTTGGTGTAACAATGGGAATACTAAGTATGCCAGGTATGCCATTGACTGCGATGCTGATTTGGCTCGGGGTGGTGCTCTTTGTGTTGTTCAAGGTTGGTTTCCTTGCAGGAAAGCTGATGCCAGGAACCCGAACAGATTTCATTTTGGAAGTGCCGCCGACGCGAGTGCCGCAGATGGAGAATATCGTTATAAAGACGCTGGCGAGAGCAGAGTGGTACCTTAAAGAAGCTGTGCCATTGTTTGTCATAGGCACGTCGGTGCTCTTTACAACGGATAGAGTCGGGCTGCTACAGATGGTTCAGAAAGTATCAGCGCCATTTGTGCAAGGGTTCCTCGGGTTGCCAGCAAAGGCAACTGAGGCATTCATAGTCGGTTTCCTTCGCAGAGACTATGGGGTTGCAGGGTTCAAGGGGATGGCCGAAGCTGGCACTGTGAACACAACACAGATAGTCGTTGGCCTGATTACCATTACCTTGTTCATCCCGTGTATAGCGAACTTCCTTGTTATAATCAAGGAGCGTGGAATCAAGACGGCACTTGCAATAATCGCTTTTGTCGTGCCGTATGCGTTTCTTATCGGAGGTATTGTCAACTGGGTGTTGCGAACCACGAAGATATTTGATTAGAGACACCGGGTCGGTTCGTCCTCACTTCCGGCCCGAACAGGCCTCACGGATGTGTTGGCAGGGGTGAGAGTGTGGGGAATGTGGAGGCAGAACATGAAATGCTCGTTCTGTGGACATACATATGATAACCCGCGCGAAAAGTGCGCGAACTGCCCATTGAATAGGGGCTGCAAAGCGACGTGTTGCCCCAACTGCGGCTACGAGTTAGAAAGAGAGTCGAAACTTGCAGATATGGCGAAAAGGATCTTCAAAAAAGTGCGCGCGTCAGGGGAATAGATGTAACCCTGATACGGATGAAAGCACATCCCGCCGATGGCGAGGCAAGCATCGGGAATGCAGATTCGAACCCAAGTTCGACGAAACGATTGACGACATTATCGAACTTGCTTGGATGCTTGAAGAGGAAGGCACAAAGAGCCTAGCCCAGCTTTCTAAGCGGGCGGGGGGGTGTTTTTCTGCTCATTTTGAGGCCGCTAGAGCCGCTGGGATGATTGAAGCGGATGGAGATGAGTTCGTATTGTCGCCCGAGGGGCGCGATAGAGCAAGAGAGGTCATCCGACGCCATCGCCTGACGGAAGTGCTGCTAACGCAGATTCTGGAGATGGAAGACTCGGTAGCGGAATCCGATGCCTGTCGATTTGAGCACATTTTAAGCCCCGAGGCAACGGAGAGCGTCTGCACTCTTCTCGGTCACCCGCCGCTCTGCCCACACAGCAAGCCGATTCCACGGGGCGCTTGCTGCGAGAAGTTCAAAAAGGAGCTTACACCGCTGGTGACATCTCTTGTGGAGCTCAACCCAGGCGAGAAAGCTCGGATTGTGTTCATTACGCCGAAGTCACACGCACTGCTCGACAGACTCACCTCGCTTGGCATTATACCTGGCAGTGAGGTGCGATTGCATCAGAAACGGCCGACGTGTGTACTTCAGATAGGTGAAACCGATATAGCTATCGATACAAACGTCGCAAGAGAGATGTTTGTGAAGCGCGTTTAGTGTAAATTGGGAGTGCGACTCTTCTGAGCCGCACTCCAGTTATGCATTAAGACAGCGCTTTTTCGCGAGCATCGAGTATCG
Organism: uncultured bacterium; assembly: GCA_964497515.1. GTDB lineage: Bacteria > Armatimonadota > UBA5829 > UBA5829 > DTLH01 > CAZCCV01. Next base: position 1,060 of record CAZCCV010000066.1, on the reverse strand, counting down.
AATTGATCTGCGCGAGTTCGCTTTCGGAGAGTTCAACCTCTGCCGCTGCCGCATTTTCTGCCACTTGATCTGCTGAAGAGGCTCCAGTTATACACGATGATACCACCGGTTTGGTGAGTATCCACGCGAGCGCCAGTTGAGAAAGTTTGATCCCCTTGTCGTGTGCAATCTCAGCGAGTTCGTTTAACGCTTTCACACTCGGTGCATTTAACCATCTCTCGCCTTCTTCCTTGCCGTGCAGCCTAGATCCGACGGGAGCTTTGCCGGAGAGGTACTTTTCGGTAAGAAGTCCTTGCTCGAGCGGGCTCCAAACTATAATTCCAATTCCTTCATCAGCACAAAGAGGGATAAGATCCTTTTCAACACCACGCTGGAACATATTGTAACGCGGTTGAAGCGAGCTGAAGTACGGCAGGCCCAATTCATCCGATGCCTCTATAGCACCGCTGAGGTCTTGAGCGGTGAAGTTTGAGCAACCGGCGTAGAGCACCTTCCCCTGACTCATCAGAATACTCATCGCTTCCAACGATTCTTCTATTGGGGTGTCTTCGTCCGGCCAGTGAAACTGGTAGAGGTCTACGTAGTCTACTCCCAGTCGTTTCAAGCTAGCTTCCGCAGCTTCGAGGATGTGCTTCTTACTTAACCCTTCACCATTAGGCCCCGGGATCATCCTTCCTCTGCATTTAGTTGCTACTACTACTTCCTCACGCGGCTTATCAGCGAGCCACAAACCGAGTATCCGTTCTGCTTCGCCTTGCGCATAAATATCTGCTGTGTCGTAGAAGTTGATACCGAGTTCCCACGCTTTGTCGAACACAGCGTGCGATGCTTTCGAATCGAGTTTCTCTCCTGAAGTGAGCCAGTTACCGAGAGATATCTCCGAGACCTTGAGTCCCGATGCCCCTAGTTTTCTATAGTTCATACTGCCTCCGTGTTACTGCTATTTGCTGCGATGGTTGGCTAGCGAGCGCAGGCTCTATTATACCGCATTCAGCTTCAATGGGTGGTAGCGTATTCTTTTTGTGTGTAAAATCAGTTGTGGATAGCGGTGCAGTAATGG
>CAZCCV010000065.1:0-4533 GCA_964497515.1 uncultured bacterium | reverse complement strand
TCTTGCCAAGAGATATGCAAAACCAATTTTACACACTTTAGAAGGGGTAACCATCGTGACAGCTCGGCATTGACATAGCTATCAACAAAGTACATAATAAGGTCGGTTGTAATTCGCTCGCTCGATTCACAATACTGTTGTTAGGTGCCCGTGTTGTGATGGTAGGTTAAGTTTAGCGAAGCAACATAGCTCTTGCTGTATTAAATATTATTAAAGTTACTAGCAAAGTTCTGTATCACATAGTGTGAGGGAGGGATGTCTGTGAAATGATCTGAAGATGCGTTAGGGGGAATATCTGATGCCCCGTTCGCTTATGCACCCGTTTCATCAGTATCAATTTCAATGAGGAGGTGGAAGATGTCCAATAGAAACAAAGCATTATTGGTCTGCGCAGCAGTACTTATGTTGCTTGTCGGTTCCACTTCCGGATGGAGCGCACCGGTCAGAGACGGCGATCCGCTGACAATAGGTGCGATCTTAGCACAGGAAGATGGTTCGACAGCCACAGTTACAGCGGAGCAGATCATAAACACAGGCCGTAGTGGTAAAAGCTTTGCGATCAAAGAATGGTTTGACAAACAAACGACGCCACCACGCCTAATTGTGACAAGCAGACAACAATTATCGGTGCATGAGGGCTGGACCTGCGACATTACGGGCGTATTATCAACGTTCTCAGGTGTCTCAAAAGACGGCAGAGCGATCAGACAAAGGGTTCTGATCACCTCACCCGAAAATATCTCGATCTATCTATCACCTAACCGGCAACGCCCAATCCTGTTCTTGCCAATCAAGGGCTTCGGGGCTGACTGGGAATACAAAACCTCACTCGCCAATCTCGCTGTCACCTCGACGGGTAGGAATATGTCTACTATGAGCGAAGGTGAGTTGCCGCCTATGCCGGATGGCCTCAACGCCGGAACCACACCAATCTATTGTGAAACAATGACCGAGGCACGAGCGGCTTATAACGCGACTGAAAGAATTCTTGTCGAACTCCAGTGCCGCCCGTTCAGTGATGCAACTTCAACTCAGTTTACCCTCGGACAAGAAAGCCCGACAGATAGCATTACCGTCTGGTACACAGGCTCATCTTCTCTAAGTGGAAGAATCCACAAGATCGTTGGTGCTATTCAAAAGGATGCCGGAAGCAACTACTGGCTGGAAGTCGATTCTGGCCCGAACTGGCAATCTGGATACGACATAGGGAGCATCCAGACAATATCAAACGGAACGATTGCTTGGGCTAAGACATTCGCTAACAGTACAACCCTTCCTATAGAGGGTCGAAGAAAAGCGCTGGAATCCAAAGTAGTAACCCAGGTTGACCGAGGACTTGGTTGCTTTTACGTGCAAGAGCCGAATAGAAGCAGCGCTATTCGAGTATACAGCCAGGAATATGTGGAAATCGGTGACACTGTTGACATCGACGGGGTGATTAACTCGGTCATGGACTACATACTCTGGATGCCGACCGGTGAGCGAGCCATAGAAGCGACCTCAGTTTCCGTCTTGCCTAACAAGACGACGGTCAACCCACTCGGTATGACTCAACGTGCTCTAAAATGTGGAGCACTAAATGCCTATACACCTGGAATTACCGAAGGAGTTGGACCTAACGTTATAGGCCAACTGGTGAAACTCTGGGGCAAGGTTACCTCAACTGATACCGACCCGATGACGGGAAGCAACATCATCTATCTGGACGATGGTTCTGCTCTCAAGGATGGCTCGACCAACTCATCTACGAGTGACGAGAACATCGGCATTCGAGTCCTCTACACTGGCTACACTCTGAACCCCGGAGACTTCTGCGTCGTCACAGGCACTTTGAGCACTTGGACAAGCGACGGCACAGATGTCCAGCCAATGCTCATTACAGAAGGCCCACAATCGCTTATCCCACCCGCTCCACCTGCTCCTACTGGTCTCCTGTCAGCCAATGGGAATGCGAATGTCTACCTCAGTTGGAATCCGGCTGAAGTAATGGGTTGCAACGTATATCGGGCACAGGGAGGCGGCTACAGCCTCCTCGGTTCTACTGGGAGCACAGCTTACACCGACTCGACAGCGCAGAACGGAGTCACCTATACATACTATGTCACAGCCAAGGGCACGACCGGGGAAAGCGGACCATCGAATGTAGCCACAGCGACTCCGGCTGAAATAGCCCCGACTCTCGCCACCAACCAGTTCGGAGTCGATGGCAATGGCCTGCTTACTGTGAGTTACAGTACTCAAGCCGGGATTGGCGGCACCACGCCGACTTCGGTGCAGATCTGGGTAGACGGTGATTTCATCTGGGAGATGCCTTTAGCCGAAGGCACGACATTCAAGTATGACACGACGCAACTGCTGAATGGGTCACACACTCTGGAACTGCGGAGCTTTACCTACGATGCAGCTCAGCAAGCAAACCCGTACGTTGGCGTTGTTAGTCAGGTGTTCAATACGGATAACTTCATCTACGATTTCCAGATACCATCTATCGCTTCGGCGGACAGCCCGATAACGGCCAACTTCAAAGGAATGTGCAATTGGACGTTATCTTTTGAGGGCACAGGACACACCGTATCGGGTTCGGGCACAAGCATGAGCTACAACCTCAATAGCTCAACTATTGGAGATTGGTCCTCTTACTTGGTAACTCTCACGGCTACTTCGTCTGCATCTGGAGGGATGTCAACGCAGAGTGTGTACCAGGCTGGCGGTCACATCTACACCTGGTACTTCAATCCACTCAATACCGGAACCTACGCTGTTACTTGGGTTAAGGATACCGTTGAAACAGTGCATGAACCTTGGTGGCAGCAATCGGCCCAGTATACGATAAGCAAACTGCGAAGCAATTCCCGGTATGGCTACATGCCGAATCCAGACTTCCGCAGACAGATGAGAGATGCAGCCGATGCTCTCTACATGCGGAACAACGTCCTGATGCTGCCTTTGGAGGAAATGCCACCCGAGGTCTACGCATTCTACGGCCATGGAGGAGGCGGGGCGGGATACGGTTGGCCTGAGCAGGACGGCACGGCCAGCGGTCGGACGGGTACTCTGAATCCTCCAACCTCATTCCCGACGTGGTATGGCTACGCAGCGTTCTACGACACGAACCAGCCTCACCGAAAGTTCTACAACGTTGGACGTGCGATTGGTAACAACATCCAGTATGACATATCATCGCCTTACCCAGGCAGGCTGCGCGTTGCTTACCTCTCCAGGAGGCTCAGGTTTACCCAGTTGAGCGGCTGCATGACTGCCGACAGCAATTTCTGCTTGGCTTTTGGAACACCTCGGAAGCGTTACCCTGGAAACAAGTCAGCGTTCCTCGGTTTCGCTGGTCTCCAGTATGCCGATACGTTGGACTACTTCAACACCAAGTTCTGGAACTACTTGTCTCAAGGGAAAGTCGTAGGAATGGCAGCTAAGTGGGCTGCCGAGGATACCCTGAAAGACCATGGTGGAAATAGCCATTGGCGAGTCGATTACAGGCTCTATGGCGATTCGCGCCTGCGGCTCTGGAACTAAGGTAAAATGGCAGGGGAAGTCATCAGGTGGCGACCTCCCCTGTAGAGGTCACAAAATGTGGAGATGGATAGGCATTTTAATGGTCGTCCTTCTGCTGGCAGGAGTCGGAGTCATTGTGTCATGTGGCAAGAAGAAATCTGCTCCAGCCAAGCCAGTAATACCGACTACGGCTCCGGGATCAGTTCATAAAGGTGAGCCTGTGAGCACGCACTTTGAGTCAGTATTGGAGAAGCTGTCGTACGATACGTACAAGATTTCAGTTAAGCCGATACCTCCAATCGACCCCGAGGTATATCTTGCAACTGGCCCAACAAAGGCTGTCCTACTTGTGCTGGATGCAAGGGGCAGAGAGGTCTCGAACCTGCCGGAGGACGCAATCGTGAGAATCACGATGTCCGATGGCCCGCCTGACAGCGATGGCAAGGTACGACGGACCTCGCGGACGTTTAAGGTCAACCCAACTAAGTTGCCCAAGGGAATCTACACCATAAGTGCGCGGGTGGAAGCCGGTGAGGAAGGCAAGAATGCCGCGATGAGCCAGAGCAACTATCTAGGTTCGATGACAACAAGAGTGCGGAACAGCTATGAATTTGTGGTCAAGTAACGGATGTAACCCTTACTGATACAAGTGGATGTTCTGTGCCGCGACCGTCAGGGACTATCTGCGATCTCAATGAACTATCCATTTTATTACTACGATTCGACTGGTCTTAAGATATGAAGATTGGCAGTGTAGTATGAGGAAACCCATACTAAGAAGAGACATTACCCTCTGAATATGGTTGCATTGAAAAGTCGGGAATATAAAACGTGGGAAGATTGGCTGCCGCCCAGGGGCTCGAACCCCGAACCTTCTGATCCAGAGTCAGACGCTCTGCCAGTTGAGCTAGGCGGCAACGCTTGCAAATACTATCATACCGAGCAAGACGTGTCAATGCTTTCTCCGCCTCCAGGTAGCGTATTCTTTTTGTGTGTAAAATCAGTTGTGTATAGCGGTGCAGTAAT
>CAZCCV010000064.1:0-4562 GCA_964497515.1 uncultured bacterium | reverse complement strand
CATTACTGCACCGCTATACACAACTGATTTTACACACAAAAAGAATACGCTACCCCAACCGATTCAAACGATTGAGGATTCTGCTAATATCTTGTATAATATACACAGGTCGCCTGCTGCTACGTTGGCGACCGAAGTTCTGTACCAGGAGATTCCGTCCATGCCGACCTATGAGTACGAATGCGAAGACTGCGGACATCGTTTCGAAGTCTTTCAACGGATTACCGAAGATCCTATATCCCTCTGTGAGAAATGTAACGGGCCAGTGCAGAGAATCCTGTTCCCAGTTGGAATTCTCTTCAAGGGATCCGGGTTTCATGTGAACGACTACAAGTCATCCAGCCCAACATCAGGGAATGGTAATGGGGCACACGATAGCGGACACAAAGAGTCTACTCCGTCAGATTCAAAGGTGGAGGAGAAATCCGAAAAGACTGCCGATGTTTGCTAGCAGTTGTCGCATTCTAATGTGAACTAACCCTAAAACAAAAGAGCTAGGCTGCATTTGCGCTGCCTAGCTCTTTTCTATTGCTGAGATATATTCTCTAAGCCTTTGTAAGCACGCACTTTCCACTCTGCTGATCAACCATCAGCCTGGTTCCAATCAGACTCTTAAGGAACTGGGTGTCCACAACAGTTCTACCATTCTGGTTGATGTAGGGTGCACTCATAAGCACAACAGACTCGCCATCGATAACAGCGGTGCGCTGGCCAATTGAAATGCTAATTCGTCTGCCATCCAGCGCTGCAAGTGCAATCTTCTGCTTATTGTCCCAAGCTATGATTGTTCCGCCAGCGTGTTCGATGACACTTCTAAGCTCCGTAACCAGAATGCCGTTCTGCTTTGAAGTCTGCAGTGTAACCTTGACCTTGTGAGGCTCAAGGGATGGGTTTGCGCTCTGCACAGTAGATTTCGGAGCCATAGCCATCAGAGTCGGCTGAGGTATATCAGGTCTGGCCAGCTTTTGTCCCGTTTCGAAGCTCTTTGACACACTCTGAAGCGCAGGTTCAGCAGCATCTATCTTGAGTGGAGCAGTTGTTTCCACAGGGTCTCCGAGCGATGGAGCAGCCGTTGCAATCGGCAAATCTGCGTTTGCCGGCAGCGATGCAATGACCATCGGGCTCGGCTCGTCCGGATGGACAGCAACGGGTAGGGTAATACTAGGCTCATCCTCCAACACAGGGGTAAGCTCGGGTTCATCAGCTACAGGCTCTGTGGAGATCACATGGTTGGCCAATATTTCGTTAGAAACGCCAACGAGCGATTTGTCGTCAACTACGTGCGGAGTTCGTTCGTCCGTGATCTTAGGATCGGATGCGACTACCTCCGGCTTAATGCGGTCTGATTTGGCTATTGGCGTATTAGACTTAACGTTGTCGCCGGATACTCGCACCACAGTAGATGCAGCAGTTGCAGTTCCATCTTTGTTTGCGATGGGAGCAACAGGAGCGCTTTCTTGAACCTTTTCAGCAACTCTGATGGCCTCACTGTGGACAGGTTTTGCCGGTTCCGCTTTGGTTGAGGTGGGGGCTGCCGCAACAACTACATTCGTTTTGTTGTTCACTACAACTTCCACAGCTTCCGATTCACTTCGATTTCCGGCATCGTCATAAGCCCTAGCAATCAGTTTGTGTGAGCCATTGGAGTAAGTCGTTGTGTCCCATGTATATGTATAAGGTGCAGTGTTCTTTATAGCGCGCAAGGTGTCGTCGATGAAAATAGATACCAACGGATTGCTGGTAACATTGTCTTTTGCTTTAATTTCAACTACGGTAACGCCGGAGACTGTCTGACCGTTGCGCAACCCAGCTACAGAAAGTGAGGGAGCAACAACGTCTACAGGCAGGTTTCCAATTCTACACGTGCCAGATGTTGCACCCATAAGCTTGTCACCAGAAAACACTTTGGCAATAAAAGTATGAGAGCCATTCTTCAGTTTAGTGGAGTCGATAAGAAATGACGCAATACCGCGGCTCACGGGTTCGTCGATGAATTTCACACCGTAGTCCACACCGTCTACAAGGAGTTCGATGCGGGTGACTCTTTCGGTACTACCAGTGTTATAACTAATGGATACTTCGGCGCGCTGGCCAGAGACTCTCTCGTCTGCAGTAGGGGATACGATGCTGACCCAGCCAGTCTCTGCGATTGCAGGCAGTGGCACGTATCCGATGACGAGGGATATTAGAAGAGTAATAGCTATGAACCGCAAGTTCTCATCCCCTTGTTAGGCCGTCGAATGCAGATGCAATAACGGACGACCCAATTACTTAATTGCCTGCGCCAACTCTACCACACATCCATATGCAAGTCAATCCAAATCGCAGCGTCTTACAGCGTACAAATGCCCCAAAAACAAATCAGGGCCACCGTCATCGGCAGCCCCGAAAAATACTATAAATCACACGGCATAGAGCCAGTGTAATGGAGCCAATATAATGTGTGTGGTAGCTAGACCATTACAGGTTCGCGAATTTCGAACTTATAGCCAACGCCCCAGATGGTAGTGATTCTGCAGGGGCTGCCATTGTTCTCGATTTTTCGTCGCAAGCGTTTGATGTGCTGGTCAACTGTTCTTTCGTCGCCATAGAATTCCTGATATGCCCAAACGTGCTCCAAAAGCTGCTCGCGAGTGAAGACTCTATTCCTGTTAGAGGCTAGGTACCAAAGCAGGTCGAATTCTTTGGGTGTAAGATCGACTTTGCGATCGCCGACGATGACTTCACGAGAAATCCTGCTGACTGAGAGTCCGGGAAGGTTCAGAAGCTGCTGCTCATCTGGGCTCGGAACATAGGCAGCGCGTCTTAAGACAGCCTTGACTCTGGCCAAGAGCTCTCTCGGCGAGAACGGCTTGGTAATGTAGTCATCAGCACCGATCTCAAGGCCAAGCACTCTATCGACTTCGTCGTGACGTGCTGTCAGCATAATCAGCGGGATGTTACTCGACTTTCGAATCTCTTTGCAGACGTCCAGTCCGTCCATCCCAGGCAGCATCAGGTCGAGGATGATGATATCTGGTCGGAACTGCCGTGTCTTTTCGATGCCGTCGGCGCCATCAGCCGCAGTGATTACTTCATACCCGGCTTTGTCGAAATAGAGTGAAATAAGCTCGCAGACGTTCTCCTCGTCGTCAATAACCAGCACCTTTTGCTTCGTCATACCTACAACTTCCTTTCGTTCGGCTAATGCACATCCTTTGTTGGTATTTTAGCCGGCAAGCCCGTCTACTGTCGCATTCTGACAGGCTCATACAACGCAATTATATGGGTATTTCTCGAGTAAGTCAAGAGTGCATCACATCGGTAGCACCAAATACTCGCAAAAATATCTACCTGCCTATCACGGCTTGAGCGACTGACCTGTGTATATAATGTCGGACTCTGCGAAAGTTTACACCATCGTCAGACGAGCAGACGCGATTAGTCAGTAAGATAACCAATAAGTCGTACTCCGGGTCAATTACAATGGAGGTGCCTGTGAAACCTGTGTGACCGATCGCCTGTTTCGAGAAACACTCGCCACCTGATATCATTTGATTCGGAAATATGAACCAACCAGCACTTTGTCCACCTATCTCAGGGTCAATCAGGTTTGTGAACATCAGCTTAAGCGCGTTCAAGTCAAATATTCCTGATGCGCCAGTGCTCAGTTCCAGACAGTAGCGCAGCAGGTCGGCAGCCGAAGAGAACAACCCTGCGTTCCCGGCGACACCACCCAGTGCGCTGCATAGCGGATCGTGCACCTCTCCTACTCGCGGCCCATTTTCGTTGGCAGTATTGCACGTTGCTGCTATTCTGGGGAGTTTGTGTGTGGTTGGCAGAAAGCCGGTGTCGTGCATCGCAAGCGGCGTAAAAATGTAATCTCTTACAAATGAGTCAAACGACTGACCCGCAGCAACTTCCACGATTTTTGCCAGAAGAATATAGCCCAGACAACTGTACAAATATGCATCACCAGCAGTGGTAGTCGGTTTGGTATCTAATATCGTTTCCTCCACCCAATGGTCATCGGCAACGAATGGGTCGATATCAATGTATGCTGGAAGCCCCGAAGTATGGGTTAACAAATGGGATAGGGTTATATCGGAAAGATGCTGGCGTTTTTTGAAATAGTACTCTGCAGATTGCTCGAGATGCAGTTCTCCCACTGTTGCAAGTAGCAGAATCGATGAAGCTGTGGCAATTGGTTTGGTAAGCGATGCAAGGTCGAAAATGGTGTCGAAAGCGACAGGATTGTTCTTGGACGCACGCAGACTGCCAAGAATTAACGGCCGAATGAGTGAATTGTGGCGTGCGATACATAGCACAGCTCCTGTATACAATCCCTCATCAAGCCCACGCGCGAGCGCCATCTCTGCGAGGCCGATTAGATCGGCATTAAAGCCCAATTCTTCCGGTTCTGATATGTGGAAACCATCAATCATCAGCTTTGTTTCTCACTTATAGATACTCCGATGTTATCACTGTCAGGTTGAGTCTGACAAACCGATAGCCGCGGCAAGCAGTCAGGTAGCGTATTCTTTTTGTGTGTAAAATCAGTTGTGTATAGTGGTGCAGTAATG
>CAZCCV010000063.1:0-4828 GCA_964497515.1 uncultured bacterium | reverse complement strand
ACTTCTTGCCAAGAGATATGCAAAACCAATTTTACACACTTTAGAAGAGGTAACCCTAGTCATTAGCTGCCTGACCACTGTATGGCATTGTTGTTATAGAAAGCGGACTGTTGCCATCTTTCGTTTACAAGAACCGATGATACAACGCGACTTGTCTTGCGCTTCGGTTGACGAGAAGGCTGCGTCTGGTTAGAATCTTAGGCAGGAAAAGGATGTGTAAAGCGGAGGTATGCTTTGGGTCATCTCTTACACCGAGCAGCGCTGGCAAGCGTTTGCCTGGTAATTATCGTTGCTGCGCTGCCGGCGTTTGCGGGTCACGTCCCGCCCGTAGGCTACCAACCTGTCGGAAACAGTGCTTCAGTCACTATCAATAACTGCCAAGCAGTGGTGTTCGAAAAACCAAACGCTGGGCTCACGCCCCTGCAAAGGGCGAAGCTGACTGCAGAGCGACTCACTCTTTTGGCATCCGGCGGCTGGCGCGCAATAACCGTGCAAACTGTTGGATCTACTCGTGCTCAAGTGGTCGCAAACGGCCGAGTGATCTGCATAGCAACTCCAGATGATGCTAAAGCTGCAAAGACAACCGCCAAGTCGCTCGCTCAAACGTGGGCAGCAAATATGAAACGGCTCTTCGAAATGCCACCACTCACGGTGACCCCTAAGCAAGTAGTTGTCCCCGAAAACGAAAACCGATCTGTTAGCGTTGGTGGAGGGGTAACCGGACCACTTGAGATTATTGACCAGAACCCAACCGTAGCTATCTCTTCCTTGCATCCTACCAGCCGAGCAATTGTCATCAAGGGACTCGCCGTCGGAAGCTCAACTGTAGAAGTGAAGTGCGATGGCTATACAGAGACTGTCGGCATAACTGTAAAACGCTACGCTGGCAAGTTGGTAGCTCCTGGTTATGCCGAGGTAACAGGAGAACCGGCCAAAGACAGCTTGATCAAAACCGCAGCATCCAGAGCAGTATCGACTGTGCTCAGCCTTGAACCTGGCGCCACTGCCTCGGTTGGAGCTCCAAAGACATCTGGCTCATCATTGCCACGCGGCGAGAAGACTCGTGTATTCGTACCAATCAAAGTTCAGGGGCCAAACCTGCTTCCCACTGAACTTGCAGCTCCGGTCGATGTAGTCAACCTTCCCCTGGTAAACAAACTCGCCGACAACCTGTTTTACAGCAACAACCCAGAGCGCATCACTAAGACCGGCACACTCTTTACTGGCAAACTGTTGTCTGATGAACGAACGAGACTCTTCTTCCACCATCAGAATATGTCCGGCCAAAAAGTGAGGTTGTTGATCGAATTGATAAACGCGGAAGATACGACTGCCACCGTACAAGCGATAAGCGGTATATCGACGCCGTTGGTCGACACAGTTGTTGTGGGCTATCTGGCCGGGATGGACTTCCTCCGAGATTACTCGAAACAAGCGGGGCTTGTGCACAGAATCCCGGCGCGTTCGAGGATTATTGTTTACGCCGACAATCTGGATCCGGTAAAAACAGCTAGCGGAATCATCGATCTGCGTCAACTCTCTGGTGGCAATGTCTATGTTCGAGTAGTTGCAGCCTCTCCATCAGTCGGAATGATTGAAGGCGAGACCTATCCGGTGACCGATGCTGGAATACCTACGAGTCTATCCGAGGAAGTATTCGATTGGCCACTAAAAGAACTCGATGTCACTCATAAGCTAGGCGGCCAATGGTCGTTTGTCCGTATAGGCAAAGAAGGAATCACTGATACCGCCAAGCTGCGAGAGCTGCAGGGCGACTACGGTGTTATCTATCAGATCAAAATGCAGATAGAGAACCCGACTTCCGAAGAACGCACCGCTCAGGTTCTATTTGAACCTACCGCCGGGCCAGCTTCTGGGATATTTGTAATTGATGAGCAGATAATTGGAGTTAAGATAGTAAATCCTCCGAAGGAGTTCCTTGTAACTCGGGTTAAGGTGCCGGCAGGAAAGACAAAGGCATTCACCATCACTACTGTACCGCTCGGTGGATCTGCTTACCCGGCTATGCTGATAGTTAGGTAGAAAAAATCAATCGGAGCGGGATGCACTCCGGGCCCCGCTCCGTATTATCTATCGTAAGGCTATGGGACAGGCAGCATCGGTGACGATTGAGCCGATTTAGTTGCTTGTTCAGCGACTGATACAGCAGCGATCGCATCTTCGATGGTAATCCGCAGCTTGTGATCCGGATCATTAATCGCAGCAACAACATCGGAAATCATCTCCCGCACCAGATGTCCGTAAACCTCCAGCTTGGGGTGCTGTACCTCAGCAGATCCTTTGATGCTGAGTGAAACAGGATACCTCTTGTCCGATGATTCTGCAGTCGCAAGATCCATCTTTTCAATTTCAACCTTGAGCCCTGGCAGATGCTTTCTAAGCGCAGCAAGGCCATCTTCGTTGGTCCAGCCGAAGAACGAAGCGGTAAGTGGAATCCACCCGCTAATCTCAACTTCCCCAAGGTCGAAAGCCATATGGAAAGTAGTTGTTTCAAGCGGCATCGGTCGTGAAAAGGAATGCCAATAGGTGCCTAAAACATCGTTTTCAAACCTCACCACTGCAAAGACTCTATCCTCCTGATCGGGGTTGCGCCACTGGGTGATACCGCTCGCCCGAGTGGCACGAGAACCAATCATATAACTGGACATATCGAAAAAATGCACACCGTGTTCTATAATAATTCCACCGGAGACATCGTGATTCCAGAACCAGTGCCCCGGAGGGACAGTCTCTTGGGTAGCATAGTTTCTCAGGTCTATTCTGCGGGGTTCACCAAATACTTTAGCTTCGATAACCTTTCGCATACCTTCGACCAGAGGATCAAAACGGAGCATCATATTTGCCGTGGCAACCACGCCAACCCTTTTCGCGGCCTCTGCAATCCTTTTTCCGTCCGATTGAGAAAGCGCTACTGGCTTTTCTATTAGCACATGCTTACCCTTTTCGATCGCGGCCAGTGCCATTGAAAGGTGTGTCGAGGGGGGTGTTGCTATTGAGACTATATTCACATCCGGGTTATCGAGCATCTCACGGTAGTCGCTGTAAAACTTAAGATGTTCTGCTTCGGGAGGGGTTCGAGATGGGTTTTCGTCACTTACTGCAACTATTTGGACTTCGTCTGACTTCAACCACTCCCTGAGAAGGAAGCACCCGAAGCCTCCTAGTCCGATTATTCCGATGCCTGGCTTATTGTTCATTCGCATTCTCCTACTCGCCTTTAGCTGCGTATCATTTATACCGCATCAGGAGCGGTAAAGGCAACGTGAAAAGAAAATTGTCTTAAAAGCAGGAAAAAACCACAAAAAAAGTTGACACTGGGTTCGAATTCGTGTTATACTTTGCGCGTGGAGAGGGTATGCTCTCTACGTAGAATTGAATATGGACTAAAACTGAATACAGACCACAATAGAATACGGATTACAACTGAATACCAACAATCTAGCGCCGAATCTCTATTGTGAGAACGGGGGAACCGAACCACGGGGCGAATCCTCAGAAATTGCGAGGAAGGGCAACTTCCAGTCCCAGCCCGACAGCTAACTCCGCAGGCGCGGAAGGAAGTTTAAAGACGACAATCGCCACAGCAGGAAGCTGTGGCTTTTTCGGTTTTTGGGCAACCTTTGCATTTGAGAGCCTGTTTGGACTTATGCAGCGTCCGCCGACTTCGTTACATCCATTCCCAAGCGCGCGAGGATTTTGAGGTTCTCGATTTCTCTATCGATGTCCAAATCATCAATACGCCGCTCGTCCAGCGCGTTAATAATCCTTTCAGCTACACGGATAGCAGCCATCACCAGCACTTCGTTTTCGTAATCGACATACACGTGGAATCTCCCTTTGGGATCCACCCGCCAATTCCACTGGGTCTCCCCTTTCAGCGTGCCGGAGGGCTGCGCCTTTCCCTGCAACTCAATGATAAGATGCTCAAACAGGTGTGGAATCTCTGTAGACTGGCATTCTCGTCTGAAAGAATAACCATTCTCGTTCTCGCAGCGATGGCGAGAGAGGTGAGGAAACAGCTTGAACAGCAAACGTGGAATATGGGGAGCGTGGCGCGTTGAGTATTTATTAGGGTCGGGCATCTCAACGACTAACTTCACCCGATGGCTGTTGTAAAACAGTATTTCGACCACTTTCACGCTGTCACTAGGCCTCGCAGTTGCAGATTATTATGAGGAGCTTATGTCCGATGCTCCCCTACCCCAGTCCGGTATGTACTGGTGCAATTGTAGCACCGCAAGTGCCTTGTGTAAAGCATATTGTGTAGAAACTGCGGATTGTGAGTGTAATATAGCAGGCAAGAATGAATTGAAAGTGGCAATACAAACTCAACTGTCGCAATAAGTTACAAAACAGGCTGAGCAGTAAGCACATAAGACAATCTCATTCTATGCGACTGCGGTGAGAGTCTACCACAAAGAAAGAGAGACGGCGAACACCAGGTTGCCGTCTCTCTTATCGTTCTCTTCTCGAGAGTACTATTCCGAGATCTCGATTACGGATACGGGGCACGAGTCGGCGGCCTCTTTGGCCTTATCTTCAGCACCAGCAGGAACGTCCTCTGCAATGACGTGAGCCAAGCCATCATCACCCATCTCGAAAACTTCCGGGCAGATTTCGGCACAGATTCCGTCGCCGATGCATCCGTCGTTGATCTTTGCCTTCATAAGAATCCTCCAATGGTTTCTAAGCGTACTAAATCGTACACTATTATAAGGCAATTCGGCGTACAAGACAAGAATGCCATAGCAATAGGGTAGCGTATTCTTTTTGTGTGTAAAATCAGTTGTGTATAGCGGTGCAGTAG
>CAZCCV010000062.1:0-4882 GCA_964497515.1 uncultured bacterium | reverse complement strand
TACCACAACCCAAAGATTAATGTCAATACTTTTTTTCATTAACCCACGAAATGTAAACACCTTACGATATCTACTATATACCCCCAAGGCAACCCAAGTATGCTATCAGACCGTACATAGCCTTGTCAACAGGCTATGCAGATATTTTGACACTTTTTTTGCGATTTCTCAAAAATAGAATGGCGGACTGCATATGCAGTCCGCCAATTGTTCGGCGATGAAGCCAGAAATCTGATTACTTGCTTGCGCCGATCTTGTACATACCGGTGCCGCATACCGGGCACGTGCCCTTGGTCGCAGGCTTTCCGTTCTTCATAGTTACGGCCTCAGGGTTCTTGATCTCCCTCTTTGCCTTACATTTTACGCAGTATCCCTCCAATTACTGTCACCTCCTCCCCTCGCAGTCTCTAAGCACGGATCGACGCTGGCGGGCAGATAACCAACCGCGTCGTGAAAAGTCTCTTCTTTAAGGCAAACCGAGTCACAACATGAAAACTCAAGTCAGCGATTCTGATATTATGCCTAAAAGCGTGAGCTTGTTTCGCTTTCCTTTCTACAGACCCTTCAAAATTTCCTCCCCGTGTTGAGCATAAATTAAGGTCTTTTTTGGGTGTTACGTGTAATTCTATCAATGGATGTTCGACCGTACGTGCCTTCTCCCCTGAGCAATACAGTCAAAAAATATGGATAATAGTGTTCTATATAAGATGAATGACTTTGCGGTATGTCCGAATTGTCAGTAGGTCGCTTCACGCACGGATGATAGAAAGAGCTGCTGGAATGCTTTGGTTTCTCCAAAATACTCAAAGAAATCTCTCTGCCGAGGGCAATTGAGCTAGATATGGAGGCTCGTGGGGCACAAGAAAGATCAGCCCAGCATCTCCAAAAAGCTCTCTATCCGAACCCGAGAGCGGGCATCAAGTGGACCAGGAGACTCACCCTCAAGCGAAAGAATCGGGATATCGACGTGCTTTCGCACAATCAGATCCTGTATCTGTCTGAAGCAGAAGCTCTGCGTATAGTGGATGAGCCCTTGTATATTCCTCCGTTTGATTTCGCGGTTGATATCTTCTATACGCCCGAATATGTCGTATGGGTAGGTGTAACGCTGATACTGTTCGACAATGCCCTCGGTATCGAGCGGCATCGTAAACTGTCGCTGCACCTCATTGAATAAAACTGATGCACCCCAAGATTCGAGGGACTCGTAGAAGTCCGTAAAAATGGGTGGAATGCCGGCAAAACCGATTCGAATGCCGCCCTTTTTTGGGCGTCGCTCGCGAGCCTCTTCGAGAAACTCATCGAGTTGCTTTTCGAACAAGTCCGGGTCGCAGTTGAAATCGCTGGTGCTTATCTGCCAAAGGTGGTTTTCGAACCCACTGATCTTGCCCTCCTGCCAGGTAAGATCATCGAGTTCCCACACTTTTCGCCTTATTTCGTCGAGTCGCTTTTTCCAGTCGAGAATATCGGCCCACTCGGCGCCGAGACGCTCCGCGAGCTTCCGCAGCTGCAGTTGAAGCAGATCTCTATCGCGGCCGTACGGAAAACTGAAAGGAATGATGTCTACCCCGCGGAGTTCCAGCGTTTCCATCATAGCCTGCGTCTGGCTGCAATCGCCTTCCACAGCAGCAATTATCGCCTTCATGTCCCTATCGAGCGCAGTTGCGTAAATGCCCTTTATCCACCCGCAGACATTCCTCGGATAGCCATCGAACTCCGCTTTCCTCACCAGATCTTGTGAGGCAGAAGAGGCGATAAACACGTTGTTCAAGTCAACTGGAGTGTGTCCACCCGCGAAAACGATCTCTACTGGGATAGTGGTAGTTATTCCGATTTCCATAATGCGAAATTAGAGGTTTCTGAGGAGACTCATCTGATCCCCATCAGTCTGTGAACTTGTGGTATAATGCGAACCTCATCTATTTGTTCGGCAGCGATATTATACATCTGCATCAACCGCGAAAGTGACGGTGGCAGCATCTTCTCATCGTCTTGCCGTGGCGTAATCGGTTGGATAATAAGCGGAATTGGCTTCCAGGAACCGCAGATGATCTCTACACAACGGCGGATTTCCTCATCGGTGGACGCTGATGAGACTACCACCTTCGCAAAGACCTTTGCCCCCTTGGTAGCCTTCAGAAACTGAGTATGCTCTTCAAAGTAGTCGCCTACGCCTGCAGTGCTTGGCAGTTTGAAATCCATTGCCACCACGTCGATGCTGCCCGCGAGCCTAGCTACTTCCTTAGGGCGTGTGCCGTTTGTCTCAAGATGAATGCGGTGACCACGTGAGCGCAGCATAGGAAGCAGCTTCACCAAAAAATCCACCTGCAGCAGTGGTTCTCCGCCAGTGAGCGAAACATCCCTGAACGACAGTGGTTCGACAGCCTCAACCACATCCTCTACCGCAAGCGGATTCTGCATAAAGGCAAAATCCCCGGTTCCACGGTTCTTTTCGATCGAGCAAAACGGCTTGAGTCGATCTTTGCCGGAGGGTGTGTCGCAATAGTCGCAGTCGAGATTGCATCCACTAAACCGAATAAACGTATGCGGCTTCCCGGTGTAGATACCCTCTCCCTGGACAGAAGCAAAGATCTCTGCCATATAGGCTGTTGGCGCTGACATATTATCTTCCTATCGTTTACCGCACGCACTAAAGCGCATTTGCCACCACTTCGGCCGCCATTTCATAATCCCCAAATGGAGGCATAAAGTAAGCCCCGGCAACTAGTTTCTTCGCTTCTTTCAGGAACT
The DNA here is from genome assembly GCA_964497515.1 of uncultured bacterium. Classification (GTDB taxonomy): domain Bacteria; phylum Armatimonadota; class UBA5829; order UBA5829; family DTLH01; genus CAZCCV01. The sequence continues at coordinate 2,131 of CAZCCV010000062.1, read as the reverse complement.
CTGCAGCTATTTCGATTCCAACTGAGCGAGCATTCTCTCCGGCGTCTTTGATACGCCGTCGAATATCTTCGGGAATCTCAATTCCCGGCACTTCGTTATGAAGATATTCCGCCTGCTTTGAACTCCTCAACGGAAGCACTCCTATCAGCACGGGAATATCAATGCCTTCCATTGCTTTGGTGAATTTATTGAGAAGCGGAATATCGTAAACCGGCTGTGTTAGCGTAAAGTGCGCCCCAGCGTCGCGTTTTCTGGCAAGTCGTGAGACTTCCTTTGTAAGCTCACTCGAAGCAGGATTTACAGCTACCCCGATGCAGAAGCTGGGTGCTGTTGAAAGCTGGTTTCCGGCAAGATCGGTTCCCGAATTCAATCGATTCATTATATGAACCAGCCCTTCGCTCGTAACATCGAAGACACCTGTTGCCTGTGGGTAGTCACCAACACTCACTGGATCGCCCGTAAGAGCAAGCACATTGTGTACTCCGAGCGCGTAAGCTCCCAGAAGATCCGACTGCAGACTCAGCAGGTTTCTGTCGCGGCAGGTCATATGAAGAATCGTATCCATCCCCATACATTCCCTGAGCAGGTGAGCGAGCGCAACCGGGCTCATTCGCACCCGCGCCATCGGGCTGTCGGCGATATTCACCGCATCAAATCCGCGCAAAACAGAGGCTTTTCCGAGCGTCTTTTCAATCGCTACGCCGCGAGGAGGATCGATTTCGACGGTGGTTAGAAACTTGCGACCAAAGAGATCATTAAGCGCCATTGCTATCTCCGAGAGCGTTTGCTATAGCCCGAATGTGCTCGGGAGTGGTCCCGCAGCAACCACCGATTATCGCCACACCCAACTCCGCAAACTTGCGCGCACAGTCAGCCATATAAGAAGGACTACTCCGGTAGACAAGGCGCCCCTCTACAAACTGCGGGAAGCCCGCGTTGGGCTGTGCAATCACCGGACGATCGGCCGCAGTCATCATTTCTCCGATAACCGACAGCATATCGTGGAACCCGGTGCCGCAGTTAGCGCCAACTACATCGGCTCCCAGATCCTGAAAAACCCGCACAGCAGTGACTGCATCGACACCCATCATCGTGCGGCCTTCCTGCGCAAAAGACATCATTGCAACAACAGGCAGCCCTGTGCTCTTCGCAGTCTCAACGGCTGCTGTTGCCTCGTGGATGTCGGCCATTGTCTCCACAAAAATGACATCTGCTCCTGCTTCTGCTAGCGCAGCCGACTGCTCGGCAAAAGCGTTTCGGGCTTCATCGAGGGAAACCGGGCCGAACGGGGCAAGCAGCTTCCCTATAGGGCCTATGGAACCGGCGACTAGTGCCTTGTCGCCGGCTGCCTCCTTTGCCAGAAGCACCCCTGCTGTATTGATCTCTTTTACACTCGAAGACAAATCGTGCGCTGCCAGTCGGATACTGTTTGCACCGAAGGTATTCGTCTCGATGATCTGCGCACCCGCATCGATATAATCTGCGTGCACCGCTTTCACCAATTCCGGGTCTATCACATTCAGATGATCGAGGCACTGATCCATCCTGCCACTTTTGGCGTGCAGTTGTGTTCCCACAGCGCCATCGCAGATGACAGGGGTTTTAGCGAGCAGATCGTGAAACGCGCTCATTATTCCTCCCAGTAGCTTGCAGCAGTTGATTCGGTCTCCCACACAGTCGTTCGGCTGACCTGACCAGGGAACTTATCTTTCATTGCTGCGTATATATAGCAGGCAAGGTTCTCTGCTGTCGGGTTTATTTCAGTGAACTCCGGGAGATCATTCAGATGAGTGTGGTCGAGGTGTTTCAGAATAGATCCCAGTTCGCTCTTAACACTCCGAAAGTCGATTGCCATGCCGATTGGGTCAAGCTCTGCAACTCTAAGAACTACCTGAACCTTATATGTGTGCCCGTGTAGACGTTCGCAGTCGCCAGGATACCCACGCAAGCAGTGGGCGGCATCAAATTTTTCTTCAACAAGGATTTCAAACATAGGAATTACACTTGAGATAGTGGTCTGATTGTACGGTGCTATTATACCACGGAGCAGCAACGAGTCAAGGCGCAGAAGGACTGCTGTATATGCAGAGCGACTATGTCCCCCATAACTGCCGTGGGATAATGTCCCCAT
>CAZCCV010000061.1:0-6331 GCA_964497515.1 uncultured bacterium | reverse complement strand
TGGGAATTGAACGCTCAGGAGACTGGGAGAGGGCGAAGGCCCTCTTGACGAATGGCTTCAATCAGCGGCTGGCACGGGCCATCCGGCAGGCGACAATAAAGAACGCGCTCCTTCTTGTGAGGGAGATAAAGCTGGGGATACGAAACCAGGCTCCGGGTGGAAAGCAGTTCCCGCCGCTCGCCCAGGTGACGATAGATCGGAAAGGATCGAGCAAAGCGCTCATAGATACCGGCTTTTTGGTAAACAGCATCACTCAGAAGATTCTGTCGGACGGTGCGTTCATCGGACTTCTTAGGACGAGCGTCTACAAGGGAGGCGAGAACGTCGCGAACATCGGCGCGATTATGGAGTATGGCTGCACGATAAATCATCCATCCGGGGCAATCATAGTCATCCCGCCAAGGCCGTTCCTGCACCCGACGATGGAGAAATATCGGGACGAGGTGATAGAGAACTATCGGCAAGCGCTTCTCTCAGTCCTCAAGTGAGGTGACATGACTTGGAGCTTATCCGTGAGGTGATTGAGACATTCATCTGTCTGGTGAAATCCGAGAGCTCAGCGGACATTGTGACCCTTGCGGCAAGTAACCGGTTCGTCGGCGAAGGTGGGGCAATAGCCGCATCTAAGGAGATCTCCGGCCAGATTCCTTATGAGTGGCTCCAGGCCGGTTACCTCACCCAGATTGCTCTCGTGATCGACAAGGAGCTCTCCGGAGAGTACAACATAGACGCAGTCGTCCCGATATTTCTCTCCACAAACCCCGACCACGAAGGCATGAACCCCAGCATCATCGTGGATTACACCACATCCCAGGAGTATGAAGAGATGATCAGGGAGATGCAGCGTAAACATCCACACCACAAGACCAATATTCGTGATGTCCGTATCGATATCAAGGACGGTTGCCATAGACGAAGACAAGAAACAAGGGGGCGACAACAGATATGACCGCTGTAACAAGATGGAGAGCGCACGCAGCGCATGCCGTAGACAAAGTAAAGACGAAGATGGGGATAGATGTCCCGATAGAGCTCGTTCTGGCTGTGATCCATGCGGAGTCATCGGGAAACCCGAAGGCGATATCCAAGCACGGGGCTGTCGGGCTTATGCAGCTTATGCCCGCAACCGCAAAGGAGCTGGGTGTGGACCCTTACGATGCTGCGCAGAACATCTACGGTGGTACGCTCTATCTCGCCAAGATGCTAAAGATGTTTGGCAGCGTGAACCTGGCACTCGCGGCCTACAACGCAGGGCCGGGCACGGTGAAGAGGGCAGGGAACAGTATCCCGGACCGTAAGGAGACACAGAACTACGTTCCCAAAGTGATGAAACTCATGGAGCAATACAAAGAAAGCTAAAATGTTTGTCGACACCCCTCTGAGACACCCAGAATAGCCGAGATCTAATACCAGAAGAACCTTGTCAAAGAACGACCAAAGCCTCACGGCTGAGATTTCCAGCAGGTCGGGACGGAGGAGGACTGCGATCATATCCTCCTCCGTCTTCTACAACAGCACGTTGAAGTTTCGGGTCATACTGTTCGATCTCCCATTGAACCCGGAGCATCAACTCTTCTCCGCTTTTCTCATAAGCAGGCTCTTTAGTAAAATCATCGAATAGCTGCTCCAACCACTCGGCAGCTTCTTGTATCTTTTCGTTTGTCATAGCAGTAATTCGCTCTTGACTCGTTTCTTGCTTTCCCGTTCATCCTTATGAGTCGGAGCGACCCGATAATCTTTCCAAACTCTCCTCAAGCACTGACTCCCTCGACTCGAACCACGGATGGATGTGACCATCAGAACGAAGCAAGCGCAACAGTTCCAATAGCAGTTGCTTGAACTCGATAGAGACGGCAGTAGTATCTACGTCTCTCTTCTTGACATATACCTCTTGGTCGAAGAATGAACCAGAGCCTCCCCAGAATCTATTACTCACTAATTCAGCAATTGCTTCATCTGGCTCAGCTTCAAGCAGTTTGAGCAATCCTCCGAAGTATTCAGTGCTATCAGTGTCCCCGGCACGATTTGCTAATTCTTGCATCTTTTTGATCACATTCTTATATTTGCCAATCGAGTTCATAGGTCTGATTACCTCATATTACGGGAGTGTCGTCAGCCATATTTTCTCCTGACTGACGACACTCCCGGATTCTAATGCAGCCAATCCTAGATATGCTAGAACGGCGGCCTTATTCTATGCACACGTTTCACAGAGATTCTATCCTTCACGAACTGCCCGGAGTCATCGAACAGAATCTCGAATAGTCCTCTCGGTTCCTACTCTGCGAGCTATCAGTTCACCATTGGGTTCACGATAGTAGTATACCGATACACGATTGCCTGCTTTATGCAAGCAAGAACCTCCGGAATATGTGGACAGTATTTAGTAATCCGCCCACAGCCACCAGAATCGCTGTGGGCGGCATCATTACTGGTCATGCTTATTAGCATGCTTGTAGTTTTTATACAAGCAAACGATTACTTGTAACAGCTTCGAATCATCCTTATCTCGAACCCACAGGAATATTGTTCATCGGGATCGGTATAACAGCCATTCCCTATGCTTCATCAGTTTCTGAACGCTTGTTTCAATACAATCATCAGTGCAGCCCCGGCTGCGGCAGCAATCACCGCTCTTATCCATATGTTAGCAACTCCGTCCCGCAAAGCCATTACTGCACCGAATAACAAGCATCCGAACACAATCTTCGCAATCTGCACGGCAGACAGACGGTTCATAATTCCAATCTCCCTATTTTGGACATAACTCAGATAGAAGCGAAGCACCTGCCGCACCTCCTATACAAGCAGCAGGAATAGCATACTTGCATGGGATAGCAAAACCACCAAGCGTAATACAGGTGTCTGATACTGGTTCAAGACTAAATGCAGGCTCCCATCACCATAATAAGTGTAGCTATAGTTGTTCGGCCAACTTGTGAGTTGATCTGCCTTGTTATACACCATAGGGTTGGGATTGGCAGGAGGATTGAGCCTGTTTCCTACCCAATCATAACCGAAGCTGGTCGTGTTCTCACTTATGAGCCTGCTACTAACATCATAGATATAAGTGACTGTCTTGTCGTCGAGCATGGGACACACAAAAATCTAGATCCGGCGCAGGATGGGCCATTGGTTTTTCATATTGCACATCACCTCCGACTCGGCGGAGTGATGCGTTTTGCTAGCTTCGCTGGTATGTGGGTACCGTATACTTGTAGCCTATCAGTATTTGGAGTAAACAGGTCCTTTGGGTCAATGGGCTTGCCAGTAACTAGCCAAGGCCAGCGGTACTCAAGATCATAATTAATAATATCTCCATCGGTGTTTGACCACTGGGCGTGCCATCGCCGTACTGCCTGCTCTGGCTTGCGAGTCGCATCAGTAAAATATGTCCACCCTGTTACGTGTGAGGATGGGTGACCAGGATTCTGGAAATCGTCCTGTAGAGGCTTCCAGCCTTGCTTGGTGAGCTTGTCGGAGATTTGCTCAAGTATATGCTTTGCCGGATATTTCTCGGTCAAGTCGTACCTCACCTGTTGATTACCTGCATGACTGCTATAATTGACATCCTTGGCATGAGGTAGGACGATTAAAGCCGGGGGTTTATGGATTTTCTGGCTACTTGCCGCAGCGATCACGATGACTATCACGATCGCTGCCACCGTTAAAAGTGCGAACCGGACTCGTTTCTTATTGCGTAATTCGTACATAATTTCCTCCGAATACTACAACCGTATTTGTATGTAAATACGGTTGTAGTAGCTTAAAGTTTCGGTTTCCTCAACTCGATAATTCACCCTGTTTTATTTCTTGGTAGGTAATCAATGGTATTGTGCTATCCTCCATATTTTTATGGACTATGGCGAGCTGCTTGGTGAACTGGGCGGAGCACAGAAGCAATCTGGCCCTTTACTTGTCATACCCATCATGCCCGGGGTCTTCGTAGTACTGGGTAGCGTAGGCGCCCAAAACTCATTGCCTGCTACTCTATAGAAGACTGGTTCGGCGTAGCGGTTCCAGTAGCCCCACCTAGGGCCGTAACCACAAGGCGTCCATGTCTGACATGACATCCACTGCTTCATGGAGGTCCAACTCTTCCATTGATCAATGTTAATTCCCTTCCGGCTCCATATACAGTTACAAGTAACCCAGCTGCCTCGTCCACCCCAACCGATGCCAGCTGTAACCTCATACCCTACCTGCACCCAGAAATATATCGTCTGCAAGTGCTTAACAAAGCTTGGCGCTGGTACAATAGACGGCTGATCATCTCTTACTGCCTGCCCAACTGGCGTACATCTAAGACCAGTAGGGTCTATGCCGTTGACAGGAGCATTCCTTACATAAGTATACCAGTTGAGGCCTTCTTTCGCTGTGTCCCGTTGTGCAAACCTACCAATCTCAGGATCATAGAATCTAACTCCAAGCTGCAGCAGCTTGAAATTAGAGTTCTGATAATGAGTGTAATATCCAAACCTCCCAACATATTGATACGGTTGCTCGGTCGATCCTGTATGATCGGTCACATTGCCCCAGGCATCATAAGTATATGTGTCCGTAACAGAACCTGTCCCATCCGTCAAAGCTCTGGTCGATCCTAACTCATCGAAGTGATAATAACTCCAGTTTTCACCTGCGAGTCTCGCTATCAGTTCGCCATTAGGTTCACGATAGTAGTATACCGAACCTGTCGATGTTACCTCTTCGATGACCGCTGGGATTCCAGCAGTTGGGTCGTAGACAAGTGTATAGTCATCCACACTTATGGTAAACCCAACACGGTTGCTCGAAGCATCCCAGGTATTGGAACAAAAGCCACCAATATAGACTGCTTCATTTAGCAGTCTGCTTGGATGATAGGAATACGACCTGACAGGCGTCTGATACTGGTTCAGGACTACATACAAGCTCCCATCATCATGGTAAGTATAACTGTAGTTGCCCGGCCAACTTGTGAGTTGATCTGCCTTGTTATATACCATAGGGTTAGGATTGGCAGGCGGATTTAGTCTGTTACCTATCCAATCATAACCGAAGCTGGTCGTGTTCTCACTAATGAGCCTGCTGTTGGCGTCATAGTCATACGATGTATCTCCGCTGTCGCCCTCTATCAGAGTCGGGTTGCCGGAGTTGTCTCTTCCTGAGTAGGAAAGGCTGATAATGGTACCCCAACTGTTGTCGCGGTGTATCAGATTCCATGTCATATGGCGCGATGTCCAATCCTGGATAATCTCGCTCATAGTGCCATTTCCATAGTCCACCCAGTTCTTGAAGCCCGATGGATCGTAGTAGTAGGCAGCCAGAGTGAGAGAGCCGCTGTCTGTTTTTACGTTCTTCAGTCATCCATTGGCGAAGTAGTCATATTGGACATTGTAGTCGCCACTTGTGATGGATGTCTTCTGGCCCAGGTTGTTATAGGTATACTCCACTGCGTCGTGCTGAGACGGAACAGGGGGAGTATAGCTCATCAGTCTTCCCTGAATGTCATACTCGTACTGGCTTGTGCCTGTGCTGTCGACCATAGTCTGCTTCAGGCTGCTGCCGCCATAGTAGGTATAGCTCACATCTGCCTGCTGAGGGTAGTTAGCAGGTGGAAGAGCCCCTGCATAGTCGTAATAGACGTTCACCATACGGTTCAACACGTCGTAGCGATATAATGTCACAACTCCGGTCCCGTCTATCTTCCACCAGAGGTTTCCGACATCATCATATCCGAACTCTTCGCTGCCCAGGAGATCGCCTTCCTGTGAGTTGAAAGGATAGATTATCTTCGTTACCCTGTTCATTTTATCATATTCATAGCTGGTTACTCTTCCAACACCGGAAGATGAGTAAGTCGTGACACCCGCCTTGTTCCCGTAGGCGTCGTAAGTATAGTGGACCAGCTTGTCCGTGCTCTGGTCATCACCCTGGATGTCGGTCCAGGTATCGATCAGCCGATTAGCATCGTCATACCCATAATAGGTCTTCCTGTTGTCCTCGTCCTCCGACCACAGCAGGTTGCAGCAACCATAATAGCTCTCTGCCTCGATTCCCGTAGCGTAGATAATCTTTGTCTGCCTGCCTAGGGAGTCGTATTGATAGGCTATGGTCTGACTTTCGGCATCAGTCGTGCTCATAAGCCTTCCCATATCATCATAAGAGGCGAAGCTCGTCTGTGGCACATAAGATGAGCCGTTCCAGTACTGCTGAATAGTCTGAGTCGGCGAATTTCTCATCTCTCCGCTCTCAGTATATCTGTATTCCGTTACCTGGTCAACCGAGCCATCTATATCGGGTGCATGTCAGATATCCGGAATCAGGCCGCTAATCTGGCTCCCTCGATAAT
>CAZCCV010000060.1:0-6635 GCA_964497515.1 uncultured bacterium | reverse complement strand
TTATCATTATGCCGCCCTTATCACACCTTCTTGCCTCGCTTTGTTACCAGTTTTAGCGAAGTGCAAGAATGGCGGCCATTCTTCCCGTCTGACCATCCCGGCGATAGCTGAAGAAATCCTCCCTATTGCAGCTTGTGCAATGTGTCGAGAGGGCAATATTGGATTCTGCAATACCGGCTCTGCGAAGGATCAACCAATTGGCCAGCTTCAGATCCAATTGAAACTTACCTTCATAGCTGTTTGCAATGATTCTATCGTCTCCTGCTGCTTTTAAGACTCTTGAAGCTACATCCGAGGAGACTTCGTAGCAGCATCTGCCAATTGCAGGACCTATGGCAGCTACACAATTCCTTGCGTTTGTGTTGTAACTGGCAGCCATTGCATCGAGTGTTCGGGCGGCGATGGACTCAGAAGTGCCTTTCCAACCTGCGTGCGCCAGCCCGATTGCGCGATGAACCGGATCTACTATGAACACTGGAACGCAGTCGGCAAAGTACAGTGTGAGCACGAGTCCTGTGGTGTTACATATGAGAGCATCGACCGCTGGAATAGAGTCTTCGTAAGAACTGGCTCCACGTCCTCGTTCGAGGACAGTGACCGCAGCAATACTGCATCCGTGAACCTGTTCGGCACATACCATAGAATCCACAGCAAATCCGCACGCCACCGATAGCCTGCGTCGGTTCTCGGTTACAGATTGCGGGTTATCTCCAACGTGAAGTCCCAGATTCAGCGATTCGTTAGGAGGGTTGCTGATGCCGCCAAGTCTTGCGCTGAATGCGTGGTGCACAATTCCTGTCTGCTGCAGGTTCCACGCTCTGTAAAGAACAATATCCCCGATACTCTCCCTATGCCACGCGTTAATATCCATAATTGAACACCTTTTGGCACACTCCACATCTAGTGCAAAGGCCAACATTGCACTCAGCAGTCAACTGCCCGCGCTGTCCTCGCTGGAATTCATCCCACAAGTAGTTCTTGCGAACGTGCATATCAATATGATCCCACGGAAAGACTTCATTCTGATCCCGGAGTCGAAGTGCGTAGTGATCCGTGTCGAGTCCCAGTTCTGATGCAGCTTGTGAGTAATTGAATCTGTTGGAGGCAGCAGTAATGATAGTCTCTGACATTCGACGGTCACCTCGTGCGAGCCACGCTTGAACGTACGCAGATCGGGGGCTCTCCGACGAGATTTCAATTCGTCGCTCTATTGCCAGGAGTGCTTTCAATCGTTTGAGAGATCCAGAGAGTTCGCGGACAGGAGCCATACCACACCACTGAAACGGAGTCCAAGGTTTGGGCACAAAGCAGCTCGCGGAGACTTGCACGCGGAGTTTAGAGTGTCTATTGACGATTTCTCTGGCCAGTCGGGCGATGCCGTCGACATCGTCCGGCTCTTCCCCAGGGAGCCCGAGCATGAAGTACAGTTTGAGGCGTTTGAACCCAGCTTTTGCGGCAATCTCAGCCGCGCCGAAGATTTCATCGTCAGTAGTTGATTTGTTCAGAATCCGTCGCAGGCGTTCGGTTCCGGCTTCCGGGGCGATCGTTATCGTTCTCTGACCAGCCTCATACATCATTCGAGCAAGATCGCTTGTAAGGCTCTCAATGCGGGTGCTGGATACTGAAAACACCACACCATTCATGCTTAGGCGGGCACACATCTCTGTGGCATCCGGGTGATCAAATACTGCTGAGCCAACAAGGCCGACTCTTTGATTAGTATCGCGACCATCGAGCGACCGTGGCCTCGGGGGTAGTCCAACAAATCCGGAAACGCAGAATCTGCACTGTCGCTTGCAGCCGCGAATTGCCTCTACAAGAAGCATATTGGCAAATTCCGCTTCGGGTGTGAGAACAAGGGCGAGATTGTTGTGCGAAGAGAGGTCGCGAACAATACGTCTCTGAACACGGGAAGGGGCAGGGGAAGCAACCCGAAGCCCAGCAAGGCTGCCATCGGCGCTATAATCTGGAGTGTAGAAACGCGGTACATATAATCCTGTTATCTGAGAGAGGCTTCCTAGAAGCTCCTCGCGACTGTCACCTTCAAACGATTTGAGCGCTTCGACCATTTCTGGTATAAGCTCTTCGGCATCTCCAATAGCGAAAACATCGATAATATCGGCCAACGGCTCCGGGTTGAACGTGGCACAGGGGCCACCAGCTATCACAAGGGGATGGCTTTCGTCTCGATCAACCGAGAGAATCGGGAGTCCAGCCAGTTCCAGCATTTGAACCACCGCAGCGTAGTCCATTTCGTAGGATATGGAAAATGCAAAAACATCGAATTGTGCAATATCGGTCTGCGATTCGAGGGAAAAGAGTCTGGTACGGGAACGTCGATGTTCAACAGCATCCTCGGGTTCGGGTAGGAAAACTCTCTCGCAAGCAGCTCCTGGAATGGAGTTGATCATGCCATAGACCAATTGCAGCCCAAGCGCGCTCATCCCGATACTGTATACTCCAGGAAATGCAAGCGCAAAAGTTAGTCGGCCGTCCAAAGGCGTGTAGATTGTTCCAGTTTCCCGCTCGAGGCGTCTGCGAGCCTTATCGATCAGTATTCGCGACATACACCTCATTTTAGCCTATACAATGCGAGCGCGCAAACCAAGGTTATAACACCTAAGAGTATTTTGCAGGAGGCATATATGGCACAATCGGATTCCGCCTACGTGAAGGGTCTTATCAGTGTTTTGAAGAATCGTGATGTGCACTTCTGGGAAAAGCAGGGAATAGCAGCATCTGCAGCGAATACTTTATGTTGAGAGCTTATGCCGGAGGGGATTATGACTAACAGGCTGGATCCGCTCGCACTACTTGAGCGGGTCGACAAATGGTATCTTGCGGATGGACAAGGAGCAGTATATGCACCCAAGTTCCCAGTGTTTCCAGATGCGCCAGGATTCTGGGATGAGTGCTATCTTGCGAACTTGCGGCTTGAACGGTTGTTTACAGTTCTTATTACTGAAAACCGCAGACCCATCCATCTGACTTTGTGCGGTTCCTCTTGGAGACCAGATCGACTGCTAAAGAGCTTTACTGCGCCAGGGCTTACAGTTACAGAAGATCGCGCTGTAGTAAGCAAGCACGTTTTCGTAAGCTGCCTGACAATTAGAAATGAATCCGATTCGCCTCGTGAATTCGATCTTCTGCAGTGGAGTATGCAGCTCAGGCAGGAGACTCAGGACATTAGAGGGTTGTCTTATGCAGTGGATGCCGCCTATGAGGCCGAGGATTACTGCAGATACGAACAGTCCTGTACTTTTTCTACGTCACCCGCCGACAGAGCAAAAAAAGCTGCTGGTGCCGGGACAGCAGACTTGGTGGAATCCGATACACCTGAAGGCGCCTCACAGGAATCGTCGGCTATTGTGCACGTGGTGCTTGGTGCAGATAGAAATAGAGAATCCTTCACCATTAATCTGTCGGAGATTACTGCTGCCAATCCTGTATGGGAAATCTCAACATTCCCCGAGAAATTCGAATCAGGGAGACTCCCCGGAGAAACCAAAGTCGATGTTGGCTGGAACCAGATAGGATTCATACATATTGGTCAGCAGTATAAGCTGCAGCTTAGACCAGGAGAAGAAGCATCAGTCACTTTTGGAGCTGCCGTTGGGCTCGATTTGGACGAAGCGACAGGAATGCTCTCTGCAGTGCTAGCTAAAGATGCTATCGCGGAATCGAAAAACTCTTGGGAGGAGTACTTCGCTTCCCTCCCGTATTTCGAATGCACAGACCCTTACCTGACAAAGTACTATTGGTACCGGTGGTACGGTCTTAGGCTGTGCACAGTAGACGTTGGAGTAGATGAGCTGCAATATCCTTGTGTTTTCGAGGGTATTGATATGTTCCGCCATCATGTGGGTTATTCTGCTCACGTCCACATGCTGGAAACCTCGTGGATGCCTGATCCGTCGCTGGCTCAAGGCAGTTTTCTATCGATATTCAACCAACAGAGTGAATCAGGTGAGATTCCTGGGCACTTGGGGCTGGTGCGCGGTGGATGGTCGTTCTATCACGGTAACTGGGGCTACGGACTCACGCAGGTACAGGATCTTCACCGCGATATGAGCTTCACCGAGAGAGTCTATCCGATGCTGGCAAAGTACGCGCATTGCTTCAAGAGAGAAAGAGATGCGGAAGATTCTGGAATGTACGATGTTATCGATCAGAATGAAACAGGGCAGGAGTATTCCAGCCGCTATCTTTTCGCTAGCGAGGCCGCGGATGAATGGCGCCGCTTCCAGTTGAAGGGCGTCGACGCGACCACCTATATGTACCTTGTATTACGTTCACTCGAAGATATGGCCTGTGCATTAGGCAAGCCTCAGGAGTCCAAAAGCTGGGGAGAGAGTGCGGAGAAAACACGCAATGCCGTTCGTGAGAAGATGTGGGATCCCGAATGCGCGCTTTTCCTCGATGTTCATCCAGAGACAGGAGAGCGGTCGTTTTCACAGGTAGCCGTTTCGTTCTATCCGTTCATGACTGACATCGTCACGGAAGATCACCTTCAATCTATAGATAAGCATCTCTTGAATCCGAATGAGTATTGGACACCCTTCCCAGTGCCCAGTTCTAGTCTGACAGACCCTTATTTCTCTGCTGAACCTGAGTGGAAAGATAAGAGAATGATCTGTCCGTGGAATGGCCGAACCTGGCCTATGGTAAACAGCCACATTGTTGAAGCACTGGCGATAACTGCAGAAAGATTCAACAAACCTTATGGTTCAAGTGCTGCGGAGCTTCTCAGCAAGTATATTAGAATGATGTTCTGGGATGGTGATCTTGCCCGTCCAAACTGCTTCGAGCACTACAACCCACTCACTGGTATGCCGTGTGGTTACCGTGGAATCGATGACTATCAACACTCGTGGGTTGTGGATCTGATAATTAAGTATGTTGCCGGACTTAGAACGGGAGGAGGAACCCTGATCGAAGTGAAACCTCTAGACTTCGGTCTGGATAGTTTTGTTCTTGATAACGTTCATTACAGAGGACGGACAGTCAAAATCCGATGGGAGGCTGCTTCGGGACTCTCTGTTCACGTTGATGGTCAGTTAGTCGCTTTCTCCAAAGTGCTGGAGCCGCTTGCTGCCAAACTGTAAAGAGAAGAGTGAGTGACCAGGTTAGTCCTGGTCACTCAGCCATTTCACCTAGAAACCCGTATAGGTGGCCTTCGAGCGCCTGTACACGCACCAGGCTGCCGATGACATCTTCGGTAGCAACAAAATTGACGGTCTTGTTCTCTCGGGTGAGCCCCGTTACGCGCCTTTGATTCTTGGGACTCCAACCCTCCACCAATACCTCAAAAACGGAACCCACCTGCCGTTGGTTCTTTTCGATAGTAATTCTGTTCTGAATCGCAATGACTTTGGCAAGTCGTATGTTCTTTTCTTCGGTAGTCAACTGGTTTGGAAGAGTAGCACCTACAGTGCCGGCTATCGGGTTAAACGCAAACATAAAAGCGGCATCAAACTGAACTTGCTCAATAGTTTTTAGTGTGTTTTCGAACTCAGCTTCAGTCTCTCCCGCAAAGCCGATCAGTATATCCGTGGTAATGGCGTTATTCGGAACCGCTTTTCGCAGACTCTCAACTCGCTCCAGATAACGCTCAACGGTGTATCCGCGACGCATCCTTTTGAGCGTCTCCGTATCACCAGCCTGCATCGGTAGATGAATATGCTCGCATACCTTGGCTAACTTTGCGATTGCCTCAATCAAGCGGTCGGACATATCCTTTGGATGACTGGTTGTAAACCGTATGCGCTCCAATCCCTCAACATCGTTTAACACAGCCAGAAGATCCGGAAAGTCCGCATTTGGCTCCTCGCTCGCATAGCTGTTGACATTTTGTCCCAGAAGTGTGATCTCTTTCGTACCCGAATCAACAAGCTCTCTAACTTCGGCAAGCACATCTCCTACAGGCCTACTGCGCTCCTTTCCTCTCACATAAGGCACGATACAATAAGCACAGAAGTTATCACAGCCATAGGTAATCGGCACAAACGCCTTAAGACCGATATCCGTCTGCTTGGTTCTATTCGGCACCGCTGCCGTGTCAGTCTCTTTGCGCGGCAAATCGAGCGCTGTCACCGGATGGCGGACTCTTAGCACTTCGCAGATCATTTCCGGAATGCTTGATACCTGAGCAGTGCCGACAACAAGATCGATAAACGGTGCTCGCTTTCGAAGACTGTCACCGTGTCGCTGAGCCATACATCCACACACTCCAACAATCAGTTCCGGCCGGTTCTCTTTGATGAGTCGGATTTCTCCGAGTTTGCTCTTCACTTTCTGCTCAGGTTTGGCGCGAACTGAGCAGGTGTTCAACATTATAATGTCCGATTGCTGCAGATCATCCGTATATTGATAACCCATCTGCATCAACAAGCTGGCGATTTGGTTGGAGTCGTCCTCGTTCATCTGGCATCCCCAGGTGAGAACGGTGTAAGTGGGGGAATTGGTGTTCAATAATGGCCTCTAACTGCAAACGCCGCGGGTGCGGTGCCGCGGCTAGGATAATTGGTTTCTACAGCAATACTATCACGAATATTTGCACTGAACAAGCAATCAGACAAACAGTGTATATGCAGAGCGATAATGTCCCCCATAACTGCCGTGGGATAATGTCCCCA
>CAZCCV010000059.1:0-7239 GCA_964497515.1 uncultured bacterium | reverse complement strand
TTCTTGCCAAGAGATATGCAAAACCAATTTTACACACTTTAGAAGAGGTAACCATGGTAAGTGTTCAGGCTTGTATAGAGTGAAGTGACGATCTGGCAGCAAGCAGGTTGTAATGCGCAGAAATAATGTACATGTTGTATGATGCTAAAATGGGTTAGAGAGAAGACAAAGATCGTGCGCATAGCTGCAGCGTTCCGCTGGCTTTGCCTCGTATGGATGTTACTGAGCCAGGCGGCTGGGGTGGTTTGGTTATATTACGAGAATTGGGATTGTCATTACGACGAACCAATACTTACTCGCATATGTCCCTATCTGTGGGAGTTAGCAATAATAGGAGCTCCCGTGCTGTCGATGTTTGGAATCGTGCTAGTGGTAGTACATGCAATCAAGGAACGCAGACTGGGATTTAACGCATCTTGGGCCTTGTCTGGAATCGCATATGTGGTTCTGGGGTTTATTGGTGCTGTGTTGATAGGCTTGTCAATGCCTGAAGATTATGATCCACCGCCTGGCTTGGAACAGTTTGTCTCGGTTGGTATCGTTATTGCACTAGACACAATATTGCTCGTAGCTATCCGGCGGTTCATACGCAGGCACGATACAGGCGTTATCCCAAATTGATAGGGACTTGTATCGACGATGAATAGAAGCACAACTATGAGATTGAAACAACTATCTACACTTGTTGTAATATCAATTGGCGTTTTTCTAGCCCAGTATGTACCTGCTGCAACCTATAGCCCTCAGAGCCTTGGCACGCTGGGCGGTAGGGGCCATGGTCTATGAATCTGCCATAGGCACTGAACTGCCAGTGGATGGTTTGAAGAAGACCCGTGGGAACTTGAGAATTGTTCAAATACGCCCTTCTGGGCAGAATCCCATCTTCAGAATCGACGTCGGCTCAATCGAGTCAAATGGGCCTGGCTTTCCCCATTGGCACCAGTGGCCGAATACGGCCAAGCATCTCGAAATGCGGAGGCGTGGAATGACCTAGTAACTTGGCGAACCTAGCTGACGCGCGAGATCGTGGGAATGTATTCGCTGGGACAAGAAAGCTGACCGATGATAGTTGGAGCACCTATCTCAATCCATAACTAGGGTGATGAAGAATGAAATGCCTAGTCTCATTCAAAAGAATAGTGATGATAGTCATGTCTATAATCACAATGTTGATGCTCTGTTGTGGCTGTAATCGAGTTCCAACTGGTGGGGCTGGTTTGTTAGCGAGTAACGGTATAACTAGCCCCAGTCAGGTACAGTATGTTGTCTATCAAAACAGCACATGGACAACGCCACAACCTCAACTATCCCCTCTGCAACGTCCCTATCGAGTCGCTGATGTTGCAGTAATCGAAGCGTTCTACAACGCGCTGAACAATCCAAGTGGAGGACTACTACCGAAGACTGTTTCTAATTCTCGATTAGGGTTCATCACTAAAGATGGACGTGTGGTCATATTCGCAGTTGGCGGTGCTGAAAGCGAAAGTGCTAAGGCAGACCTATCAGCCGCTTTGAAGCTGGCTTTTGCCACCACCAAGCAACAAGAATATGACACCACAACTGTTCCGGTCGGTCTAGTAGCTAGTCTGTCATATACCGGGAAAGGTGGAAAACTCGTCACGTTGACTTCAGGAAGCCGCTTCTCAGATGCGGAAAAGGTCTGGCGTCAACTGTTAAGTACATATGACCCACTAAGTCTAAGAGGCAATATACACATCACATCACAAGAACTAAAACGGTTTCTCGCATGGGTGCCAGAGTATGTGGAAGTCAAAGTCAAGAAGCCGGTAAGCTATAAGGCAATTGTTGTTCCACCAGACTTAGACCCTAAATGGCCTCCTAAGAAAGGAGACAATCGGTCGAATCTGAAAACACTAGAATACGATACTGTCTATGTAGCACGACTACCGGAGATACGAAGCCAGTATGTGCGCTTCGTATTCTCCTCGTCAACTACTGGAGATTATCTAGCGACAGACGCAATTGACCCCAGAGCTATATCGGGCTACACTGACAAGTTCGGGCAAGCAGCTTTCAGCCCGGACTTGTTTGAAGAAGTGGTGTCGGAGATGACGAAGCCATAGCGAACTACATAGAAGTCGTGGTGGCTCACGGGGGTGTAGCGGTCGACCCGTGAGCCGCTGATTTAAGGTGATTGATCCTGCCGTCTCAATGCGGGTGAATGACGAGAATCGGGGTTCGCCACGCTGCTCTGCCCAGCAAAGCGGCAGTAGCTTCGTCAGTATCGTCAGCGACAAACCCCTCGGCTCGTCGCCCATCAGGATGGTTTCGATGATGCTCGGTGCAAGCAGTGTGAGATTGATCAACCGAGCTGCGAATGGATCTGGGTTGATCTCCTGCTCACGGAGATTAACTTGAACTTTCACGTGCAACCATATGCTATCCCAAGAATTCACGCAACTCATCTTGAGAACGGGTTTTCCCCCGTTTCTAAGATTCAGAGAAAATCGCGGCATTTGGCGTAATAGAGAGACGATACATCCGAACCTCGTCCACAAGCGAGTGCTCGAGATGGGGGACGTAGAGAGGTGTGTTTTAAGTCGTTTCACGCTCAGATTCACGCGTAAAAGGCTTTTCTTGCCAAGATAGGCAAAAAGCGGAAAACCTCAACAGAGAAGGTTTTCCGCTTCACAATTGGTAGCCCCGAAGGGATTCGAACCCTCGATCTCATGGCTGAGAACCATGCATCCTGGACCGCTAGACGACGGGGCCATCTACCGTGCACATTATAGCAGCCCTTCCGTGCCGTGTCAATAGGCATTACTGCGAGACCTCGATCGAACAGCTCCATAACTGGCAGACAGAGAACTCGGCCGGAGGCCTCTGCCTCCGGCCGAGTTGTATCGGACTACTGGTCATCTTTTACGGCTTGTTCAGCACGTAACCAATACCATATGCAGGAGTCGAGTTGCCCCAACCATCGCCCGTGTATGTTCCAGGCTCGGCAACCTGCGTGACTACACCAAAGCCGCCGTCATTCTGGACGACCTTGATCAGCAGGCTGTTGAAGCCAGCATTAAGCTGTACTCCGGTGAAGCAGCTCGATCCATACCAAGCACCACGTAAACCAAGGAACTGTCCAACCTCGTCGCCGTTCACCCAGACCTTGCACGAGTCGTCACTGCCGATCGGAAGATCCACTGTGCGAGCCGTGGGCGACCAAATGTAAACGTGTGCATAGATTGTGCAGTGATCTGTACCAAACACTCTATTGAGGTCAACAACCTCGTCGTTGCCATCGTGGCGGAACCAAGCCTTGCCGTTGGTTACATCACCAAGACTCGGGCGAACCGTGGTCTCAGGAATGTATACAGTGTCGAACTGAGTGACGTAGTCATCAATTGGATCACCGAACGGGCCAAGGAACAGGTAGTCTCTGGCAGCGGAAACAGGTCCACCAAGCGGGAGCGCCTGGAATGCCTGTGCGGCAGGTGCCAGGTCAACCGGCTCGTTCTTCATATAAAGAACTCTGCCATCAGCCTCGATCCCAAGAACACCTCTTACCTTAACAACGTCGCCAACAGCAGGAGCAGTGATGACGCCGGTATATACCTTGATATAGATCGGCTCGCCGTCCTTAACGCTTCCGTCGTCAAGCAAGAAGTACTGCTCGGCGACACCCACTCTGGAGTCACCATCGACCACCGTACCGGTCAGCTTAACGAACAGGCCTTCTGCAAGCTTCTGAGAAGCGAAGCGGTTGTTCATCGCCAGCGCCTCGATCGGTCGAGTGTCGCCAACCCAGTCCATCGCGGTGACCTTAATCACAGGCTCACCAGCAGCTGTTACGTCGAAGGTTCCCTTTACGTTGACCTTGTCACCAAAGCCAAGATAAAGCTCGCCGGCTTCGCTGATATCGCAGCGGATTCCAGCAGCACGGTCAGCCTCTTCGATGTAAGCGGTGTCAGCAGGTATTCCAGAACCATCGGTGTAGATGGCTGTCAACTGCTTGCCAGTAACTTCTACAGAGTCGCCAACGTTCAGATCCTTGATGTCGCTGATCCTGTTTGGCGGGCCAGAAACTGAATCAATCACCAAGTCGTCGATGTAGATGGTGACGAATCTGTTGGCGTCGTCACCCGGCCAGTTGGAGATACCGATCTGAGGCGTTACGTATGTGGCACCCTCCGGAGGAACCATTCGAAGCATCGGCTTCGCTCTACCGCCATAATCGCCAACCAGCGTCTGAGCCCACTTATCCTCTGGCAGCCACCACCACGTTGGATACTCCACGTGGCCTACCTCGTGACCTGTATCATCCTGCCAGCTGAGCTTCCAGAAGCCCATTGACCAGTCGGTCTTCTTGGCCTTGAAGTAGAAGTTGTACTTCATCTCAGGATCGACAGGAACCCTATGGGCGACATCCAATTGGATCCAACCATATGCCCAGTACGGGATTTCCGGATTGCGGTCACCGATCTGGATGTATGTGCTGGCCGATCCACCAGGAGTGGTGTTCTGATTAGGATTGGAGCCGAATGTGTACATAGTGGGATTGGCTCCATCGTCATCTATGAACAGTTCCCAGCCAACCGGCGCAAAGACCGCACTAATCTCCTCGAAGTCACCGTTGTAGACGACTACTTCGTTCGGATCAGAAACCAGATCAAAGCTCTTCACTACCGGAACTCCAGCTTCCAAAGTAACGGTCGAAGTCTGTCCAACGCACTTAGGAGCATCAGCATACAGTTCATACGTGCCGGGGTCGCCTGTCATCGAGTAGAATCCCGACTCGTTGGTGATCATAGCACTCTCAGAACCCGCAGGTCCAAGCTGAACTGCAGCGTTGTACTTCGGTTCGCCGTTCTCTGAAACCCATCCCATTACGAGAGTACCATACTCAGTAGCTGAGTGAACCATAAACTCTCTTACTTCGAATACAGCAGGCCAGTCGTGTTCGTGCATTAGTAGTCTGACACCACGCGCAGTAACGCTATTAAGCAGAATCGGGTCTACGAAATGGGCATCTTTTACCTTATAGCCACCTCCACAACCCAAGCAAGCATAGACAGTATCGATTTCCGCGCCGAACATCTCAGGGAATATCCATGCAAGTGGGTTCAGCGGATCAGCGTTGTTCATAACGTCGATCTGATACTTGCGGGCAACACCATTGGACCACCATATAGTGATCCCACTGATTTCTTTGCCCATCATGTTATATGAATCGAGATCAACAATAAGGTAATCGGGTTCTATTTCTGGAGATGTTGAGTGTGGTGTTATCCACATAGTATCCAGATTGCCGTCAAGTGCTTTCTCGCCTTTTACGCCCGGATCTCGTTCCGCACTCACAATGTAGTCAAAAAGACCTCGCGCGATATTCTTGCCAGCAATCTTGTCCAAGGAGAAGTTAACAACCGCGTTTCCGCCCTTTGGAACAGAGGTCATCACGTCATCAGTTGGCGTAAAACCATCTTTCCAAGCAGCAACGTATATCGGGTGCTCGAGCGGAGCGTAGAGTGTATAGTTGCCATCGCCATCAGTCGTTGTGTACCAGATGGCATCAGCTGTTGCATTTGGATTGAAGCTCATCCCAACAATGGCATCCGGAAGACCGATACCACCAATGGTCACCTTACCCGTGACGGTTTCTCCACCGCTAATCCAGTCCTCATACGGGAATTCAGCCGGATCATCAGGAAGTTGTGTCCAGCTAAGCGGAGTAGCGTTAAGGTTGGCCTTCCACCAATGGGTGGATGTGGCAAACGAGTTGTCGTTATTGTGTCGCCCACCACCAACATAGAGTGTTCCGTCCGGCCCAATAGCGGCACCGCCGAAGCTCATTGCTGCTGGCATAGTGCCTACTACTGCCACGGTGTTTGTCGCAGGGTCAAAGCACTGAATATCGGCGACATCAAGGCCACCTTGATTGCGTCCCCCGCAGATGTAGATCTTGCCATTATAGGCAGTAGGAACGCCGGGTCTCATAACTCCCGTAAGCAAGTGAGCAATGGGATTAGATGACCAAACGCCAGTCGGAATATCGTATGACCATATGGCTGTTGAATAATTGATGTTACCCTGTGCCGTGGTCTGGTCGCCACCGAGGATATACATCTTATCGCCAACTACGACACCCGCGTGGTTCGCAGATCCGAAAGATCCCTGCGGAAGCATTGTCCACTCACCTGTCTGCAGGTTACACGATGCAAACGAGTAAGTGCTGTCACCCCAGAGCCCACCGCCGAAGCAGTATGCTGTATCGCCATGAAGAACGGCAGAACCGTGCTGCTGTGATAGATATCCCGTCCCCCAAGGGTTGTTCTTTATAATCAGATATCTTAGCCAGCTATCTTTTGCAGGGTCGTAGCGGAAGAAAGCGCCATCCCAGGTCGGATAACCGGCGTGGATGAAGATCTCTTCCACTCCGTCACCATCGCTATCGTAAGCAAACGCCTGAGAGGCACCGTATTGGGATCCATCACCCTCGCCACAGAGACCGTCATTATTGGTATCCATACCCTTAGGGCCCGTGCCGTCGTACTTGGCGGCAGTCCAATGGTTTGTAACTGGGTCATATATGCTGGCTCCGCTCTGCCGATTGTCCCAGTATTTCTTGGGATTGGGTTGTGTTGCATCATCTAGAGTGTAAATGGCTGAGCCACCCAGCCAGTAAACTTTGCCATTGGCAAAGACAGCCTGCGCGTTGAGCCTGGGATGCGGCTGTGGTGGGTACACTTGTGCACCTGCTGATAGTATCGCTGCAAAGAAGCAGGCGACAACCAGCGATGAGATTAATCGGTTCAACGATTCATCCTCCTTTCCTGACACTTCAAGTAGTGAATCATCTATACAGGAGGTCTTTAGACAACCTCGCACCCAGTCATATGCGCCATCATTCGAAGAATCGCGGCCTCCGATTTGCGCATCAGCCACTACGAGTCGTTCGTGTGGTAATGCCCACACAATATGCCGTCAGTAGTCCCTGTCTACCGATGGCAGAAGCTTAGAGTCAGGTGTTTGTTGGCGGATTATCGTAAGGCCACTTCGCTCACATCTTTGCGCAAGTCCAGCAGCCAATCCGCCTGTCAGTAGGGGGGATCTTCTCTTTCGATTCAGTGTCTTCGTAGATTGAGCTGAGTCGAAAGGAAAAATGAACCTCTCCAACTCATGATACTTAATATCACATGTTGGACAAATTGTCAACCCAAGATCAGCAGATGTATATGCAGAGCGATAATGTCCCCCATAACTGCCGTGGGATAATGTCCCCAT
>CAZCCV010000058.1:0-7940 GCA_964497515.1 uncultured bacterium | reverse complement strand
TCGGGGCGTAGCGCAGCTTGGCTAGCGCGCCTGCTTTGGGAGCAGGAGGTCGCGAGTTCAAATCTCGCCGCCCCGACCAATCTTCTAAGCCTGCATAATCTGCATATTCGATGCTTAATACAATTATCCGGAGTATAAAAAGATATGTTTGTCCTTCTGGCTCTTTGCTTGTGCATGTCGGTTGCCGTAGGTAACGTAGCGGACACAAACAACAACGGCTTCGTTCGAGACTGGGTTATTATCGGTACGTTCCCGAACCCTAAACCTACAAATGTCAGCAATGAACGTGGCGCCTTTGATGTAGACTACCTCAAGCCACTTGGAGGCGAAACCCAAGCCAGTATCCAACCCGGTGATGTAGTTGATTACATAGCTTCAGATGGGCAGACAGTCACACTATGTGCTAAAGCCATCGAGGTGGAAAACGTTCTGAACTTCGCCCATCACCTGTCGTCTGGCGATCATCGATTGGCGTACGCTTACTCCGAGATAACGTTGGATGACGACCAAGACGTCTACTTCTTCGTCGGTTCTGATGCCGGGATTAAACTGTGGGTTAATGGCGAGCTGAAGCTGGATGTGTTCCCTCCTGGAGGCCGCAATATCAAACGTCATCAAGATCGATTTTTGGTGAAATTGCACAAAGGCAAAAACAGAATCCTGGCAAAAGTTGAAAACAGAACAGATCTGTGGGAACTTGTCGTTGAGACGTACGAGGGTGAAACCGGCAGCAAACTCTTAGCAGAAATCGAAAGAGAAGAGATTCTGCGTGAGTTTCAATGGCAAGAGCTGACCACAACCGGTTCTTGGCTGGGTTACGTTTTCTGGACTGGTGATGTTGTGCCCGGCATAGTGTGGCGGGACGCTGAAAGAGTCCGTGAATTGATCAGCGATTCGTCACTTACTGTAAGGTGGTTCGATAACCAGTTAAGTGAAGTCAAACAGCCAAGTGAGCCAGGTCGTTATGCAGCTTATGTGGAAGCCAGGATGAAGGATGGCACACCCATCAGGCGCTCTCTAACTTTCTTCTATGCACCTCCTGACTTCAACCCCTGGGACAACTGGGGAGGCATCGATGTTTTATATATGGGTGCTCCCGTCGATCAAAATGCCTGGGACGAGCATTCAGAGGTCATAACCTACTCTTCAAGCAACCTCTATCGTTCATCACTCTTATATACAGAAGAGGGTGCTGTTTTCCTCGCATCACTGGCAGAAGCAGAACCGACTGGCAAAATGCGCACAACCACCGAATCCCCCGAAGTCGTGAATGATGACTTTCAGCTTGCATTGAAAATGAAACTGCAGAATCTTAATAGTAAGGCGCGCCCTCTTGCACCTCCGAAAAAACGTGATGGAACCCCGGCACAAGTGCTTCGAGATGGAACGGCCGAAGAAGCAATGGTGAAGCCTGATACAAAAGAGCGAATAGATGCCATATGCCGAAAATGGGCGGAAGAGTCAGGCGAGCCATTCGCGATTCTAGTCGCTCGTAACGGCGTTATCATCTCCCACGCCGCATTCGGTGACGGGCCTGACGGTGAACCAATAACCACTGACTATCGTACGCACCAGGCTTCTATTACAAAAGCCATATCTGGAATGCTTTTTAGCCAGTTTATCGACCAGGGTTATGTGGAACTCGACGACCCTATTGGCAACTATCTGCCGGATTTCCCGACTTCTGGAGAAAACGCTCTTACCTATCGACACCTCTTCACTCACACGAGCGGAGGATTACAGGGGCACGGCAATTGGCACGGACTGCGCAACCCACATTTCGAAAATGTAGTGCTGAACGGACTAGGCTATCTGAAGCCTGGTTCAAAATACGAGTATAATGGCATTGGGTATGATCTGGCAGGCAAAGCTATGGAGGTAATGACTGGCAAGAGCATCATTCGACTCTTCCACGATAATCTCTTTAGGCCACTCGGGATACAAAACGTACAAATGCATGATATGGGATACAGCATTGAGTTGACGTCCTATGAACTAGGGGTACTGGGACAGTGGATTGCTAACCACGGCAGTTATGGCGATAAGCAGTTCATTTCGGAGGCAACTTTCAAAAAGCTTCTTCCAGAGGATCTCAGCAAGTATTACCCAAACGTCAAAGTAGAATGGGGAATCGGATTAGAGCCTTACAAAGTGGCCAAACACAATTCCAGTGACCTCATTTTGGGCAAGAACGCGGTTGGTCACGGTTCGGCGACCGCCTGTATCCTATGTGTTGACTTAGACCATAACCTAGTAATTGCACAAGTTCGCAAGGCTCCCGACAAAAAATATGGCGATTATAGAAAGGATTTTCTCCAAGAAATCGTAGACTCATTGCTTTAGTTTCGTTAATGTTGCATCACTAAAGCTCAAATCATCCAGATCCTGAATGCGTACATTCAGTTACTCAAACATTCCATCTCGTGCCACTCTCGGCAAGGAAGCCTTCTTTCTTCTGCGAGACTGTTTTGCTACTACAAAGATGCTCGCATCTCCAATTTACACGCTATGATAGTACACTACCCCGACCAGTCTTCTCTTTTCATCATCCCTCCTATTCTGATCTGTACCCGATTTCACGGACACTTTGTTAGCGAGTACTACGATAGAACTAACGAGGTGAGCTATGAATCGACGAAAACATACAAGCACATTCAAGAACGGACTATTCAATAACAGAGTCTGGCTGCACTCAGCGCTGGAGTATCTCTCGCCAGTGCAGTTCAAAACCAATCAAACGGCTAAAGCCGCTTAACAATGTATTCGAAACACCAGGTACAGATCAAACAGCCAAATATCCATCAAGCATAGTTAGGATGTTCTAGGGCGGTTTTGAGACAGTCTGCTGCCTCTTTTGTGAGTTAGAATCCAAAAGCGAGACTATCAATCATATACTTGCTTTTCTCACGTCCAACTTGCTGGTATATCTCAAGAAGCTCCTCGTATGCTCCTGATCCGCCAACTATATTCCAGAACTCGTGTCCTATGACAACAGCCTGATCAAATGGCATATAACCTTTGGTATAGCTCCAGTTATAACTGTCCCTTGTTGGGCCCATACGGGTTATATCCCATAGCGAAGTAAGCAAACATGTCAGGACGGGTTTTTCCTCTTAGAAGATGGAAACGCAAAAGACGTTGTGTGATCTCGATACACTGACCTTTGTTGGGTTTGGGCGATTTGATTTCAAAGAAGTATTCTGTACCGTCGTGAGCTAACATATAAAGATCGGCAGTAACCTTCAGATTTATCAGATCATCTGACCTTCTGGCATCAAGCACCGATTGAACCATATCATTAAGGTCAGGCCTGGGTTTACCTGCTTCTGCTACGTGTTCAAATACAGAAATCTGCCGCTCCAACTCACTTACAGCAGCTTGACTGACACTCCTTTCAATAACATAGCCTCTTTTAGCTTCTTGATGTACATCGATAGCTATTAGCCTTCCGCACTCTTCAAATGTGGAACCTAATCTGGTGCTAAAACCACGTTCAAAGGCATTGATACGCAGCAAACTCTCAGGAATAACCGCAGTATGAAACGGCTTAAGATCGCCGCGTGTTGAAGTTTTTTCCAGATACTTAGAAGGGGAGCACAGTTCTGGTAGTATATGATGTCTATATTCCTCCACTACATTCTCAACAAAAATCTCTAAGTAAGCCTTGATCCGCTCTTCGTTTGGCGCACTTATAACTGCCATTCCTTTTCCTACTTATTTCTTTTGCCAGATAAACACGGACTCAAAGAACTCTCCAGAACGTCTGCCAGTTCTTCGATTAACATGTCGCTGGACTATCGCTTCAGTCTCCATTCCAACCATCTGAACTATTTCATCATATAGGCCGAACTTGTCATTGGCTACTACAATCATCCTTCCACCTGACAGCATAACCTCTGCAATATGGCTAAAAACTTCAGCAATATCTTCTTGATATTTTTTCTTCTTGCCATTGCTTGAGCCATTTGCAGCAGAGCCTATTTCACGTTCACGTAAATCCTGAAGCCCAAGCAGATGATATGCGTAAGCGTGCTGCTCATGATAATCAATCAAACCGACATAGGGTGGGCTGGTAATCACTCCATCAATTCGAGAGAAGTCTACATTTCTACTATCAGCCTGATAGACCTCTGCCTTGGCATCAGTTCTCTTTGAAGCAAACTCTTCTATTCTTTTAATTGTATCGAGACTGTATCTTCTAATGAACTTGTATGCTTGTTCTGTAGGGGCACACTGCCTTGAGTGTTTGTAGCACCAATAAGGTTCTCTCTGAGGTTTCTTCGGAAAATCTAAATCAAAGTGCGTTGTCAGTCTAGCAGAACGGGCAGAACGAGACAGAATAACCTTGAGTAAGTCCTTATATCGGTATTCCTCAGTATCAATCAGCCTTCTATAGGTTAGAAGCTCGTGTAGTGCTCGTGGAGCATACCACATCATCAGATAATCGCAATCCGTTGAGGATATCGGATCAGCCGAACATTCGTCTGCGAACAGATTCTGCTGAAAACTATCTTGTTTTGTTAAGGTGTGAACCTTCCACAGTATGTCGTTTATCTCTTTACGAGCAACCGAAATATCATATTTTGCCGTCTTAACACGAGCCAGAAGAACATTAAATGCTGATATGTCGTAGCCTATGGAGTCTATTCCAAGTTCGTTTGCTTGCACTAGAGTCGTGCCCGAACCACTGAATGGATCAAGCACTACCTGCCCTGACCGGAAATATTTTCTTAGGAACACCTCAACCAACTGAGGGATATACTTACCAAGATATGGATGAAGCCTATGAACATGCTTTGTCCGTTCTTTTTCTCTTAAATCTGCTTCTCTCCAGTTGAGGTTCAGTGCATCAAGAGGGGTATCTTGTGTAACCTCACTCGAAACAGTTGGCTGTTCTGCGGAAGTATATATTTCTACTCTCTCTTCTTCACAAGTCAACATCAATGAATAACCTGAGGGGAAATACTGATATAACGCAATTATATGCTAGCATAGCCGTTCGGTCAAGCAGACAACTATGTGATGTGTGTGAAACCCATGTGAATTACAATATCAAAATGATGGGAATCTATAGTTCCCATCTTCCTTGACTCCGCAGTCCTCCTTGTTTTGCCATCTCAGCAAGCTATTCAAGATCAGAATGCAGGTAGTCTACAGTTGTCTGTATATTGGATTACCTAAGTATACCGTGATTTGCAATTACAGAGGTATTAGAAAAGTATCTTTGGATCGTCAAAATGCCCACGGACAGTCTTTGGCTTTACCGCCCTCCCATCGGTCAGGCACCTCATAAAACCACGCACAGGATCAAGGGTTGGCTGGTAACAGTTGGGTCATCTGTACTATGATTCTGCCCACTCCGTGCAGCAAATGCTTTAGGAGTGCAGTGGCCCACGAAAGAGTATAAAGGCCGACCACCTCTCACTCTTTTCATCATCCCTCTAGTTCCAGTATAATCACTTTGCGGAGGGCAAGCTCAAAGGCAGCACTACCACAGAAACGGGCCTAGGGAAAGGGGTGGTAAGCGTGAGACATCCGAGATACCCTATCTTCACAATAGACAGAGAAGGCTGGATGTCAATGATAAGCAGCTCGGACAAAATATCGTTCGTGCATGAGCAGATTGACATTGAAGAAGGCGAGTATTCTGGTTGGGACGTAGATGGATATCCCATCGTGCTGCTTTGGGACTCCAACGCTCGCCCCATTGCACAGGTATGTCAAGAGATAGCTCAACTGGCCGAACTGCGTGCAGCCATCTTGCGTTACGCTATCCTTGGCAGTCCGAACATGCCATTCACTCAGGAGTCTCAGACCACAGACATCGTCGCGCTTTTTGACGAGGTTGAACAACACATCGATGAAACCAAACCGCCAAGCTTGGGAAAACGAATCAAGCGATTATGTGAGCGTTGGTTGAATCGCACGTAGGCAGCAAGGGAGGTAGCGCCAGCTTCGGTCCTAGAATCACTGGACTCCGTGGGTCAAAAGAACCCTTCCATGCCATTGACCGCATAATGGAACGAGGAGTCAGACCTCAGGAAATACTGGATGCAGTGCGCAACCCAACCGAAATTGTGAAGCAAGGACTTCGCACCAGATATACAAATGGTGATGTGGCTGTTGTTCTTGATGCCAATGGTCAGATAGTGACTGTAATGAAACCGCTATGGAAGTGATTAACTGAGTCATTGTTCATTGACAACAAAGAAAGGAAGCAAGTGAGTATGCCACTACGGTCTGAGCTGATTAATCTGTTGCAGGAGGTCGTGAGCGAACAACAGCCCGATCTTCTTTCGGCAGTTGACCGATTAACTAATAATCTTTCCCCGAGACGAGAGGAGAAAAGACGCCTAATACTCCTACTCGCAGACGAAGTCGCACGCACGGGGTTTTTCGAGACAGATGAATCTGTGAAGAGAGGATTGATGCTTGAGGAGATTGCTGATGCGCTGGGCGATATGCAAAGTGATGAGCATGCGGATAAAGGAGCAGGCTTATGAAACCATCATTTAGGGAACTGGCAGGCGATCAATCTAATGAAAGAACATCATCTCTCGATGAGTGGTATAAATCAATCCAAGATACACCCATCTCCATTTTACACGCTATAATATTACACTACCCCGACCAATCTTCTCTTTTCATCGGCCCTTTGGTTCCGGTATAATCACTTTGCGGAGGGCAAGATGGTATTCCAGAACGGACGCAAGACCCTAAAAGACTACTACGAGGCAGCAGCGGAAAACTACAAAGACAAAATGTCTTGTGGCTTCTGTGGTTGGCTGAGAAATCGCGAACTAGCTGTGACTTTCGATATGATCCCAAAAGATGGCCACGGCAAGAACGCACTGGATGCCGGATGCGGTCCTGCCCTTTACTCTCAAATGCTTCGAGAACGTGGCTACGATATAACTGCAATCGACATCTCTCCCAAAATGGTAGCGATCGCGAGAAGCCTGGGTTTCGACGCGTACGAAATGGACATCGAACACTCTGAGCCTATCCCCGAACTGCAGAGTTCGTTCGACTTTGTGTTGTGTGCAGGCGTGCTCGAGTTTGCTGAAGATGTGACGAAGTTCCTAAGAGCCCTCCGAGCGCTGATGAAAGACAATGCAGAGATGGTTCTCGTTGCACCACTTGCAGGCACATTCGGTGGGTTCTATCGCTGCCATTTGGCGAAGTTGGGCATCCCTGCGCGTGTGTACACGAGGATGTAGCATATTCCATAGCTTCTCCTGTTACGTGGGCATCCCTGCGCGTGTGTACACGAGGAAACACCTCGCACAGGCTCTAGCAAGCGCAAACCTCGAACCCCTGGAGATTCGCACCAACTGGCCTATCTGCCTTGCTGCACGTACAAGAGCGATCTAGCAGTCAGCCAAATTGCCCATTACCCAGCAGCCAGCAGATGCGCCACCGATTTGCAAACACTCGAGACAACACAGTTGTCTTTTTCAGTGTCCCACCACGCGCAATCAGTGCCTTTACACCTAGACGCCCACGTAGAACCAGTGGATACCTGATCCTTATTAGTGGCAAAAGCTGCCAACAGAGGACAGGTTTTTTGCTGTTCACTACTCTGAAGCATTTCGACAAACCTCCCGTTCGTTCTCTCCAAACGACGGATGGCCACGCCGGCGCTTCGCGCTCTATTCACGGCCACCGCGAACACCCGGGCAATCTGGCCCCGGGAAGATCAGCCGACACAATCGCCGGCATTTCGAAGCTCAGTCCGTATTAGTAGCAATCAATGAAGCAGCCTAAGAACGCATGTTCTCTAGCGCACTCCCGCTTCGCGTTCTTAGCTGGCTCACTTGGAGTCTACCATGACATATCCCAATATGCAACCGCAATCAAGGAAATAGAAAAAGCGTAGCCTGCCTTCTGTTATAGCAGAGGGACTATGTCCCCTTTTTTGCAAAGGGAAAATGTCCCCT
>CAZCCV010000057.1:0-8147 GCA_964497515.1 uncultured bacterium | reverse complement strand
CTTCTTGCCAAGAGATATGCAAAACCAATTTTACACACTTTAGAAGGGGTAACCCGTGCAAAACGACTCATTGACACCGGCATGTCCGTGTGCTAAGTTAGATTCTGGTTTACGGAGGTAGCAGACATGGGCGGAGTCTCTCCCGAGTTCGGTCAGATTATCAAAGACATTCTGGCGAAGAACCACTTGACCTTCCGGCGCGCAGGGCTAATATCCGGCATCAGTGCCGCTTATTGGAAAGATATGTCCGACGGCCGGATTCCTTCCAAAGACATCATCGCCAGAATTGCCGAGTCTTTCGATGATGCGGACGAAGACGAATTACGGGTTGCTGCTGGTTATTCTCCGAAACTGAGCCAAAACGACCCCGTCAAAGCTGTCGAGTTTGCGCTGAGAGGGCAGAAAAATATCTCAGAAGTGGGCAAACAGCAGATACTCGACTTCGTCAGACGCGTAGAGAACAGTAACAAGAAGGATTGAGCTTTGAGAAGTCTCATCTTCGAAGACGATGTTGTGCGGTTTGCGCATAGTGCTTGGCAGTCACTCAAACTCGATCCACCGGCGGATCTCGACAGGGTAGCCTCACGCCTGGGAGTCGATGTCTACCGCGAAGAGTTCTCACAAGAGATTGATGGATTCTATCTGTGGATACCCGGCGCCTCACCTGTGGTTGCTATCAACTCTTGCTATCTCAAACCACCTGCAAGGCAGCGGTTCACCCTTGCGCACGAACTAGGACATCACCTGCTTGCAGAACGCAACTCCGCCGGCGTCGAGCTGTTCTTCATCGACGGACTAAAGACCAGCAGGTCGATCTTAGAGCGATCTTGTGACCAATTTGCCGCGCTTCTCCTAATGCCAGAAGACAGGGTTAGAGAATGGTTCAAAGAACTGGCGAGCAACCGTGAGAATCGAACCGCCATCCTCGCCGAAAGGTTTGGTGTGTCTTTGTCCGCAATTCGTGTACGCCTCCGCGAACTCGGTTTGCCTTACCGAAAGTGGGAGAAAGGCTGATACTGCGCTGCAGTCACACTGAAGTCATAATATGCGCAGATCATCAACTCCCAAGGCTCCGAAACGAATGTGCCAAGCTTGACCCGACTTCTCTATTCTGATATAATATTAGTGTCCAAATGCGACCCTCTAACCGAAGGGTTCTGTCACAAACTATGGATTTTTTAAGGTCTTATGCATCTATTGTCAGCCGCGACAACTCGGCGTTAATGGACTAGTCAGCCGAGCTCTGCCGGGGCTTGACACTTGTACATGAGAGAGTCCTTTGGTTGCGATGGTTGCAAGACAGGAGCAGGATTCTATGTCGATCGATGATAGAGAAGTCTCAGGTGCAACTGATATTCCCGTTCTAGATGAACCAGAGAAAGTTGACGGCAAGTATGACGCCGATCAGATAACCGTTTTGAAAGGGCTCGAAGGAGTTCGACGCAGGCCTGCCATGTATATTGGCGGAACTGGTTTGCAGGGACTGCACCACCTGTTCGTTGAGGTTGTCGACAACTCCATAGACGAGGCTCTGGCTGGCCACTGTAACGAAATCAGGGTTATACTTCACGAAGACTCGAGTATCTCCGTTATAGATAATGGTCGTGGCATCCCCGTCGATATCAACAAAGATACAGGGCTCCCGGGAGTTACAGTGGCCCTGACTATGCTGCACGCTGGTGGCAAGTTTGATGAGGGTGGCTATAAGTTCTCCGGTGGTCTCCACGGTATTGGTGTTTCCGCTGTTAACGCACTGTCTGAGTGGTTGGAAGTCGAAGTCCAAAGAGACGGCAAAATCTACAGACAGCGCTTCGAAAAAGGCGAGCAGATCACAGAGCTTGAGGTTGTAGGCAAGACAAAACAGACAGGCACGTCGGTACGCTGGCTGGCCGATGCTGAGATATTCGGCACTGTTGAGTATCGCCACGACATTATGGTTCAGCGACTGCGCGACCTTTCCTACCTCAACCCGTTCGTCAAGATTATTCTCAAGAACGAGAAAATGGGCGAGGAAATCGTCTTTCACCACAAAGAGGGGCTTGTTGCCTTCGTTCAGGATATCAACAAGAACAAAGACGCACTGCACAAGCCTGTATACATCGCAAAGCGGCGCGATGATACCGAAGTAGAGATCGCTATCCAGTACAACAACACCTTCCAGGAGATAGTGTATTCCTTCGCCAACAATATCCACACCACGGAGGGCGGAACGCACCTGTCGGGCTTCAAAACAGCCCTTACCAGAGTAATCAATGCCTACGCGCGCAAGTCTGGTTTTCTCAAGGAGAAAGATGCCAACCTGACTGGGGACGATGCTCGCGAAGGTATGGCAGCGGTTATTGCAGTTAAGGTGCTGCATCCCCAGTTCGAGTCTCAAACCAAGATCAGGCTGACAAACGCCGAAGTGGAAGGACTCGTCAACTCAATCGTAGGTGAAGGGCTCTCAGAGTTCCTTGAAGAGAATCCAGCTACCGCAAAGAAGATAGTCGACAAAGCTCTCACTGCGGCACGTGCGCGCGAAGCTGCACGAAAAGCGGCCGATCTCATTAAGCGCGCGAATGCTCTTGAGAATCTTTCCCTTCCGGGTAAACTCTCAGACTGCACGGAGAAAGACCCTTCCAAGTGTGAGCTATATCTTGTAGAGGGTGAATCTGCAGGAGGCTCTGCTAGACAAGGCCGCGACAGACGTACACAGGCTATTCTTCCGCTGAGAGGCAAAATCCTGAACGTCGAAAAGACGAGAATGGATCGCGCACTCGAAAACGAAGAGATCAAGTCTCTGATTACCGCGCTAGGTACCGGGATCTCAAAGAGCGTTGTCGGTGACACCTCGGATGATGTAGTGGAAGAGAACGGCAACGGAAATGGCAACGGTAATGGTAACGGCAGTCAATTCGACATCACCAAGCTTAGATACGACCGAGTTATCATCATGACTGATGCCGATGTCGACGGAGATCACATAAAAACCCTGCTTCTAACGTTCTTCTTTAGGTATATGACTCCGCTGGTGGAGCACGGACATATTTACATTGCTCAACCGCCTCTCTTTAGAATACGTGCAGGCAAGGATCAACTGTGGTACTGCAGGACCGAGGTCGAGCGTGATGAAATCCTAAAGACCCTTTCAAAACGCAGGGAAGTGGTCGTTCAACGCTTCAAGGGGCTTGGAGAGATGAATCCAGAACAGCTTCACGAGACAACAATGGATCCCAACAACCGATCTATTGCACAGGTTACCCTTGAAGATGCTATGGAGGCAGATGAGATCTTCACAGTGTTGATGGGGGATAAGGTGGAGCCCAGAAAGGTCTTCATCGAGAAATATGCTAAACAGATGTTAGGGGATGTAGACTGGCACGCCTAACGATAGGTTTAATGTCGGCTCGTGCAAAAGGAGGCTGGAGCCTATGGCACTAGCCTCCAGCTATCTTTAATATAGCCGCGAAGAAAGATTCAAAAAAAATGCCCGAAGAAAGCTCGCCGGGCATTTTTCGTATTGACTGTTCAAGCAGTCTCAATGACTACCAGCGTCGGCCTCCGCCTCCGCCACCGCCGTAGCCACCACGACCGCCGCTTCGACCACCGCCGAAGCCGCCGCGACCGCCGCCACCAGGGCGATCAGTCTTCGGACGAGCTTCGTTGACCGTGAGGGTTCGACCGCCCATCTCTTTGCCGTTTGTGGCTTCGATGGCTGCCGCTACGTTCTCCTCAGGGACGTCGACGAATCCGAATCCCTTGTCGCCGATGATTCGGACTTCACCGATCGGGCCGTAGGGATCGAACATCTCGCGAATCTCTTCTTCGCTGGCATGATAGGGCATATTCCCTACATAAAGTGATTTGTTGGCCAATTGCTTGCCTTCTTTCCGGGACCTTGTCCCACTGGTTCTTCAACGCGGCTGTGGCTCTCGGCCACAAACGGAGATCGATCGGATGTAGAAGGAAAAGCAATCTACTGCCCTTACGACGACGCCGGTGCACCAACGTTGAGTCTGGTTGTTCTAGTATACATATTACCTGCCGAATATGCAAATACCGTAAATACCTGAAATTTTCTTCATATACATTGGGAATAACTGAACAGTTGGGTATACAATGTTTGTCGAATACTCATTTCAAGGAATGACGCCGAAAGAATGAATAGTAAGATCCAAAAATCCAACGATGAATGGCGTGAGCTACTGACGCCAGAACAATACAGAGTTACCAGACTAAAGGGTACCGAACCAGCCTTTTCGGGTGTGCTGCTGAATGAAGAGCGCGAGGGCAAGTATTTGTGTGTATGCTGCAAAGCGCCATTGTTCGACTCGGAAGCGAAGTTCGATTCTGGCTCGGGTTGGCCGAGCTTCACCCAACCGATTAGCAGGGAAGCACTCGACACTCATCCAGACACCAGCTATGGGCAGAGTAGAACTGAAATCCTCTGTGCCAACTGTGATGCCCATCTGGGGCATGTCTTTGAGGATGGTCCGCTACCCGCCCGCACGAGACACTGCGTCAACTCCATAGCACTCGAGTTTCAGCCGGACGGAGAATAGTCCTCGCAATTTCAACTTATTTCTGGTTCTTGATAGGTGCGCCCTTCTGGTGCTGATTGCACAGAGCGCACCTCTTTGCTAGACTTTAGTCTGTGAAAAGTGGCAAACATAGCAACTGCGGTTCCTCAAGGATTCTTATGGTCAGCATTGTACTGCTCGTGCTGGCTGCAGGTATCCCTTATCTTTTTACTCTGAACAGCGAGTTTGTGCTCGATGATAATCCGCTGATTGCCGGAGATTCGAGTGTGCACAGTTTCTCGGGTATTACGCAGGCGTTTTCGCGAGGGTTCATCAGTGGGGCAGGGATGCCCAACAGTTACTATCGACCGTTGGTGACGGTCTCTTATGTGCTGAACTACGCACTTTTTGAGGCCCACCCGTGGGGCTACAAGCTCGCAAATGTGTTATTGCATATTCTGGTCACTGTTCTGGTATTTCTTCTGGCTCGCAGAGTAATCCCCAAGGGAATTGCCCCATTATCTGCTGCTCTATTATTCGCAGTTCATCCGGCGCATGCTGAGGCTGTTTCGTGGATTTCTGCTCGAACTGATCTTCTTCAGAGCGTCTTTTCTCTTGGAGCATTACTGGCATTCTGGCGGTACCTCGAAGCAGATCGTTCTCGTATGTTCAGATGCTTAGGATGGTACGTTGCTTCAATTGCATTCTTTGCTCTCGCGATGTTCAGCAAAGAAAGTGCGCTGGTTGTGCCGTTAATCATAATCGTTCTGCCGTTCTATGCTGGCAAGAAGAGTTCTTTCAAGTTTGTTCTCGGCCAGACGATACCTTTTGTGGCCGTCGTATTGTTGTATCTGGCTGCAAAACAGAGTGTTCTGGGCTATGCGTTCAGTCAAAATGCAGTATTTACGGGATTATGGGGCAGGCTTCTCGTTGTTCCCGCTTTTGTGCTGGCATATCTAAGAATGCTCTTCATTCCAGGGCTTGCTCAACCGTTGCACATACCGCATACTGCACCAATCATCAGCGTATTCGGCTGGATAGGTTTGCTAGCTCTCGTTGGGATACCAATAGCCTTGTGGCGAAAATCGCGCGCAATTGCTTTTGCTGCTGGATGGGTTTCTATCGGACTTCTGCTGGTGCTGAACATCGTTCCGATTCTGGGGCTGAGACCGTGCGAAAGGTTTGTATACTTCCCATCGATAGGTCTTGCTCTTATTGTTGGGCTGGCAGTCAATCGCCTGCATCAATGGAAGCCATTTCCGATAAGTGTGGTTTTTGGAGCCATCGCTTTCGTCCTTGCTGTTCAGTCATATGCAGGGTCAGTCGTCTGGCGGAATGAAACCTCTGTTGTTGCAAGGATGGTGGAGGGCAATCCCAAATTCCATAACGTGCGGATTCTCGCCGGAACCGTCTACGAAGAGCACGGCCAACCGACGCGAGCAATTGCCGAATATGCAGCCGCGGTGGCATTGAAACCTAACGATTTGCAGACACGCCTGAGACTGATACGGTTTTACCAGAGGACTGGTGATAATCGCGCAATGCTGAAGGAAGTGCAAGCAATAGCAAGACAGCTTCCCAATGAACCAACGGTTATCTTCAGTTTGGCTCGAGCTTACGTGGCGAATGCTGATTATCAGGAAGCGGCAGATGCTTTTCATCGTGGATTGCAGCTCGATAAGACGAACGATAAAGCCAGATATGAACTCGCGCTCGTGCTGATTGAGCTCAACAGAAACCATGAGGCCCGGGTTGAACTCGATACTATAATCCAAAACGGCGGCGAGATGGCTGATCACGCCAGGCAAACCATATTGGACTACCAACTCTGACTTGATTTGCCTCAAATCGATCAACTGCGCCGTCCTATTAGACCACACCCAAATGCACCGACCCAACCACTTTTCACTTCCTCAAAGACCTCGCATCTTACGCAACCGGTGCAACTGAAGTATTCCCCTTTTGGTGTGGTGTGAGTATCATTTGGCACGTTTCTTGCTTCCCTACACTGTGGGTGATGGCAGATGACCACAGACACACTGGCATCTGCTTAAACTTTCGCCCGGGAAGGTCGTGTGACATTGAGAGTTGCGCTCCGATTCAGTTTGATTGTTTTAGCGCTTTTGATCGTAGCTGTTGCTGCACACAGTGCACCGGCACGAACCAAGGCGAGCGCGTCTGCGTTTTTAGACTACAGAGCTGATTCCGTCGGACAGCTTGTTAATGATCTTAAAGCTAACCCCAAGGTTGCAGATCGCCTGGCCAAACACTTTGGTATGTCCAGAGATATTATGATCACTTATTTCAGTGAGAATCTGGTTCTTACCACTGTTCAGACCCCGCGCAAAATGACGACTTGGTACGTCAGCAAGAGTGGAAGAGTCTATTCCAAAGAGAGATTGCTCTCTAAGGGTGCCCGTGTTTTCTCAACTCGGGATGGGGATATGGTGCTTGATTGGAGATGTGGCAATCCTCTCACCAGAGTTCTGCCGGCTCAGATGGAGTCGAAGGTACCTGTGACCAAGGTCACTCCAGCCGAACCCGCCGTGAAGGTTGCTCCCGCTCCGCCCGAAGAACTGATTGTTATCCCGCCTCCAGTGAGCGCGGTCCCACCGCTGGTGTTTACACCGGTGGCCGATGCTGCAGTCACTTCGGCTATTCAGATTGCTCCGGCAGCTCCGTCGTTCCTTTCGCCTGGACTGATTGCTGCCGTCCCAGCGCTCTTTGGAGCGGTTCACGTCAATAAAACAAAGCCGTCTCCGCCTGTAGTGCCCGAGCCGACAAGCCTTGCCGCTCTCGCTATGGGTGTATCTGGGCTGGCTTTTGGTTACCGAAACAGATTCAAGAGACACTAAACAGGCTTTTCTTTGGTTGGTAGAATTAAACAAGCCCGTCCACAATGGACGGGCTTGTTGGTTTTTCAATATGCTTCTTGCAGGATAATCTAGAATGTCATCTTAAACAGCTTGATGCCTGCTGAGATCGATAAGCCATCCAGATTGAATCCTTCCATTGAGCTGAAGTAATCGTATCTGCCTTCAACATAGAATCGGTTCTTAATGACAACGCCGAGCGATGCGTTCACATTGAGCCCAACGTGGTTATCTGAACCCAGAAGGCTGTCGCTGATTCTGCCGAAGTAAGGTCCAGCCTTAACTGCAACATAAGGGAGCGTTGCACGTTCCTGGTCGCCTATCGCTCTTTCAAAACCTGCCGTTATCGGGATCATCCTCAGTTTCGTGTCGCTGTCGCTGAATGAGTAACTTCCCGCTTCCATTATGAACTTCCAGTCAGCAGATTTTTGCATATCAAACGATGTCAGCGCGATGCGGGTGAAACTGCTGCCGAAGGTGTCCTTCGTGTCCGAGCTGAGTGGCATAAAAACGCCTGCGGTCAAAGCAACGGAGACTGTCGGTCGCTCTATCTTAATTGTCTCCATCTCTTCGGCAAAGGCAGTGCCACAGATGACCATCAGAAATACTAGAGCTACTATCACGTGCTTCATTGGCATCTACTCTTCCTTTCCAACCTATTGGCATTTGTAAGTGCCTGCATGCTTGATATTTCCACATATTGAATGTGAATTCCTCGTAGTGTTATAGCAGAGGGACTATGTCCCCTTTTTTGCAAAGGGAAAATGTCCCCTTT
>CAZCCV010000056.1:0-8490 GCA_964497515.1 uncultured bacterium | reverse complement strand
TGCGGCTTTGTCCTCTCGAACCGCTGCTTTGCCATACTTCTCGTTGCCTCCCAAATCCAAAGTCCTGAGTTGTGAGTTCCAAGTCCCGATACTGAAGCAAACGATGCTCAGCGCTCAGAACTCAGCGCTCGGATCCAAACGCTACCGACCAACAAGCCGGCGTCCGGTAGACTTAGCAATCAGCTCGTCAGCTATCGTCTTCGGCACTTCTGCGTAATGAGACGGTTCCATTGAATACGACGCTCTGCCCTGCGTTTCAGACCGCAGTGTAGTCGCATAGCCGAACATCTCAGCCAGTGGAACCGCCGAGCGAATGATCTGTGTGTTTGCAGGGCCAGCTTCCATCTTCTCTATGCTGCCTCTGCGCGAATTGACATCAGCGATAACATCCCCGAGATACTCCTCGGGAGTCACCACCTCAACCTCCATCACTGGTTCCTTCAGTGCAGGCATAGCCTTGCCAATAGCATCTTTAATAGCCATTGAACCAGCAATCTTGAAAGCAAGTTCTGATGAGTCTACTTCGTGGAACGAGCCATCCACGACAGAAACCTTAAGATCCACTACCTGATAACCAGCAAGTACGCCGGAGGCCAATGCTTCTCGCACACCGGCTTCAATAGCTGGGATAAAATCTTTGGGTATTACACCGCCGACAATCTTGTTAACGAACTCAAAGCCCTTGCCGGCCTCCAGAGGTTCCACTTCGACAATACAGTGTCCAAACTGGCCGCGACCACCCGTCTGTCGAACATAACGACCTTCGCCCTTGGCTGCGCGCCTGATGGTCTCTCTGTACGACACCTGAGGACGCCCGTGATTCGCCTGAACCTTGAACTCTCTGTAGAGTCTATCCAAGATTATCTCAAGGTGCAGTTCGCCCATACCGGAGATAATAGTCTGGCCAGTCTCTTCGTCGGTGTGCGTCCTAAAGGTTGGATCCTCAAGCGACAGTTTGACAAGCGCATTGACCATCTTCTCCTGGTCGGCCTTCGTCTTAGGCTCTATAGCAACCGATATTACCGGGTCAGGGAACTGAATGGACTCAAGGAGAATCCTCGCTCCTTCAGAACACAGCGTGTCGCCAGTTGCAGTCTCACCAAGACCGACAGCCCCTACGATATCTCCTGCATATACAATGTTTACATCCTCACGATGGTTAGCGTGCATGCGGACGATGCGCCCCACACGCTCACGCTTTCCTTTAGAGGCGTTGAACACATACGAGCCTTTTGAAAGCGTACCGCTATATACTCTAAAGAATGTGAGCTTCCCAACGTAAGAGTCAGCCATAACCTTAAAGGCGAGTGCAGAGAACGGTTCGCTGTCTGATGCGTCGCGGGTTATAGCTGAACCAGTCTTGGGGTCGGTACCATCGACCGGAGGGATATCCAAAGGAGACGGCAGATAGTCTACAACAGCGTCGACCAGCATCTGCACGCCCTTATTCTTAAACGAAGAGCCGCACATAACAGGAACAATCTGGTCGGTGACAGTGCCGAGTCGTATTCCAGCCTTAATCTCGTCCGGGGTGATCTTGTGACCCTCGATGTACTTCGCCATAAGGTGTTCATCGACTTCGGCCACTTTCTCGATCATATAGTCACGGTACTCGCGAGCAATAGTCTTGAGATCCTCAGGAATGTCGACGACTTCGAAGTGGTCACCCAAATCGCTGGTGTAGATCGTTGCTTTCATTCTGACGATATCGATGATTCCTCTGAAATCAGACTCAGAGCCAATGGGAATCTGAATCGGCACAACATTAGCGCCGAGTCTCTCACCGATTCTTTCGACGACACGGAAGAAGTCTGCCCCCGTACGATCCATCTTATTAATGAATGCAATCTTCGGAACGTGGTAGCGATTGGCCTGTCGCCACACGGCTTCCGACTGAGGCTGAACACCGCCGACAGCACAGAAGACAGCAACAACACCGTCGAGCACGCGAAGGCTTCTTTCGACCTCAACTGTAAAGTCGATATGCCCCGGGGTGTCGATGATGTTAATCCTGTGGCCGTTCCAGATGCAGGTAGTTGCGGCGGAGGTAATCGTAATTCCTCGCTCCTGCTCTTGCTCCATCCAGTCCATAGTGGCGGCGCCTTCGTGCACCTCGCCCATACGGTGAATCCTGCCAGAGTAGTAAAGGATACGCTCCGTCGTCGTTGTCTTCCCTGCGTCGATATGCGCAGCGATTCCGATATTTCTTGTTTTCTCTAGACTATATTCTCTTGCCATTACATTATACGAAGGTAATCTCGCGGAAAGCCGAATACACAGTCCTAACGACCATTAGCATCAGTCTCCTCAACATCCGCTCCGGCCGTTAACAGGACTTACCTTCGACTTTGCACCTCCGTACGATTTCCTAATAACGGTAGTGAGCGAATGCTCTATTGGCTTCAGCCATTTTGTGGGCGTCTTCTCGCTTTTTCACGGAAGCGCCAGTATTGTTTGCGGCATCCATCAGCTCTGCAGCGAGCTTTTCGACCATAGTTCTGCCGGCTCTCTTGCGTGAGAAGGTAACAATCCATCTCAGGGCAAGGGCGACACGGCGGTCGGGTCGAACTTCTACGGGAACCTGGTAGGTTGCACCACCAACTCTTCTCGGCTTAACCTCTACAAGCGGCATTACATTATTAACAGCCTGCTCGAACACCTGGATTCCAGGAGTGTTTGTTTTCTGCTCGCAGATATCAAGCGCCCCGTAGACGATCTTTTCGGCCGTGCTCTTCTTTCCTTTTATAAGGATACGGTTCATGAACCGTGCGAGCAGTTTGTTGCCGTAAACAGGATCAGGAATGATCTCTCTTTTCTTTGCGGGCCCTTTTCTAGGCATCTAGCTTTCTTCCTCCAAAACACAGTGAATGAGCCAAGTGCGAAGCTAAAAGCTCGTAGCTTTCAGGGTAGTCGCTCTTCACTTGTCACTGTCTCTTACTTAGGTTTCTTTGCACCGTACTTAGATCGGCTTGCTTTGCGGTCCTTAGTCCCGGCTGTATCGAGAGTCCCGCGGACGATATGGTAACGCACGCCCGGCAGGTCCTTAACTCTTCCGCCTCTCACCAGGACAACCGAGTGCTCCTGGAGATTGTGGCCGATTCCCGGGATGTACGCCGTTACTTCGACGCCGTTGGTCAAACGGACTCTGGCCACCTTGCGAAGCGCGGAGTTCGGCTTCTTCGGCGACATAGTTCGCACTACGAGGCATACGCCACGCTTCTGCGGGTTGCTCTTAAGCGCCGGAGCCGCAGTCTTCTTTTTAACCCTCTGCCGGCCTTTTCTTACCAGCTGACTGATTGTGGGCATCGACTATCCTTTCTTCACTTCACACTTTCGCAGCTACTGAAATGCGCTGCGTGCTTTTGATATTTCACCGGATTCCCCGGGTCAGGTTCACCAATACAATAGGCGGTACAACAAATTGCCCCCGCCGACACATACAACGGGGGCAAACGAACACCATCAAACAAAACGATTGTATCTCTCGCACAATAATTCTACGAGAAAGGTGTGCTCACCGCCCCCTTATCAGTCGGCATTAGCGATCCGATAGAGAGGCTTAAGCCTCCACCGAACCGTATCATAATAGCAGACGCGACATGCTCCTGTCAAGGAGGCACTCAAAATCCTCTTAAAGTTTCGACCGCCATTAACACCGGCATCAGGTTATGCTCTTTGCCGACTAGGGACGTATGAGCATCACCCTGAAGTTTTCCCCGGCTACAAAGCGGCCTTTCGGACAGGCCAAAGCCGTCCAACGCGTCCTAGGTGCCATCCATAAGCACCAAGAAAGAATTATACCATCTAGTTCACAGACACGCAAGTACTTTTTTCAATTTTTCCAAACAATTGGGAATTCACACCGATTCTAATCAGTAATCGATTCCAGGTCTCGCCATAGTGCCTTGCTCGAACGGATGCTTAACCATCAGCGATTCGGTCACGTAGTCGGCGAGAGCAGCAAGCTGTCCCGGAGCGTTTCTGCCGGTAACTACCAATTCAACAGACGCAGGTTTACCCTCGACAAGCTCAACAACGCGTTTAACATCCACTAACCCATAGTGTATAGCCACATTGAGTTCGTCAAGAATAACCAGATCGTATTCGCCAGAGTTTACTGCGTGCTCCGCAAACTCCATCGCCTTTTCAACCTCAGCTTGCCTTGCTTTCACTTTCTCTTCTGGTATATCGCGTGATGTATCGAGGGCAAACTGATGCATGGCAAAGTTTTTGCCGTATTCCTTGGCAAACTTGATTTCACCAAGGTCGGCATAGCCTTTTATGTACTGGATCATCATCACCCGAAGCCCCCAGCCAAGCGCTCGGAGTGCTAGGCCGAGCGCCGCTGTGGTCTTACCTTTGCCATCACCAGTGTAGACGTGTACAAGTCCCCGTTCAATTCTCATACATTGCCTCCGAAATCGGCTTTGAAAACTACAAATCCAGCTTCAGCTTGAGAAGCTCCTCTTCAGCTTCCAGCGTCCAATACTTGCCGTCTTCCAACTTTGAATAGACGCTTGGGAGCACTTGCTGCAAGTCTGAGAGTGTGACCAGTGGCAATTCTGCAATCTGAGGGAAGATAACGGTCTTTCCGGGAAACACCGCATCCTTCACAGCCTTCACACCGTCGTGGCCAGCGTCGATTCCACCAATTGCAGCTACAGACCTGTTCGTCGGCAGGTTCCCGCTTTCCGCCTCACTCAGCGTAAACTCAAGGTCGCTAATGCTCGAACCGCTGGAACCAATAATCCTTGCAGATTTCAGATAGACAGGGTTGAGGTTGATCTTAGCCATACTTCCAATGGGAACACCGGCAAAGACATTCAACTTTCCGCCTTCCGCCAAATGGGGAACCGCCTGTTCGATCAATGCCGGAACAGGTGCGAGAACGATGATATCGTCGAACCCTCGCCCGCCCGTCATATCGGATGCGACCTGAAGGACTTTGGAATCGCCGACCTCGGCAGGGTTTAGAAACTCGATTTTGATCCCCTTCTTTTCTGCCAGAGATGCAACCTTTTCCTTCAGTGAGTTTAGTCGGTTGGTATCGACGTCTGTGGCCAGTATCTTTTTTGGGCCGTTCGCCATTGAGATTGACAGTTCCACGTGCATCTGTCCCATGGGGCCGGCTGCACCTATGAACCAAGCGGCTCCGTTCGGCTTGAACTGACTATCTGTAGTGGCCTCGTAACCTTCGGGTATATCGCTGCCACCGACATAGAGCACTCTATCGTAGTGCGCTCTGCCGACATCAATTGTAACCGGATCCGTCATAGGGGTATCCGATACGATATTGATCACAGCGCCTTTGCCTGCGTGTCTGTCCAAAGCCTCAATAAGCTCCGGTTCCGTTCTGCCGAGGACAACAATATCATCGAAACCCTTGTCACCAGTGCGTTCTTCAGAAAGCGCAGCGAGTTGATCGCTCGATATTGGCCCTATCTCGATGATCTCTGCATCGCCAAAAGCTGTTTTATCGAGCACATCGCCTACGCCGGCTAGTATCACTTTCCTAGGGCGAATTCCTGCCGGAAGTGTGTAGCGTTCTTTGGCGGCAGGGCCGATAAAAAGCATCACCCCACCGTCTTTCATCGCACGCCGTGGATAGATCCTGTAGCAGGCGACCACACATGCCCACGGCTCTGTAAGAGCTGCTTCGGCGTAACCGGTTTCAGGTTTCACAGGCAGCAAATAGCAGCCGTCATCGCCATTTAGGATTTCTTTTCCGATAATCCCGAACTGCTGCAGACCACCAGGTAGAACATATCCGTACGCGACGGTAACCCCGTTTACATATATATCTGCCTGAACAACGAACCTGTCACCGATCTTGTATTCGTTTTTTAGGTTCTCCCCCACTCCTACGGTAGTCAACGATACTTCGTGCCCAGGGATTACAGGTTCTTTGACCAAGTCGCGGCCTGCCACTCTCGGATGATTTGGCCCCTGATTAATCAGCTTCACATCGCTGAAACAGACACCTAGAGCGTCGACCCTTGCGAGGAGCTCATCAGACCCGAATTCAGGCATTGGCATACGGGTCGGTCGCCCATCATCACCAAAGCTCTCCAGCCCTGCGCCGTAAAGCCGCCATGCGAGGTTTTCTTTCGGCAGAGGCGAACGCCCTGCCCTCCATTCGGC
This sequence comes from uncultured bacterium, assembly GCA_964497515.1. Lineage (GTDB taxonomy): Bacteria > Armatimonadota > UBA5829 > UBA5829 > DTLH01 > CAZCCV01. The sequence goes on along the minus strand of CAZCCV010000056.1, from coordinate 2,349 downwards.
CAATTTATTGGTCGCATTATTTCCCATATCTATTGAAGCCATTCCTCCGTTCGATTACATCAGAATACTATTAGACACTGCGAGTCGTTACACCTTCAACAGTGTGCCAAACGGTTGTGTCCGCAGCAGCGTTTCTGAGGGTAAATTTGACATTTTTGGGTTAGGGCTGATAATCTATTTTGTCCGTATACCATGGGCGGCGGACTCCCGGGCACAGTGGTCGCCCTTTTTCTGTGCCAAAAATCGGGACCGTCGCAGGCAGGGCCGCCAGCCTTCTGCTGGCCTTGTCGGAGCCCTATACTGCAGCCAGACACTGGCTTCTAAAAGTATGACAAACAAACAGGATAGGGTAAGTGGGGCGGGAAAGGAGGCGATGCATTGCTAAGACGAAAGCCGCAGCGCGCACTTGTGGTGCTCTGCGCTTTAGCGACACTAGCAGTATGTCTTGCAGTGACCGCAAACCGGACTGACATCGCAGAGGCTGAGTCATCACGGATTAGTGTGCTTATTATCTCGGATGGTTCCGAACGGCAGGTGAACACTAACCGAACTACAGTCAGTGCGATACTCAGTGAAGCTGGGATCAAAATAGGTTCCAAAGACCTGGTCTCTCCTAAACTCGATGTTCAGGTTGGACACGGAAGTAATATCCGAGTCGAGCGAGTTGTAGAGAAGGTAATCGTAGATAAAAAACAGATAGAGTTCACAACGAGAAGACAGCCGAGCAATACGTTGAGGCTCGGACTGGAGAAGGTAATTTCTCAAGGTGAACCTGGAACAAAGCATCTTTACTATAAGGTGAAGTATGTGGATGGAGCGGAAAAGAACCGCGAGCTGATTCGCACCGAAGTCGCCGTAGAACCAAAAGACAGAGTGGTTATGATAGGTGGCAAAGGTGGAAACGTGTCCAGAGGATCGTTTGTGAGCAGACGCATTATAACTATGCAAGCTACAGCGTATGATCCGGGACCAAAAAGCTGCGGCAAGTGGGCCACAGGGAAGACCTGCATAGGACTGAAGGCAGGTTACGGAGTAGTAGCTGTAGACCCCAAGGTAATTCCGCTAAGAACTAACCTCTTTATTGAAGGCTATGGCTATGCAGTCGCCGGGGATACAGGAAGTGCCATCAAAGGCAACCGAATAGACCTCGGCTTTGATACGTATGAGGCCGCTAAGAGGTTCGGCCGACAGCAAGTGAGAGTTCACGTGCTCCAATAGCCGACAGTTTGAAATTGGTTATCGGACACAGGCAGGGTAGAGCCGTTGCCCTGCCTTTTCCATTTTATGGGTGATTGATTTGAGCCTTGTATCTCCATCTGTTGTGAAGAGACTCCTTACCCAGGCGGGGCTGCGCCCCAAGAAGCGGCTTGGGCAGAATTTTCTGATTGATGGCAATATTCTTGGAAAGATCATCGCTGGCGCAGAACTGGATTCCCATTCGAAGGTGTTGGAAGTTGGCCCGGGGCCGGGAACAGTCACCGTGGAAGCCGCTTCGGTTGCTTCTCAAGTCGTCGCAGTGGAAGCCGACCGCGACTTGCTTCCCATACTGGAAGAAACGACCAAAGACTATTCCAACATAGAAGTCGTTCACTCAGACTTCCTTAAACTCGATCTACCCGAGTTCCTCAAAGAGCGTTTTCAAGGCGAGCCTGCGACAGTTGTCGCCAATCTACCTTACTATATAACAAGCCCGCTAATTGTGAAGCTGATAGAGGCAAAAGAACACATAAACCGAATGGTCATTATGGTTCAGGAGGAGGTCGCCGACCGGTTGACTGCTAAACCCGGAACTAAAGGATACGGCTCCATTACAGTGTTTGTGCGATACCACTGTCAGATACAGTTGGTAGCTAAGGCAAAGCGCACCGTGTTCTATCCAGCACCGGATGTTGATTCGGCGGTTTTACGACTTGATATCCTCCCCACCCCAGCAGTTAGGGTGGATAATGAACAGCTATTCTTTGCAATAGTCAGGGCGTCCTTTGGTCAGCGTAGAAAAACACTGCTCAAATCTCTTTCCGGAAGCCAAGATCTCTATTGGAGCAGAGAGAAGGCGCTTGCAGTGCTAACGAAGGCTGAAATCGACCCAACTCGGCGCGGTGAAACGCTTTCGCTGGAGGAATTTGCAAGACTCGCGAATTCCTGATAATTTGCGTTTGCCTGTTTGAGAACTCTCAGAAACACTTTTGTCACCACAGACTACAGATCCAGATTTTGGTATTGCAGATTGATCTTGGATTGTGGTAACATAACTGTCGAACCCGGCGGTAATATTCCTCACCGCCTGTCTGCAATCGGGGCGTAGCGCAGCTTGGCTAGCGCGCCTGCTTTGGGAGCAGGAGGTCGCGA
>CAZCCV010000055.1:0-10062 GCA_964497515.1 uncultured bacterium | reverse complement strand
CTTCTTGCCAAGAGATATGCAAAACCAATTTTACACACTTTAGAAGGGGTAACCTCAATGGGTGTGTGCTCTATCCTGAGTCCTTCAAAATGTGATAGAATTACCGCGTAAATGGTCGGGTCTGTTCGACATCGTCGGTGTGAGGAGGGGACTAGTCACGACTAAGGACCTCGTATGGCGCATCGCGCCGATTATGCTGTTTCTTCTTTTGGCTGTTGTCTTTCTTTTTCCCACAGTGTTTGGTGGCAAGGTGTTGCTTCCGGCTGAGTATCTGTCAGCAATGCACCCGTGGAGTGCATCTGCGCACGATTCTACAACACCTCAATGGAATCCGCTGATGTGGGATGGCATCTCGCAGTTCTATCCGTGGCGAGTTCACTACAGCCGCTCAATTGCATCAGGTCAGATTCCGCTATGGAATCCATACCAGTTCTGCGGCACACCATTTGTTGCAAACGCACAGACTGCAGCCTTCTATCCGCTGAATCTGTTGTTTGTTGTGTTTTCACCTGCCCGGGCGTTCGGCTTAAGTGCTGTCTTACACCTGTTTCTGGCTGGAGTGTTCACCTTTCTGTTGGCGAGGGCGCTCGGAATCGGACGGTTCGGGTCGACTGTTGCCGGGGTTGTCTTTCAGTTCAGTGCGTTTTTGGTTGTCTGGCTCGAGCTGCCAACGTTAATCAATGTCGCAGTGTGGCTCCCCCTTGTGTTATACCTGATACTTCGTTCCTCCGATGAAACAGGATTCTACCATTCGGTATTTGCAGGGCTTGCACTTGGAGTGTCGATTCTGGCAGGGCATTTGCAGGTCGCTTCATATGTGGTCGGCGCTGCCTTTTTGTGGTGGATTTGGCTTACCATAGCGCGAACCAGAACTCACGGGCTTTCTCAGTTAGGGCGCGGGGCGTGGCTCACCTTCGTCACCTTTGCTACATCACTTCTAATTGCATCGCCACAGGTTCTTCCAGCTCTCGAGCTAGCGGGATTATCGCATAGGGTGCGTGAAATCACTGCAGAAGGGTACTCGACATATGTAGGAAACGCCGTGCCAGCAGTCAAGAGTATTACTCTCTTCATCCCGAATTACTTTGGCAACCCAACCGCTGGAAACTATTGGCCGAGCAGCCGAATAGATTTTGTATCGAACTTTATGGAATATGCGCTCTACGTAGGGCTGCTTCCTCTGCTCTTTGCAATTATGGGCGCGATTTTTACAGTGAAATGGCGATCGGTAGGATATTTTGTTGCGCTTGCACTCATTTCGCTGCTGCTTGCGTTTGGAACTCCTTTGAATTACATAATCTACCATTTGCCAGGAACGAGTGCGCTAGGTGGTCCGAACAGAGTGCTAATATTATTCTGCTTTTCTGCAGCTATGCTGTCGGGGTTTGGTGCTCACTGGTTTGCGCAAATGGCACAGAATGAGTATTCGCCTACCAAACGGCACCTCGGCTGGCGTGCTCTTACAGTCGCTACGGCTCTTTTCGTCATTCTGTTTTTAGCCGCTCAGTATGTTACAACTGCGTCGGTCAATACGTTCCTAAGTGGTCTCGGATTCAATGGGTCTCAGTTGGTTTCTTCGCTTTTTAGTCAGTATCTCTCGTTTGCAACACTGCTTCTGGCGGGATTGGCGACCCTCGCCGCCTACACTGCGCGTTACGTGCCGAAGACCATGTTTATGGCGATGGCATTAGCTGTTATAGTCGCCGATCTGTTTGCTTTCGGTTTCGGTTTCAACCCAATCTGCGACCGTGATCAGGTGTATCCTGAAACGAGGCTCACAAGGTGGCTTAAAGAGAATGCAGAGCACAGCCGTGTGATGCCCATTAGCCCCAGATGGAGTCTCTCAGAGACCCCTCGCGATCCGATACTACCGCCGAACTCTGCAACTATATACGGATTCCTCGATATGCAGGGGTATGATTCACTCTTCGCAAGGAACTACAAGGAGTTTGTCGATTCGCATCTGGGGATGGACTCCAGCCCGCAGGAAAATGGCAATATGCTCCTTCTGCAATGCTATGTGGCGGGTTGGCCTGTTGGGACTGCAGAGTATGTACTGTCGACGGAACCTATTCCAGACCTCGAGCAAGTTCACTATGCGGATGGAGTAGGTGTTTACAGAGTCCCGGATGCAAGTATCGCCTATGTTGTCGATGGAGCCGGTTCAGTGCTAGCTTCTGGAGAAGCTATTATCTGTAAGCAGTCGTCAAATGGAGTTGAGCTAACAGTTAGCACAGACCGCCCTTCGAAGCTGGTGCTTGCCGTGGCATGGTTTCCGGGATGGAGAGTCTGGGTCGATGGTATGGAGCGCGCCCTCTCGCCTTTCGATGGTGTGTTTCAGTCGGTAGCAATTCATCCGGCGGATAGTACTGTATCGTTCCGATTTGAGCCTGAAAGTTACATCGTTGGTATGTATCTGGGTCTGCTGGGATTGTTCGCATCAGGGATAGCCATAGGAACGAGACTGACGGGGAGGCAGTAGTGGACAGGGCATCGCGTTCGTCTACGTATTCTCCCTTCATATGGGCAATTATCATAGTCCTGCTCGCGAGCATTCCGTATGCAGTTGGAACTACCACTGTATCAGAAGCTGAAAAGTTCATAGGATATACGTTCAACATCGATGATGCCTGCGTCTATATATCATGGATGAAGCAGATTGCGGACGGCAATCTGTTGGTACAGAATCGTTTCACTACCGTGCCGCAGCAAGTCGGGCAGTTCAATTTGCTGTTCGTGGTGCTTGGCGCCATAGTCCGGTTAACGCATCTATCGTGCACAGCAGTCTATCATCTAGCGAGGATAGTGCTCGGAGTCGCACTTCTGATGGCAATTCGGCGGTTTTCTTTGCGGTTTTTGAAGGAACCGTTAGAGCGCCTGCTGATAGTGCCAGTTGTTGGGCTCTCGGCAGGATTGGGATGGATTCTTTCCTCAATAGAAGGGCACAAGGGGCCTGTAGATTTATGGCAACCTGAAGCAATAACCTTTCTCAGCATATATTTGAACCCACTCTTTCTCGCAGGGATGACTCTGATGGTAGCATCGTTTCACTATTTCCTGCGTATGATGGATACCGGTTCCTGGAAGGATACTGCACTCGCCGGGCTTATGCTTTTGCTATTGGGCAACATCCACACATACGACATCGTGGCGGTGTGGGCGGTTTGGTCAGTGTTCGTCCTGGTAAAGATGGTCGCAGAGAGAAGAATAGCTTGGCGCTTGATAGTGCAAAGCTGTGTTGCTGCTGCGATGATGCTGCCAGCCATTTTCTACCAGTTGTATCTGTACAATCAGGAGTCCGTGTTCAGGGAAAGGATTGGCACTGCAGCGCCATCGCCCGCGCTCTGGGCTTATGTGGCTGGTTACGGGTTGACACTGGCGCTTGCCGCAGCAGGTGTTTGGCTTAGTAAAAAGGCGAATCGCAAGGTAGCTTTACTCGCGTTGTGGGCAGCTATCGGGTTTGCTCTGCCATACATACCGGTTGCTCAGCAGCGAAAGCTCGTGATGGGTTTGCATATCCCTATTGCGATTCTGGCGACAGTTGCTTTGGCAGATATAGCCAGACGTTTGGGCAAAAAATCGGCGGTTGCTGTTGCTGTTTTGCTGGTTATACTGCTTAGTGCTAGCAATGTAGTGTTTATGTCTCGCGATGTCAGTCGTTTAACAGCAAGGACAACAGCGCCAATGTACCCAACGTACCTGGCGGAGTCTGAAATCGGGGCTTTGGAATGGTTGCAGAAGAATACCGAGAGTGATGATGCAGTTCTCACATCACGGGAGCTCGCGATCTTCGTTCCGGCCATATCGGGCAACTGTGTTTACTATGGTCATTGGAGCGAAACACCGGATTTCGACACAAAGTATCGCGAGTGGCTGGCTTTTGCAGATGGTAGCCGGGATACTGAGTGGCAAAACCGCTGGCAGCGTATGGGGCTGTCCGATCCGCTGCAATCACCCGATAATTGGCGAAGGGAACTGTTGGCCAAGTCCAACGTTAAGTATATTCTCTATCTTGCGCATCCATCGAAAGAAACGTGGGTGGTGAGAGATGGTATAAAGATTCCAGCGTTTGACCTCAGAATTGCCGACTATGTAGAGTTGGCTTTCGAACAGGGAGATACCGCCATTTACAAAGTGAAAAAGGACTCTCTCAAAGTGACAGAAGATCCTTTTCTATAAGGAGGACCGACTCATATGAACAAGAAGGCTGTTTTCGCAGTGTGTGCGGTGCTTGTTCTTTTGTCTTCGCTTGCTCTTTTTGCTGCCAAGACATCAGAGCCGCCAGCAAAACCTGCAGTTGATCCTGCTGCAAACTCAGAGGCCGAGTCTGTTGCTAAATCAACAGTGGACTTGACCAAAGTTCCGACAATAGCAGATATTCTCGCTTCGTGGAAGAAACAGAACGATGTAGATATTGAGCTAAAGTTCACCTACACGTTTTCGCTTCCAAGTGAGACCGGCAAGAAATCTAAAGTACCGATGATGCCACCGTCTATGGGCGCATCCTCTGATCCGCAGTATGCGAGCACTTACATCCGCACACCGGAAGTCATATACCAGAGGTCCACATTTGGTTCAACTGGTGTCGTCGAAGAGCATTCCTCTCCGAGAAACGGGATCTACAACCTGACTGAGTGCCAACTCAAGATGACTATGCCCGACGGAAAATGGAGAGGCAGCACCCGAACAGACAATCCGTTTGTCGGCTGGAGTGGAACGATGGGTCAGCGTCCTGAGACTCTGCTCTACCCGCTCGATCCCAGAAAAGACGACATAAAGACAAACACGCTGATTGGTTGGCTAAAGTACGGTGTCGTCAGTGCAAGGCCCGAGAATATCGGCAATACTCCCTGCTGGAAGGTAGTATTCACAGAGACAAAGGACTCCAGTATCAAACGTATGGAGCTTTGGGTGGATCCAGCACTCGGTTATTCCCCGAAGATGCTTAAGGAAACCGGAGGGGATGACAAGAGTGGTGATTGGTCGAGGGTGACCGAATGGCTCCAGTACAAGGAAATAGGTGAGGAAATCTGGTTCCCTATGCGCCTGCTTATAACCATGAACTGGGTGAAAGGCGATATCATCAACCAGAAATCTGCTTTCGATGTCATCGAGATAACCACAGAGAAGAAACACAACAAGGCTGATCTTAAGCTATCGTTCCCACCGGAACGGAAGGTGCCTTCTCTATCAGTTGATGCCATCGATGAGCAACAACCAAAGCCGGAAGATGACAAGGTGCCAGTAGTAGAGTAAGAGGCAATCTTTGGCGCCCAGAATACTGTAAGCAAATCAGATGGGGGCTGTGTTTCTCTGAAAACACAGCCCCTTTTTACAGACTACTACAGATCGATCATTCCCGAAACCGAGAGTTTCTCATCACCGATTGTGATTTCTGCCAACACCGGAATCTTCCCCTTAGCCTTGGCAGGCGGCACTACGCGGAAAACGACAGTGTCTTCCGATACTCCCCTTCTCAGTTTGAACTCTCTTGTTTCACTGCCCCAGCGGTGCGTCCAGCCCTGCGGAACGCTGAGCTTCACTCTGCCAAAAGCCTCTTTGCTGGTGTTGTTGGTAATCACCACAGGGACTCTCACAAAATCGTTTGATCCTGTTGGAGCATTCGGAGTGTCAATCCTCGCTACATACGAGGGAACCACATCAAATGATACAAGCGAACTGGCAATCCGTTCTCCGCTCGCCCTAACTTCTACTCCTACAGCGTAGCTGCCAGGGACAGCGGAGGTTGGTATCATCGAGCGAAACGTTGTTGAATGAACTCCGCGAGGTTTGATTCCCTCCAACCTTACCAACTGGCTGCCGAGCAGTTTGGAGGTCTTTCCTTCTCCTCCGATAACCACTGTATCTGCCTTCAGGATAGAAGCGCCATCGTTTTTGATAGTGATTTTAGCTACCAGCTCTTCACCTGGCGGCACTTTTGCATTTCTCAGTTCCACCGCCACTTTGCCGAGTCCCGAAGAAGAAGATTTCAGCGCAACTAGCTCGGTGCTTTGCACTTCTCCCAAAGGAGCCTCCGGTATCCAGATTATATCCTGATCTCCAATGCCAACTGAGACCTTAAGGCCAATGGGCTTTCCGGGCTTCAGAACCAATCCAGTCACTGAATCCTTGGGTATGGCAATCTCGTATACATAGCCGTCCGGGGTGGAGCCAGCTTTCATCTTGAACTTCGCCGCTTCCGCCGCAGTCAGAGGCGCACTGCGGTCTTTGGCCATCCTCTGTGACTCATAACGGCTGACGGATAGGGTAGGGCTTTCACCAAATAGACCGTGTCTGGCAACAAACTCATAGTTGTCTGAGCCGTGGAACCAACTGTCGTTGTTTGCATCGAGTGTTATCAGCAAATTTGTAGGTGAACTGGACTTTGATGCGATATACAGATTGTTGTCATCCCAATTCACGTAGGTCCACACCTGAACGCCAGCATAGCTGAAAGCAAAATGCTGATCCCATTCTCCTGGTTCAATGTCACCGTTTATAAGAGGCGTTCTCTTGAAAATACGAGTCTCAGCAGTTATGGTGGGCACCATCGGTGCCGGAGGCGCAATTGTCGGTTGCTGTTCAATAATCTCGGTTTGAGCAGACTCCGGCGCCTGATACTCTGTGGGGTCGACCGGTTTCAGTTCCTGTGCCGATAAGGTTGTCGACAGCATCAATATTGCCAGCGTAATCGTAAGCTTCAGTTTCAAATCGGATCTACCTCTCTTTTCACTTCACCGTAGACTTAAACGGCTTGGCCGGAACTCCCGAAATCACATTTCAGGAGTTACCCCGGCTCGACGGTCGATCTGTACGGAACCGCCTTTGGGAACAGGTTCTCAGCCAAATCCAAAGCTTTGTCGGATGAAGCTTTCACTTGCCCAATCTCTGCGGCTCTCTTTGGTCGCACATAACCGATGTACAATTGCGAAAACGCATTTACGTTCATAGAAAGACGTTCTGAAGAAGGGTTCTTTGCCCCAGATACCTTTCCATCCTCGAAATCGATATCAAACGATACGCACCCGAGTATCGGGTCGTGAATATCAAATCCCAGGACACCTCGTATGTCAAGTGATACACTTCTGAGTTCCATTGCCGAAAACGGGTCAACCACTCGGAACTGAAAACTCGGTTCTACTTCAGCTTTAACTGCTCGCGGATTCGAAAGCTCCTGCAGAAAATTGTCATCCACCGGAGCTTCGTAGAGAACCTGTTTTATGCCAGCCGCCATCATGCTACGAAGCAGCGATTGTCTAGCCGTAGGGTTCTCCGCAACGAGTTCCCTAACTCGGACGGTGGTTTGATCCTCCTTGCTAACATCGTATAAAACGTAGCCGTCCAGCACTCCAGCGATCTCGTGAACCCAAGGGTCTTGCGCTGCCACCAGGTCATCGCTGCGTTGGAATCTCATATTGTAGATAGATGCGGTCATTTCCCACCAGAAGTCATCTCGCAATGCCATACCGTTATAGTCTTTGGTGTATCGATATAGCAGGCAGTTCATCGCGGGAATGTCGCTTTTGGCTGCAGGGCGTGAGCCATCGGAAGGCGCAAAACGTTCGGCAGAGTCGGGTGTTATGGTATACACGCGTTTTTCGGCGCTGAGTTCCCAGCCGAATTTGCCGTAGTAATGGTATGAAAAAGGCCACAGCGCAGAAGTATAATGTCCGTTACGTTTGAACATACGGACAGATTCTTCCATCAGCATCGCCGCGTAGCCTTTTCGACGGTGCTCCGCAAGTGTTGCGACTCCTCCGACAGCGGAGAATGGAACAACGTCCTTTTGAAATCGCATGGAGCCGGGGATACATATCAGAGAGGCAACGAGTTCGTTATCAGCTTCAACTACCAGAAAGCGTTCTGTTCCGCAGTTGTCCGCAAGCCACGTGTAAGGTCGAACCCAGTCATCGATAGCGCTCTCGAATGCTATACTGGCGATCTCTGCCGCGCGGTAGATCTCATCGCGACTCGGTGCCCTGACTATGGCCGATGACATTGATGCCTTCCTCCAATAACAGCCCGGCGTTACACGGTGCTGTCCAGAGAGTGTGCTCTTAGTAGATCATTCTACTACCCTGTTCCAGATTTCCTGCATAGCCTGTCCGGCAGGTTCAGCTACCCAGAAAGTGGCATATCGGTTAAGTGATCCTTTTACAGGATTGATTTCGATTACGGTTGCACCATTGTTGAACGCGCACTCCGCGAATCCATATCCACCGGACACTTCTCCGGAGGTGCCTATTATCAGCATCAGATCACACTGTGCAGCGGCGAGCACGGAAGCCGTCATCGGTTCAGGTGGAACGAGTTCGCCAAACCAGACGATATTTGGTCTACAGAACCCTCCGCATCTGTCGCACGTGGGCAGCGTATCCGAATCAAACTCGTCGGGAAATTCCAGATCTTGGGTGTTAGTCACCTTTCCACAATCAAGACAACGCATCTGCATTGCGTCGCCGTGGATCTTCACCATTCGTTTCGTTCCGGCGCGTTCGTGCAGGTCATCCACGTTCTGTGTGGTAAGAAGAAACTCCGGGTAGTATCCGTCCATCCGTGCCAGGACGGTGTGCGCTGGGTTTGGCTGTGCATCAACTATCTGTTTCTGACGGACTCTGTACATATTCCAGACCGCCACCGGATTGCGACTGAAAGCCTCCGGCGTTGCCAGTGTCATCGGGTCATACTTCTTCCACAGCCCGTCATCATCTCTAAATGTTGGCAACCCTGATTCTTTGCTGATACCAGCCCCTGTAAAGACGAACACCCGTTGTGCTGTCTTTACCGCATCAATCAGTTCCTGGTCGGTGGATAGTACTCTTCTAGCCATAAAGTTGCTGCCTCTCGTTGATGTCGCAATCATTATAGCCCACGGTTGTTGCTTACTCAACCAAGCGGGTAGAATAGTTATCGGAGTGCGGTATGTCTAAACGAGTCTTCAGTGGAATCCAACCGTCAGGTTCAGTGCATATTGGCAACTATTTGGGGGCTATCAAACAGTGGGTTAGACTACAGGAAGATCACCACTGCTTTTTCTCGATTGTCGATTATCACGCGATAACAGTGCCCTACAATCCAGAAGAGATACAGACGAGCATATTCGCGGCAGCAATCGACAATATCGCGGCCGGTCTTGATCCTGAAAAGTCAACCATATTCGTTCAGTCGCACGTAAAGGAACATACCGAACTCGCCTGGCTGCTTAACACCATTGCTCCCGTAGGGCGGCTTTCTCATATGACGCAGTATAAAGAGAAGTCTCGGATCTTCAAGGATGCGGCAAATGCCGGTGTATTCAACTATCCTGTGCTTCAGGCGGCTGACATACTGCTTTACAAGGCCGCACTCGTGCCCGTTGGCGAAGATCAGGTTCAGCACATCGAGCTCACCCGCGATATTGCACGTAAGTTCAACGGTACTTTCGGGCAGACATTCCCCGAAGTTGCACCATTGCTCTCAGAAGCTCCGCGCATTATGGCTCTATCCGATCCTGCGAGGAAGATGAGCAAGAGCGTGCCTGGAGGCAGCATTAGTCTCACAGATCCTCCTGAGGTCATACGGGAAGCAGTTATGCGTTCTGTAACAGATTCGGGCCCTGAATCTACCCAGTCGATGAGTCCCGGTGTTGCAAACCTTTTTGCGCTGATGCGAGAGTTTTCGTCCCACGATGCTTTCTCACACTTCAGCAAGCAGTACGAAGATGGCAAAATCAGGTATTCTGAGATGAAGAAGCAGTTGGCAGAGGATGTGGTCTTGACGCTCGCTCCAATAAGGGAAAGAGCGGCGGATCTATCTTCCGACCTATTAGCAGTGCGCAGCATCTTGGAGCTCGGAGCCGAAACTGCTCGTATTATAGCTAAACAGACCATAGTTGAGGTTAAACTCCGAATGGGGCTGACCTGAGCATGCGATGCTGATGCTTTCTTCTGTTTCGTTTAGGTACCCAGAGAGAGAATAGTTGCCTCGTGTGCTATTGATGAGCATCTTGTCACCCATTTTGCTGTCAGCTGTTATAGCAGAGGGACTATGTCCCCTTTTTTGCAGAGGGAAAATGTCCCCTTT
>CAZCCV010000054.1:0-10160 GCA_964497515.1 uncultured bacterium | reverse complement strand
TTACTGCACCGCTATACACAACTGATTTTACACACAAAAAGAATACGCTACCGAAATATAGCAAGATGTTGACATAGGTGCCAGTGGGCAATATACTGTAGTAGGAGAATAGTTCAGCAGAGATATATGCTGCTGGGGAAATCGACGGGCGTCGGACGGCGCTTTTTTTCGGAAGAGTGCTTGTGAAAAACATCACAAATTGACCGGTAGGAGCGACTAGAGTATGAACGACTGCTGTGAGCCATCGACTTCTCGCACATTCACTCTCGGTGACGTCGCCGAGTTGCTGGGTGCAGAAGTCCTCTGTGGTATAGAGAGAATGGCTGACGAAGTGTCCACCGCGTGTGGGTGTGATCTGATGAGTGATGTATTGGCTTTCACTCACCCGGGATCGATACTTCTAACTGGCCTCACTAACCAGCAAGTGGTTCGAACAGCAGAGATGCTGGACCTCATTGCAGTTATTATTGTCCGCAATAAACGTCCCGACGAAGCCACGGTCGAACTGGCGAAGCAGAAGGGGTTGCCGATTCTGTTGTCGCCTTATCCGCTTTACGAGAGCTGCGGGATGCTATATTCCTGTGGGCTGATGCGTGACAAGACAGTAGCCAAGCGGCAGCATGCCAAGAGAAAACACGAATTGGAGACATCCACGCAGTCCTAGCGTGGATCCTAGAGGCAGGGTTGACCTATGGGGGCAAGCGATCTTTCCGAAAGCAGACTTCAGGAGACTCTGGAAGTTGTAAGCCGCGACTTTTCAAGCGCTGGTGCGGCCTCTAGCCGGATAAAACGTATACTTCAACAAGTCGGTTTCGATGCCGGAACGATCCGCCGCATAGTGGTATCGAGCTACGAAGCGGAGATGAATGTCGTAATCCACTCTCACGGCGGAAGGATGCTGGTCGATGTGGCGCCCGAAGAAGTGAAAATCACTGTTGAAGACTCCGGTCCAGGAATTGTGGACATTCAGCAAGCTATGCAGCCCGGTTTTTCTACAGCAAGCGACGATGTGCGAGAGATGGGGTTTGGCGCCGGAATGGGGTTGCCGAACATATATGCCTGTGCCGACGAACTGGATATAACATCCGATCCTGAGGCGGGCACAACCGTGAGGATGGTCTTTTATAACCGGTGATAAGCTATGCGCTATTTCCACTCGGTTCGCCTGATCGAAGAGAAGTGTAAAGGATGTGTCAACTGCATCAAACGCTGCCCTACGGAAGCGATTAGGGTGCGCGATGGCAAGGCACACATTCTTGAAGAGAAGTGTATTGACTGCGGTGAATGCATCCGTACGTGCCCCAACAAGGCCAAAGAAGTTCTGGCAGACAAACTAAAAGCCATCCGCGAATACCGCTATGTAATAGCATTGCCTGCCCCTGCGCTCTTTGGGCAGTTCCGCGAAGGAACACCTCCGGAATCAGTGATCGCTGCTCTTATGATGCTTGGCTTCGACGATGTGCTCGATGTCTCTTACGCCGCCGACCTGATAGCCATTAAAACCAGGGAGATAATCAGTCGCACGAAGATCAAACCGGTCATATCTTCAGCCTGTCCGGCTGTTGTTCGGTTAATCCAGGTTAGATTCCCGAATCTGGCCGAGCATATTGCTCCAATAGTGACGCCAATGGAGGCCGCCGCACGGCTGGCAAAAAGAGAGGCCATAAAACGCACAGGGCTCCGAGAAGATGAAATCGGTGCGTTTTTCATCTCGCCCTGTCCAGGAAAAGTGAGTGCTGTGAAAGACCCCACAGGGATCGACAAAGCCTTCGTCGATGGAGCCATTCCGATATCGGCAGTCTTTCCGTTAATCCAAGAAATCATCGCGAAGGTCGATCTTGGGGATCGCAAGCCACTGCGTCAGGGATCCGGTTTGGGCATCGGGTGGGGCAGGGCTGGCGGTGAAAATTTGTCTATCGGTGCAGACAAGTATCTCTCAGTCGATGGCATCCATAACGTAATCGAAATGCTAGACGATATTGAACGCGGCAAGCTCTCGGAGATCAGTTATATAGAGGCACAAGCGTGCGTTTGCGGTTGTGTTGGCGGCGTTCTGACCGTTGAGAATCCCTTTATTACTAGGCGAAGGCAGCGTATGCTGGCATCGGAGCCGCAGCGTTCCGATAGGTCGGATGACCAAATCCAGCAGTTGCGTGAAGACCTTGCCAGGGAGAATCTCTACAATTTCGATTCGCCAATAACTCCTCGCCCGACTATGAAGCTAGATGATGATATGAAAGTCGCCATCAAGAAATTGGCACAGCTCGAAGAGATTCTGAAGAACCTCCCGGGGCTGGATTGCGGTTCGTGTGGTGCTCCAGACTGTAGAGCTTTCGCAGAGGATGTTGTACGAGGGTTTGCACAAGAGACAGATTGCATATTCAAATTGAGAGGGAAAGTCCAACATTTGGCGGAGGAGCTTATGCAGGCGGCGACGCAAGTTCCACCATCTATGGTCGCCGAGAAGAGTGCGGAGCAGAATGCATATAGATCAGATAGCTAAAGAACTAGGTCTTAAGGCCATTTGTGATGGCGGCTCAAGTGAAGTGGCGGGTGGCTATGCCTCAGATCTGATGTCCGATGTTCTTGGCAAGGCAAAAAAGGGTGATGTCTGGGTTACAAATCAAAAACACCTGAATGTCATTGCTGTCGCATCGCTCATTGGGCTTTCTGGTGTAATTATGGCCGGAGGAGTCACACCCGACGAGAACGCCGTCGACAAAGCCAGGGAAGAACACGTGCCGCTGTATGCGACAGATATGCCAGCATTCGAAGTGATTGGCAGGTTGTACGGTTTGGGCGTGCGCGCCGATGGTCGCTAGGTACGAAGCGGACCTTCATATCCATACTCTATTGTCGCCGTGCGCTGAGGTGGAGATGATACCTCCTCTGATTGTCACGCAGGCAGCAGAAGCGGGTCTGGATCTGATAGGTATAACCGACCACAACTCGGCTGAGAATGCTCGTGCCGTTATGAAGGCAGCGGAAGGCAGTTCTGTGAAAGTACTGCCTGGCATCGAGTGTGAGTCTGTAGAAGGTGTGCACGTTATCTGCCTATTCGACAGCGCTGATGATGCGGAGTCTATGCAAGAACTGGTGTATTCTACACTGCCGGATTTGCCCAATAGAGGCGACAAGCTTGGCAACCAGATGGTAGTAACTGCGGAAGCAGATTTCATAAGATACAACGAGCGGTTGCTACTGGCATCAACTGAGCTATCTATTGAAGAGGTCATTAGTGCCACTGAAGAAAGAAGTGGAGTTGCCATCCCGGCTCACGTAGACCGGCGCGGCTATGGACTGTATGGGGTGCTGGGGTTTATGCCTGAGGGGCTGAACTGTCCTGCTGTGGAGATTTCCAGAAGGACAAGTGAAGAGGAAGCGAGAAACCAGTATCCCGATCTCAAAGGAAAAGCTGTCATTGCTTCTTCAGATGCTCACGTGTTGATGGATATCGGTATTTGTCGAACCGTGTTTGAGTTGAAGAGCAGAAACGTCGCAGAACTCAGACAGGCGTTCAACGAACAGTCTGAGCGACGTGTTGTAGAGTGCATCACTCCCCATAGCAAGGGTGAAGATGCCGGAGCAGATACGCATTAAGACGACTAGCGATGAGAGAGATTTCGCTTCATATACTCGATATTGTTCAGAATTCCATAGTTGCTGGAGCTTCCAGGATTGAGGTTGTCGCTACGGCAGATACTGTGGCCGACCAACTCACTGTTGCGGTTAAAGACAACGGAAGGGGTATGTCACCTGATATGGTGGAGCAGATACGCAGCCCGTTTTGCACTACAAGAACAACACGGAATGTTGGTCTTGGTATTCCGATGCTCTCTGCTGCAGCAGAGATGTGTGAAGGTGCAGTAAGCATCGTCTCCAATCAGGGAAGCGGAACCAAAATATGTGCAACATTCAGACTATCACATATAGATAGAATGCCGTACGGTAATATTACGGAAACGATGATTAGTCTGATTGTCGCAAATCCAGAAATAGACATAAGATACGAACAGACAGTAAATGGCAACACATTCTGTCTGAATACGGCGGATGTTCGGCGCGAATTGGGAGAAGTGCCGATACAGACGCCACCGGTAATCAGTTGGCTAAGAGACTACCTTGGCGAAGGAATTGCTGCGGTAGGAATCATACCATAGAGCGTCATGCCTTAGGCCCGGTTCGAGCGGACCTTCTGCTTGGCGTTCAATTCTAAACAACAATGAAAGGCGGATCTCAATGAAGACACTTGAAGATCTCAAGCGGATTCGAGAGCAGGCGCTTCAAGCTATGACCGTGCGCGAAGGTGAGCACGGATGCAAAATCGTAGTGGCGATGGGTACCTGCGGAATCGCGTCGGGGGCCAGAGAAGTAATGGCCGCGATTCTCGATGAGCTTGAGAAGCACGGTATCAAAGATGTTACCGTTACGCAATCTGGATGCAAAGGCCTATGCGATCGCGAGCCTATCATCGACGTCATCCAACAAGGGCAACCTCCGGTAACTTATGGTTATGTAACACCGGAGAAGGCTCGTACGATAATCGAGCAGCACGTAGTAAACGGACTAGTGCAGGGCGAATGGATAATCGCCACTCAGTCAAAGTAGAGTCAGGAGGATATGCTGTTGTCAACGCACACATGCGAATGCGAATCTATAGCACAGCAAGCCGCTGCCGACGAGCAAGAACGATACGAGAAGCTCGATAAGATCATCGCTGCCCACAAAGGGCAGCAGGGCGTTCTCATCCAGGTACTGCATCAGGCGCAGGAACTGTTCGGTTGGCTGCCGGAAAAAGTACAAATCAAAGTAGCAGAAGGTCTCGGCGTCTCACTTGCCGAGGTACACGGAGTTATCACTTTCTATTCGTTCTTTAACACGGTGCCGCGGGGTCAGCACACCATTAGAGTGTGTCTTGGCACTGCCTGTTATGTTCGAGGTGGTAAACAGATACTTGAGAAACTCGAAAAGGAACTCGATGTCGCTGTAGGCGGAACTACGGACGATAGAGAGTTTTCTCTTGAGATCAACCGCTGCGTTGGAGCCTGCGGACTTGCTCCGGTTCTAATGGTAGAGGAAGACATTTACAGACGTGTTAAGCTGGATAAGATACCCAGCATCGTATCTAAATACAGATCGAACGGCTCATAAAGGAAAGGCACAGAGTTCATGGAAAAGCATTATAGATCTCATGTTCTGGTCTGCGCCGGAGCCGGATGTGTATCATCAGGCTGCCAGGCTGTTGCAGATGCACTGCAGAGCGAGATAGCTAAGCACAATCTTCAGAATGAAATCAAAGTGGTTATGACAGGCTGCATCGGTTCTTGCGACCTGGGTCCTGTTATGGTGGTCTCTCCGGAGGGCACATTTTACCAGAAACTGAAGCCAGAGGATGCCGCTCGCATCGTGGAAGAGCATCTTCTGAAAGGAAGAATAGTTGAGGATCTGGTTGGCGAAGGGGCAGGCGCTACAAGCATCAATGATATGCCGTTTTTCAAGCGTCAGACAAAAATGGTGCTCCGCAACTGTGGTGTCATCGACCCTGCCGACATAGACGAATACATCGCCCGCGATGGTTATGCCGCGCTAGGCAAGGTTCTCACCGAAATGACCCCGGAACAGGTCATTGCGGAGGTGAAAGCCAGTGGTTTGCGTGGTCGAGGCGGTGGAGGCTTCCCGACGGGGCTGAAATGGAAGTTCGCAGCGGAAGCCAAAGGCGAGCAGAAGTTCATTCTGTGCAATGCTGACGAAGGCGACCCAGGCGCGTTTATGGATAGAAGCCTGCTAGAAGGTGACCCGCATGCTGTCATCGAAGGAATGACAATTGGCGGTTACGCTATCGGCGCGACGCAGGGATATGTCTACGTTAGAGCAGAATATCCACTTGCAGTAGCCAGACTGGAACACGCGCTGATGCAGGCAAGGCAGTACGGGCTTCTCGGAGACAATATCCTCGGCACAGGGCACAAGTTCAACCTGGACATCCGAATGGGTGCCGGAGCATTTGTCTGCGGCGAGGAGACTGCGCTGATAGCCTCTATTGAAGGTAAGCGAGGTGAGCCAAGACCGAGACCTCCGTTTCCCGCTCATTCTGGACTGTGGGAAAGCCCTACTGTATTGAACAACGTAGAGACTTACGCCAACATCCCGATGATCATCAATATGACTGCCGAGGAGTACGGCAAGATCGGTACAGAGAAGAGCAAGGGCACAAAGATCTTTGCTCTGGCTGGTAACATCAATAACACCGGTCTTGTAGAGGTTCCGATGGGAACCGACCTTGGGTCGATCATCTACGACATCGGCGGTGGAATCCGCGGCGGCAGGAAGTTTAAGGCGGCCCAGGCAGGTGGCCCTTCGGGTGGTTGTATACCAGTTGAACATCTCAACACCCCTATGGACTACGATTCTCTACTCGAACTCGGTGCAATGATGGGTTCGGGTGGTCTCATCATTATGGATGAGAATACCTGTATGGTTGACCTTGCAAGATTCTTTCTCGATTTCATCCAGGATGAATCTTGCGGGAAGTGCACTCCGTGCAGAGTCGGAACAAAGCGCATGCTCGAGATTCTCGACCGCATAGCCCACGGCGAAGGCAAAGAGGGTGACATTGAGTTGCTGATCGACCTCGGCGAGAGGATCAAAGACTCAGCGTTGTGTGGCCTCGGTCAGACAGCACCTAACCCAGTGCTTTCGACTCTTCGGTACTTCAGAGATGAATACGAAGCGCACATCCGCGACAAGAGGTGTCCGGCGTGCGTATGTAGTGCTATGTTCGAAGCGCCGTGCACACACACGTGTCCGGCCGGAACCAGTGTTCCCAAGTATCTGGCGCTTATCTCGCAGCGAAGATTCGGAGAGGCTCTGAGGATTGTCAGAGATCACAACCCATTTGCAGCAGTCTGCGGACGCGTCTGCAACGCACCGTGCGAAGAGAAGTGTCGCCGAGCTCAGGTGGATGAATCACTCTCTATCCGCAACTTGAAGCGATACACTGCGGATCACGAGCTGAAAGACGGAAACCCACTCAATGTCCGAACTCGCGAAGAGAAAACGGGCAAGAAGGTGGCCGTCATCGGTGGTGGCCCTGCCGGTCTTACCGCGGCTTATCATCTTGCCAGAATGGGGCACAGCCCGACTGTTTACGAGGCAATGCCTGAGGCTGGTGGAATGCTGATGTACGGTATTCCCGAATACAGACTGCCGAAGGCGATTCTCCGCAAAGAGATAGAAGCCATCGAACATCTGGGTGTCACGATCAAGACCAACACTCGTGTGGGCACTGATATCACGTTCGCAGAGATCAAATCGAACTCTGATGCCGTGTTTGTCGGTCCTGGAGCATGGAACAGTTGGACTCTCGAAATCCCTGGTGAAGACCTGAACGGTGTCTACGACTCGATAAAGTTCCTTGTCGGAACCCAGCTTGGCGAGAAGTATGACCTGGGTGAGAATGTGGCAGTTGTCGGTGGTGGAAACGCTGCTATTGACGCCGCGAGGACTGCGAAACGACTAGGTGCGAAGAATGTGACCATAGTCTACCGCAGACTTCGTGAAGACATGCCGGCCGACCCGTACGAGATTCACGAGGCAGAACTCGAAGGCATCAAGATCAAGTTCCTGATTGCTCCGATTGAGGCAATTGGTGAGAACGGGAAGGTCAAGACGCTCAGATGTCAAATGCTGGAACTCAGAGAGTTCGACAAGAGCGGTCGCAGAAGTCCGAAGCCTATAGAAGATGCGTTTATCGACATCCCTGTCGATTCGGTGATATCGGCAATCAGCCAGGAACCGATTCTTGATTTCCTCGGTGGTAACACCGTTGAGACGAAGCGTGGCAAAATCTGGATTGATAGGCAGACGGGAATGACATCAGCCGATGGCATATTCTCAGGTGGCGACGTAGTCAGTGGTCCTTCCACCGTTATCGAGGCGATAGGAGCCGGCGTCAAAGCTGCTCAGGGAATCGATATTTATCTTGGTGGAACCGGTGAGATACCTTCCGATATCATTGACATATCGATTCCGGTGCCGCCGGAGGACGTGGATGACATAGTCGAGACTCCGAGAGCCGAGATGCCGTGCTTGGCGGTTGCTGAGAGAATAGGTATGGTCGAAGTGGAGCTCGGATTCACTCGAGATGAGGCTGTTAAAGAAGCCAACAGATGTCTGCGCTGTGATGCGTGCAGCACGACGGAGGCGAAGTAAGTTATGGAAAACATCACTCTAACGATAGATGGCAGGCAGACCACAGTCCCAAAGGGGGCCACAGTCCTTGAAGCCGCAAAGACACTGGGGATTTCTATTCCGACGCTGTGTTACTTGGAGGGCGTACACGCTATTGGCGCGTGCCGGGTCTGTCTGGTAGAGATTGAGGGTGCCAGAGCTTTGCAGGCATCGTGCACCTATCCTGCAGCAGAGGGTATGGTTGTTAGAACCAATACGCCGAAGGTTCGTGCAGCAAGACGCACGGTCGTGGAACTGATGCTTTCCACTCACAGACAGGAATGCACGTCGTGTGGACGGAGTCTGAACTGCGAACTCCAGGAGGTCGCAAAGGCGCTTGGCATCCAAGAGTCGAGATTTGAAGGCACAATGCCAAAGATGATCGTCGACACTTCTTCGCCTGCAATAGTGCGTGATAGCAGCAAGTGCATACTGTGCCGCCGTTGCGTAACCGTCTGCCAGGAGGTTCAGGGGGTTGGTGCGCTCTTTGCCACTGAAAGAGGTTTTGAGACTGCAGTAGTCCCCGCGCTACATAAGGATCTAAACGATGTAGCTTGTGTGAGCTGTGGGCAATGCATCAATGTCTGCCCAGTGAATGCTCTCTATGAGCGAGACTCGACTGCTGCTGTTTGGCAGGCGTTGGGCGATCCAAAGAAGCACGTTGTAGTGCAGACAGCTCCAGCCGTTCGAGTTGCGATCGGTGAAGAGTTCGGTTTGCCACCGGGCACCCGTGTTACCGGTAAGATGGTCACGGCGCTCAGGGCAATGGGTTTCGACAAGGTGTTCGACACCGACTTCACTGCCGACCTTACTATTATGGAAGAAGGCCACGAGCTGTTGCAGCGGATTACGACCGGCGGAACACTACCGATGATAACATCCTGCTCTCCGGGCTGGATCAAGTTCATCGAGCATTTCTTCCCGGATCTTCTGCCGCACCTTTCAACCTGTAAGAGCCCGCAGCAGATGTTCGGAGCACTTGCGAAGACGTACTATGTAAACAAGGCCAGAGTCGATCCGAAGGATGTGTTCGTCGTCTCGATTATGCCTTGCACAGCGAAGAAGTATGAGGCTGGAAGGGAAGAGATGTCGGCTACAACCGCCGGACCAGACATCGACGCTGTTCTTACAACCAGAGAAGCTGCGAAGATGATCCGCGAAATGGGTCTCGATTTCCCGAATCTGCCGGAAAGTGAGTACGACGACCCGCTCGGTATCTCGACAGGTGCTGGTGTCATATTCGGAGCTACTGGCGGTGTTATGGAAGCAGCACTTCGAACTGTTTACGAAGTCGTAACCGGTGAGACTCTTGCCAACGTGAATCTGACTGACGTCCGCGGGCTTGAAGGAGTCAAAGAGGCAGTCGTTAAGGTTGGTGACCTCGATGTAAAGGTAGCCGTAGCAAGCGGACTTTCGAACGCCAAGAAGCTCATGGAGATGGTGGCAAACGGAACAGCCGATTATCACTTCATCGAGATAATGTGCTGTCCTGGTGGTTGTCTGGGAGGAGGCGGTCAGCCGATTCCGACTACCGAAGAGATTCGTATTGCACGTATGAAGGGAATTTATGATGAGGACGAGGCGATGACCATTCGCAAGTCTCACGAGAACCCTGCTGTCATCGCGCTATACGAAGAGTTCCTGGAAAAACCGCTCGGACACCGAAGCCACGAGCTTCTGCACACGCACTATACCAAGCGTGAGAAGTATCCGAGCATCGAACCGGTAGACGATGTGGTGGAGGAAACGGTGTCTTAGTAACACCAGATCCTTGTCTATACTGCCCCGGAAAAGTGAAACCTCTTCCGGGGCAGTTTTGTATTGCCAACCGATGGTTACCCCTTCTAAAGTGTGTAAAATTGGTTTTGCATATCTGTTGGCAAGAAGTTGCTTGTATCTATGCTGCGTTAGCTAGCCTCTTGTCTTTTCTT
>CAZCCV010000053.1:0-10445 GCA_964497515.1 uncultured bacterium | reverse complement strand
TTACTGCACCGCTATACACAACTGATTTTACACACAAAAAGAATACGCTACCGAAGAGTATTGAAACGGAGCAGATGAGTATGTTGTTCAGCCATTCGGCAGATTGCGAGGTGCGGGAAGCGCTTGGAAAGGAAGCGTCGAAAAAGCGAACAAGCGGTAAGAGCATTCGCACTTACCGCATTGGATGAACCCGTATAAATACTAGGTCAACAGACAGATTCGGAATAGAAATATGTGGACTACGCCGCCATCATGTCGTCGGTGCCAGCTTCAAGAACATCCAGAACACCCAGGATATCGCGTGGGCTAAACGGCTTCATCATACAGACAAAACAACCGAGTCGTATAGCTTCGTTCACCACTTC
This sequence comes from uncultured bacterium, assembly GCA_964497515.1. Lineage (GTDB taxonomy): Bacteria > Armatimonadota > UBA5829 > UBA5829 > DTLH01 > CAZCCV01. Next base: position 10,080 of record CAZCCV010000053.1, on the reverse strand, counting down.
GTGCTGGGTGTAGCCAGTTATCATTACGACTTCAGTGTTCTCGCTGATTTCCTTGATACGTCTCAACGTCTCAACGCCCTCAAGGTTGGGTGAGTGGATGTCGACGAACGCTGCAAACACATCGTGTTCTTCAACACTTGTGACGGCAGAGTCCCCGTTTTCGCAGGTCAAGACGGTGTAGCCGTGGCTTTCGAGCAACCCCGTAAATAGGTCTCGAACGGCACTGTCTTCATCGACTACCAGGATTGTCCTGTTGCGCATAGCCTATCTCCTGTTTCGGGGCGACCTTATGCAGCCCTCCGTTCGGTGTATTCCTCAGTCGCAGCGATTAGGTGATCTACCATCTCAGGGTCGAACTGCTTGCCAGAATACTGCAGCAGTTCCTGTATGGCCTCGCCGTGAGGCTTGGCATCTCGGTACGGTCGCTCGCTGGTCATGGCATCGTAGGCGTCCGCTACTGCAATAATTCTGGAAAACAGAGGAATTGCCTGTCCCTGCAGTCCATCCGGATAACCTGTTCCGTCCCAGTGTTCGTGATGGTGGCGAACAATAGCAGCTATTTCACTGAGCTCAGGCACTCCCGAAAGGAATGCGCTACCAAGTGTAGGATGCTTAAGTACATCAACCCATTCGTCATCGGTCAGCGTATCAGGTTTAGTGAGAACGGCCTCAGGAGTGCCGATTTTTCCGATATCATGAAGCTGAGCTGCCAGCTCGAGCGTTGCAGCTTCTTCTGTGGAGAGCAGAAGTCTTTTGCCAATCAGCAGGGAGAGATACGTAACGTGGCTGGAATGTCGAGCCGCGTAGTGCGACTTGGCATCAATAGCAGCCGTAACAACCCGCACAATCTTAAACAGAGTCTCGGCACGGTCGGTTAGAATCCGTCGTGTGGGAGCAACCTTGCGTTCAAGATTACATTGGATAATTGTATGAAGCTCTTCACCAGTGAGATCCTCGTTTACAAGATCCGCAGCTCCGCTGGAGAGCGCTTGTGCAACCTGGTTTGGATCCGGCCTGGTCGACAGCAGAATCACAGGCACATTTGGATGAATGCGGGTAATCGCGCGAGTCAGTTGAATGCCGTTCATACCCAAAAGGTCATAGCTTGTTACTGCGACATCTACTCGATGCTGTTTGATTTTAGCAAGCGAGCTTTCACCGTCGCACGCAGTGCAGACTCCGTAGCCCAGCCCCGTTAACCCCTCCTCCAGATTCCGGCGGAGTCCACCATTGCTGGTTACGATCATTGCGTGAGTCTTTTGTCTTTGTTGAAATAGTGCTGTATCTGCCATTTGATCCCTATCACCCGTAATAAATTGATTGAGGGTCTCGACTCCTGTAATTCTTTTTCCATATCAGCCAGCAGAATTCCAAGGCCGACTCTATAGGATTATCGGAATAGAGGGCTCCGCTCGTTAGTTAGTTGAGACAAACTGCTGCAATATATCACCCAAAGGCGACGTTGTTCACCCTTTTGCTTGCGATACGGTCCTGCTTTGGGTAAGATTGGCTTATGAGCGATGCGAGCAAACTGGACAAAGCACTGCAAGGTGAAGGCAAGCTTGCTGAAGCTGTCGAAAGATTCCTTCAGTCGAGTTACGGTACGTGCGCTGACATAAGATATGAGCGTGCGCGTTACTCTGCTGCTCTTGCCAAGTTTGCTGACGCGTTTCCCGATGCAAAAGGTGTCTCCATTGCCCGCGCCCCCGGAAGAGTAAACCTTATCGGAGAACACACCGATTACAACGGCTTGCCGGCACTGCCGATGGCGATAGAGCGTGATATTGTCATCGTCTTTGCGAAACGCAGTGACAGGCGAGTTAATCTAATTAATACCAGCTACTGTTATCCTCCGAGAAGCTTTGAGATAACAAAACGAATCAAACCATATGGCCCCGGCAATTGGGGGAACTACGCAAAAGCCGCTATTCAGGCGATTCAGGAAGTCAGCCCACGCCCACTGCGCGGGGTCGATGCTTGTATATCTGGAGATATTCCATTTGGTGCGGGATTGTCGAGTTCATCGGCAATGGTCGTAGCTGTTTCTACCGCAATACTCGCCGCAAATGAGTTGGTTATCGACCGCCAATCGCTGGCCGAGGTACTGGCAAGGGGCGAGCGTTATGTGGGGACGGAAGGCGGCGGGATGGATCAGGCGGTGTCGTTGGTTGCAGAGGCGGGACACGCACTCCGAGTAGGATTCTTTCCGTTCGATACAACCCTCGTAAGGATTCCAAATGATTGCACTTTCGTGGTTGCCGATAGCCTGGTGCCCGCTGAAAAGTCTGGATCGGCTCGCAACGAATACAACCAGCGCGTAATAGAATGCAGGCTCGGCGTTGCAATGCTCGGCCGAGTGAAGGCGGAAGAACTGGGGTTCAAAAGAGAATTGACAATGCTCGGCGGGTTGAAAAGGCTTTCGCAAAAGAGGATGTTTGATGCGATAGACCAGTTGCCGGATGAAGCAATGTCGCTAAGAGAAATCGCCAAGTTTGCTGGTTTTACAACCAGCAAGCTGAAAGAATCTGCACTTCGACTAGGAAACGGAGAGCTGTTCCACGAGCCCCGCGGCGGGTTCAAGGTAAAACAACGCGTAAGGCACGTACTGACAGAAGGAAAGCGCGTGGAACAAGCAGTGAAATCACTAGAAAACGAAGATGCAGAACGCTTCGGTCGGTTGATGAATGAGAGTCACAAAAGCTGCGCCAAAGACTACGAGATCAGCACCCCGGAGCTCGATGCCCTCGTTTCCATATGCCACGATAGCGGAGCGCTCGGAGCCAGTCTTACAGGTGCTGGGTTCGGCGGATGTGTGGTAGCACTGATCGAAGACAAGAATACTTCCGGGTTCGTATCTTCACTTATTGAGCATTACTACAACGGGTATCTCGTTAAAGAACGCAAGAGCGCAGAGATTAGTTTTGTATCCTTGGAAGATGCAGTATTTCCCTGCAAACCGTGCGGTGGTGCTACTGTGCTTTAGTCCTCGACACAAATTCGCACCTCGGTATAAAATTGTGCAGGATTCACACGAGCGGGACTATAAGTGATCACCAAGAGTGCAAGTAAGCACACTGCGACGAGAGCCAAAACGACTGGCGGAGGTAGGCTCCATTGCGCAAAGGAAAGATTCTGATCGTCGATGACGATGACGACATCCTGTTACTTGTTTCGGGTGCCATCAAAGCACGCGGATACGATGTAATCACGGCATCGAATGGGTCGGATGGTGTGGCGATTTGCAACACTGAAAGACCCGACCTCGTTATTCTGGACATCGAACTCCCCGATAGAGATGGGCTGGAAGTCTGTCAGGAAATCAGACGCAGCAGTGTGGTTCCCATCTTGTTCCTCTCTGTTCGTGGCGAAGAGACCGATGTAGTGCTTGGTCTGGGGATAGGCGCCGACAACTATATTGTAAAACCGTTTCGCGCGCCTGAATTGGTCGCGCGCGTTGAGGCTATGATGAGACGCGAAACCGTGTATGCCGAACGCAAGCGGACTCGTTCGATCATAGCAATCCGCGACCTTCAGCTCGATCTAACCGCGTGCGAAGTTCGAAAGGCTGGCGAACTGATACAGTTGACTGCTTTGCAGTTTCGACTTCTGCAGGCGCTCTCTGAATTCCCGGATCAGGTGTTTACGCGAGACCAACTGCTCGACCGCGTATGGGGGTTCCACGCTGATGGCATCTACACACGCACCGTTGATGTTCACATTGGAAGGCTGCGCAAGAAAATCGAAGATAATCCGGCAGATCCTCGTTACATAGTTACAGTCCCCGGTCTTGGATACAAGATGCCCGGCTAGGAGCAAAAGGGTGACAAGACCAAAGCGTGTTCTCATAATCGAAGACGAGCCTGACATCCGATTGATCCTGTCCAAATGCCTGGAGCACACAGGCAGTTTTGATCCTATTGTAGCGTGCGACGGAGCTCAAGGAATTGATATAGCAAAAGAGCAGAAGCCAGACGTAATATTGATAGACGCGTTGCTACCCAAAATGAACGGTTACGCGGCCTGCCAGAGAATCAAAAAAGATTCTTCCACCAAGCACATACCTGTAATATTTCTCACGGCGAAAACCGATAGAAATGAGATAGATAGAGCAATCAAATCCGGCGCTTGTGGGGTTATCGCAAAACCTTTTGATCCCCTACAGTTGGCCGCACAGATTGAAAACCTTATCGGTAAAGATTAGAACAGTGAATAATCCAGTCGACCAGCCCCTTGCTTTAATACACAATCTGCTTCATATCGATTCCGGTATGACGAGAGTGCCTTCTGTATCGGAAGCGCTTACGATGATAGTGGAATGCACATCTGCAGCGGTGGAATGTGAGATTACTGTATTCGGAAAGATCGACTGGGAAGCTAATGAGATTCACTTCACCCACCATCTAGGCGCACTGGCTGATCGATTTGCTGATGTTCGAGTTGCGATTTCTGCAAATCTGCTGGACCTGATTGAGTCTTCGAAAAGCCCACTTATTCTCTCAGATGCATCTGATACAACAGCACCGGACGAGATTATGGCTGGTCGCGGACTCCAAAACGCCCTTACTGCTGCAATCGGATCTGATGAAAAGCCCTACGGGCTGCTGGTAATTGGAAACCGAATCGGCGGTGCTTTCTCAGCGGCCGACGCAAAACTGATAGAGACTATCGTCCGCCACGGAGCAGCAGCAATCGGCCGAATCGAATTGAATCAGCGAGCCCATTCTGCTTTTCGAGAGCTTGAACAACAGAAGACACACATCGAAACGGTGCTATCTCAACTTGGAGACGGTGTAGTTGTCTCCGATGCCCAAGGCAATATAACAATGATCAATTCGGCCGCCGAGAGAATCGTAGGTGACGGAGCAACGCGATTTATTGGGATGAATATTGTCGACATCCATCGGGAGCCGCACCGAAAAGAAGTCAACTTTGTATTAAAACAACTCGCACGCTCTAAGCCTGACACAGGAGTGTACTGGGAGCAAAACGTACAACTGCCCGGCAACAAAACTGCAAGAATAAACATGCGACCGGTTTTCCTAAAAGACGGAACCTTCGCTGGTGTTGCCACTCTAATGCAGGACATAACCGATATCGTTGAATTGGAGACCGCGAAAACCGAGTTTCTTTCGATGGTAGCACACGAGCTCAGAACGCCGCTTACCGCACTGAACGGATCGATCGGCTTGATACTGGACGGGTCGTCAGGAGAGATTGACAGCACGCTTAAAGATATGATGAGCATAGCCGAGTGTCACTGTAAAAAGCTGATACGGCTGGTCGACGATATGTTGGATATAGCGCGTATGAAGTCGGGACATCTCGGTCTTGAAATGGATATAGTCTCTGTGCAGGAACGTGTGTTGAGCGCCGTTAAACAAATGCAACACTACGCAGAAGAACGACAGGTTAAACTGGTTACAAAAGTGATCGGGGAGCCTCCGGAGGTAGTTGGTGATGGCGACAGGATAGAACAGGTTGTAACTAACCTTCTATCCAACGCAATCCGATTCTCTCCAGAGAATTCATCTGTAGAAATAACGGTAAGATTTGATCGCGGAACAGTGCGTGTGAGCGTGAGCGATCGTGGCCCTGGAATACCGCCAAAAGAACAGAAGAGAGTATTTGAGAAGTTCTATCAGATTGCCGGACGGGAACAGACCGGATGTAGAAGCTCGGGGCTGGGACTCGCGATAAGCAAAGGAATTGTGGAGCAACACGGTGGGCAAATGATGGTCAGAAGTGAGCTAGGAAGAGGTAGTACTCTCAGCTTTGTTTTGCCGATTCCCGGCGATGAGGAATTGTTGCTCGATGAATGATTCCCTTTTCGACAAAAGCAAGGGAAATACACAGTGGCTGCACGAGGCGAGGAAAGTCTATCTCGCAGGAGCACAGCAGAAGCTAGCTGCACTCGACAGTGCGATAACTGGCCTTAAAAGGAGCCCCGACAGCCACCTGCACGAGCACGAGCTGCGAATGCTGCTGCACAATCTTGTTGGCTCAGGGGCTTCTTATGGATTTCAGGCCATCACAGATACAGCCCGCACCATGCTGGACTGCCTGAGGCTTAGACGCGACGACGACTCCCCCGTAGCTAACGTAGCGCTAGTTGCACTTCGCGGGCAGTATCGTCGGCTGCAACGAATATTCAAAAACGCGAAACCCTAAAGTATGCTTTGTAAAATAGCTTACTCGGTATGAAGGTTTTCGAGTTCCTTCACACCCCGCACTTCAATTCGTGCGACCACAAACGCTCGGGTAATATCGTGGAATGCGTACAAGACTCCCGACAGCACAAACACCATTCCGATCATAAAGAGCACGAGTGATGTACCCACAATGAAAGAGGCGCTGAATGACACCTCGGCAAGAATTAGCCTCAGCCCAATTAAAATTGATGACAACACAAACAGGGCGATAGCAAAGTACAGACTTGCTATCGAATTTCTTATCAGTCTCGCGCGTTGGAGAATAATCTCGATCTGGTCGACTACATTCGACATACGCTGCTGAGAAGCGTTTGGGGCGTTTCTGAGTGATCTTCGATTGTCGTTCAGAGCACGCAACCTGTCAATTAGCTGCGAATACTTGGCTTGTAGTGCAAGAATCATAAGTGCTGCTGCGCTAATCATAATCGCCGGGGCAAGCATCCCGTTGATTGCTTGTGCAACCCGAACTACCTCGTTGATATTTTCGTTTGGCAAATCCTCGTCCTTTCGTCCACATTGACTAGAACAGTCTTTCTTTATTGTGAGCCATATATCCGTATGACTACTACACCAATCGAGTTGCTTACTCCTCCCACTGCTAATGGTATGGATTTCACTCTCAAAAAGGGGCTCATTGAACCTGCTGAGCGTACCACAGACTACCGATAATCCAATAATGGCCGTGACAACGACTGGAGGTGTTGATGGCAAAGCGAACCGGGGTATCCCTAGAAGCACGCCTGTGTGCGCTCATATTTGGAACAGTTTTTGTGGTGATCCTTGGTGTTGGGCACGTGGCAATGCGAGAGTACCGAGCAGAAACCATGCGCCAGTACACATCAACCTTCGAATCGCACGCGCACTCATTGGCGGTAAATGCCAAGAACCTAGCGGCAGACGCCAAATCTGAGTCTGCCGAAAGCGTTTTGTCACATATGAAAACCTCCGGTTCAGACTTGGTTTATGTAACCGTATCCGACAGCGAAGGTGATACACTATTCGCCAGTTCAAAGACCACAAAGAACACACACGCTCCCACGGGAATCCGTTGGTGGATTGTGGTGCGCAAGCTCGTAGGTTATAGTCCCGCTCCAGACAGTGTGCACTCTGTCTCAATTCCCATATCACTCGGAAACGGGGAAAAAGGCACGTTTACGGCAGGTTTTAGCACGGACAGGATCAAACAGTCAGTAAATGAGGTGCAAGCGCGAGTTCTGTTCAGTATTTGCATAGGGCTAGCGGCCGGCTTGTTCTTGGCTATGACCATGGCAAAGACAATGTCGCGCGGCGTACAATCACTCATTGTCGGAGCTCGGGCGGTGGCAGCGGGAGACCTAAGCTACCGTGTATCACCGGGGGCATGGGAAGAGATGGGAGCTCTCTCCGAGTCTTTCAACCAGATGGTGGCAAGCCTCGAAGAAAGCTACCGACAATTGGTGGAACGTGCAAACACCGACAGTCTCACAAGGCTCCACAATCACCGATACTTCCAGGAATGGCTCTCTGAAGAGGTCAACCGCGCTGCCCGCTATGGCCATTCGTTGTCGCTGTTGATGCTGGACATCGACTTTTTCAAAACATTCAACGACGAGCAAGGGCACCCGGCGGGTGATACTGCATTGAGAGATTTGGGGCAAATACTGATTCAGTCGATACGAGGCTCTGACGTCGCTGCAAGATACGGAGGCGAAGAGTTTGCCATTGTCCTGCCGGAGACCAGTTTAGACGATGCGCTAGCTACAGCAGAACGCATCCGCGAATCGGTCGCAAACCACAAGTTCACTGGACGCGATGGAAACGAAATCCAGTTGACAGTGAGTATTGGCTGTGCCGAGTATCCGAGCCATTGCGCCGATAGAACAACCCTTATTCTGGCCGCCGACATTGCCCTCTACCAGGCAAAAGCACAGGGGCGTAACCGGGTTTCGGCTTACGATATTAACAGCCCTGGAATACCACAAGCCGACCCATACAAGCTGTATGTGCTCTTAAACGCCTACGATCTACCTACAATAGAGGCTCTGGCAGAGGCTGTAGACGCAAAGCTCAGACTGCCGTCGGGACACTCACACGCGGTGGCACAGATGTCTTCGGCAATTGCCAAGAAGTTCCATATGTCAGAATCCGAGTGTATGAGCATTCACCTTGCATCGCTAATGCGGGATGTAGGTCAGATTGCTATCCCCGATAGCATCTTAATGAAAACCAGAAAGCTCACCAAGCAGGAGATGTCTATTGTTGCGACACATCCGAGTCTTGGACACAGCATTGTCCAGAAGGCGCCGCATCTTGCAGTGATTCTGCCGGCGATAATGCACCACCACGAAAGGTTTGATGGTACAGGGTATCCGTCTATGCTGAGTGGTATTGACATACCTTTGCCTGCACGGATTATTGCAGTAGCGGACGCTTATCAGGCGATGATCATCGAGCGGCCTCACAGGCCAAAGATGACGTCAGCTCAGGCACGACGAGAGCTTCTATCCGGCGCTTCGACGCAGTTCGACCCAGAGGTGGTCAAAGTAGCGTTGCAGGTGCTTGATGAGGCTGATCAGTCTGATGAGGCAGCGTAGCCTTCTCTTGCAGACTACTTCACAAACCGGCTCCCGGCAAATGTGGTTTTGACAATGTCATAGTACATCCGCAGCCTGGCCGCGGAGCCGCGAACCCACCCCATTTTTTCTTCTTTCATGAAGTGGGTACAGCCTGCCAGGGGGACAGTGCCTATCTTCATTCCTTTGGATCTGAAATATCTGGTTATGGCGACTTCGACGCCCGACCGGACTCCGTTCATTTCAGGCATTTGCAGGAATACTTCGCGTTTTAGAGCACGTTGCCCAGAGATGAATGGCGCAATAACCTGAGCCCAATCAGTCAGTTTTCGGCCACCGCAGAAAATGCCTATGCACATATCCATCTGCCCATCGATCACTGGTGTAACCAACGAGTCGATCTGGTCGCCTGTTATACCGAGAAGATCCGCATCGAGAAATAGCACAATGTCGGCGTCTGTGGCTTCAGCTCCTGCGCGCATCGCACTACCCTTGCCCCTGTTCTTTTCGAGGTTCAAAGGGCGCACCCATGAGCATTGGCTGGCGACCGCATAGGTGTCGTCGTATGAACCATCGTTAACGACAATTGTCTCGTCGATAAGGTTGGCGGAACGCAATGCTTCCAGCACACAGTTCAGGCGCTCTGCCTCGTTGTATGCGGGCACTATGGCTGCGACTTTCAACCTGTAATCTCCATTCGCATTTTCGAACTAACGATCGGCTGCTTTCGGGCGTGCGTTCTTAGTTCGGCCGGTGTCTTCCGACAGTGACTTCCATACACCATCGGCCTGCTTTTTGAGAGTAGAGAGAGCCTCACCGATCTCACGGGCATTGACTCCCGTCTTATCCTTCATAAGCTGAGATGCCTTATTAAGCTCACTGATACACTTGTTCAGTTCAGCTTTTGCAGCCTCGGTCTTGCCTTTCTCTAACAGCGTTTTGGCACGTTTGGAGTAAAGAGACGCCTGCTCAAGTGCAATTGCGACTTCGTCATCGCCCGTTATGCTATTGCTGGCGTCGAAACCTGCCGCATTCTTCAGTTGAGCAAGTTCGTCTGACAGTTGATCCGTCCGCCAATAGTTATACCCAGTCAGCGCAACTAGAGCGATGATCAGTATGAGAAAAAGTGGTGTCAAGCATCTCACAATCTGACCTCTGACCAATAAATCGGATGGGATGTGGGGACACAAGCGAGTTTGCGTCCTCTCCGATGGTACGCAATTATACCAGCAGGTAGTAATGTACGTAAACTACGAGGAATTCACTGTATATGCAGAGCGACTATGTCCCCCATAACTGCCGTGGGATAATGTCCCCAT
>CAZCCV010000052.1:0-11174 GCA_964497515.1 uncultured bacterium | reverse complement strand
ATGGGGACATTATCCCACGGCAGTTATGGGGGACATTATCGCTCTGCATATACAATTGTAAGCTCTCTTGGTTGACCGTGAAGTCTATCGCTGGGTATACTGGACACGCCACTGTATTGAACTTTGTACGTACCGGTTGTCGAGTTACATATGTCCACGGATTCATCTGAATACCAGCATTCCGATTTCAGAGTATTTGAACTCAGCCTGACTCCCTATGCTGAGGCGCTTAATCTGCAGCTTGAACTGCACTCACGGGTTCGAGAAGGCACGCTGGCAGGTGCGTTAATACTCCTTCAGCATTACCCTGTCATCACATTTGGAGCTGGCGCTCATGCTGAGAACTTGCTCGCTTCTGAAGATGCCCTGCAGAAAAGGGGAATCGAGCTGGTTCAAACCGACCGTGGTGGTGATGTTACTTATCACGGACCTGGGCAGTTGGTAGGCTATCCCATAGTCAATCTGCGCAGGTTGAAGAGTGATGTACACTCTTTTCTACGTCTTATAGAACAGGCTGTAACATCCACTCTGCTAGCCTATGGCCTCGATGCTTCAACTAATGGGCCAGCAGGCGTGTGGGTAGGGGACAAAAAGATCTGTTCCATCGGAATAGCTATAAGAGGCGGGGTCACGTACCACGGGTTTGCACTTAATGTATGTCCAGATTTGAGTCATTTTCAATTGATTAACCCCTGTGGGCTCCTGTCAGACCAGATTACATCCTTGGAACGGTTAGTAACGCCCGTGCCTAAGATAGACACTGTCGGGAAACAGATTAAGGAAGCACTGCTGCGCAGGCTTCAGCTCTGACACCTTGTTTGAATTAGTATTACTAATATGAGACTTAAGCGGCGGCTGACAATTCTTGTAATGGTTCTCCCTGTAGTGGTTTTTTTAATCGCTGCCGCCGCATTTGTTGCACGCCAGACTCGCGAGATACTGGCTCACTTGGACGTCATCCTCGTCTCAGAAGCGAGGAAGCAGGTGAATCGCGATGTTCAAGTTGGAAGTGTAGATATATCTGTCTGGGGCACAGCAGTTGTCAAGGATCTTAGAATCGCTGATGGCCCAACGTTTGAAGATGGCACACTAATTGATATTCCGCGCTTGGTTGTGAAATACCACTGGCAGGATCTGATACTGCGCAAAAAGGCTCCGATTCAAGCGCTTGAGACTATACGTTTGGAGTCTCCTCATATATTTTTGGAACGATACGAAGATGGTGTGCTGAACGTTTCAGATCTTCTGGTGTCGAAGCCGGGTCCTCCCAGACCTCCGTTTCTGGCCACGTTCTATGTCACCAACGGGACACTCACTTTTCGGGATGCCCTCGCCAAGGGAAGTGAACCGGTTACAACGAAGGTGCGAAAGTTAGAAGGCGTGATAGATGCTGCCTCTGCACCGTTCTATGTTTACAGTGTAGAAGCACGTGGGGCAGACAGAAACATCGTTGGCAGTTTGGCGGTATCAGGCTCAATTGATGCCGCCAATCAGAGGATCTTTGCTGATGTTTCAGCTTCAGATGCCGACGCAGCATACTGGATGCGCTATCTATTCAATTTGGACGGGCTGGAAATAGCCTCTGGCAAAGCAAACCTGAGTCTCTGCGCAGCTCGAAGTCTCTCCAACGGCAAGCTTCTGTGGAATTACTCGCTGCGCGCGGCGGTTTGGGACGGTTCGGCGCATCTGACCAACTTCCTCGAACCAATGACTGGAATTGCTGGTGAATTACGCGTGGAAGATGACTCTCTTCTGTTAGATTTGGTAGGCAGTGTTGCATCTTCGCCAGTTCTGCTAAAAGGGGAAGTCTCACACTTTGCACAACCGAACCTTTGTCTGCAAATCAGATCAGACAAACTGGACGTTAGCCGCATTACGAAAGCCGTCGCGATTCCAGAGGCTCTGAAGCAAGTGTCGTTGAGTGGCCTGGGCCACTTATCTGTCGCGATAGAAGGCACAGCAAAGCATCCAATCTTTTCAATTCAAGCTCAGGTGCCATCTGTTCAGTGGCGTAATTACGGTGCAAAAGACGCCGCATTACGTGCAACCTACTCAGAAGAGGCCTTGCAAGTAGATGGTGTATCTGCTGATGTGCTCGGTGGGCGCGTGTCTGTAACCGGGCGTGTGGAACAATCAGGCACACAACTGAAATGGGCACTGAATGGCGCGGCAAAAGATATACCTCTTTCGGCAATACCACAATTGGCGGATGTGGATGCAAAGGGAGCTGCGAGTGGCAGATTCGCGATAACGGGGGATGGGGTGTCTCCTGTCTTTGTTGCAGATGTCCAAGTTCCACGGGGAAACATTAACGCACTTGCATTCAGCCAGGCGGCCAGCCAACTCAGCGTCGCAGGCGGACGTGTTCACATCGACTATCTATCGGCAAATGTGGCGGGCGGCACGTTGCGCGCTGCTGGTGATGTAACCCAGGGTTCAATTGATCTCAACACTTCGGCCGCTGGTATCGATGTTGCGAATGTAGCCTCAGCATTTGGTGTAACGGAGTATTCTGGGGTCGCAGGAGTGCAGGGCGCGGTGACAGGCTCTTTGTCAGATCCTCAGTTTGCCGGTGATGTTGAAGTGTTCAACGCAAAGCACAACAATATCGACATCGACTACATCCGAGCGGAACTCACAGCAGACAAAGAGAACCTTGCCCTCAAGAACACTATTTTGCGGATTCTACCGGCAGAGTTGGTAGTAAATGGCAGCGTTCACGGGCTGACAACGGGAGATCCCGTGTTTGACTTCGATTTGGAGCTCACCCAGGGAAGGATAGACAAACTGCTGTCACTCGCGAACGCCAATATCGATGCCACAGGAATAGCCGAAGGTCAAGTGAGCATTAGGGGACCGCTCTCCGATCTTTCAGCCGACGGCACCGTCGCGTTTTCAGATGGTTTGGTTCGAGGCTATCCGCTCACCAACGCCAAAGCCACATTCAACTATTCCGATAGCACTCTGAATCTTAATGAGGTCGTGGCTGAGAGCGACGGAGCGAGACTTGCAGCCTCCGGCACAATTGACCGCAAAGGAAACCTGGATGTTACGGCCAATGCTGCCAGTGTTTCATCGGTGAAGTTCAACGAGAGTATCGGCAATGTGGCATTGTTGTCTGGAAATATCGATGCTCACACTCGGATCACTGGCACTCTCGACTCGCCAGCGATAGCAGGTCAGATTGCGTCTGGTGCGCTTTCTATCAACACAGTTCGCTTCGACCGATTCTCGGCCAATGCAGATTGGAACGCCGGAAAGATTCTCATTTCCGATGTTGCTTTGGAGTCACGCGACGGCACATTTACTATCGATTCAGCTGTATACGACACAGTTCAAGACACTCTCACTGTAGATGGAGGCACTTTAACCAAGTTCGCTTACCCGGCGCTCTATACAGTGGTGTTGGAGAGTCCATATATTGATACTCCAGAGGGCGCGCGCATCAGATCATTGCTTGCAAGAGCGCGCAGACCGCTTGGTGGTGTAGTTGACGCCTCTTTCTCTGCACGCGGGCCGTTAGACTCTCTAAACGCACAGGTCACGCTCATCGCTGATGAAATCAGTATGGGAGAAGTGAAAGACATCGCCCTTAAGGTTGCGGCTTCGTCAGATGATGGAGATATCTTGCTGGAAAACCTGGAAGCCTCCTCCGATCAATTGTATTTGAGTGCACACGGTTCAGTGCGCGCCAAGGGACAGACAGATCTGGACATCGACGCTTACAACATCGACATCGGCGCGCTGGCTCCTGCTGCTGTAAGATCGCAAATGTCTGGAGTCGCCACTGTAAGCGCCCGTTTGGTAGGAGACATTTCATCTCCATCAGTTATGGCTTCTGCCGGTATTGTAAACCCGGTGTTCTTTGGTATCACTTTCGATAAGCTCGACGCTGGAAAGATCACATTGGAGAACGATGAGAACGGTGGCAGCTTCATAGATATAAGCGGAGTCTACATCACAAAAGATGGTCATTCTGGTTCCATGTATGGTGTTCTTCCCTGGAATTGGAGCACGTTTTCCGTTCCAACAGACCAGCCTTTGGATCTGCACGCAAAACTCGATCAGCAGTCTCTCAGCATCATCAGCGTTTTTGCAAGCGCGGTCAGCGTAGATGAAGAGAAGCCTGGTGTAGTATCTGCTTCTCTTGATATGACTGGGCCGTTGAGTAGCCCGGCACTAAGTGGACAGTTGCTTATCGCAGATGGAGAATTCACTGTCCAAGGTATAGCTGATCCCTTTAGCGACGTTAATGCAAAGCTCGTCTTCGATCAGGATCTTATTCGCGTGGAAAGACTCGCTGGGAAATCCAATGCAGGCGGGGGATTCGAGGTTACTCCCGGTGGAACTGTATCTCTAGAAGGTCTAGTCACTACTGAATCAGCCAGAACCGGAGGGAATTTCAACTTGGCGTTCCATATAGATGATCTGGCGTTCACCGAAAACGATATGTTTGGCTATCAGGAGCGAGTAAGCGGAAGTGTGTCGACAGGGGACGAGGGTATTGTCATCAGAGGACCGCTTATGAATCCCGAAATCGTGGGAGCATTTGGCTTGAGCCACGGCATGGTGTTACTTGGGGCGACAATGTCTGACAGAGAATCAGTGCCGTGGCACTTCGCGTTCAACCCGCGGTTCAACGTGTCTTTTGGTATACAAGATGAGGTTCTATTCCGTACCCAGTCATTAGTCAGCGGGCTGGCCGGAGGTGGGAGTGTTGGCGGCACACTTAATGCACCAACCGCTAACGCAACGCTTAAGATAGCAAACGGTACTTTGAAGCTGCCTACCAACCGGATGCGAATAGCATCTGGAACTGTTACTATCGACTGGACACCGCTAGACGATGCTCCGAAAGTGACTATTGATGTCCGTGCACAGACTTCAGTAACCACCAGCGTTACTGCTCCTACATCATTGATTGGCAGGTTGATGGGAGGCCGAAACCGCTATACAATTATTATGAATGTAAAAGGGCCGCTCGATAGCCTGCAACCAGAGCATATCGATCTTAGAAGTGAACCTCCTGGCCTCTCACGGTCGCAGATACTGGCCGCACTCGGCCACTTCGATGACCTTTTTGGTGGCGGTGAGTTCGCATTTAAGGAGCAGCTAAAGGACGCACTATATGTTGCGGTGTCGCCTGTGCTGTTTGATCCACTTGAGGACAAATTTATTGAAGCATTGGGGTTAGACGACTTCGAAATCGAGTACGGGTTTGAACAGCCACTGGCGCTCTTCATATCAAAGGAACTGTTCAGAGGGCTCTACGCATCTTACTGGAGAATGGTCAGCAGTTCGCCCTCAACAACAGACTCAACCGAGTCTCTCAGGTTAGGGTACAGGTGGGGAGATCGATTCGGAGTTGACTTTGTCACTGATTCCCGAGGGCTTAACATCTTTGAAGCCTCATTTAGTACCAGGTTCTGATATAATGCTCATTGTGGGAATTATCGTTCGAATTGTGTTCGCTTTTGCTTGCGATAAGCTCTGGAGTTTGATAGTATTGCGATTGAATATTTGGCTCCTGAAACATAAGGGTGTAACCGATGTTCCTGCTTCTGCCGCAAGATGAGCAACATGCTGGGTTTGAAGACCTCATAGACAAGTATGAGAAGAGGGTCTTCAACCTGATATACCGCATCGTCGGTGACTACGATGATGCTGCTGATCTAACTCAAGATACCTTTGTTGCGGCATACAGGGCATTCGACAGCTATCGCGCTGAAGCGGCACCCTATACTTGGCTATATCGGATTGCTGCAAACGTCTGCAAAAATAGGTTTAGACAGGTAGACAGAAGAAAGGGCGTTGAGGCGCTTTCTCTGGACGACGATACAATAGCTATCGGAGAACCTGCGGGCGATAGAGGTTTAACAACAGCTATACCTACTCCGGAGAAAGCTCTGGAGCAGGACGAGATTCGGCGGGCTGTTGAGAAAGCAATTCTGGCTTTGCCAGAGGATTACCGCATTGTAATTGTTCTTCGAGACCTGCACGGACTTACGTACCGAGAGGTTGCCGAAGCTGCTGAACTATCCATCGATGTTGTCAGAACTCGATTGGCTAGAGGTCGCGAAATGCTTCGTAGACGACTCGGTCAGTACCTGATTTGAATTATGGATTCTCGGCTTACCGTTTATGGAGGTAATTATCCAATGTTGTTCCTGAGGCTGCCGTTTCATTTGAGAACGGTGATGGTGGGGTTGGTAGCTGCAGTGCTGATTGCTGCTCTTGTTCCAATGTCAGCTTCTGCAGAAGAAGGCCAGAAAGTCACGCAAATAGTCATAACCGGCAATGACAACATCAACAAGGATGCTATCGAAAGCGTCATCAAACTCTCCGTAGGTTCGCAGTACGACAAGAACGCAGTAGAACAGGATCGACGCGCCATCGATGCCCTGGGTTATTTCAGTGCCGTATCCACTCGCACTGAAGATACTCCAGAGGGTGTCAGAGTCATCTACGATGTGGTCGAAAATCTGGTAGTGAGACAGATCGAGCTAACAGGTCTCGGCCCGATTAGCCAGGATACAATCCTCAATTTGATGCGGACTAAGCCAGGTCAGGTTCTGAATTATTCCACACTCAATATGGACATCGATGCCATTCAGAACTACTACAGGGAAGAAGGCTATGTCGCCTTCGTTACTGAGGACGTAGGCATCGACCGCGAGACTGGGTTACTCAGCATTCCGTTGCTGGTGAATACCGTACACAGTGTACAAATTGTTGGAAACAAGAAGACAAAGACACAGGTATTCTTGCGTGAAATGAAGACTAAGCCTGGCACTGTGTTCAACCGAAAAACACTCCGTGACGACATTGCCAGAATATATAACCTCGATGTGCTCGAGGATATCCATTCACCGAAGATTGAGCCGAATACAATTGGTTCAGTAGATATAACAATTCCAGTCACCGAAAGGCGTACCGGGAACCTCGGAATTGGTATAGGATACAGTTCCAGAAGCAAGTTGGTTGGTAGGGTAGAGCTGACAGAAACGAACTTCCGAGGCCGTGGACAGGGGCTGACTCTTCTTTGGGAGACAGGCACATCCGGCGGTTTGGGAGGTTCTGGCAGCTACGAAATCGGGTTCACTGAGCCGTGGATCGACAAACACAATACGTCTTTGTCGA
Source organism: uncultured bacterium (assembly GCA_964497515.1). Classification (GTDB taxonomy): domain Bacteria; phylum Armatimonadota; class UBA5829; order UBA5829; family DTLH01; genus CAZCCV01. The sequence continues at coordinate 4,034 of CAZCCV010000052.1, read as the reverse complement.
TAAACGTGTTCAACAAACTGCTCTATCGTTTTTCGTCATCGCTATTTGGCACTACTACCACAGATGATCAGGTCAAGAACTACAACGAACGCCGCAAGGGTGCACGTGTTGGACTCAGCCGGCCGCTGAATGATTTTACGCGTGCTTTTGTAATGTTGAGAGGTGAGACTGTTGACACATCCACTCTCGACATTAGCCGATTCGCACCGAGTGATGTGAACCGGTTCGTGGCACAAAACGGCCCCGTTCGAAGTGCCACCGTCCGCTTGGTGCACAACACAAGAGATTTCGACAGGGATCCTGCCGACGGTTGGTTCCGCTCAGTATCTTTGGAAGCAGGAACTTCTGATGTTCTCGAAGAGTTCACTGAGTTAGATACTGAGACACCTACGACGTATCCGAATGGTCTGACTATCGGCAACACAACAATCAAAGGGCCCTTCCAGAAACTGGAAGTGGATGTAAGGCGATATATGAGCAGCGGGGGTAGAAAGGTTACTCCTACAGACAAAAGAAACGTGCTCGCGTTTAGATTCCACGCAGGGTTCTCGAGTGGTGACTTGCCATTCTTCGAGCAGTTCTTCGTTGGTGGATCTGAAACGCTCAGAGGTTATCGCGAAGACAGATTCTGGGGCACCAAGATGGCGTTTGCCAGTGCGGAATACAGGAAGCCCGTTAGCCAGGGATTGACCGGGGTGCTCTTCGTCGATGCAGGCGATGCGTGGGATGCTCCCAGATCATATTCCATAGGAGATAAACTCGAGCAACACGAGGGATTCTCACCGAGTGTGGGGGGCGGTATTGGGTTAAGAGTCAGCACACCTGTTGGAAACCTGCGTTTTGACTACGGAATTGGCAGCGAGGGGGGCAGAACCCACTTTAGTATCGGGCAGGCTTTCTAAATTACTGCTCATCAGATGAGAAGCTGACTGGCCGGCTGGAGGATACCTCTAGCCGGCTTTTTGATTAGTCGACTAAAAGTGATTGCCTGAACACCTGCAAAAATGGGCAATGGAACTACCAGAGACACGTCATATTAATACGAGTTCGACTGGTGCTAACTTGTTGAGCTCATCCGCATTTGCTATAATTAAATCCAGCGGAGGCACTGGAAGGATGCTAAGTTTCATCATCAGGCCTCCGTATTGATTGTCCCTGAGAGGAGCACACAGGATGCTTAATCGTTTTTTCGGAGTTATGCTCGTTGCTGCAGTAGTTGTCAGTCTGACGCTGGCGGCATCTGTTAGTGCAGCGCCTTCGACCACTACACTTGGTTGCGTTGATGTTCAGGCCGTATTTGATGGGTATCAGAAGACCGATCAGTCGAAGAATGATTTAGAGACGCTGAATAGAGACATAGAGACAAAGCTCCAGGCAATGGATGCACATCGTCTCCTTAGCGAGAACGATCTTCAGGAACTGCTTACGCTTGTCGTGAAGCAGAATCCAACAGATAAAGAAAAAGAGCGAATCAAGGCACTGCAGGATCAGGAGAGAGCGTTAGACTCCGAAATGAAGGATCTCCAGGGTAAGAAGGAAGCTCTTACAGCACAGGAGAAGTCCAGGCTTAAGGAGCTTCAGGACAGGCAGTCAGACTCGGAGATCACCATTGGCAAAATGGTGGAAGATGCCAGAAATGAGATTATGGAAAAGGGGAACACCCTGACCGACGAGATTCGCACTGACATCTTGAAGGCCATTGAGGATGTGGCCAAAGCCAAAGGGCTCACTGCCGTAGTAGACAAAATTGCTGTGCTTTATGGTGGAACGGATATTACACAGGCTGTCATCGATAAGCTGAACAGCAAGAAATAGAATTATCGGAAGTAGTTCAGTTTTGTGAGTGTGCGTGCGATACACAGCGTACTGGCATTAGTATGCGTGATTGGACTCGCGCTGGTGGGAGTTGGCTGGGTTGTTGCTCATAGACCTCAGTCGCCCGCGCCGGTGCGAGTCTACTGTAATATTGAGAAATTGATGTCTATGCATCCTGCACTGCGGTATGCTGATTCGTCGAAAGAGTCAGCAGAATCGTATTCAGCGCACGATGTGCATATAGAGACTGTTCGAGTCGCCGATGTGCCATATACACTGGGACAGGAAAGTGAATCCGATCGGCGTCAGCGTCTTCAAGCTAGCCTCTTGAATAAGGCTCGCAGAGAGCTGGAAGAAACAAATGAACAGTTGTGCGAGTCTTTGAATAGGCAGCTTCAGGAGCGCGCTGGCGAACTGGAGTCTGAAGCGACAATAGTCGAGGCTGAAGCCAGACGCCTTCTGGAAAGTGAAATGGCGACTGGATTGCGGGCGATTGCAGAGCGTCATCAGGATCAATTGACTGATGCTGCACTGAAGCTGGCGGCTGCAAGGTCTCAAGTGGCGGTTTTTGGCGGGGGCGAGATACCAGCCTCGGTAGCGTTGAAATCTAGAGAAGATTCCTTCGCTGAAGCAAAAAAGGCGCTGCTCGCAGATGAAGCAAAGCTGAAATACGAGCTCGATCAAAGAGTGCTCGCCGCTGGCCGCGAGCGTCGTGATGCCAACGAGCGAGAGTTGAATAATCTTCGAGCTAACGAGTCCGATCGTATAGGCGCCATCATTGCGCACAACCGAGATGCTCTCGAGTTGGAAATCAACGGGAGTGGAATGGACGAATGGTTTGTTCCAGCGCCCAAACCTGGTTCGATTGCAGTGTTCAACGGTGCGCGGGTGTCGCGAGAGAGCAGCAATTGCAGCACCGGAAGAACGGTTGCTTCGTGCACTGCTGTAGACAGTGCTCGGATTCGGGCAGAGCTGGAATCGATAGTCAGGCGCATCGCTCGTGAGAGTCAGCTCGCCGTAGTTTTTGACAGAAGCGGGAATCTGCCAGACAAAACAGATTGGTTCGGCGATCGGCTCCCTTACGCGCGCCAATCGATCTTTGGAGAAAGACTGTAGTGAGAAAACTCACCGTTAAGGATCTTGCGGAGGCTTTCGGTGGCGTAGTTCACGGCCCAGATAATACGTTGATTACCGGAGTTGCGACAATCGCAGATGCCACTTCCGGTGATGTAGTTCTCGCAGAAAGCGCGACATATTTGTCTGCTGCTGCCCAATCAGAGGCTGCTGCAGTCATATGTGCCGCCGATTCGTGTGGGGATAAATGTGTGATACAGGTTAGCGATCCGCGGAGAGCATTCTTAGAGACGCTTCTGCAGTTTGCTCCCGAACATAGCCAGCCTACGCCTGGCGTAGACCCCGGCGCTCGGTTGGGTGAACGTGTAACTCTCGGAGAAGGAGTATCTGTAGGGTTTGGTGCGTTTATTAGTGACGATACCGTAATTGGAGATCGCGCTGTGATCTATCCGCTGGCTTATGTAGGTGAAGGTGCTTCGATTGGCTCAGGGAGTGTTTTGCATCCCAATGCTACCGTGTATGCGGGATGCATCATCGGAAATCGTGTGATTATTCACGCCGGCGCGGTGGTTGGAAGTGATGGTTTCGGGTATCAGCAGGTAGATGGTCGAACTGCGAAAATCCCTCATATTGGCACTGTAGTGATTGCGGACGATGTGGAAATCGGAGCGAATACTACGATTGATCGCGCTAAAACCGGGCGGACTGTAATCGGAGAAGGCACAAAGATTGATAACCTTGTGCATATAGCACACAACGTGCAGATTGGGAAGAGCTGCCTAATCGCTGCTGAAGTAGGAATTGCTGGTAGCTGTGAGATTGGTAATGGCGTGATTATGGCAGGTATGGCTGGCGTTGCCGATCACATATCCATTGGTGACGGAGCCACAGTAAGCGCACACACCGGAGTGATAGAGGATGTAGCACCGAATGAAATCGTCTCCGGTTACTATGCTAAGCCGCATAAGCACGCGCTTCGAATTGAATCCGCGTACAGGCGGCTTCCAGAAATGCGCAAGACACTGGAAAATTTGGAAAAGGAAGTCGAGCGGTTGAGCCGTGGACTTGCCCAATTGGGTGGTGACAAGAAGACAGTTGAGTTCGAATAATATGCAACGCACGCTCCGTGAGCGTGTCACAATATG
>CAZCCV010000051.1:0-11279 GCA_964497515.1 uncultured bacterium | reverse complement strand
AGGGGACATTTTCCCTTTGCAAAAAAGGGGACATAGTCCCTCTGCTATAACAGAAAAGTGACACCATACTGTTAAACTCGCAGCAGTTTGACACCAATGCCGACCGGCCATATAATACATTACCCACAGATGGAATACACCAGCAGTTTCAATATTATCATACCGTTAGAGCGCGCCAGAGACCAAAGAACCTGTGGCACCAAGGCGAGTAACGCTGCCGAACTGTGCCAGAGTGGGTTTGCGGTTCCTGAAGGGTTCTGCCTCAGCACAGACGCCTACAGATCACATCTGTGGGCTGCTGGCGCCCGCTCACTCGCGCGTGGCTGCCCCAGCGCCCAGGATCGCGAAACTCTTCGCAAAACTCTACTCGAAAGCCAACTGCCCGGAGATGTTGCATCTGCGCTGAAGGCAATGTGTGCGCTAATTGGCGACGACACGCCTCTTGCCGTAAGACACTCAGCTTCCGACGAAGCCTTAGCTGGGAAGTATTACAAAACCGTATTACACGTACGTGGCTTTGAGGAACTGACTGAGGCTGTAAGAGTGGTCTGGGCGTCGCTTTGGACAGATACGGCAGCAGCATTTAGAGAATCCATTCCAGACTATCCTGAGCCGTCTATGGCCGTACTGATTCAGCTTATAACAGACCAGGTTGTGTCTGGCACTACGGTAGCCTGTGACGCTGCCTCTGGGAATCCTAACGTAGTTGAGGTCCGCTCAACATTAGGGTGCTTTTTGGACGATGCGACGACAGAAAGATCAGTAGTGGACCTTGAGAGTATGTCGATCATAGAGTCGATGGATTCAAGCGACTCCGCTGAATCATCTGAAGAGAAGAACACACTTCTAACGCTAAATTCTGAACAAATACTGTCTCTCGCAGAGATAACTGTGCAAATAGACGAAGCACTCGGCGGGACGAATAGAATCCGATGGGCACACGACGGCGAGAAATTCGTTTTCCTGAGCGCGGCTCCTATCAAACAGTTCAGAACCTATTTCCCAGTGCGATGGCCAAAGCGACACGAAGGATTGTTTCTGTGGGAACTGTTGAACCAAGAGCCGTGCCCACCTCTTATGCGGAGTCTCCCTGTATATACCGCCCGGAGCATAGAATCTCTGCCTTCAGCGGGCAAAGACGGGGTAGTGCGTATCCAAAACGGCAGGCCGTACCGTCGGATAGTCGATGCCGAAGACATGACTGGAACGCTCAAGGTGATGATTGATATTTCAGCAGGTACTTCACTTCATCGAAAGTGGAGAAAATCCGCAGATATGATTGTGCGCGACTGCTGGAAAAGTATGTCGCAGCATGTGAGAAGACTATCACTCAAACAACTCACCGAAGAGATTCGGCGCGCAGCAGCTAATGCGTCTTGCTCTGCACTATGGACAGAGGCAATGGCATATTCGGCTAGGAGATTCCCCTATTTGCTGGAAGAGATGCTCACGAAGGCTAATGTGGATTCGGATACCTATGCAGATCTGTTTTTAGGGCAGGATCCTGCGTGGCTCGAACGCGACAGAGCCTTCCAGCGGCTCGCTACTTATCAGTGGCAAGCAGGCGAGTATGATGAAACAGCAGCGGTTCCCGGTGAGATGGCTCTTGAACTCGCCAGACAGTTGGGATATGTGTTCGAACGCCGCGACGATGCTTACGATGCATCGCTCTGGCAAAGCTGGGTGGAAAACCCAAACCGCGCACTTAAGATAGCAAGCGCGCTCGCACGCGGTCCGATAACCGATGTAGAAGCCGCTGAGGCTGCTGCAATGTCTTTAGCTTGCCGCGCAGAGGCGATAGCATTAGCCACAGTTAGTGCGAACAGCGGTTGGTTTAAACGTCCCTTTGCACGCCGAAAAGTGCGAGCTCTCATCCGCCGTGCTCGCGCCTCTGTTGCAGCGTACAACGCTTCCGAACAGGTAAACGCGCTTGCTCTATCGATCCTGAGAGAGCGCGTACTTGAGGCTGGCCGTCGACTCACTACTGCTGAAGCTCTCTCTCTGCCTGAGGATGTTTTCTGTCTGGAAATCGACGAACTGGTGCAGCTTCTGCTGAAGACCAGCAAAAAGTCACCAGATGACATCAGACAACTGATAGTGGAGCGCAAGCATGGGCTGTGGCTCGAACGGAGGCTTACTCCCCCGGATCTGCTTCCTATCGGAGCGGGACCTGTCAAGCTGGAGTCTGTTGTCATCATTGGTCAAACGCTTATGGGAACGCCTTTCAACCGAGGAGATGCGTCCGGAGAGGCTCGAGTTGCTCGAACACTTGACGAAGCAGTTGATCTTCAACCCGGCGAGATACTCGTAGCGGATGAGTTTTCACCGGCCTGGACTCCGCTGTTGGGGCTTGCCGCGGGATTGGTTGTGGCGCAGAAAGACAGACTCTCGATTGCTGCAACGTGCGCAAGGAATTACGGAATCCCCTGCGTAGGCAATCTACCGCAGGCGGCTGATGCCATCGAGACTGGTCAGTTAATAGCCATCGACGGCACGAACGGAACGGTCGAGATCACCAAGCGCAAAGCTTGAACCAGAATGCCCATAGTGCGATAATGGACGGACAATGGCTGGGAAGACTATGGCTAATACCAATACAGATATCCACCGAGTCTATGTGTACCACGGCGCGGATGATGGGCAGAAAAAGGTGGCGCTGCAAAAGCTCGTAGACAGTGTGATAGACTCCGACTTCCAGGATTTTGACCTCGAGAATCTCTATGGCCCCGATGTCGATGCAGATAGACTTATGCTTGCGGCATCGGTAGCGCCGTTTTCTTCAAAACGACGGATGGTAATAGTCTCGCAAGCTAACGCCATGGCTGCGGATGTCCAAGACGCCATAGCAGCGAAAATTGCTGACATCCCAGATACTGCCTGCATAATCTTTGTGCTGCCAGCTCCCCAATTGCAGGACGGCAGACCGAAACGCGGCTCCGAACTGAGTGCAAACCTGACAAAAGCCGCAAAGAAGGTCGGAAAAGTCGTCGATTTCCCGTTGATGAAGGCCGACCCTGCAACCCATTTTGTAGCGGATTTGCTTAAGGAGAACGGCAAATCGGTGAGCCCTGCAGTTGCCAGTTCAATTGTGAGAAGATGCGGCACGGACTCCAACGCTCTTTCGATGGAAGTGGAGAAGCTGATCGGATTTGTAGGAGAACGCTCTACTATCACCAAAAATGACGTGGATGAAGTCGTTACAGTAACGATTGAAGAGAAGATATTCAATCTGATGGACGCTGTAGGCTCGCGAACTCCTGCTGAAGCAACAAGACTTCTGCGGCCGTTTTTTCAGGGTGGAGCAAATCCGGTTGGTGAAGCACTACGCATATTGACCATGCTGGTTCGACACTTCAGCCAGCTTTGGCAGGCGAGAGTTCTGCTAGATATGGGTTACAGAGCTGCCGGCCCAGGCAGGTACCCCGAGGATATCCAGTCGATTCTGCCGAAGGATGGCAGCGTGCTTAAAATGGATGACTGGAAGCAAAAGAAGATATTCAATCAGGCCAGAGGCTTCACATTGGACGAGATTGGGTTATGCTTCGAAAAGATGGCCAAGATGGATCTTGCGCTTAAGGGAATCGATGGAGCCATCGTGGATGCTGCAACTGCTACTGAGGTGCTGATAATCGAGCTGAGCAGCCGCTAAGACAGTAAAAAGGGACGGGACTGAAAACAGTGGCGCCGTCCCTCCAAACCTGTTAGCCTACGCGCTAGCTTTGTTTGCGCGCTTCATCAACCTCGACTTGCGGCGCGCTGCTGCATTCTTGTGGATAATACCCTTCTCAGCGGCTTTGTCGATTGTGCTCACGGTCTGGGAGACGAGCGAAACTACGCCACTATCACCAGCCTCAATTGCGGCCTTGCTTTTCTTCACTAAGGTCTTTATACGGGACTTTGCTGCAAGATTCCGCAACCGGTTCTCACGCGATTTCTTGACGTCCTTTATGACCGACTTGATATTCGGCAACTACGAGTCACCTCCTCTTAATTACACTAAACCGTTAGAGTTTACCAGAAAAGAAGCGAAAGCGCAAGAGAAAAATCGCTTGCGCGAAAGCGCCAAGGCTCCACACGAACACCATAAGCTACGCGAAGAGTGCTGTTTGGAGTGGAGCCAAGACGAGAAACTAAAAATCTGGCAGCCAGAGATCGTCTTCGGTAATCCCCAGTTCGTTGATTAACGGCTCTATGATTCTTGTCTGCCCCACATCCATTAAACGATGTGCATCGCTGCCTACAGAGAATTTTAGCCCAGCCTCTTTGCACATCCTGTAAAACGGCAACAGATATGGTGTCTGCTCCGGGATGAGGGCTCTGCGGCTGATTTCCATCGCTATGTTGTTCTTCGCTGCCATCTCGATTGCAGGAGCAAAATCGGCTTCTGCGATCTCAGCAAGTGACAGCGGGTCGAACGTCCCCGGCATTACATATATTGGATGAGCGATTATATCCACGAAATCGAGACTGACTGCGTAATTGAACATACGAATAATATGTTCGGCAACGCTCTTTCTGTCTCTTGCTGGCGGCTGGCATACTGTAGGTTCCGCAAAATGGTTGGCAGCTACCATAATGAAATCGGTGTGCTCGCGAAGTTTGGGGGTTACTGAGTGCTCTCCTACGCACACAATGTCCGCTTCGCACGCAACGAGGACCTTCATTGCCGGGGCGGCTTTCGCAACATCACTACGCACCTGGTCGATCATAGAGACGTCATTCCAGGATCGGAAGTGGTCGGTTATGGCGAGAACCTCAATACCTTCCTGCTCGGCTACTCTGAGGATCTCGCTTACAACCATCTCTTCGTGCCCACACGGCGAATGATAGGTATGCGTGTGAAGATCAATACGGTCAAAAAGGGCGTTCGTCATTCCTATCCCCTATCTATAAAAACAGCAGATAGGGGGACTCCAGAATCTGCCTTACCCTGGCCAAATACTCCGCAGCGGGAGCTCCATCCATTACCCTGTGATCAAAGGAGAGGCAGAGATTCATCATGCTTCGAACTTGCACTTGTCCATTGACTACAACTGGCTTCTCAACAATTCTACACACACCGAGTATTGCGCTCTGCGGCGGGTTGATTACGGGATTGAACGAGTCAATTCCGTACGCTGCCAGATTCGATACGGTGAACGTACCGCCCTCCATCTCACTTAGAGCGAGGCTGCCGGCACGCGCCTTTGCTGCCAGGTTCGAAAGCTCGTCGGATATACGATCTAGCGGTTTTACATCGGCGTTTCGAATGACCGGCACGACAAGGCCGCCCTCAATAGCCGCTGCAACACCTATGTTGATATCGTTATGAATGACGATTTTGTCTTCCATATGAGACGAGTTTACGATTGGAAAATCGAGTATTGCTAACGCCGCAGCTTTTACAATGATTCCGGTGAAGGTGAGCCTTACGCCGTATCGATTTTCGAACTCCGGCAGTAGTTGCTGGCGCATCTCAACACACGAGGTCATATCGACTTCGGTAGTGAGCGTAACGTGCGGAGCAGTGCGTATGCTCTCCGTTACGTTTTCTGCCACTATCTTGCGAATGCCTGTAAGCGGAATGGTTTTGGCAATCGATGGTCGTTCGACTCTCGTTGGGATGGCACGGAGAACATCGTCGCGCACGACTTTTCCACCCGCCCCGGTTCCAATGAGGCTGCCGGTATCGACGCCAATATCAGCAGCAATCTTGCTTGCGAGTGAGGTGACTCTGGGCAACTCAGGTTTATCCGCCGCATAGGCAAGAACGTCGGCCTCGACCACCCTGCCTTCTGGCCCTGTTCCTCGTCCGGCAAGTGCAGCTATATCGATTCCCCTTTCTCTGGCGGCCTTCTTTGCGCGCGGCGATGCAATGACTCGGTCGGCACCCACGGGTTCCACAACCTGCTCTACCTGCACCGGAGAAGCCTTAGCAGGCTCTGAAATACTCGACTGAGCAACCGGTTCGGCAGTTGTCGATGGAATGAGGTCGTCTATAGGCTCGTCGGCAGTGCCTATTACTGCTATGACATCCTTGATTGGGACTATGTCCCCTTCTTTCGCGAGGATCTTGCGAAGTATGCCGGAAGCTGGAGCTTCCACTTCCATATTGGCTTTGTCGGTCATAACCTCAAGAATAGGCTCGCCCTTTTCGACAGCGTCACCTTCGTTCTTCAGCCATTTTGTTATAGTTCCCTCTTCCATGGTCTGACCAAGGAGAGGTAGAATCATCGTAGTTGCCACAGAGTTCCTCCAATTCGGTATCTGAATACGTTGAGCGATGAGCAGGGAGCCCTGGTGGAGCAACCCACTGCTCGCTACTCGTCACTCACCGTTCGCCATGTTTACTTCCGTCTTCCCTGCCTGTTTTCCTCCAAAGAGACTCGCCGTTACAATCCCAGCACGCGAAGGCTGAGTGACAACTGACTGTATCGGCTTCGCCATGTGATGGTAGGCTCCATACAGTGCAGCGAACGAGTGTATGAAAGCTCCCAATCTCGCAGTTCGTTTCTGTCGAGATCATAATCGAACATCACACCGTAAGCGTTAGCCCCGTTCGAATACCTGCAGGCAAGCTGTAGTTCGCGTTCGACATCGACATCATCGAACTCAAATGGTGTCTCGCCCCAAATCTGGTGCAGAATGAGCCTGAGCGATGCATACGAGCCTTTGGAGAAGACACGACTGATTTCTAGAGCTTCGCCCAACACACGGTAGCTGTCTCCTCCGTCGTAGAGCGAGAGGCGAGCGAGCCCCAGTGCACGCACGGCGGTAGTCTTTCCCAACGATTTGATTGTGGTAGACCCTGTGCCGCGAAGGTCGAATCTCTCGTGCACTTCGTCGCCCGGCGATTCCTTATAACGACCGATAGATGCACGCACATCGGCGCGAGCACCAATGGTGTAGTTGTCTCGGTAACCGGACATCAGAACCATCGGGCTTACATATCGCACTCCAATCTCCGGCAGCCGAGATACAAGCAAATCGGGCTCATCAACATCGTAGGTGTCATCGTTTGATAGCAACGACGCAAACACGGATATAGATCGCTCGTGTGCTGTTTCATCTGGAAATGCACAGGTGTCTTTCTTAATTCCAACAACTGGCCAGAGAATTCGCTGACTCCTCAGTTCGGAATCGCTATCCGGTTGAAACTCAGGAATATCATCGAGGTTATTGGTCAGCGCGTGGGCACCGACAAAACCACCCTGGATGCCATTATTGGTGGTCAGCTTAAGATGCATATCGAGCTGATCATCCGGAGTGTTGACCAACCCCAATTTGATAGCCGCAAAGGCTCCGTCTCGACTGCTGAAACCCACTCTCGGCAGCACCAGCCCGCTGTCGCGGCTCCCACTGGCATTCAGCGAAAGGCGTGGCAACCCGAGCACGCGAGTCCCACCAAGATACAAGCGAACACGCCTGAGCCTGAGCCTCTGGTTCTCAGAGAGTTCTATCGATTGCGCTGCAATATGATAATCGGGTTTCGGACGGTCGCACGTTGTGAAGACTGCGTTAGTAAGGCTCCCCGAACCGGTGGCATAGTCGTACGTGAGTGAGTCGGCGTACAGCCTTTTCATGCCAAGTTGCATCAGAACATCGCCCTCGGCACGAACCACAGGAGGCTCCGCTTCAATTACGCGAGCCTCTATACTGACCGATTGGTCCTCTAAACTGATCGTCTCTTCGGCAGCACACTGCGCACAAACAATTGCCGCCAAAACCACTATGAAAACGTTAGCCCATAAACGCATAAGATCCTCTGGATGGATTATCGCAGAATTGCTCGGCAACGGTCAATGTAGACTGATCTGTGGCAACACACTGTTAAGCGAAGATGGTATCATCCCGGACGAGATTGTCACTGAGAGGACAGCACGAAATAGGCTTTCGGAGTTTCTTTCTAAAACTTGACAGTCATTATAAACGGGGATACACTCTCTTCAGAAATTATCGCCTGCCTGCTAGTCGCAGGTGCGACTTAGTCGGGCGTTTTATTGATCTACTAGCTGACTGTATCTGTCAGCTCTGCCGTGAGGAATATCCGTATGGCCGAAGTTGGAACCGTGCGGAAAGCGCCACGATGGCGCTTGGCTTACACCTTTGCGATTGCACTGGCTTTGTTAGTCGCTCTTCCTACCGTCGTCTGCGCTGGCGGCGGACCCCGCAATGTACTGCTTGTCGCAAACCAGTTGAGTGAAGTCTCATTGCGAATCGCTTCATACTACGAACAGGCTCGCGGACTGCCTCAAAAGAACGTTTTCCTGATTTCATGTCCCACTGATGAGTTTGTATCGCGCGAAGTCTGCGAATCACAGATACGCGAACCGATTTCCAGACGCTTGCAAGAGCCGGATATGGCAGAGATAGACTACATAGTAATTACCAAAGGTATTCCAGTCGCAGCAGATTACGGCAACACCAGCGGCCCTTACTCTGTAAGCAGTATTCTCACCTGCGTTGCGCTCCCGAACAGTTCAATACCACTTATCAACCCGTATGGGCCGATTGCTTCATCTGATGGATCTCCGGCGCCAGAGATTGCGTGGTCTAGTAAACACCTGTTCCGTGGCAGGAAGTTCTATAACGTGACGCGGCTTGATGCTTTTGCTGAGCAGGATGTAATGCGTATGATCGACGGCGCTGTTCGACCAGCACGATCAGGAAAGTTTCTGCTTGATAAACGCACTGGTTATTCCGGGGCGTACCTGAAGGCTGATGAACGACTCGGCACAGGACCAGAGAGCGCTTACTCAGTGCTCGTTTCAGCAAATCAGATAGTCGAGTGTGACAACACCACGGAGTTCATATCGGGCAGGACTGATCTTATCGGTTACTTCAGTTGGGGAAACAACGACTGCGGTTATTCTTATGAGAAATTCATCGGCAACCAGTTTGTTGCCGGTTCTATCGCAGATACCTACTGCTCTACTAGCGCACGAACTTTCATCAAACCCGCTTCATCAAACTGTAGAACACTGATAGCGGATCTCTTTCCGCAGGGTGTGTGTGGTGCGGTAGGATATGTCTCTGAACCGTTCATCTACGGCGCTACTTATCCGAACATCCTCTTTGATCGATATATCAAAGGCTATAATATGGCGGAGTCCTTCTTTGCCGCTTGCCCACAGTTGTTCTGGAAATCTGTAATAATAGGCGATCCCTTAATGGCTCCATTTGCAACACCACCTTCAGTCAGAATTCTCGGGCTTAACACTCCGATTTCTGGCACTGCAGCAAAGCTAAGGGCACAGGCCAGTGACGCCTCCGGAATAGACAAGGTTGATTTCTACATAGATGACGTACTGGTTGGAACCGCTAGAACGGCACCGTATGAAGTGAGCGTAGATACCACCCAGTTTGCTGTTGGCATCCATTTTGCAGAGGCTATCGCCTACGAAGACAGCCCTGTGCATACACAGTCGAGATCAAGGGGAGTTGTGGAGATAGTCGATTGCATATCTGAGCTGGAATGCTGTTCGGAGGCGATGGATTATCCGGATGGGAAGCTGGTTACTCTTACCGGAAAGATTGTAACAGCCGCCACTGGCACGGTAAGACCCGGGTTCTATGTGGTCGACAGCGACCGTTCGTGCGGCATCTACATAATGAGTGATGCTTTGGCACAGGAAGGCTCGATTGTAGACGTCATTGGAACCGTGACAACCGTCGACGGCGAAAGAGCAATTCTGCCGGTGACCACGCCAATCGTGCGAACTGCCGCAAGCCCACCACTTAGACCTCTTGCTATACGGGTGGCGGACATCGGAGGATGTGCTGTTGGCGAATCTACCCCAACAATCGGCAACTGCAAGGTAACGAGGAATGTGGGGCTTCTGGTGCGGACGTGGGGCCGGGTTATTACATCCGGCGACAGCTGGTTCTACATTGACGACGGTTCTCGAGTGAGAGACTGCAGGGGCAACTGTGGGGTCAAAGTGCTGGCAAGAGGCAAATGGCCCGTAGGCTCTTTTGTTGCTGTCACTGGAATCAGCAGTTCGGAGACCGTTTCAGAGGAGTCGGGAGTATTTGTTCCAGTTATAAGGGCGAGGTACTCGAGCGATGTGACGTTCGTAGAAGACTCTTCCGAAGGATCAACTATCGGAGACTAGCCTGCCGCTGCAGAACGGCTCCTCAGCAAATAGAGAAAAAGAGGCGCACCTGCTATAGCTGTCACCACACCAACAGGGAGCTCTCCCGCAGCCCGCGCGACTGTATCAGCAATAACCATCAGTATAGCTCCGGATAGCGCCGCAGTCGGCAGCAGTATGCGGTGGTCGGAACCAAACACTTTGCGTGCGATGTGCGGCACCATCAGCCCTACAAAACCGATTATCCCGCTCACTGAAACGGCCGCCGCTGTGAGAAACGAGGTGGTCAATATGATGGCAATCTTTAGTGATTCGGTTTCGATTCCAAGATGCTTTGCAGTCTCCTCCCCCAGCGAAAAGACGTTCAAATCGCGAGACATAGAGTAAAGCACCACAAGCCCAATCACAGCAAAAGGCAGAGTCATTATCACGTAAGACCAAGGTTTATCGGCGAAGCTGCCAAGGAGCCAGTGGATGATAGTGGTATCGGCCGCCCCGGCACGTGACAGCACAAAAGTGAGTACGGCCCAAAGAAACGATCCCACCACAATTCCCGATAGAAGAAACGAGTGGATGGATACACGTCCGCCGAACCGCGAAAGTGAATAAACGACGAACATCGCAGCTATTGCAAAGACAAATGCCGTTGCAGGCACACCGAACCCGTGGAAATAGCTGGCCACTCCAGGTACTGCAAACGCTATTGCTGCACCAAGCGCAGCTCCAGAGGATGTGCCAACAGTATATGGATCTGCCAGCGGGTTCAAGAGCAGAGCCTGCAATGCTGTGCCTGCTGACGCGAGGAGGATACCGACTATCACTGCCAGAAGGACTCTGGGCAGTCGCATCTGAGAGATGATGATATCGTATATTGAAAGGTCTTCAGGGATCGGAGAACCCGTGAAGTGAGAAGCTGCTATCTGCAGTTGGGCGCGGATGGGAATAGCTTCTGCACCAATGCCGAGCGATACTACCACTACGGCAGCAAGTGCCAGCAACAGAGCCAAAGTAGCTGGCAACAGTCGTCTGGCCACACCTTTGTTTGCCCTCTGTTTCTCCTGCACGCGAACAACTCCGTCAGCCGCATAACGCAGCCTCACCCCACAGTATAGAGGAGAAAACTGCGAAAGAGCAAGCAGAAACGGATAGTCGTGTATATGCAGAGCGATAATGTCCCCCATAACTGCCGTGGGATAATGTCCCCAT
>CAZCCV010000050.1:0-11673 GCA_964497515.1 uncultured bacterium | reverse complement strand
TGGGGACATTATCCCACGGCAGTTATGGGGGACATAGTCGCTCTGCATATACATGGATTTTACAGCAGGGTTGACACGTTAAGATGGTAGGTTTATAATGCTGCATTAGTCTGGCAGCAGCCAGGCAGTGGATCAGGAGCGAGGCGATGTTCGCACTCAATTTCTACTCTGAATTATATGCTGATATGCTGAAGAAAGGTCGCAAGACGGCAACGATCCGTCTGGGCGACAAGTCTGAGAAGTATCAACCCGGCCAGCTTGTATGGGTGACTGTTGGGCGCAGATTCGGCCCACGGCAGAGGCTCTTTACAGCAGTCATTGACGAGATAGTCGTGAAGCAAGCAGGAGAGCTGACAGCACGGGAAGTCGAAAAGGAAAACCCGGAGTTTAGGCTTCCGGAAGAGGTGATGACACTCTTGTCTCGCATTTATGATGCTGTGGTAACCCCTCTCGATACAGTGAGTATCATCTCTTTTTCGCCTGTAAGAGAAGAGCCCAAACAGGAGTTAGAGGATCTTTTCGAACGCTGGATGGTTTAACAAAAGCAAGCCCGCCGGCTAGTGGGAAGACCGGCGGGCTGAGAAATCAGGCCGTTCGCACAAGAACAAACGACCGACTCAGAAAGGAGAAAAGAGTCGCAAGCGTTTGACTCTATCTACAATACGCAGTGTATTGGCAAGTAGTTCCCGCACTAAGCAAGATTTGTGAGGACAGATTGTTGACAGACAAGGGGTGCTATGGTATACTCTCACTGTCGGATTCGATGGAGCAATAGCTCCAAGAGGAAGCGAACGGGTGCGAAAACCACCTGTTCTTTTTGTTAGTGTGGGCATTGACCGGAAGCGGCATGTTTGGTATTATACTTTCCGACGAGGGCGAATAGCTCAGTTGGGAGAGCGCTTCCCTTACAAGGAAGATGTCGGGGGTTCAAGTCCCTCTTCGCCCACCAAGAGTTGGTCTTGTTGTTTAGACTGACGGAAAGTATTCGGACGAAGGTAGCCACGGGGGTGTAGCTCAGTTGGTTAGAGCGCCTGCCTGTCACGTAGGAGGCCGCGAGTTCAAGTCTCGTCATCCCCGCCAGATTCCAACGACGCGAGGTATGTGCCGAGGTAGCTCAGTTGGTAGAGCAGCGGACTGAAAATCCGCGTGTCGCCAGTTCAATTCTGGCTCTCGGCACCAATATGCCGACGTAGCTCAGTTGGTAGAGCAGCGCATTCGTAATGCGCGGGTCAGAGGTTCGAGTCCTCCCGTCGGCTCCATATTTTTGAGCGTGGATTGCCCCCAAGTCGGGGGCTTTTTTGTTGTACGGACCGGATTTGGTAACCAAATGGTAACCAAAACCGTGGTACACCCTGCTAAAGAGAGGCACAGAAAGGTACACGAAGTGATTAAGAGGATTTGAGAAGCTGGAGGTAGGACTTGCAGATGGGACACCGTCTCTAGCTATTAATGATATCACGGATTGGGCAGTTTATTTGTAACGCTAAGTATCAGTAATCATAGTTCAAGCATCATATAGGATTTGAGAAGGAAACAACGAGCGCGATCTAAAGAATAGAGCTGAAGAATCCTAATTTGGGATTATCAGGTTTGCCAACGACCAAAGCTCTGTCCAATAACCGATTCCCTTCCTCGCACGATGTCTCGGATACGAGAACACATCCGTGACACGCGGCTAGATTAGCATTGTCGACTCCCTGTCCAGTACTCTCCATACACACTGGATCGGACGAACACCACAATGCCTTGTTGAGTGCTCTTAACAGAGTGCCACGGAAACAGTCTGGCTCACCCTGCCTCACTAATCCACCAAGAGTACCTTCTGAATCGCCCGCTGCAGTATAAATCAAGATGCCCTGCATAGGGTTGTCATTGTTATCAAAATCACAATAGATGCGTTCACGGAGTGATGCACTCCCATAACCACAATCGTAGCTCAACTGGTTTATCAGCATATGAGCAAGCGTGTGCATCATCACAAACTTCGGAGGTATCGTTCTTGTTTTCAGTCCGCGCTTTGTTCTCCTGCCAACATAGGTTGTCAATAGATCTGCGAGCCTATTTTCGCAGCCGCTGTTTGCCATCCAGTTGTCAATCGCTTGCGCATCAAGTTCTAGAAAAATACCTTCTCCGTGCACAACTACAGCGGGTAGCCAGTCAATTGCCGAGTCAATCGAGAGCGACTGAATTCTATCTCTATCATCTTCAGAAAGACTATCAGGTGGTAACAAGCGTGTAAAGCCTGCCAAGACTCGTGTTTCCCTTAATTTCCGCACAAGGCATACTTTGGACAGAAGTCGAGCCAAATCATTCCCATACTCCTGCACTTCTGTAATCTCGACAAGGAGACCAGAATTGACATCGTCTCGCCTCTCTGAGAGTGCCACATACTCTTGAAATCTGTGCGCCTCTTCCGAATTACACGCCTCTATTTGAGAAGCAACTCCATCCAATTTCTTCTGAGCCGCGTCTATTAGCTTGTCGGCATCGACATTTACTAATTTAGCAACTGTCTTTGCCTGCGTTTGGTTTATACTTCTGCCTTCTACCAATTCCTCGGTTAGGATTCCCCATATTCTTGGATTTTCCAATGCATCGATAATTGATTTGTTTACTGTCTCGATCCATGGTGGGAGATAGATTGAACTGATGACATATGGAAAGTAGACGTTTGAGGCTCCACGCTGGACAACCCGAAGATACTCTCCACAGGGGTTGTTGCGATTGTCGCATTCTCCCAGCCACGGCCTGTCACCTCTACAGTCGATACCAATTCGATGGAGTGGTCCGCCTCGTTCTTCAAAGAACTCAAATGCAAGGGAAAGAGTATTGTTGGCACCACAAGTGCATTCAATTCGCACATTAGCCATTGTCGTTGAAGGGCGGTCTGGTACCCAGCGCAGTGTACAGTTTTTTGTGGCAGCTCTATCTCTATGCACCCACTCCATAAAAGGAAAATCTTGAATGTGACCTTTGCCACACACTGCCACGATACGAACTGGAATCATAAGGAAACGCTTTTTATCAGGTATTCCAGTGCACGATCGTCCAATCTGGTATTCGCGACCTTTGCATCGGAGCGTTGTATAGTCAAACAATGAACGTTGTTCCATATAGCCGCAACGAGGACAGTAGTGCCAACGCGGAAATCTTACAGAAGGCATGTTGATATTCGCAAGCTTAACCCCAGGACCGGGATCCAAATGTTCTGGAGGCAAGCGGAAATGACTGACGTGTAGTCGATGTTGCAATCGTTCTTCTCCGACCAACCAGTTGGGTTCACACTCCTCAAAAGCAAGATGCCAGGCATCGAGCCCGGCCGTCATAAGAGTCTCGTCGTGTGGGAAATCCACCATAGCTCCTATGCCGTAATAACCTATTAAGTGTGAGCGTCTAATCGGCTTATTTGCAGGCATATCTAAACCCTACCTTGTTGGATACTTTGAAAGAACGTCAATGTCGCATTCCGCGTCCACATCCCGCATAGATGTTAAGGTCGGAAGAGGCTTTTCGCCCCATTGAGGCATCTTCTGCGTACCGCTTGGATACATCATAGGCATTTCTTTAGGATCCGGCTCTACAAAATCACCATACTTGTCGGCTGGAACCCTTTGCCATTCCGAGATAATATCATCAAGCATGGTCATAGTCTCTTCTGCTTCGTCAGGTTCTGACAGACTTACTCGCAAGCGAATGACTTCTCGGATTTCATCAAGCAAGGTATCATCAGGAGCAGGCTTCGGACGACTTCTTATCGATTCATCGCCTTTTAGTCGAGCCATAGCAACAAGTAGAGCGTGTAGAGCTCTTTCACGCACAGGTAAAGCAAAGGGAGTGACACTGGTCGGTTCCACGTAACTGTAGATACTTTCGTGATATGCACGGAAATGCTCAAAATGGGATCGATCTCTAGGGTTTGCTGTGTTGAACACTGTTACAACCAAGCCAGGCCATCTTCTTCCAACGCGACTCGAAGCTTGAATATACTCCGATGTAGTCTTAGGCTGCCGCATAATCGACATAAGACTTAAGCGAGGGACATCGAGTCCGACTTGAATCATATTAGTAGCAAGACAAACATCTACGGCGCGGCTAGGATCGGTGCCATCATATTTAGTGAACAGGCTCTGTAAGATCTCAGGCACATTTGCACTCTGGATCCGGCTGGTCAACTCACTATGTCGACGAATGAATCTATGTTTGGCCGCTGCCTCTTCTCCGCCCAGCCATCGTAATCCCATTCGTTCCACAATAACGTCCATATATTCTGGGATACGAGCTTGAACCAGCGTTGCAGCGTGACCAAGCTCCCTCAGGCTATTGAAATATGACATAAGAGTCCAGTAGGGATCAATACTCTCGGGCTCTACACTATCCTGCAGCTTGGCTGCTTGGAGAAGAACCGACATAACCCTTGCTTGAGCGGTTATGTGCGATGTCAGAGCCGATGCAAAGACTCCCACATAGAGTCGCCCCGGTTTGTCCTTAGCCTCGTACGCAAAGAATGAATTGCCTGCGTCTAATCCCTGAGGCGGGAACAGAAACATTTTAGAGGGTTCCTTGCCATACAGTCCTCGTACCTGCTCTTCGGCACGCGAAATTGTTGCAGTTGAAGCAATTATTCTTGGAGGTACTGGCGTTTTACCTCTTCGATCTACACATAGCTCATTAATAATGGTTTCGTAGTGACCAACCATTGAGCCAAGTGGTCCAGAAATGAGGTGCAACTCATCTTGGATTATCAGCTCTGGCGGCGCCTGTCCGTCTTCTGTTAGCCCGAACAATGCGCGTGCTTCGGGTCGCCACGGCAACATTGCAAACTTATCAACAGTTCCGATAATAAGAGTCGCCGGATCTCGGTAGATCGCCTCATCAACTACTTTGAGAGGCAGCCCTCTTTTGTCATTGAACTCACAATCAGGATCATCACATTGGAATTGCACTCTTTTTGGGTTGCCAAGTTGATGATAACCTCTGCACTCTCGTCGATCTTTTTTAGAAACACGTTCCACAGGTCCCATCTGTGCCCCACACCACGGACAATTCAGTACCACAAATGGATTTTGTGCGTTACGAATGAGCATACTATTGAGAGCTTTGGCAGCTTCCTCTTCTGTGTTTGGAGAAGCATCTTTTCCTACCCACAACCCAATAGTTATTGGCCTGTCGCCTAATTCTTCCTCATTGCGCCGGCGGATGTATTCACACGCACAAATTAATGAAGCTGCGCGTTGATACTGCTGTGTTGTCAAAAGGCGAAGCGTATACCGCATTAGAACAGTTGTACCGGCATTAGTCGGCTCGCGAAGACGTCTTAGGAATATGGTAAAAGCTGTGAGTCCCAAGTATGCCTCTGTTTTACCACCGCCTGTCGGAAACCAGATAAGATCCAAGATCTCTCTTTCAGCAATATCCTCAGGTGTTGATTTCCACATGGATCGGAGATTCATCAGGATGAAAGCAAGCTGGAATGGCCACCAATTTCTGTCGCAGCTTTCATAGTCAGGAGCCTCATAGCGTCGCTCCAGTACGATATCGTTATCTTTTCGTTCCCACTTTCTTTGATAATGCGGTTCGGAAGCGAGGCGATAGTGATTCCACTGCATTAGCATCGCTTGGTTCATTAAAGAGAATGCTTTCTGGAGTTCTGGATTGGTCTTCAACAACTCTACACCATATCGAATTCTGTCGTGACACATCCGACATTTGCGGATATGATCGTGAGCTGCATTTGCCAAATCGGGCGGAACGTCGTTCTGATCAGCGATTCTTTGAGCTTCTTTGTTGATCCAATTCAGGTATTCTTCGGCTAGTCTCTCACAGAGTTCGATTGGCGTTTTGGAATTACCATCAGAGAGAGCAAGCATAGAGAGTTCCAAACCTTCAATTTCAAATGGCAACACCGGTTTCATTTCAAAGCTCGGAAGGGACTCGGTCCACACCTTGGATGTTGCATCATCTGGTGAGTCTATCCAATCGGCCGCACAGCCGTGTCCGATAGCATAAACCTTATGCCGGCGGTACAGAAGCCGCATGCTTGCTTCTTCTGGATCTTCTTCCATATCATTTCTGGGTCTCTCTGGATACTCTAGAAAGCAATGGCTACTATCGGGATCCTGCACCGAGAATTTGCACTGGAAAAATGCTCCATCATCTTTGCCACGAGTGTAGGTGTTTCTATTTATTAGAGTCACAGTCACTATACGTGCTCTGCTGTCCGTCGACGACGCGGCGTATGACCTACTCAAAATGTGTACGAACAGTCCAGTATTCTCTCCATTGATTTCTACTTGTTTTTCGGCCGATAGGGCAGCAGCACCAAGCAATTCATCACATTCAAAAACCAAATCTGCATCGACTGGTTGCCTCCACCACCCCATATAGGGCTTGTACTTCCCGTCTCTTCCTTTGCGGCCAGCCCCTTCCAGTTCTCTCTTATAGTATCGGCCAGCAGACACTTTCACCAACAGCCTTTCAGGTAGTCTGATAAGAGTGCTGAGCCCCATACCACTTGGCATAAATTCATTTGCACGATTAATCTCTTGCTCTGTCTCTGGCTGTTGTTCGTAACTTGGCGTTACATCAGTGGATTGCTGTCCAGGTTCTGGTATGATTTCTTCCAGTCCTTGCTCATCGTATATGTCCGAGTCTGTTTGAACAGATGCAGGTGACTCATGGTCAGCAATCATAGTCTTCGAAGGGAACAAAACTCCAGCTGCATATCGGAGAGTCGGACTGTCCTGTGGCCGCAGAATTTCCTCTCCGTTGAGCTGAACGGCTGGCGGTCCAGGGTCTGGACCAATCATCTCGCGTTTAAGGAAGTCATATATCTGATCACGTACACGTGTGGCACTCTCCACGTCGATTCTCCCTTCATCCCGTTAATTACTATGCCTTGTAATAGCATTGGTCCTGTTGTGGCACTGTGCAAGCTGATGCATCAGAGCACAAGACGATTCTATATGCGAATGTGAAAGAGATCTCGAGTCACTCACATCGATGTGTCTCACACCACAGACAATGCTTATGCATTGAGCACTTGATTTGAAATGTAGTCGGCAGACTTATACGGTGCAAGCGCGACTACGCACGACTGACACCACAATTTAAAGCCTTACAATTGTATTATCCTGTGTCATTCTTCGCTTATATCTGGGCTCATATAGCGACTGTAATCAACTAATAGTCAGACTACTAAGCGCAAAGGATAGTGCATAGATACTTAGATGTTTCGCACCCGATTCAAAGTGCGATCCTGCACAGTATGTCTAGGACTACAAGGCGCGTACCGGTTCCCAGAATAGTCTGTTAACTTGTCCCCGCGAACGTCGTTCAGGTTGGTCAGAGATCTGCTCAACCTCAACTATCCAGACTTTGCCGAAGGGCAACTCTAGCTGTTTTTCCTCATCACCGATTTCGTAAATTCTGTCCCGGAGTGTTTCGAGGAGCAGATCTGTCAATTTTCTGCCTGCTTGAATGTGTGCCGAACGCACTTCCTTTATTGCATTGAATACGTCTTTTTTGCACGCTGAAAGCTCAGTATCTGAAGTGAGCTTGGCAATTGCTTCGATGTCCCCTTCTTCTCCGGGTCCTATGAGATCATCGTTGCTTACCCAGTTGCGAACTGTCTGTACGCTTCGACCTAGAAGCTCAGCAAGTGCCACTAGATCCTTTTTGCGAGTGAGATCCTGCAGGGGTGCCTTCCACTTGGAAGACAACTCCCGCAACCTGTCATATTCTGCTTCCCCCATCTGATGCTGTGCCAATGCTCGAATTACATCACTATCTCCGGACTCTCGGAAAAGCACATAGTCTCCGATACTCAACTCGTGTACGCACCTCTTCGGAATGGTTTGAGACTTATGCAGCACTTCTTGAATCAGTCTATTTACTACAGGCAGTTCCCTTCCTTCCAGAAGATATGCGTAAGTTAGCCCTACGAATCCGACGTAGAACGCATCGCAAGCGTCGTCGGAGTCCAGTTCAGCCACTGCCTCTCCTTTTTTTCTGCTCATCAGATACTTCTCAGGATCGACTGTCGATTCTTGAGGCCTCGTATCTGCCCTATCTGTTTTCGCACTATCCAATGCTTCAAGACTACTGGTTAAGCAACCAATTATCTTGGCTCGCTGAGCAGGATTAGCATTTTGACGTATCACTCTTTTGTTGAGCCCGTTTTTGTACTGATCCAGCCACTGCTCCTCAAAAGGGTATGTCAGACAGATGACTGTTGGTGCTGCGTGACAGTGAATGATACTTTCGAATTTCCCGCGACCCCGCCACGAAGTAACCACCACAGAGCTAAACGACCGATCACGTTTAATTGACCCCCGTGTATGTACAGGCACGGAAGCAGCGTTCTTTCCAATCAACCATTCTTTCAGCGGCTCACGATTCTCTTTATACTGCACGATAACGGCAGGTTGATATTCGCCTGCTAACACCCGTAACAATGCATTAGCTTTGGATTGTCCGACTCCTTGATTGAAATTATCATAAACTATCCTCAGTGTTTCGTTCGCCTCCTGCAATAACTCATATAGGCTATCTGAAATCCACAAACGACAACAATCTATTTGGCGAGAGAGCTCATCCAGTTTGTTAGTGAAAGTTGCAGCGAGATCTGGAGCGATTTCCCCAAAAAGATCTGAAGCTCTCACAAGAAACCCCCACAAATTTCCCATTAGCCGATTTGTCTCCTCATCTTCTGGCACCTCTTGTCGCTGACTTCGGCTAGCTGTATCCAAGTGTCTTGCTGCCAACTCCAGTAGATAATCTTGACATTGTTCCGTACGAATTGAGAGGCTACCAAAATTCGACATAGCACTGGAAAATTGAGTTCCAGAATCGATCCCTTTCCTATCTGACACTGCTATATCTAATTGACGTTCGTTTGGGTTCAAATACCAGGTTGTGCAGCCTCGTTCGGTCATCAATGATACCTGGTTTTGCCGGGTGTAGTCAGTGATTACCACGAGTTTTTGCCGTTCAAGGATTTCGTCATATGCCTGTATGTTTCGAGTTAACTTCTGTGTTCCATCCACCACTACAGTCAGGCAGTCCTTATCGGCTCGTCGGCAAGCTTCAGTTATGTTTTCCACACGGTGTGACACTGCGACTGCGGGTTCACCATACGTTTGAAATCGATCGTTCATTTCAAAACTACCGTCGTCTCTGATCCTGGCCCAAGGCAAATACTCTCCGATAACAGGCATTGAGCTTTCGGAGTGCCCATTTCGAATCAAGCGAGTCTCTTCTATAAAAGCTTCCCAAGCACTGAGCTCTGACAATAGTAAAACGTTGTTTTTGAATATACTCGTATTACCAAATGTCTCAGTATCCAGCAGTTTATCCATAGGGCAGAGTGATTCCGTGTATTTGTCTGGGTACAAGGACAGTTTCCCTTTTGGCGTTTTGCGAGCCGTTGGTTCCAGTCTGAGAACTTGCTTAACAGGAAATGTCACTGTGCACGCATTACCCTTTACTTCCACTTCTAATATGACCTTGTCGGAAGACTCGGGATGCCGCCCCCTGTAGAAGTAAACTCCACCATCAGGAAGAAGCCTGACTCTGTCTCCATTGTGAAGGGCATTTTCCAGGTATGACTCTACAAATTTGTTGGATAGGTTCATATGACTAGAAATAAACAGAAGTATGCTCATCATAAACGCTGAGTCTTGTGCAGATGGCAGAACAAAGCAACAGTCATTGCCCGGATCAGATTCACCCGCTGCAAGGAAGTATCCAAAAACTAGCGGAATGGGATAGTTGCGGGAGGCCGATTCATTAGAAAAGAGGATATGGTCAAGCACTGGAAACCGGCGCCGGAAGTAAGTAGCCAATTCTTCTTGTGCACGCTGGACAGTATTCACGCAAACCTCCTCTCCGGTTGAAACCTGGAGAGCACGGTTTTACAGCTGTGTGGTGTTTATGACTGTTGCTGTCCGCTACATACACTCTATCGCAAGGCCAAACTCGGATTCACAAGGTTACAGAAGGCAGTCAGAACAATTTTCGCTTGCCTACTTGATTATGTCACAATTGCGGTGTCTTGTCAAGCGCTCGAACTTATGAATGATCTGCAGCATAACGTGTGAACTACTGTTGAAATGGAAAGAGCTCATCTCTCTATGAGATAGGATTGTTGAGGCCAAATGATAGAGAAGTAATTTTCAGGAGACAATCGAGGTCTTCCTAGGCTCGTTCGTGAACAGGTCCATTTTGAAAGTGTCAGCTTGGCGGTACGGGGCTGGTGAATGCGGTAAGTGGGAGGATACCCTATC
This sequence comes from uncultured bacterium, assembly GCA_964497515.1. Lineage (GTDB taxonomy): Bacteria > Armatimonadota > UBA5829 > UBA5829 > DTLH01 > CAZCCV01. The sequence goes on along the minus strand of CAZCCV010000050.1, from coordinate 1,390 downwards.
GTTGTAGTAGCGTGAAAGTGGTCGATGCGGCCACTGTCTCCGTTGCTTCCCTATTTTTCGTCACGCATTTGATAACCCCTCTGATAAAAATCTCCGAATGCCTTTCAACAGCACTGCATACTGCCTAATTCAAGTGACTTAGAGCCGTTGTGCAATATTAGAGGCAAGCACGGACAACCCAAGAGATCAGCCTTCAAACGTCCTAGCTGCAAATACTTGAGCCCCGATATTCTTTCGCCGTATGTATCCAACGCTTTAGCAATCGCACAGCCGTACAGGAGCATTCCAGCACGTCTCGCACGTAACGAATATGGATTGCTATACAGCAGTTTGCCGATGTCTTTGAGAACTCTCAAATCAGCGATTGAAGGACGATTATCCGAAAGTAGCGCTCCGAGAGGTCTTCCTGCGAATGTGGCAAGTTCGGTACCTGTCAAACCAGTGAGCGTTAGTATGGAGAAGGCTCCCATCTGATCAACAGCGACAGGTGTTTCAATGTCACTGTAGAGTTCATACAGCACTTGAGACTCATCCTGTGTCAAATCGCTCTTGCAGGCCAATTCCAGGTAGTCTGCGTCTTGATACACAGGTATATGGTTCATATCTCTTGTGCTTTAATCTGCCTCATCAGACTCCGCGCGTGCATCTAGCGGCGCTGATCTTGATATTGCTTCGAGAAATTCAGTTGCGTCCCGGTACCGATTTCGGTAATCAAACGACGGTGATTTTAGAATTACTGTATCCAGTTCCCCAGAAACAGTCGGCTCGAACTGGCTCGGTGGAGCAGATGCCTCTCTCCTGCTTCTCTCAATAGATCGACGAAAACCCGAGTTCCTATGTGTCTCGAAATCCTCCGGCAGTGTAAATGGAGAGACGCCCGTCCGCAGTTGGTAGAGAATCATGCCCGCACAGAACACATCACTTGCTGGCAGCGAGAAGCCCCAAAGGCTTTCGGGTGCTATATGGAACAGCGTGCCAGCCGCAGCAGTGGTCCCTGTGATGGAGGAGACCGCTCTAGCCAGACCAAAATCACCTATCTTCAGCGACAGACGACTCACGGCGACCAGCAGAATATTAGATGGTTTGAGGTCACCATGGACTACAGGAGGCTACTGGTTGTGTGCGCAGCACACTGTGTCTATTGGATCCTTTACATCATTGACCGTAATTAGTAACTCTGATATTGTTCCAAATACTGTAGCATTCATTCTAGTGCGTTCTCCTTAGCCGGCATTGTTTAGTCAACTCAACTTCAGCCATCGGAACGCACCAATCCTCACCCTTCAGCCACTCTTACACAAAATACGGTACACTACCAGAAAAGGAGAGGCTGGGCTGCATTGCTCAGTACAGCAAGACAAATGCAAACATCCGCCTGTTAGTGAGGTTG
>CAZCCV010000049.1:0-12024 GCA_964497515.1 uncultured bacterium | reverse complement strand
AAAGGGGACATTTTCCCTTTGCAAAAAAGGGGACATAGTCCCTCTGCTATAACACAGAAACGGATAGTCGCCAGCAGCCTAGTTGGCGAAAATGTGGTCGTCTATTGGATCTACAGTGCCATTTGTGCCCACACTGCACGTAGGCCAGCTATTGACACTTCCGATATCGTAATTGCCAGCCGATGGACACGAGGGCAGCTTTCCATCTTTGCCCTTAATGTAAACGCTGACCAGATCGCTCTCTTGAGGAGTATCGTTGCCGGTTTTGCGGTTGTCCATAGCCCATTGCTCTTTGGCAGTGCTTATCATTCTCAAATTGGCACGACACGTGCTTGCGCGCGATTTCTCTCGCGCCTTGAAGAAGTTTGGCAGCGCCATAGAGATTAGAAGAGCGATAATTAGAATTACCACCATTATTTCGATCAGAGTGAAGCCACTTGTTTTTCTGAGCATTACCCACCCGCCTTCAGAACTGAATAGTTGGTGCAAACAGTCGATACTATTCCACGATATGTTTTTCCACGTATCTCTACGTGATGTGATGAAAAACTCTCGAATTTTAATGGGTTACAGGGTATAGAACGATATCAACCGTACAAAAGACAGCGACCTTGCTCTAATAGAAACTCCCTTTGTTGTGTGTGCCAACCCTCAGCAATGACTTCAGCAGGTATTCCGTTCTCAATCGAAATACGCAGTTCGTCTGAACCTGCAAGAAGGTCGAAGAAGAATCTTCCATCGTCGCCTGGGGGATCAAATACAAAATTTGCGGGGTGCAGGCGTCGAATAATCTCGATGATTTTAAGCCCTGTTAGTACAGGTCTGAATGTCTGCCTGTCTAATACATTCAGCTTTGCTCCGAAACAGAGGTCGCCTGAATATTTGGATCTTGATGGAACGAAGGCCGCTGGGAGAAACTCAACTCCGGGCAACTGCGCATCCGCAAGTTTGGCGGCCAAAGCGGTACCGTCTATCCACGGAGCACCAATCATTTCGAATGGCTGATCAGTTCCCCTGCCCTCGGAGACGTTTGTCCCTTCCATCAAACACGTTCCGGGATATAATTCGGCCGTCTTAGGCGATAGCATATTGGGAGACGGTGCTACCCACGGCAGTCCGGTGTCTTCAAAAAACATATTCCGTTGCCAGCCAGTTAACGGTATAACCTGCAAATCGACATCTACACCGAACACCCTGCAAATCATAAGTGCAAGCTCGCCTATTGTCAGGCCATACCGAATCGGAATTGAGTAAAGCCCAACAAACGATGCAAACTCTGCGTTTAATACGGGGCCTTCTATCAGCCTACCGCCAAGTGGGTTGGGTCGATCGAGAACTACAAAACGGTTGCCCGCAGCACCGCACGCCTGCATACAATGGGCCAGGGTAGATGTGTATGTGTAGAAACGAGCTCCGACATCCTGAATATCAAAGATTAGGGTATCAAGATTCGCAAGTATGTCAGGAGATGGACGACGAGTGTTACCGTAAAGGCTGTGGACAGGGAGACCAGTAACGCTATCGACCGTAGAGAGCACCTTTTCGCCTTCTACAGTATCACCGCGTATGCCGTGCTCCGGACTGAAGAGCGCCTTAACATTGGCACCTGCATCGAGGAGCAAGTCGAGGGTGTGCACAAGTGATGGGTTTACAGCACTCTGGTTGGTTACTAACCCGATGCTGTCAGAATCTAACAACCGCGCTCGCCCATTTAGCAGCGTAACTATCCCTGGCTGGACTTCAACCTTACTCATCAGTGTTGATAGTATAGGATATTGCACCTAAAGACAACGCTGGTTTTCTGTAACGAGGCCTCTCAGGAAACTCAAAGCAGACACTGGGGAACTGCAGTCGTTTGCTTATCCTTAGATACGGCTGTATAATGGCATTTACCGAAAGGTTCTTGGTGATTATGGACCAAAAGACCTACATGGGCAACTCTAGCACCAAAGACGCTGTGACACAGACTCAGGACGTAGCTGTCGCAACCTATAGTCTCATCGGCCTGAATTTGCTGCTATTTGTTGGGTCGATGCCAGGGGATAGAGTCGATCTGGCAAACCGGTACGGTGTACTGCCCGACGGCGGATCGATTCTAGGCTTATTGTCAGGAATATTCCTTCATTTCGACCCTCTTCACCTTGCAACAAACATCATTTTCTTGTGGCTCTTCGGTCGAAAAGTCGAAAAGTCGATTGGCCCGCTGTTTATGCTCATTTTTTATATGTTCAGTGGGTTTGTTGCATCTGTCGCTCACGTAGCTATAGCATTTGCATTCATTCCCGGGATTATGCGCACCCCTATGGTCGGAGCCTCTGGCGCTGTAGCAGGCGTGATGGGAATGTACATTATAAGATTCAGTCAGGAAAACGTTCGGGTTGGAAAACTGGAAATTCCCACGATTCACTTGATTCTCGGATGGTTCTTTGTGCAGGCGATTTTTGGCGCGATTGCCATAGTCGAGCCAACAGGCACAATTGGCCCATTCAATTTTCGCTATGTAGGCTATTGGTCGCACATAGGCGGGTTTGTCTTCGGAATGGCACTTGCGTGGCTGCTTACATCGGTGCAGGAGAGCTCCAAATGGCTTGGCACTGGTGCACAGCGCAGAAAGACTCTGCTAGACGTTGCCCAGCGCTTCCGACTTCTAAGAGATGCAAATCCGGATGACCCATTCGCCATCGGTGAGCTCGGACGCGTCTGGGCTCATTTGCAGGATAAACAGCGCTCCATCGACTATTACATTCAAGCCATTGAGCTCTACCGCAAACGAGGGATACGCGATGAGGCTCTAAGGACACTTAATGAAGCGATGTTGTTTTGGCAGGAAGAGTCGCTCGATGACCACGCCCTGTTCCGATTCGCATCGAGCATGGAAATGCTCGGAAGCTATGAGGATGCATCCAGAATATTCGGCAACCTTATCAGGACTGCCCACGGCAAACCCGAGGGAGAAATGGCCGCACTCAAAGCTGCCCAACTCGCCTTGCTTCGAGCTAATAACCCAGAACTAGCTGCAGATATCGTAGAACAGTTTCGATTGGACTACCCTAATTCCAGTTGGATGTATATTGCCGACCAAATCAGCCAGGAAATCACAACAGATACACACCCCGAAGGCAAGTCTTAAATCACCTTGACAATCGCACCTCAAATTAGCTTATTATAGATGAGTTCGTAATGCTGGTTGCCTCCACTGCTCGTTCATCGTAACTGATGCAGAAGATATGTTTCGAGCTCAACTGGCGCGAACGTGGAGGATGGAAGGGATGTCTAACGGATTGTCATTTCGAATCGCCGTGTCTGTAGCCTGCATGCTGACACTGGTATTGGCTGGTGCCGCATTCGGATGTGTCGGTGCCAGACCTCTTGCTATGGGAGGAGCCTTCACCGGACTTGCTGATGATGCCAACACTACCTATTGGAACCCAGCGGGGCTTACTCAGCTCAAAGGTCTTACTACGACGTATATGCGCACGACGATAAATCGCGATGATATCAACTATCAGGATTATGTCAGCCTGTCAGCACCAATAGGCAGAGGTGCAGCAATCGGGTTATCGTGGATCAGCGACCATCTGGCGCTTTCTACTGATATATTTGATGAAGAGAACTGGTACTGGCTGTCGCTCGCCTATCAGATGAACCCTGAAACATCAATCGGCTTGAATGTCAGGTCGATAACAAACTCATACCCAGGACTTAAAACCGATTTAGCGTTCGATATTGGATTGCTCCACAAGATAGATCCCAAATGGACTGCTGGGTTACTGATTCAAAATGCCAACGAACCAAAGACTACCGATTCTGGAACGACGGTTGCGCAGTGGTCAGCCAACTTCAGACCCGGATGTGCGTATCGCCCTGACCGGAGCACCATTGTATCATTGGAACTGTACGATGCTACAGGCGATGCGAACTGGAGATCACTCAGAATCGGTTACGAGAGACTCCTGCCGGGAGATTGGACTGTAAGAGCAGGTTACTACGGGCTAGGACTTGACAGCGGACGCGCTGCCACTTTTGGATTTGGCAAGGAGTTCAAGAGTCCGGGAATCGGAAACGCTCGAGATGTCTCTTTGGATGTAACCGCTATGGTCGGCGACATCAACACTGTTTTCACGAGCGTTACAATGGGGTTCTAATTGAAGCAAAAGGGGATCGACGGGCTTGTGCCAATCGATCCCTCTAATTATATCTAACTGATGGTATCCACACCAATGTAAGGCCGCAGCACTTCGGGCACCGCGATTGATCCATCCTCTTGTTGATAGTTTTCCATAATAGAGACAACCAGTCTCGGAAGTGCAACTCCGGAGCCGTTTAGAGTATGCACAAACTCGGGTTTCGCCCCCTGTTCTCTTCTAAACCGAATGTTTCCCCGGCGCGCCTGGAAGTCCTCGCAGTTGCTGCAGGAGGAGACTTCGAGCCAATCGCCGTAGCTAGGAGCGTGAATCTCAAGATCGTAAGTCTTTGAAGCGCTGAAACCCATATCACCAGTGCAGAGCAGGACGATTCTATACGGAATACCAAGCCTTTGAAGCACGGTCTCTGCATTGTCGACCATCTTTTCCAGTTCGTCGTAAGACTCTTCGGGTTTGGTCAGCTTCACCATCTCGACCTTGTCGAATTGATGGACACGTAAGAGCCCTCTGGTGTCCTTTCCAGCCGCTCCGGCCTCTCGTCTAAAGCAAGGAGTGTAAGCTGTAAGATACATCGGAAGAACCGACCCGTCGAGAATCTCGCCATCGTAGATATTGGTAACAGGCACTTCGGCGGTTGGAATCAGAAACATATCGTCATCCGGCAGTCGATACATATCGAACTCAAACTTCGGAAGCTGGCCGGTACCAGTCATCGTGGCTCTGTTTACAAGAAACGGCGGCGCGATTTCGGTATAGCCGTGTTCACGAGTGTGCAAATCGAGCATCCAGTTGATAAGCGCTCGCTCGAGCCTAGCTCCTAAACCCTTGTAGAGTATGAAGCCACTGCCGGAGAGTTTTGCACCGCGCTCAAAGTCGATGATATCCAGCGACTTCGCAAGGTCCCAATGCAGCTTAGGTTTAAAGTCGAACTGCCTCGGCTCACCCCAGGAGCGGAGGGTAGGATTGTCTGTGCAATCACACCCCACCGGTACGGTCTCACTCGGGATGTTGGGAATACGAAGGAGGATATCTTCAGTCTGAGATTCAACCTCTGCAACTCTGGCATCGAGCTCTTTGATTTCTTGAGAAACGCCTCGCATCCGCTCTATCTCAGTGGCCGCATCTACTCTCTCTTTCTTCATACGAGCTATAGCTTCCGAAACACGATTGCGTTCCGCCTTTAGCACTTCCACTGTGCTTAGAAGCTTTCGCCGTTCCTCGTCTAATCCGAGAAACCTGTCCAATTGTTCGGTGTCTTCTCTTCTGTTTTCAAGCGCCTGACGCACCTTTTCAGGCTCGGCGCGGATCATTTTCGCATCCAGCATAATAGGCTCCGATGGGCCGCGTTTTCTAAGCCCGAATTTAAGAACGAATCAGCGTCAGCAGTTCGTCGGTCTTCTGCTCCATCATCTCCTTGGTCTTTGCTTCGAGATTCAACCTGAGAAGCGGCTCAGTCTGCGACGGGCGCACGTTAAACCACCAGTCCTCAAACTCAATAGTAATTCCATCGAGCTTGTTCATCTTACCGGCAGAATAGACTTCCTCCAATTCAGCGAGCTTTGCAGCGACATTCTTGACCTTAGAGTTGATCTCTTCGGTGTGATAGTACCTCTTGAGCGGCGCTACCAGTTCAGAAAGCGGCTTGCCCTCAGACAACAGCAGCTTCACAAGGTAAAGGAACGCCAGATCGCCGTTATCGGTGAAGTAGAACGTGCTGAAGTAGTAATGGCTGGAAAGTTCTCCAGCAAAATAGCCGCCTTCGGCTCTCATCTGTCGCTTAATTAGACCGTGACCGACTCTGCACGGAACCGGAATGCCTCCGGCTGCTTTTATCTCCTCCGGCACAGTCCAACTGGACCGGATGTCGTACAACACTTTTGAGCCCGGCTTCTGTTTAAGCATTTCACGGGCGATGAGCGCTGTTATCAGGTCACCCGGAACAGGCTCGCCTTTTTCATCGACGAAGGCTACTCTATCGCCATCACCATCGAAAGCGGCGCCCAGATGTGCACCGTTTTTGACAACGGATTCCTGCAGCCATTTGAGTGTTTCTAGGTTGAGAGGGTTGGCTTCGTGGTTCGGGAAGGATCCGTCGATCTCCCAGAACAGTTTGATTGGGTTGTTGCCGATAGTCTCGAAAAGCTTCGGCAGAATCAACCCGCCCATACCGTTAGCTGTATCGACCGCAATTTTCAGGTTTTCAAAGCTGCGAATTCCTGCGTTTTCGAGAATTGCCTCGATATAATCGCCGAGTACGTTTTGCTGCGGAAGCACTTTTCCCTTTTCGGCTGGTTCTGGGAACTCTCCCGCACACGCCTTCTTCCAGAGATCCTCGTTTGAGATGTATGTGATACTCGGAATAGCGTTTGGGCCAGTCATTTTGAAGCCATTGTACTTACCAGGGTTGTGGGACGCTGTGACCATCATCCCCGCATCACCTTTCAGGAAGTTTACCCCGAAGTAGTACATAGGTGTGCTGGTGAGCCCCATTGGTACCACTTCGGCACCCTGATCGCTGATGCCACGAATAGTGGCTTCCACCAACTGTGGAGCAGTCTCTCGCATATCGTGCCCGACAACCACTCGTTTGCAGCCAATTGAAGCTACATAAGCACGAGCTATGCGATAGCATACATCCTCATCAATCTGGCTCGGATAAAGCCCTCTGATGTCGTAAGCTTTAAAAATGCTGGCGTCAATCTCTCTTGCGGTCATTGTCTCCATCCCATCAATGCCGATTAAGGCACATCTGTAAAAAACGGAGGCTCGGGATACCCCGGCCTCTCGAACGGTGCTATTTTGCCTCGGTCATTATATCCAGCGGCCGCATGGAGTGTCAAGAAACGAGCCAGCACAGCCGATAATGTGACTGCGCGTTTTATCAAGCCATTATTGCGGATTTAGAGCACAAGTATGCGATTTGGGAAAAAATTGGCCGTATTCTTCTGGGTGTCAACAGTCACCATGGCTGTCGTCACCGTTACCCTTTTTAGCCACGAAGCGCAGTCAACTATGCGCAAGGAAGCTGAGTCGAGATTGGCTGATGTGGTTATGAATGCTTCGCGGATTATAGATCCCGTGGCGCACGTCGCTGCAGAGCAAGCAGGCAATCAGGAAAGCCCCGAGTATCAATCGATCAAGGAAAGCTTCGAACGCTTCAGAGAAGCCAACCCAGGTATCCGACACGTCTACACTCTGGTGAGTTCCGGAAAACCCTCTGAGTTATCGTTTGTGGTGGACGTTGGCGTCGACCCACCCATTAACGCGGCTAACGGTTGTCCATGGAACATTGAAAGACACTCCGCAATACGCGACGCGTTTACCGAGACCACGATTGATCCGACCATTCGCACAGACCAGTGGGGGTCGTGGTTATCCGGCTTCGCACCTGTAAGAAACGCTGACAACAGAGTTGTAGCAATGGTTGGAATCGATATGTCGGTAACAGAGATTCTGAGCGCTCAAACGACAATCCGCCGTGGCGCAGCAATGCTGATTGCAGCGGCGATTATTCTTGCGTCATTTCTAAGCCTTGTAGTGAATGCGGGGATCAGCAATCCTGTGGCCAGACTGACAAACGCAATGCTCCACATCGCAGATGGGGATTTGGATTATTCGTCCGAAATCTCCCGAAACGACGAGTTGGGAACTATGGCTGTGAGTCTGGACAGAATGGCAGCCAATCTGAGAGAGAGCCAGGCGAACCTGCTCCAGAAAGCGAACACAGACGGTTTGACCGGACTTACCAACCACAGAAACTTCCACGAGAAGCTGGATCACGAATTGAAACGTGCGCTCCGCTACAGCAGACCACTGTCGCTCATAATGATAGACTTAGACGGCTTCAAAGCCATAAACGACAACCTTGGCCACCCAGCGGGAGACACCATCCTGCGCTGTTTCTCGCGTATACTGCGGGAAGAAATCCGTGATACGGACATTGCTGCACGCTACGGCGGAGACGAGTTTGCGGTAATCCTTCCTGAAACAGAAGTCGAAGAAGCAACAGGCATAGCTGAACGTATACGGGCTGCAGTAGATCAAGGGCGAGCCTGGTGTGAGGAACTCCCGACCGACACCGAAGATGAAATGTCTGCAGAATGGAAAATTACGCTCTCTGTGGGAGTAGCTGAGTATCCGACACACGCAAGACAGAAGGATGCTCTCGTTTCAGCGGCTGATATTGCTATGTATCACGCCAAGCATCTGTCGCAAAACGCAGTCTGCACTTATGACAACGTTCCGGGTGCTGGCAGTGCGATGGATCCGTGCAGAATCTACGCATTCCTGCAAAGCGCCAGTGTCAATACCATCGCAGCTCTAGCGACGGCTGTAGATGCAAAAGACCACTACACCCATGGCCATTCCGAGTCGGTTGCAAGATATGCTGTGGGAATCGCTGCAGAACTCGGCTTTTCTGAAGAAGTCAAGTTCAGTGTGCGCGTGGCTGCCCTACTACACGATGTTGGCAAAATCGGAATGCCCGACACTGTTCTCAACAATCCGGGGCAACTGAACGAGCAAGAATGGGATATTGTGCGAAATCACCCTTCAGTGGGCGAGAGGATTGTCCAACAGGTGCCTCAGTTGCGTGGAATACTGCCCGGCATACTATATCATCACGAACGATTTGATGGCACAGGTTATCCGTGTGGACTGGCGGGCGAGAATATCCCTATAATCGCTCGTATTATATGTGTTGCCGACGCATTTGACGCAATGACCTCCAGCCGCCCATATAGAGAGGCTATGACTATGGGGCAGGCAATCGAGGAACTGAGAAACTACAGGGGCACTCAGTTTGATCCGCAATGTGTTGATGCGTTGATTCAGTGGATTCGTTCCGTTGAACTCAAAGTGGCTTAGCCGTACGACGACGCTCACTACTCCATAGCGTTTGACCTCGGCAATCCGTTAATCCCACTCAGTTATCCGCGCAAACTGAATGACTGCTCGGTTTTTTGGCAAATACTCTTTGTGAATGCTGCTTGCTGGGTATTGTAGATGTGAACATATAACCAGCAAGGGAATCGGGCACACGCCTGCAGTCGAGGAACCCTCCTTGACACTTTTCCCGGGTGCGGAATACACTTGTTCCGGAGTGAAACTATGTCTGAACACGAACTAAAAGACCTCGCAATGTCGCAAGATACGCGTGGAATTGAGATTCAACGCGTTGGAATAAAGGACCTGCATATCCCACTTCAAATCAAAAGACGGGATAACGGGTTTCAGGAAGTATTAGCTCAGGTGACCATGAGCGTTGAACTGCCTCATAACTACCGAGGGACTCATATGAGCAGACTTGTTGAAACTGTGAACCAATGGAGCAGAAAACCACTTGGCGGCCACGATGTCCGCTTGATACTGGAACAAGTCCGCAAAAAGCTGCTTGCTGAAAGCGCATATATCACAGTGAAGTTCAAATACTTCGTAATGAAGAACGCGCCATCATCCGGGATTGAGAGTATGCTCGATTATGACTGCGAGTTTACCGGCTCTCTTGATGGGGATACGTTTGATTTTGTGCTTGGAGTCGATGTTCCTATAGCAACAGTCTGCCCCTGCAGCAAAGAAATCTCGGATTACGGAGCACACAACCAGCGAGGCGTAATCCGCGCCCGAATTCGCTACCAGAAGGGCATCTTCTACTGGATTGAGGATCTGGTCGGTCAATTGGAAAAAATCGGCAGCCACGAACTCTATCCGCTGTTGAAGCGAGTTGATGAGAAGTACGTAACTGAACGCGGATATGAGAACCCCAAGTTCATAGAGGATGTTCTGCGCGACACTGTGACGATGTTTCGCAGCAACGAGCATATACAATGGTTTGAAGTGGAGTGCGAGACATTCGAGTCGATCCACAATCACAGCGTCTACGCCTACCAGGAGGAGTGGCTCACGGGGAACACTGAAAAATGAAACGTGCTGTAGCCCTTCTCTCCGGTGGCCTCGATAGCGCTACCACTGCCGCTATCGCAAAAGATCGTGGATACGAGCTGTACGCGATAACGTTCGACTACGGTCAGCGCCACAAGAAAGAGATAGACTCAGCAAAACGAGTTGGAGAGTCCGTGGGAGTAAAAGACCACATAATAGTGAGCTTTGACCTTCGCAAGTGGGGCGGTAGCGCACTTACTGCTGATGAGGACGTTCCGATCGACCGCGATGTGTCTGAGATGGCTAACGACATTCCCGTTACGTATGTTCCGGCGCGGAACACCATATTCCTGTCGTTTGCACTTGGCTACGCTGAAACGATCGATGCCGACACCATATTCATCGGAGCTAACGAGGTAGACTACAGCGGTTATCCGGACTGCCGCAGCGAATACCTACAGGCATTTGAGACAATGGCGAACCTTGCCACCAAGGCCGCTGTCGAAGGAAGAACAAGGTTCAAAATAGAAGCTCCGCTCGTAAGGATGACGAAGGCAGATGCCATTCGCGAAGGTATCCGGCTGGGACTCGATTATGGTCTTACTTGGAGCTGCTATCTGGGCAGCGACAAAGCCTGCGGAAAATGCGATTCCTGCAGACTTAGGCTGGCTGCCTTCGAGTCTGCAGGCGCGAAAGACCCCATTAACTACGACTGAAGCAGGAACATACTCCCTATTGCGGGCTTATGGCCATGCTACCGTATCTGCATGGGCATAAGCACATAGGTATAGTCTTCATCGTTGTGCGGCCTGAGCACTGATGGCCCGACATTTGATGTAAGCTGCATCTCTATCGATTCGGCTGAACCTAGTGCCACCAGGAAGTCCATCAGGTATTTTGCACTGAAGGCTATCTCGATATCTTCGCCCTCAAGGACGACATCCAACTCTTCGCGCGCTGTACCCACCGATGTGCTCTCTGCAGTAACCTTCAGCACGTTGTCTTCTGTGCTGAGAACCACCCTGTTCGAGTTGTCTCGCGCAACGATCGACGCCCTCTTTACGCTCTGTAGCAGTTGTTCAGTAGGAACTATCAGTCGCTTGGCATATTCCTGTGGAATCACTTTCTGGTAATTCGGAAACTGTCCCTCAATGAGCCTAGACACCAGCGAGACATCGTCGACCGTAAACAACGCTTGATTCTGTGAGACTGTAATCTTTACTACGCCTTCTTCATCCTGGATTATCCGGTGCATTTCCGACATGGCACGACCAGGAATTATGGCGCTTATCTCACCTTCCCAAGTCTCAACTTCACAGTTCACTAGGCAGAGTCTGTGAGTGTCGGTACTGACTAGGCTCAGTTCACCTTCTTCAAGCGAAACCAGAATCCCCGTAAGCGATGCGCGGGATTCGTCGGGAGATACTGCAAATGCCGACTTTTCGATTGCATCCCGTAGAACGGATTTCTGGATAGAGAAAGAGGCTTCGTCTTTTACTTCCGGAAGCATCGGGAACTCTTCAGGCGCCATGCCCAGGATCTGATAGTCTGACGAACCACTGGTGATGCTCACCTTGTTTTCGCCATCAACGGAAATCGTAACGATTTCGTCCGTCAAGGATGCCAAAACCTCGGTTATCACCTTGGAAGGAAGCGTAAGTGAGCCTTTCTCGATCACTTCGGCCGCCACTGAGCATTCGACACCGATCTCCAGATCGGTCGCTGCGAGAGTTATTTTGTTATCCTGTGCCCTGATAAGAATATGTGACAGGATTGCCAGCGACGACCTTGAACTGACCGCACGACCAGCGGTTTGAACTCCTTGGAGCAGCGTTTTACGGGGACAAATTATCTTCACCTGGACGGCCTCCAAACATCTTGATTTGTAATCAATGATATACTATAACACGGCAGGCAAGCTGGGGCAATAACCCCAGGCAACTGAGGTAGCGTATTCTTTTTGTGTGTAAAATCAGTTGTGTATAGTGGTGCAGTAATG
>CAZCCV010000048.1:0-12161 GCA_964497515.1 uncultured bacterium | reverse complement strand
TACACAGTGGCGACAACGCAGTGGTCATTCTTCATCCTGCCGAAGCCGATACAGGAATTGTTTTCGGTGGCAATGGTGAACGGATTGCCGGATTGGCTACAAATGTAGTTGAGACGTCGCGCGGCACTACGTTGGGGCGAAATGGCACTCGTTTCCGCACAATTGAGCACCTTATGGCTGCTCTAAACGGGCTTGGAGTCGACAATAGCTACGTTGAAGTGCAGGGTGCGGAGATTCCAGTCTTAGACGGCAGTTCGATGCCGTATGTGGCTGCCATAGGTGCAACGGGAACAGTCAAGCTCGATAAGCCCAGAAACACACTGACACTTCGCGAACCAATGTGGGTTAAACGTGAGGATAGCTTCATACTGGCTGTACCATCTGACAGGCTGAAGATTACCTATGTGATGAGCTACAGACATCCACTCATTGGTGTACAGACTGCCACGTTTGACGTGACAGAAGCCAGTTTTCGAGACGAGATAGCGCCGGCTCGCACATTCGTAATGTATGAGGAGATTGCCGGATTGGTTTCTCAACAGCTGGCACGCGGTGGAAGTCTGGAGAATGCTATAGTGGTATGGCAGGATAAGCTGTCATCTGACCTCAGGTTCCCCGATGAACTGGCCAGGCATAAGCTGCTTGATCTGGTTGGTGATTTAGCACTGGTTGGCGGCAGGTTGTGTGCTGAGATTCTGGCGGTCAAGTCCGGACACGCTTTGAATGTTGAGTTTGCTGCACAAGTTGCGGCACATATTGCAGCCAACGCGAGCAAAGACGCCGCATAGGCTATCTATATAATCGTTCCAGAACGCAACGCGTACGATCTGGTTCGGTTTTTTCGTGTTGTAAAGAATAGGAGTGGAAAGCAGGATGGCTAACGAAGTGGCTGAAGCTGATGCCCGCACTGCTGGGTGCGAGGGTCAGTCTCAAGCAAGCGGTGATGGAGCAGGTTTTGTGCTGGATGTCGAAGACATTCGAGCCATATTGCCTCACAGATACCCGTTTCTACTGGTCGACAGGATACTTGAACTGGAGCCAGGCAAAAGAGCGGTCGGTCTGAAGAATGTTACCATCAATGAGGAGTTCTTCCAGGGGCATTTTCCGGGGCACGCTGTAATGCCTGGCGTGCTCGTGCTTGAGTCAATGGCGCAGGTAAGTGGAGTTCTTCTCTTGTGTCTGCAGGACAATACAGGGAAGCTGGCATATTTTGGCGGTGTCGACAATGCACGATTCCGCAAGCCCGTACTCCCGGGCGATACCATAGTCACTGAAGCCAATCTCATCAAGTGCCGTGGTGCATTCGGCAGGGTTAGGGTAGAAGCACGCGTCGATGGTGAGATAGTGTGTGATGGCGAGTTCACATTCGCTCTCGTCGATGAAGATAAAGATGAGAAGAGGGGACTCGACAAAGTCGTCGACAAGCAGCACGAGTGAGGCAGGATATGAATAATTCGGAAGTCGCGACCGCGATTCACCCTACAGCGGTCATCCACCCGTCGGCTGAAATCGGCATAGGTGTAGAGATTGCTCCTTACTGTGTCATCGGTCCCGATGTTCGCATAGGCGATGGCACGAAGTTGGAAAGCCACGTGGTTGTAGAGCGATTTACTACTATTGGCCAGAACTGTCGCATTGGTAACGGCGCGGTTCTGGGTGGGCATCCGCAGGATTACAAGTTTGACGGAGAGCGTAGCTTTCTTCAGATAGGTGACAACAATATAATTCGCGAGTTTTGTACAATCCATCGAGCTTCTGGCGAAGATGAATCCACGATCATCGGCGACAACAACATGCTTATGGCCTACTGCCACGTTGGTCACAACTGCAAGTTGGGTAACGGGATCACTATGGCCAATTTGGTGGGCGTGAGTGGACACGTGTTGATCGAAGACAAAGTCGGCCTCGGTGGTATGGTAGGTATTCACCAGAATATTCGAATTGGCAAGCTCGCAATGATCGGCGGAATGTCCAAATTGAATCAGGATATTCCACCGTTTATGTTGGCAGACGGGCGCCCGGCGCGCGTATACGATGTCAACGCTGTAGGGCTTCGCCGTAACGGGATAGTCCCAAAGGTGAGAGCCGGACTGAGGCAAAGCTACAAGCTGCTTTACAAGTCGTCGTTCAATGTCACGCGGGCGATCGAAGAGATAGAGTCGCGTGTGGAGCCGAGCGAGGAGTTGACCTATCTGCTGGACTTCATCAAGAACATCAGATGCGGCCACCACGGAAGGCAGCGAGAGCATCCAAGGAGCTGAGGCCGCTTGCTATCAGTAGCAATCGTTGCAGGAGAGGCGTCGGGTGACGCCAGCGGGGCAGCGCTGGCACGGGAATTGATGAGGCAATGCCTTGACGTCTCTATTTGGGGCGGCGGTGGCAACCATATGAGGGAGGCGGGCGTCGAGCTTGCGGCCGACTTTTCTCGCGCTGGAGCCATTGGCATTGTGGAATCCTTGAAGCTCGTTCCGTGGCTCATATGGGAACAGCGAAAGCTAAAACAAGCCTTCATTCGATGCAAACCCGACGTATTTGTTCCAATAGACTTTGGCGCATTTAACGTGCGCTTAGGGCGATTTGCAAGGAAGCAGCAGATTCCTGTAGTGTATTATTATCCACCCGGTTCGTGGAGGCGTACGCAGCGCAATCATTCTCGCCTAATGGAAGCCTCCGATAAGATCATTACACCTTTTCCCTGGTCAGAAACGAACCTTCGAGCATCTGGTGCAGATGCAGTGTTTTGCGGTCATCCAATGCTCGATAGCATAGGTCCGACTATGAGTCGCGAGGATTTCTTCCGTGCAAATGATTTAACATCAGATAGCCTGCTGTTTGGGTTGCTTCCTGGGAGCAGACGGCACGAAATCGCGAACATCCTGCCAACGCTACTCGAATCTGCTGGTATAATAGCTAAAAAGGTCGCCGCCGTGCGATCAGTTGCCATCGCAGCCGGGTCTGAACGAGCTGCAAACCAAATAGCGAAAGTAGTAAACGGAGCGGACTGTGCCGAAGGGCTAACTGTTAGAATTGTCGATGGTCGGACACACGATGTTATATCACACTCCGACTTCCTGCTTTCGTGCTCGGGAACTGTGACCCTGGAAGCAATGGTTCTTGGAACACCGATGTTGATAGTCTACCGAGGATCGGCTCTTATGAAGGTTGAATATCTGTTTCGAAAGCAGATACTGGAGACGTACATCGGCATGCCTAACATTATCGCAGGGCGCGAGATCTGCCCGGAATTCATTGCCGATGCTGCGACACCGGAAGCGATCGCGTCGAGAGCTATTGAATATCTAACAGATGATCATAAATTGCAGCAGATGAAAAATGACCTTCGTGATGCAAAATTGGTGCTCGGTGAGCCTGGAGGAACAGCCGCTGCCGCACGGATAGTATTGGAAACGGCGGGATCTCAGGTGAATGTGTAGTTATGGAAGCTAATGCTCGCAAACGAATGATCCGATACCTGCTGGCCCATAAGTGGAAGTTCATTGGAGCTCTTATGTTTGGGTTAGTAATAACAGGTACCGACCTCTATTTGGCTAGGCTTGTCAAACTCTTTGTGGAAGGCGCGAGCCAAGGTTACGGCTCGGGATCGCCGGGCCAGCTTCAAGGCTGGACGGACATTCAGCGAGTAGCACTAATCCTAGTCTTTCTGCAGATTCCGAAAGGTATCGCAACCTATAGCCAGTCTTACCTCGTAGCCTCTGCTACCAACCGTATTGCAGCGACTCTAAGAGAAGAGATATACGCACACTTGCACCGGCTCAGCCTCAGCTTCTTCGAACGCAGCAAGGTTGGGCACATAATCTCACGAATGACCAACGACGTTGGGCTAATCCAGAACAGTGCTGGAAGCCTGGTTGATGCTGTGACATCACCTCTCATCATCATTGGTGGAATCTGCAGGATGTTCTGGATAAACTGGATGTTGGCGCTCGTTGCTTTGCTGTTTGTGCCCGGAATCGGAGTTGTAATCAGCAAGGTGACACGCCGAATGCGGAAGCTTGCCACGGCTCTGCAAGTTAAGTTGGCTGACGTCTCTGCTGTGATTGATGAAACCATAGCGGGCATTCGTATAGTGAAGTCTTTTGGTGCTGAGGCTCACGAAGTGGCGAAGTTCTGCAACACAAACACTGCCAGTCTCCGTGCGGCCTTGAGGGCTGCGAGGCGTAACGCTATGGCTGTGCCAGTTGGCGAAATGTTCAGCTCAGTGGCGGTTGCCATCATAGTACTCGTCGGCGGCTATTTGATGGTAGTGAAGAATGTGTTCCAATTCTCGGATTTTGCGGAGTTCATCGTTATCGGCTTCTATGTATCGTCATCAGCTAAAAGGGTCGGTCGGTTGAATGTGGCATATCACCAGACGATGGCTGGAATGGAGCGTGTATTTGAAGTGCTCGATGAGCAGCCAGATATTGTAGATTCACAAACAGCCATCGACATTGGAGCAGTGCAGGGGCGAGTGGAGTTCCGCAACGTAGATTTCTCCTACCAAACGGGCGAGCAAGTGCTTCAGAAAGTCTCGTTTGCGATGGAACCGGGAGAAGTTGTTGCGGTTGTAGGTAGGAGTGGGTCCGGTAAGTCGACCTTGGCGAGTTTGATTCCAAGATTCTATGATGTAAGTGATGGCGCTGTGCTTATAGATGACCACGATGTAAGAGATGTCACACGTGCATCCATAAGGAAGCACATTGGAATCGTCCCTCAGGAGGCGATTCTATTTAGCGGCACAATTCGAGACAACATTGCCTATGGAGCGCAGAATGCCAGTGATGCAGAGATTGTAGCCGCTGCACGCGCTGCCAATGCCCACGATTTCATATCAAGTTTTGAAAACGGTTATCAGACGATAGTAGGTGAGCGTGGAACCAGGTTGTCAGGCGGGGAAAAGCAACGCGTCTCAATCGCTCGAGCGCTCTTGAAGGACCCTCGAATTCTAATTTTGGATGAAGCCACTAGCTCGCTTGACACTGCATCTGAGCAGTTAGTTCAGGCCGCGTTGGACGTTCTTATGCAGGGTCGCACCACTCTTATGATTGCGCACCGCCTGTCTACGATCACAAAAGCAGACAAGGTGATTGTGATGGACGGTGGAAGGATTGTTGAGCAGGGCAAATTTGATGACCTGGTCTCTCAGGGCGGAGCGTTCTCCGATCTGCACAGTGCACAGTTCGGTTTCCGAACTGCAGGAGTCAGTCTCTTTGATGAAGGAAATTCTGAGCAAAATTAGGACAACTGTTCTGTCGTGGCTGCTCTGGCTAATCACCACAAGTATCTGTTATACGGTGCGGATCCGTGCAGTGGGCGAAAGCAGGCTTAACGACCTGATTGCCTCGGGCGAGGGAGGGATCCTAGCTCAATGGCACGATCGTACAATGCTGTCGATTTTCTACTGTCGTAATCGTGGGCTATGGGCGATTATTTCTATGTCTAAAGATGGTGAGCTTCAAAACCGGATAGTTAAGAGTCGTGGGTATCAGACCATACGAGGCTCGAGCGGTGGCAGGAAAGGTATCAGAGCATTTCTTGAGGCTAGCAAGAAGATCAGAGAAGGCAAGATAGTCGCGATAACTCCAGATGGACCCCGCGGGCCAGCGAAGGTTGTGCAAGCTGGTACAGTGGTGATGGCCGGAAGAGCCGCCTGCAAGATTATCCCTATCGGCCTTGCCTTGGATTCGGCATGGCTAATGAACTCTTGGGATAAGCACGCAATTGCCAAGCCGTTTTCTAACGCTGTGATAGTCTTCGGGGAACCGATTACAGTTGACAGTTGCGACACGGAAGAAGATCGTCTCACATCTGCTAAGATGATAGCGGATGCAATCAATGCAGTCGATACCGAAGCTGAACGCATTCTGTATAACAAGGAAAGCACGGATGAGTCTTCTGTATAATCTGATCATCCTGCTCCTCAGCCCAGCCATTATTCTTTTCTTTGTGTGGCGCATAGTCGGGTCGAGAAAGTCGCGTGACTCTTGGCGACAGCAATTGGGAATTCTTCCTGCCAGGCTGAAACGGACGTCGGATCGCCCGAGGATTTGGTTGCACGCAGTATCAGTTGGGGAGGCTGTAGCAAGTGGTTCGATACTTCGCGAAATACGAACACTTCTGCCTGAAGCGGAACTGATAGTCTCTACGACCACCTCGACCGGGCAGGAAATGGTGAAGAGGTCACTTTCTGAAGTTGATGAGTCCATTTATTTTCCGTTGGATGTGTTGCCCTGCGTAAGAAAGTCGCTATCAACTATAGAGCCCGATGTAATTGTGTGTATGGAGAGCGAGATTTGGCCAAATTTCCTCACCCAAGCGCACCGCAGGGGCATTCCCATACTGATTGCCAATGGGGTAGTATCCGATCGAACAATGCGCAGAAGCCGTTATCTGCGTTGGATTTACCGGTGGGCGCTATCGGGTGTTCAATTGCTGCTTATGCAGAGTGCAGTCGACGCTGAGCGCATAGTTCAACTGGGAGCTCTCTTGGAGCGAACTGTAGTTGTCGGCAACTGCAAGTTCGATCAGGAGTCAGATGCCGTCACCGAGAATGAGATTAGTCTCATTAGAGTTAGATACAAGGTTAGAGAAGGCGAACCTGTCCTTGTTGCTGGCAGCACGAATCCTGGCGAAGACGAGCCAGTGCTCGACGCGTTTCTGATTGCCCGGCGTGAGCACCCTTCATTGAGGCTAATAATCGCGCCACGACAGATTGAGCGTGCGGACGCAATCGTAGAAATGGCAGAGTCCCGTTCTCTCAGCAGTGGCCGCCGCAGTCAATCGGAAAGAATGACCGGTGATGAAGACGTAGTTGTGCTTGACACATTCGGTGAGTTATCAACCATCTACAGCATAGCCGATGTTGCCTTTGTGGGAGGCAGCCTGATACCGAAAGGCGGGCACAATATTCTTCAACCTATTGCTCAAGGAAAGCCTGTGCTCTTCGGTCCTTATACGCACAAATCTCGCGATTTGGTGAGAATTGTAGAGGGCGCGGGTGTCGGGTTTGAAGTTGCCGATGCGGAGCAGTTTGGGAAGAAGGTAGCGGCGCTTCTTTCAGATAATGGCACGCTTCAGAGTATTCGCAAACTGGCATTGGATGCGATGGCAGCAAACAGAGGTGCGTCTGCCAAGTGTGCGCAAGCAATTGTGTCGCAGATAGCGAGGAATGGACAGCATTAGTATGTCACGAACAGATCCAATACCCAAGTGGCTTTCGTGGCTTCTGCTGCCTTTGTCGTGGCTTTATATAATCGGACTGAAAGTCTATTTGCTGCCGTTTCGGCTGGGGTTGCGTAAGCGGCGCAAGTTATCGTGCCGAGTAGTCTGCGTAGGTAACCTGACTTTTGGCGGCACAGGCAAGTCTCCGTGTGTTCGTGCCATATGCGAAGGTTTGCTGAGCCGGGGTTTGCGCCCTGCGGTTCTAAGCAGAGGGCACGGAGGGCGTTTGAGTCGTACCGGGGCGATCGTCTCTGATGGAGAGCGTCGCCTTCTGGATGCTACAGATAGCGGTGACGAGCCGGCTCTTCTTGCCGATGCACTGCTAGGTGTGCCTGTAGCCATCGGTAAGTGCAGGTATCGAGCCGGTCTGATGCTTATAGAGCAGTTTCAGCCAGATATAATTGTTCTCGACGACGGAATGCAGCACTGGCAACTACACCGTGATGTAGAAATAGCACTCGTGCGAGCAGATAGACCCTTCGGCAATGGTCGTGTGCTTCCTGCTGGTGACCTCCGAGAGCCTGCTCGGGGCATTAAGCGAGCCGATGTAGTAATCATCACCGGCGGTGAACTGGTGACTACCGGAGAGATTGAGAAGCTGAAGGGGTTAATCGCCCGTATGGCTCCTCAATCAAGTGTGTATGTGGCGAGCAAGGCTGTGCGAGCGATCGACGCGCTGGAATCTGGTGAGACAATAGAAGAAACAGGGCTTAAAAGGCGGCCGGTTGTTGCCGTAAGTGGCATCGCAAACCCGCAATCGTTTGAGAAGATGCTTGCCGAGACAGGTGCTGATATCAGAGATGCGATCAGATTTAAAGATCACTGCACCTATCGGGATAGAGAGATAGCAATTATAGAAGAGGCAATTGAGCGAACCGGTGCAGAGTTCGTTGTGACTACAGCAAAGGATGCAGTGAAACTCCGTCTCAGTAATATGTGTGTGTTAGACATCAACCTGATAATTGAGAACAGAGATTCATTGCTGGATAGAGCAATTGGTGACTAATAGCAAACACAAAAGACCTGGTATAACGAAGCGGATCTACTTATTTTGTGGTAAGACAGTAATGCGATTAGTAGTGCGCATGTCGGGAAAGCTGACTCCGGAGCGTATAGAGCGATGGGGCAGAAATGTTGGATGGCTGATTTTCACCTGTATTCGGAGTCGTCGAAGTGCAGCTATAGACAACCTTACACACGCTTTCCCTGAATGGGAGGTGCGAAAGGTGAAACTAACGGCTAGAGCGTGCTTCAATCATTTCTCACGTGGTGCCCTGGAGTTTTTTCGGTTGCTGCATATAACACCAGAACAGATTGATGATCTGGTTGAAATTGAAGGCAAAGAGTATCTAGATGAAGCTTTTGCACTTGGCAAAGGTGTGATCGTTGTGACAGCACACTTTGGCAATTGGGAGTACGGTGCAAGGAAGCTGGTACGAGAGGGCTATAAGCTCAGTGTAATAGCACGGGATAGTGACGATGTGGCTATGACTGGCATATCGAATGATATTCGTCAAAGTGGTGGGTATAGGGTGCTTAGTCGCGATAACGCTGCGTTACCAGCGATACGCTGCTTGCGTCGTAATGAGATAGTAGGAATCCTGCCAGATCAGAACACAACAACGGGCATTTTTGTAGATTTCTTTGGAAGGCCAGTAGCGACGGCAGAAGGCCCCGCGACATTTGCACTGAGGAGCGGTGCAGCCATTGTATGTGGGTTTACACACAGGCTTCAAGATGGAAAGTTCCAGTTAGTATTACAGCCAGCACTGCAGACACTGCTTTCTGGAGACGAAGCAACCGATATTCATGCTGTAACGCAGGCGTTCACAAAAGTAATAGAGGATGAGATTCGCAAAGACCCTCCGCAGTGGTTGTGGTTTCATAAGCGATGGAAAAGAACGTCCGAAGCCGTGAATCGAGTATCATCCTTGGAGGCAAGTTCATGATCAGAGTTCCTAGGTTAATCAGGCCAGTGGTTCTGTTAGTGGTTTTCATACTGACTGGGACAGCACTGGCTGATGAGTTGGACAGTTTCCGAGAAAAGCTCAAAAAGACCACTGACAGCTTCAATGATATGCGAGCTACGCTTGTTGTAACTAGCTCCAACAAGCGAGAGCTTGAGAAAATGGGAAAGTCCTTCGCCGAAACCTATCAGATAAAGAAAGCCTCGATTACCTTCCAATCTCCGGATGCGTTCAGAGTCGAAGGTGACTTGGGAATGATGAAGGTTCAGTTCATCACAACAGGCAATACAAGAACCATCAGAATACCTACAGTCCGTTTCAAGAAGGTTGAAGATATATCAAACGAAATGGATAAGAAAATGACCGCTCTTGAGGTGGGTGTTGTTAGCGACTCGCTTTGGGAGTTTTTCAAAGTGTCACTGTTTGAAAAGGAGCCGGGTGAGAGCAACTCCACCGTTTATGTGCTCAAACTGCAGAATGGAAAGAGCAATAAATCGCAGTTAATTTGGGTGGATGGAACTGATTTCAGGCTGCTGCAGCACGATAGAGTGAAAGACGACGGCACAATCAAAATGAAATCGGTCTACTCTGAGCACGTAAACATCGAAGGCATTTGGATCCCAACACATACAGAAGTGTACAACTCCGAAGGCAAACTCGCAGCGACAACAACCCTGCGGAACATCGTCGTAAATGATGGTCTGAAGCCCAACGTATTTGATTAGCTATACTACCCAAGGATTAATATGACAGTGATGGACTTGTGGAACCTCTCATAGATGCCGTTGGTCTGCGGGTGCTTCAGTCGTTGATGAAGTCTATTGCTGCCCGGACATTCTTCTTGTCCTTGTCATGCAGCTTTACCATTGCTAGCTTGGAGTAGGTATCTCATCATTGATTGCCCATTCTCTGAGCTTGGATATCAGTTCGAGTGGTGTGAGATACTCCTGACCATAGCAAGCCAGGAGGTAGTTCACACCATCGGGGCCTATGAATACAGGGCCAGATATTTCCTCCGACCGTTTGTACTTTGGTCCGCCTTCTTCTATCGTAAAGGACACCAACTTACCTGTTATCTGAGCGTATACCGCTTCAACAACGCGAAATTCGCTGTCGGCGATAGCTATGTTCTTCGCCCATTTGTCATTGAATTTCTGGAGTCTGGCCGCGACTTTGCTCTGCGGATCAATGTTCATAACCACTTCCAGATGGTTCTGGGATTCCTCTAGAGATTCTGCGTCAAATCGGTCGAACCCCCAGTCGATATATGCCAACTGAAGTAGAGCTATTCGGTCATCAGGGTTCGACTTTACTTGCGAATGAAGTTGATGCCGCTTGGACTCATATTTGCCCGAGGCGGACAACTCAGCGGTAATCTGCTTTAGCGCATCGGTTTCGGCATTTTCCCAATTCTTGCCGCATCCAGTTACAACCATGGCTAACAGTACGAGTGACGATAGAATCAGGTGTAATCTCACTTTGTATCCTCCGATAACACAACGCAACTGAACTGTGCCCACGTTCCGCCCATTGCTAAGAGTTGTCAGTGTCCCAGTTGAATGTTATCTAATGTCTACTCTCTTGTCAATCCTTTTACGAAGCGGTTGCTTTCAGTATCCAGAGATCGAAGCCGTGAGACTGTCCACACACCAACCATTGCTACAAATTCTTGGTAAGAGGCTAATTCAAGTTGCTTTGTTGATGACTGAATGACTATACGGGAATAGTCCAGATAGATGAGAACAAGGAATTGATGAGCGTATGGAAGAGTCTGGTGCTGTCTGGTTGACAGATTCAGAGAACCTCGTGCATAATGAATCTTGATAGCTACAAGAAGACCATATTATTCACAGGATGGAAGCGCATATAAGGCGTAGAACAAATAACCGCGCATATATGAGGAGGAAAAAAGTGAAGAGAGCGTCGGTGATAGCGGCTGCGTTCGCACTGCTGTGCTTGGCGTGCGCCGCCTCAGAAGTAGTCACTGAGCAGGTGTCTATGAACTCGTCGGGTATTTCTGTAAACACAGGCAGGGAAACGCCCGGCAGTCCGGCAGTTACGGTATCGGATGCAAAGAGCAAGCCGAACAACGTTCCAGTCATAGTGTCCGGCGGCGTCGTCTCGGCGATTTTTCCTAGTTCGTTCTATTTTCAGCAGGATGGGATCGCGAGCCCGGACCGAGCCTGTGGGGTCCAGGTAGTCTGGTCGGGCGCGGTATCCGTGGGCAAACGATATGTAGTTAAGGGCGTGATGAAGACGAATCTAGACGGCGAGCGTTACGTTGAGGCGACGGCCGTCGATCCACACACACCTGAATGGACCGTGGATGTTAAGCCGTTGGGTATGACAAACAAAGCCGTCGGCGGCGCAGACTGGCATTACTGTCAATCCACAGGCGCAGGGCAGATGGGGGTCAGCAGCGGAACAGGTCTGAATAACGTCGGCTTGCTCATCAGGTGTTGGGGCAAGTTTATGCACGTTGATCAATCACACTTCCAAATCGACGACGGTTCCGAGGTGATTCTGGACTGCGAGGCGACATCATCTATGATCCCAAGTCCTACATGGCGTTATGTCATCGCAACCGGTGTGAGCTCGTGCAGGAGATATGGCGACGAGCTGAACAGACTGCTCCGTGTGACTTCCGTGGAAGCGATCAGCAGTGTTCCGAACGTTACTGGCAGATGGCAAGCCGAGATAACCACCGGTCCGCGCCCAGGCGTCTATGGTATGCTGTTGACGCAGCAGGGCAACGCAGTTTTCGGCACAGTCCGCGAAGTGATGATAGTAAACGGGCAGATGAGCGGAACGGCATTTTTCGGCGAGTTCACCATAGATACTACAGTGGCCGAGTTCTTCTTAACTCAGGCGGGAGAGGTGCTGTCGGGAACGTGGAAGGTGCACGGTGAGACATTCCCAATGTGTATATGCAGAGCGACTATGTCCCCCATAACTGCCGTGGGATAATGTCCC
>CAZCCV010000047.1:0-12561 GCA_964497515.1 uncultured bacterium | reverse complement strand
ACTTCTTGCCAAGAGATATGCAAAACCAATTTTACACACTTTAGAAGAGGTAACCGGCAACTGAGCTGTTCTAAGTGCAAAGACGAACTGATACCCAATCTGAATTGGCAGTCGTCCCATTGTATCACAACACTTCTGTAACAGACTCACTCGAAAGACTTGTGGCGAGAGCGGGTTCTTGATTAAATGGATAACAATTCATTTTCAGGAACCTTACTACCTGGTCTTTAGTCAAATGAGTTGGTAATATGTCGGGGTTTATTCCGTCAAAACATAAGGAGCAAGGCTTGTCAGTAAAAACGAGTTCAGTAATTTGCGACCAGATCCTTCACGACTCTGTTGTAAACGGAGTGGCAGAAACGCGCTTCGGTCTTGATGGATGGTCAGTTACAGCGAACACCGACGACTGTAATACTCCAGATATTGTCGCTCGGAATATGGAGCGGGTAGTTGCTATCGGAGAGGTTGAAACCGGCGATACACTAACCGACCAGCGGGCTCAGCAGTGGAAAGAGTTCGGGCAGTCATGTCCGAGATTCTATCTGTACGTGCCCAAAGGAACCGAGAGATTGGCAAAAGAATTGATCGCGGCTCACAAAGTGGAGTGTGCCGGGCTGAGAGCGTTTGAAATGAACGGCCACCTCGAGGTGCGTTCAATATACATCGAAAACCCGATCTGCCGGGATGACAACCATCCATGGTGGACTTCGGCAGGAGACGAAGACTAGAGTTGATTCGTGGTGCAGATTGGCCTTTGTGGGCGGTCATACTAGAGCGAGCTTTGACGCTGCTCGTGTTGGCTGCTCTGGGCATTCACGCTTTTGTGCAGTACCGCAGGCGTGATAAAAAAATGGCTACGCCGCAGCGTTGGGTATTTCTTTCGTTTGCGGTTGCTTTGGGCTGCACCGCTGCAGTAAACTTCGCAATGATCCTCCTGGCATTGGGGCTCACCATTAAGCGTGGACCCTTCAACACCGGTATGCTGTCACTCACGATGTTCATACTCTACATCATCTACATCGGCATCAGCAGCAACCGCAGACCCCGAAGCTTGTAATATATACCACAGACAGCAAAATGGGGTCAGTGGAAAGATCCCAATGACCCCATCAATTTTCAGGCAAGAAAATCTGCCTTGTTATCTATTTCACTGATGTTATTCGTCTTGCACCCTTGTACCGCGTTGAGTAGTATTTCTCGCTGAGTGAACTGGTAATAACACCTCGCTTGGGTGTGGATGCGTGGATGAACTTGTCGTTACCGATGTACATTCCAACGTGGGAAATCCCTCGACTGTTAGTCTGGAAGAACACTAGGTCACCCGGCTGCAGCTCACTTCTTGAAACGGATACTCCACAACTGGCCTGAGCCTTGGATGAATGCGGCAGACTGGCACCGTGCTTCTTGTAAACAAACTGCGTGAAACCAGAGCAATCGAACCCTCTGGCTCCAGTGCCACCACGAACATATCTGGCACCTCGGTAAGCAAGCGCTGTTCGCACTATGGCAGGAGTCGCAGTGTCGCCACCTGCAGCCTTCACGGCCTCTTCTGTCTCTTCGATCTGCCGAGCAACTCTAGGGCCGAAACGGTTTTCATTCCGCTGCTGCCGCACTGCTTCTGCTTCCGAGGCAGTCTGAGACTCATCCTCTGAGGGTATGGTCAGTTTGGCGCCAATTTGGAGCGGTTTGTTAGCATCAATATCGTTTGCCCGCTCTATAGCATCTACAGTAACTCCATTCTGCTTTGCAATCCGCCAGAGAGTATCACCTTTTTGAACGGTATGCTCTTTGGCTACTGCGAGAGTCGCTACAGATACTGTAAGCGCCAGGATCGTGACGCCGATCCCAAAGGCGTGAAGTCTAAGCTTCAACGCATCACCACCTTCTATGGCTGGTTGCCTTCTCAAGCACTGAGGGGCATAGTACCCAAAGTCAAGGAAGGTTGTCAACAGGCAGGCACGCTTATCACTGGTAATTGTACTGGGGAATTATTCCCCGCAATCAAGCGTGAAACAGCTACCTATTCCCTTTCATTGTCGGGTTTATTTATCCAGATACTTAGGGCGTAATTATTCGCTTGGAAGCTCGCGAAGCCTAGCAGCAGCCATCTCCGGAGTAATATCTCTCTGTGGCTGCGCAAGCATTTCAAACCCCACCTGGAACTTCCTCACGGTCGCAGACCTCAGAAGTGGCGGATAAAAATGCGCGTGCAGATGCCAATACGGATACTCGCCTCCGTCTACAGGCTTCTGATGCCAGCCCATCGAGTAAGGGAACGACACGTTGAACACGTGATCGTACTTGCACGTTATCTGCCGGATGATGTCTGCAAGCGCCATCCGCTCTTCGGAACTCAGCTCTGGAATACTAGCTGCGTGGCGCTTTGAAAGAAGCATTGTCTCAAACGGCCACGTCGCCCAGTAAGGAACCACTACTACGAAGTGTTCGTTTTCACAGACGATCCGTTCATCTTGGCGAGCCTCCAGCTTCAGATAATCGCAAAGCAGGCACGAACCCTTCGATTCTGTATACTCACGCTGATGTTTAGCTTCGGCCGCAGGAATGCTAGGGATGTGTTGCGTCGCCCATATCTGTCCGTGAGGGTGCGGGTTACTGCAGCCCATTATGGCGCCCTTGTTCTCGAACACCTGAACGTAACCGATGTCCGAATTGGCACCGATCTCTTCTGTCTCTTTCGCCCAAAGATCGACCACGGGGACAATCTCCTGCGTCTTCATTTTGCTTAGAGTGAGATCGTGCCTTGGGGAAAAGCATATTACCCTGCAAATCCCGCGTTCACTCTCGGCGACCAACAGACCACCTTCGTCTACTTTCCCTTCAGGAATATCGGGCAGAAGCGACGAGAAGTCGTTCACAAACACATTCGTCGATGAGTACTGCGGATTGACTTCGCCGCTAGCTCGCTTGTTGCCGGGGCAAAGATAACACGATGGATCGTGAGTCGGGCGGTCATCGGGTGCAACTTCTTCCGTCTGCCCTTGCCAAGGGCGCTCGGTGCGGTGTGGAGATACTAAAATCCATTCGCCAATCAGCGGATTGTACCGGCGATGGGGCTTTCCGAACAACTCTTTTTCGTTTTCTTTCATCACTTCCTCCACCGACGATTATACTGCATTTCAAGCTCATCCGTCATTACGCGAAAGCTTATATACAACGCTTTTACACGCGATATTTTTGTAGTGCGTCCAGCATCTCTGAAATGGATGCCGATGCCACACATATACTGCAATCAGCCGCTCCGTAGTACACCAGGATTTCGTCGCCGTTTTGCGTGTGACCGCACGGGAAGACGACGTTTGGCACAGCACCAGCCGTCTCATAAGGTGCGTTAGGACCGAGAACCCAGTACGGCAGGCGCGAGATCAGTATTCGTGGGTCTTCGAGATCGAGCAGCGCAAGTCCCATCCTATACGTTGGCGCTCCTGCCATCATTTTGACTCCGTGATACAGAATCAACCATCCTTCTTCAGTCTCTATAGGGATGGTATTGGCACCCACTTTGTGGCTGTCCCACATCGGTCCGCCGCGCTCCATAAGGATGCACCACGGACCGCCCCAGTGGATGAGATCCTCAGATTTAGTGAGCCAAATGTGCTCCATATCGCCCGCAGCAGGTCGGTGAAGCATCCAGTAGTAGCCGTTTATCATCCGAGGAAAGACTGCTGCGTCTTTGTTGATAGGCGCCAAGACAAGACCGAAACGCTCGACAGACTGAAAGTTAGCTGTTGTTGCCAGGGCAACCCCAGCGCCGAAGCTGGAATATGCCGTGTAAGCAATGATCCAGCGGTTAATCTCGTACAGGTAGGTTATTCTGGGGTCTTCACAGCCGAACTCCTCGTAGGAGCCTGCATCGTGCGATGGCGAAATGAGCGGCTCTTCTTCGATGCGCCAACCGGTAACACCATCGTGGCTGCGTGCTACAGTAAGGTGAGATTTGCCTTCCAAGTCTTCCACCCGAAGCAGAAGGAGAGTCTGATCCCCTACTTTGGTAGCGCCCGGATTGAAGACAACGCTGCAGAGATATGGCATATCCTCTGCAGTGATGATGGGATTGTGCCTGGATCTCCTAAAGAGCTCGTTCTTGACCATCGTCGGCATGAAACTACGCGACTTCATCGTGATATTCCCCTCCCCGCTTACGGGTCTATTACCCTAGCAGACTTAAACAACTCTAGTATTTTATCCTCCAATTTGCGCTTCGCACTGTTACAATTGAAAAGTCCATTGCCGAGAGCCGAACAATTCACCCGAAAAAGCAGTCTAAATAAATGACCGAATAAAGGGTATTTGGCAACACGACTTACAACAATATATACATGCTTCTCGACATATTATCGATAATTGCGTGATTATTATCCCCCGTTTTCCGGGGCTTATTGATAAGGATGATTTGGTCATGGTAGAGAGATCAAAGCCTTTAATCGAACGTGTTAACTGTGGTTTTCCGCTTATCGCAGCAGACCCTGATAGCTGGGACGACGGTTTTACCCTGAATCCGACGGCTATCAGACTGGAGCGATCTGCGGAGAATGACGGCTTGATACGCAACATCCTGATGCGAGACCATCTCGACGACCCAAGGCTGCACGATGGAGTCTTCGCGGTGTTCTATCGGGGCATCCCCAAAGAGGTCGAGGGGAAGCCGAAGCTCAGATCGTCTGTAGGACTTGCCGTTTTTACACCGGATTTCCGGCTTGTCAAGCGCTTCCCATATCCGGTGGTTGTCCCTAGTGATGACCCTATGGATTGTGACTATAACGGTGTAGAGGATCAACGGATCACTCGAATCGGCGATACGTTTTATATGCTCTACTGCGGACTTAACTACAACTATCCCAGAGAACACAACATTCGCGTCAGTATGGCAACATCAAAAGACCTCATCAACTGGGAGAAACTCGGCCCAGTCCGTGGGGATGTAAACGACTATCCGAACAAAGACGCGGTAATGCTGCCTGACGCTGTCGATGGGAAGTATCTGATGCTGCACAGGCCAATGGTAGGCGAGCAGAACGAATTCGACATCGCTCTTGCAATAAGTGATTCACCCACTGGCGAGTGGCAGGATCTGGGGTCGGTTATGAGTGCCGTTCAGGATCCGCGGTACCCGCTCTCCTGGCTCGGTGCCGGTTCGACTCCGATACCCATCGGCAACAATCGCTACCTCTGTGACTATCATATTGGCAACTATCGCGAAACGTGGGAAAGAGACTACTCTGCCGGCTACGCAATCCTGAACTTCAACGGGTTCAAGCCGAATCGGCCTGAGACGGTAGTAGAAGCACGTTGGGATTATTTTATGGAGCCGACCACCCAGTTCGAACGGGACTCCCCGTGGCCACACGACTTCAAACTCAACTGTGTGTTCCCAGCGGGAAGCTTCGAATACCGCGACGATATTATCATATTCTATGGCGGCGCGGACGCGTTTGTGCTCGGTGCGAGGATCAATAAACAGGATCTTATAGCAGGGATAAGATCAGAGGAGTTTCGACCGATTGCCCATCGCCAAACGTTTCTGGCTAACCGGCTGCAAGAACTGGAAATCCCTACATTCTGACCCAGTCGGGGAGAAATGTGACCACATACCAGAACACCATCGGGCCGCTGAAGAGCAGACTGTCGATGCGGTCGAGTACGCCACCGTGACCGGGCATTATCGAGCCGAAGTCTTTCGTGTTCACTTCGCGCTTGAATGCGGATTCGACCAAGTCCCCAACCTGCCCGACGATGCCGACGACAGCTCCGAGGATTAATCCGTGGGGCTGCGGCATATGTATTACGGCTCCAACAACGGCTCCAACAATAGTAGCCAAAGCCAGCCCGCCGAGAGACCCTTCAACGGTCTTTCCCTGGCTGAGCGCGGGAGCGAGTTTCTTTCTACCGTAAAGCCCACCGATGGTGTACGCGGCAGTATCGGTTGCCCAAGTGGTTAAAAAGACAAACAGCACCAGCCACGCTCCGAGCTTAGATTCCCAACTCCACACCGTAATGGGGGTGTCTAGGCCGCGCATCCAGACTAAGTGCAGCAGCAAATACGGGATGTAAGCCACACCTAATACGGTGACACCTATATTAGCGAAAGGGGCTCGGTGCTGGCGCACGATTTCGTGAGTGAGAGAAATCAGCATAAGCCCGGAAAACACCGGGAGCAGCCACATCATTCGAGAAAGTCTGTCTGGGTTTGTAATCAGTCCCCTGCCAAACCAGATCATAAGCACACAGACGCCCAGACCCAAAGGCAAGTTCGGCCTGAAGCCTCCTTTTCGAGATCCGGCGTAGAACTCCAAGAGCGCCCAGACTCCAATTATTCCCGCCAGAACCGCAAATGGTGTACCGTCCCCCCAGAAAAGAACCGGCAAAACGATGAGAATTCCTATGATCGCACTTATAACCCTAGTGACAGTTCGCATAGGTTTGCCCCTCCCAACGGTGTAATCGGTTGCTTTATGTCTACTTCCTTCGGGAATCGAGGTAATCCTCCACCACCTTCATCGCACAGTAGCTGCTGCACATACTGCATGCCTCCTCTGTAGGCTTCGAGCGTCGCTCGCGAACAGCTGTCGCCTTCTTAGGGTCTATAGCTAGCTCAAGTTGCTTCGGCCAATCCAGTGCCTTTCTGGCTTTTGACATCTCCGCATCCCACTCGCGTGCGCCAGGAACCCCACGCACCATATCTGCAGCGTGGCCAGCGATGCGTGATGCAATTACTCCATCGTGCACATCCTCCACTGTCGGAAGGCCTAGGTGTTCGCTTGGCGTCACATAGCAGAGGAAATCTGCTCCGGACATAGCTGCAATTGCCCCTCCGATTGCTGAAGTAATATGATCATAACCGGGCGCCACATCGGTTACCAGCGGCCCAAGCACGTAGAACGGCGCATTCTCGCACAGGCGTTTCTGAATAAGAATGTTTGCGGCAATCTGATCGAGTGGAACGTGCCCTGGGCCTTCCACCATAGCCTGAACCCCTGCCTCTCGTGCCCTCTTGACCAACTCGCCCAGGATAATCAGCTCCTGCACCTGAGCACGGTCGGTTGCATCGGCAGTAGAGCCAGGACGCAAACCGTCGCCGAGCGACAGCGTTACATCGTGCTCGCGAGCAATCTCAAGCAAATCGTCGTAGCGCGTGTATAGCGGATTCTCTTTGTCATTCGCAATCATCCAACATGTGAGAAACGCACCGCCACGACTGACGACATCAGTAAGGCGCCCCTGCCAGCGAAGCCTTGTGATCGATTCTATGGTTACGCCGCAATGGACAGTGATGAAGTCTACTCCCTCTTTGGCCTGGCGTTCGATGGTTGTAAAGAGCTCGTCCTCGGTCATATCGACGATCGAACCCTTTTCGTCGATGACTCCGACAGCGGCCTCGTACATTGGAACTGTGCCCAGCATAACAGGTGAGCGGGCAAGTATCTCTTTTCGAATGCCTGGTATATCGCCACCGGTCGAAAGATCCATAATGGCATCGGCACCGGCGTCGAGTGCTGCCTGCAGTTTTTCGAGTTCAGGTGCCATGTCAGGGAAGTCAGCCGAAGTTCCAATATTGGCGTTGACCTTAATCTTCAGTCCTTTGCCAACACCTCTAGGCGACGCCATATCTCTGTTTACGTTCTTAGGGATTACTATAGTCCCTTCGGCAATGCCATTCATAACAACACTGGCATCTATGTGTTCGAACTCTGCAACTGCTTTCATTTCGGGCGTAAGCCGTCCGGCAAGCGCCGCTTCAAGTTGTGTCAAACCTGCTGCCTCCCTCGTTCAAATTCCGTTTTGAGCTTCCGCACAGCTTCAACCATATCAGGCGCTGTTACCACCGCCGAGATAACCGAAGCTGAATGTGCACCTGCTGTCGCGATTGAAGCTATATTGGATTGCGAAATACCGCCTATAGCCACTATAGGTATGTTGCTAACTCGCGTTACCCGCGAAAGCGCGTCCAGACCAGTCGACTCTGCCGCATCTTCCTTCGTTGCAGTAGCGAACACCGGACCAAAACCAACATAGTCTGCGCCGGCCGATTCTGCACCAAGTGCCTCCGCCACAGTAGCAGCAGAGATCCCGACAATCATATCTTGCCCAACAATCGCCCGCACAACCGATATCGGCAGGTCATCCTGCCCCACATGAACCCCATCGGCTCCGCATGCCAGAGCAATGTCCAGGCGATTATTAACTACAAAGAGTATTCCCGCTTCAATGGTCAATCGGCGGATTTCCGAAGCAATTTGCAGCATCTCACCATCGCTAGCTTCTTTCTCGCGAAGCTGAACAACAGTAGCTCCGCCACTTATGGCCGCTTCGGTGATCTCCACGTGTTCTCTACCGGCGTGGAGCTTACTGTCGGTAATTACGTACACTCCATTGATTCGGTTCGCACTTGCTTTTGACATTTGCCCAGACTTACCCTCACAAATGAAGAAAGCCGCAAATCCGCCAAAGTGGATTTGCGGCTATGATGCTTGTTATTCCCGCATTCCTACACCGGCATTACCCGGCTCAGGTTCAAAGGGTTAGCCCGCTTGCGACGGGCTTCTCAGCCTCAACACGCACCCCTAGCGGCTCGACGGATACTAATCGCAGTCTAACACACTCAGTTCACGTTGTCAAAGCTGTCCCACACGTTTACTGTCCTGGCGCAGGCGGTGTAGGCATTGTCGGTGTCGGTGGTGGCCCAGGAGCTCCTGGTGTTCCAGTCGGTCCAGGGGGGACAGGAATACCAGGCTGTGGTACGGCCTGACTCGGTGCATCTTGGGGTGACACGCTCTCGCCACCACCAGAAGACCTAGTCATTTGCCAAATCACAAAACCGACAGCAGCAACAATTACTACGATGAGGATCACGGCTACGAGAGTCTGATTGGACTCGCCTTTAGCAAACTTGTTCGTAGGAATCCCTCCTTTCTGAGTTAAAATAGCCTAGCATTATGAACGAGAAGCTGTCAAGTTCTTGCATCTTACACATTTGCTCCCACCTCGCTATGTTAAGCGCAGGGAAGAGTGTTGACGCCAATATCTCTATAGCAAACAGCCTCTGCTATAGTCTAACATGTGGTTAGCAAGCGCGCAACCGTGCTTGAAGAGCGTACAATCCAACAGCGACAGCATATTCACTTTTACTGGTGTTTCGATGTAACATAGGCAGAACAGAAGGAGTGAATTAGTAGTGCAACAGACAGCAGCCTGCGGTTTTGAAATAGAATCCCCCAGTGGATGGATATTTGAAGTTGGAAACGGCTGGATTACTCGCCGTATTCAGTGTATTGGTGGAAGAATCGGCACTACATCGCTCTCTCACGGCGCAAGTGGAGAAGAGTACCTGCAAAGTACGACCGAAGAGTTCTCCATTACACTGTCGCGTGGCGATGAACACCGCGACATCGGTTTTAGGGAGTTCGAGTACAAAGGACATTCACTCCTACGTGCGAGCGACGAAGAGCGACTCCTTAGAATCGACCTAGATACTCAGCTTGATGGCCATACGCTTTTGGTATCGGTCTACTATCAGAGCCTTGCCGATACCAACTATCTCAGCAAATGGATAGATGTGAAACCGGCGAGTATTCCCGAGTGGTTTGTAGAATCGATAACTATTGAAAACCTCAAACTGCTAGATACTGTTGAAGGAGTAATACCTCTTTCCAGATACACTGCGGTCTATCCCAGCGGGGAAGACAATGTTCACGTTGAATCTGACAAGGTGAAGGTTGAAGACAGGGACACCCGTTTCAGTTTTGGCACTTCATCGAGAGCAATAGTTGCTCCGTGGGGGCTTGATGAGGGACTGTTTTTCTTTACTGCGAGCCTTCTCGGAAGCGAATCGTTCGAGCGTGACGACGGCCTTAAGATGAGCCACAAAGACTACTCCCCTTTGACTGAAGGCACTACAACAGGTAAGGCTGTCATCGGCGCATACTCAGGCCCACCAGAGATAGGATTCAAACGCTACAACGAGTTCCTTACAGAAAACTGGCTTGTAATCGGTCGAAAATCTGTACCGGTATCCTGGAACACTTGGTTTGTAACCCTGAAGAACAACGTGCAATTGCTGACCGAGTACGAACGGAACTTTTTACTCCATTATGTACTACACCTCAAAGAAGCCGGGTTTTACGATGTGATCCACCTTGATCTCGGCTGGGAATCGGGTAAGTCACTGTCTTATGATAAGTCCAAATTCCCGCACGGAATGGATGAAATAGTCTCGAGCGCCAAAGAAAACGGATTGGATATGGCATTTTGGATCAATCCATTCAGCTCCAGCTATTGGGTGTCGGACATCGAACACGATCATCCCGAGTGGCTGAACCCGGATGTGGTCTCTGGCAATTCCCGAGCGCATGCGATTTGCCATATGACCGATTACTTCCATTATGTGAAAGAGAAAATGGTGGAACTAGTCACCCGATATAACGCGCGGGTGATTTATTGGGACGGCCATGACTGGAACATCCCGGTTTGCAAAGCAACCAATCACGGGCATCGAAATCAGCACGAACTCGAAGTAGCGGCAACGAAACGATTGGCAGAAATAGCCGATGCTGTTCGTAGTGCGAACCCAAATGCGATGTTCGTCAACTTCTGCCTGCCTTTTAACAACCACAGACTCTCAGCGGTCGACCAAGAGCAGGTGTCGGACACCCACTACCTGCCACTAATGCAGAACGTTCTTAGTCAGCGGCAGCAGATCTACCAGATGACATTCGAACACCCCTATCGAGCCATTTGGGGAAGCTGGTACGGTGTCGACTGGATTGCGCGAAGTGGTGAGAAGCACCAAAAACCGTCACTGCGCGAAATGATTCACGCAGAGATGAGTATGATCGCTAACGGCGCAAACCAAGCGGGAGGCGGATTTGATCTTCGAGAAGCTAAACCTGAGTTCATAGAGTTTTTGCGGAGGATGTTTGCATTCCGTAAGCGTTTCGAACGTTACTTTGACGTCTATCAGCATATTCTGGGTTTTCCGGATGGGAAACACGTGGATGGAGAGGGACACATAATAGACGGCAGAGGGTTTCTTCTGCTGGTGAATCCGGCAGAAGAAGAACAGACAATTACCCTGCCGCTTAACGAGCCGGAACTCGAACTATCGGTTGGTCATAAGTACGAAATAACCGACTGGAGCAGCTTCGAAAAACCGCGACCGCTGAGCAAGACAAGCGTTCGAAGCAGCCTAGTGCTGGATATTGCCCCGCTCGAAGTGAAGATCATCGGAATCGACATCGAAGATTAGTGCCCATCGGTACGCAGCCGTTTTAACACGTTAAGGTTATCTAAATCACGACCAGATTCCATATCAGGAGTCTCAAGTATCCCTGCAATATCTGCAAGTGCGCTATTGTTTGCCAGGGCAGCGAATGCTTCGAGTCCGACATTCCCCTCCCCTATATGCCAGTGGCGATCGTGATGTGAACCCAGAATCTTCTGCGTATCATTTAGATGAAAAACACGCAAGCGATGCAGCCCGATCAATTGGTCGAACTTTGAAAGGAGGTCGTCTATACCGGCTGCGGATGATATGTCGTAACCAGCACCCCAAAGATGAGCTGTATCCAAGCAGACACCTACTCGATCTGAAACTGAATCGAGTCTCGACAGCAGCCCGGCCAACTCTTCGATGGTGGAACCTATGGTGTTTCCTGCACCTGAGCCCGCTTCGAGCAAAACTGTGGCACTGCCACTAGACTTGGCAAGAGCAGCCGGCACGCCTCTTCCAACTTGGTCGGCTCCAATATCGAAGCCTGCTCCACCGTGACTTCCGATGTGTGTCACAATGTACTGCGCTCCCAGAAGACTGGCTCTATCGAGTGCAGATGCTAGGTTCGACACACTCTTCTCCCATATGTCAGCATTGGTCGACGCGAGATTTAACAGATATGGAGTGTGTAAGACTATAGGGAAAAAACCTTCTGCCGCTACACCTGCACGGAAGGCTTCGGCGACATCAAGGCTCAATTCACTGACCTTCCAGGAGTTTGGATTGCTCGAAAAGAACTGGATAGCTTCGCAGCCTATCTCGGCAGCTCTCTTGAGTGCTGACTTGTAACCCTTTGCTGTCCGTAGATGAACTCCCAGCCGCATCGGTTAGTCTACATCCGGACCAAGGTCGTCTAAATCGTCTGGAGAATAGCTGAATGAATTGATCTCTTCGCCACGGAAAATCGTTACCAACAGATCCTCCCGCTCGAAACTCGGCAGGTACGAGGATACGATGTCTTCGTCAATCTGCTGAAGGAGATCCTCTTCCTCAGTCACTGCCAGATCGAGTTCCAGCATAATTGTGGTGTGGATAGTATCGTGGGCGTAGTGGAGATGAACCTGGCCAACTCTGCGGTCGCCATCCCAGATTACATATATTTCGGAGGCTGCGGTTCTTACGAGCCTCGACAGCCGAAACCTGTTGCTCAAAGCCAATTGCTCCTTATAAGCAGTTCGGCATAGTATGGCACATTTGATATCGCCAGTCAACTCGCAACAATAGGGTGCATGTCAGATATCCGGAATCAGGCCGCTAATCTGGCTCCCTCGATAATA
>CAZCCV010000046.1:0-12682 GCA_964497515.1 uncultured bacterium | reverse complement strand
GCAGCCTGGCGCTTCTTACGATATGGAAGCTGTAGCGCTTCATCAGGTCGTACACCTCATTGACCGAACCGTAGGAGCTGTTTTCGATCGGCAAAATCCCATAGGTGCAAAGCCCTTTTTCCGCCACTCGCGGTTCTGTCTGCAAGCTGCTCGCAGCACCCAGTCTCCTATCGGAAGAATAAGCCCCGTCTCCTCTGCAAGCGGAATAAACTCTGATGGCTGGATCATTCCCCACTCCGGATGCTGCCATCTTATCAGTGCCTCTGCACCCAAAATGGTGCCCGTCTTGATGTCTACTCTCGGCTGGTAGTGAACGAGCAACTCTTCCCGCTCTATTGCGCGCCGCAGGCTGTGTTCCATCAGCATTTGCTCGTATGCGGTATCGTTTGATGCTTCAGCGTATACGTAGACGGTGTTTCGACCCTGTTCTTTGGCGCGATACATAGATGCGTCGGCGTTTCGCACAAGGGTCTCGACATCCTTCCCGTTGGTTGGGTAAACGCTTATTCCGATGCTCGCCGTGGTGAATATCTCGTGGTCGTCTAGATTAAACGGGGTTGAAAGCACCTGAAGAGCCCTTTTTGCTATCTGAATCGCCTTGTCTGGCTGCTGGATGTTCTTTACCAGAATTGTAAACTCATCGCCTCCCATACGTGCGATGGTATCTATTCCACGCAGAGAACTGGATAAGCGTTCTGCCACCTGCTTTATCAACTGATCCCCTGCATTGTGCCCTAAAGTGTCGTTTATCAGTTTGAAACGATCCAGGTCTACGAACATTACAGCAAAGGACGAACCATCCTCCTTGGCGGAAGCCAGAGCCTTGTTCAGACTGTGGCCAAATAGCAGACGATTGGGAAGCCCTGTAAGTGGATCGTGGTGTGCAAGGTAGTCGAGCTTGCGTTCGTACACTTTCTTATCTGTTATATTGCGTTTGATTGCAATCAGATTGCGGACTTTGCCTGCGGAGTTTCTGACTGGCGTGACGCTGACATCCTCGGTTACGATGCAGTTGTCTGCGCGGCAGTAAGACGCTTCGCCTGTCCAAGTGTCGCCTGCGAGCACTGCGCTCCACATCTCTTCTTCGCCACTGGCGTTCTTGTCATCAGACTGGGTAAAAGACATCTGAGTCCCAACGACCTCTTCAAGAGTCGTCCCTGTCTCGCGTTCAGAAGCTGGGTTTACGAAGACTATATTCCCCGAAGCATCGGTTATGACAATCTGATCGGAAGTAGCGTTGATGGCCGACCACAACAAATGAAGCTGTGCTTCCGTAGCCTTCCGCTCTCTGATGTCGCGGGTGATTCCAACAACTCTCGCGGTGTCGCCATCGTTTAGAAAAGATAAGGTGCTCTCTGTCCAGACTCTCGAACCGCCTTTGCGGACTATTTCTAGCTCGATGGTCTGAGGAATGCGGCAATCATTCGGGCTGTGCTTTTTGTAAGCGACAAGATTCAGGAACTCCCGGGTTTTCTCCCAGGACTCGGGGGCAAGCAGCTTTTCAGGTCTAAGCCCTATTAGCTCGTCTGGAGTGTATCCGGTCAATCGGGTGGCTGAACGAGTAGCGTAAGTGATCCCCACTCCGGTTTCTGCTGTCCAGATTACATCCTTTACGTTGTCGTTAAGGAGCTGAGAGAGCGCTCGACTCTTGCGGAGGGCTTCTTCAGAGGCTTTTCGTGCACTAATATCTCGAAGCAGTGCGAGCACGTAGCCTCTCTTTTCGGATCTGCTACTTGTGAGACTCACTTCCAGCCAAATCTGGCGTCCGGATTTGTGTCTGGCTAACCACTCAATCAGAAGTGCCTCACCAGTCGCTACTCTTCGAACCCATTCGATAGCATCGTTGATCGTGAATGGGTGAATATCTAAATAGAAGGTGCTGGCGGCTGAATGCCTGAGCTC
Organism: uncultured bacterium; assembly: GCA_964497515.1. Lineage (GTDB taxonomy): Bacteria > Armatimonadota > UBA5829 > UBA5829 > DTLH01 > CAZCCV01. The sequence goes on along the minus strand of CAZCCV010000046.1, from coordinate 10,780 downwards.
TTCACGTGTATAGCCAAATATGTCACACGCGGCCTGGTTGACATCAATCACTTGCCCCGACTCTGAATCGTGAACGAACGCAGCATCCTGCAGGGTTTCAAATATGAATTTATAATCCCCGTCTGGGATGGCGTTGGAGTGTTCCATTATCACTGGCATTGCCTGGCTACGTGTGTAGCGCATTCAGGGCAGCGTAGTCGATGTCACCTCCGAAATCCTGATGAGCGGACTCGGTCATTTCTGACTCAAGTTCAATATCGGTAAAATTACCTGGTTCCAGTAGGCTGGTTTTTCGGATCGGTTGACCTTGACTATTGCGATTTTGCCTGCTAATATTCGGTTGAAAGTAAGTAGCGGAGAACAGCCGATGAGCACGGACTACTACAGGATTCTGGGGGTAAAACCTAACGCCAGCGAGGAAGAGATACACCGCGCATACCGCAGGTGCGTTATAGAGTGCCACCCCGACCTGCACCCCGGCTTAACGAACGCAAAACTGAGGCTTGAAAGTGTTATCGAAGCACGCCGCGTGCTAACAGACCCTGTGCTCCGGATGAGGCACGATAGAGAGCTTATTCTCGCTTGTGCGCCGTGGCGTTCGTCACAGTCGGGAGGAAAGCGTCGACATCAACAATACTCAGAACGTGCAGCAGCTTCGGTGAAAGCATTGGTTGTTGTCGTCGCGTTAACCCTGCTGGTTGCATGGGCTGGAATCGAAATGCTCCACGATACCCCCAGCACTCAGGTTCTTTCTGACATAACCCCTGTCTATTCCCGGGCAGAGACTTCTTGCCAATACACCCTCGACATACATCCTGTCGACTATCGTCTTAATGAAAATTAATTTACCTATATTCGCAGGATTATTGTCCAATCATAGCGAAATATATACTTCGTAGGAATACAAGCGCCATTTTCTGGTAATTCGATGGCCGGCGGTTGTTCAACTCTCTCAATTGCGCTTCAATCTGCTTTGTCAGATGCGCCCATCGGAGACGCATACTTTGACGTATTACGACAAGCGACAAATCCCAGAAGGCGTGCCCAGCTACGACGAACTGACACGCGCCCTCGCAGCGGCTGCCAGACCATTTCTTTTTATCGACAGCAGAGAAATGAGTGTGCTGCGTCGCGGGTTGACCAAAGATGGGTGGAAACGCCGTCTTTATCTGCAGGATGCGCCTGCTGATCCCACTCAGCTTACCGGAGCAGGGATTCTTGCAAGAGCCAATCGAAGGCTGGAAAAGAGCGTAAACATCCCTGCTCGTGGTGGGTCGGCGGAGGATTTCTTCTGCGATGGTGGCTCTTGTCTCACGCTGCCTGCAGATTGCACCCGGAAACCCAAATATATGTGTCCTGTCTGTGGGACCAACTACACCGGCGGCAAGTACGATGCGGCAATCCGTTGGTTCGAACACCAATCTCTTGCAAATGATTGCTTGGCACTCTCTATTGTCTTTCAGATAGAACGCAACCCCGCATATGCAGAGAAGGCCGTCGAGATACTCAGAGCGTATGCCGATACCTATTCGGTACCGAAATCCGGCATCTCCGAAGGTGTTATAGCTATTCACTCTGCGGATGAGGCTCGTTGGGCAGTACCGCTTGCTCAGGCGTACGACCTGATATTCTACTCCAAGGCAATCACCCGTTTAGAGCGCTACGCGATAGAGCAGAACCTGTTCCGACGTGTTGCTGACGGACTCAGAATTAATGAACCTGCCGGATGTGCGGCTGCATGGCAGATCGCCGCTTTGGGGTTGATAGGCTGCGCCATCAGAGATGCTGGCTTGCTACACTGGGCGATTGATAGTTTCGCGCATATTCTGCAGAATGAACTGGGCGATGAAGGCATTTTCCCCGGTTCGCTTGACGCGGATCATTTTCGGGCGTTGAGCGCATTCGTATTCCTCGCCGAAGCGTACAGTAGAATGGGTGTCGACCTCTACAGCGTGAGTGCAGGCGAAAACCGAAATCTGAAGAGTATGTTCGTGGTGCCGCTTAAGATGATGTATCCTTCGTTCGAACTGCCCTCAATAGACGACGGACGTTTCGGTTGTGTGCTTCCATTGCATCTGTACGAAGCCGCATATCGTCGATGGCACGATCCACTGTTCGCGTGGACGCTGAAAACAGGCTACGGTTTTGCTAAACATCCTGCAGCCAAGATCCATCTGCTTCGCAAAGAGAGCTTCGAGCGTGACAGCCTCTATGCGCTTCTACTCGGCAGAGACCTCCCGAGACATTCCGGTGTGCGCAAATTGCATTCGATGGTTATGGAGGATGCTGGGGTTTGCTTGCTCCGGCACGGAGGAGAATCGGGGTCTACCGTCACTATGGACTTTGGATCGCCCCCAAATGGCGACCACTGCGACCAAATGGGGATTACGTTGTTTGCGGCTGGCAGGTTGATATGCCCTGACTACGGAGTTCCCGGCAGAGGTTCGAGGTCGAGCGAGTACTATCGCAGCACTGCCTGCCACAACACAGTGATGGTCGATGGCAAAAATCGCAACGAGACCGCCGGCATTACACTCCAGCAGTTCTCCGCTGCAGAGTATCTGCAAATAGTTGAAGCAGAGACCGACGAAGTGCATTCTGGTGTTACGCACAGACGCCGGATTGTGATGGCAGGCGATATAACAGTGGTGTCCGATACACTCGAAAGCAATGATCCACATTCTTACGATTCGATGTTCAGGTTCGAAGGCCGCTTACGAGCCAACGACTGTAAGAAGTCTTGCTCTGATGGACTGCATCCGATGTTCTGCGCTGCAGTGAGCGCGGAAGGGAAAACCCAGTATGGCCTGCAATGGGAAAACGAGGACGTCGGGCTTGCAGCACACTTCGCAATGGATGCACCAGGAATGCTCATTACCGCGCGATGTCCCGCTGAATGCACAGCAAGGACTGTCCCGGTTGCTATTGCACGGCGCCACGGCTCAAACGCCCGTTTCGATACGATTCTCTCTTCATACACCAATACTGCACCCAGAATCACAAAGTGCGGCAGTGTTTACAAAATCGTGCGAGAGGGTGCGTGCGACTGGATTCGACTTGCTGATGCAGCTTGCATAGAGACGGCAGGATCGGACGAGATTGAATCCGATGGCGGTGTAGCAGCGGTCCGCGAGGTCAATGGCCAGTTAGTGGCGTTCGGAGTCTATAATGGCAGCTACATCAGATTGAGAGGCGAATGGATTCTCCTGGCTGCTGGAAGATTCGATCGTATTGAGGTTCTGTTCAATCAGAGAGGCCCGGCGGTGTCGTTCGAAGGCGCGGAAGGCGACTATCTGAGGCTGAAGTGCTCATCAAAGGCAATGAACGTAAACGGCAACCACATATCTGCCTCCACTTCGGATGGTATCGCCACAATCAGGCTGGTTGGCGCACTCGCTCGATAGGTCGACTCACAGAAGATCACTATCGGTTTACATTCTCCACCTTCTAAGATAACGAGTTAGTCCAGCGTTGACTCCTGCATGCTATAATGACTGAGCAAACTGAGGAGTGTGATATGGCCGAGGTTATCCCGTTTAGAGGAGTAAGGTACAATACAGACTTCGTTAATCCCAACGAGACAACTAGTCCGCCATACGATGTGATCTCGCCAGCGGAAAGAGCGCAGCTCCACAAAAGACATCCAAAGAATATGGTGCGGCTCATCCTCGGGATGGAGAAGCCGGAGGATGATGAATCATCCAACCGATTCACGCGCGCTTCCCAGTTTTTCCACGACTGGCTCGCCGATGGCACTCTTATGCGAGATTCGGCTCCGGTATTCTATGCATACGAGCAGTATTTCACCGCACAAGGCAAACCCCGAACGATTAGAGGCATTATCGGCGCAGTGAAGCTCCACGATTTCTCCGAAGGAGTCATACTGCCGCACGAATACACTCTAGCTAGGCCAAAGTCGGATCTGGCCAAATTGATTCGGGCTACCAACGCGAATCTGGACTCTGTATACGGCCTATATCCCGACAGAACATATACAGTCGACCTGATTCTCGATAGAATTGCTGCAACGGAGCCTCAAGAGGAGGCAATAGATGCATTGGGAGTGCGGCACCGACTGTGGGTCGTCTCAAATGTCGAGGATATCGCTGCGGTTACCAACGCTATTTCAGATAAACAGATTGTCATTGCCGATGGCCATCATCGTTACGAGACGTCCCTCGCCTACAGAGACGAGCTTAGAGAGGCAAACCCAAGCAGAGGGGCGATGGAGCCATACGATTACGTAATGATAACCCTCGTGAACGCCTACTCTGACAATATGGTAGTCCTGCCGACGCACAGACTCATCCGCCACCTGCCCGAAGCTGTCTTAAGCGCACTTGATGATCGTTTGGGCGCGTTCTTTGATGCCAAGCCGTCTGACGCTGAGAGACTCACTTCCGATATGGCAAACGCGGGTGGGGCAATAGGGCTGTATCGAAACGGAAAGGCTGAAGTGCTCGTTCCCAAGCCCAATGCGGAGCTTGGTATCTCCGGTTCTGACGCTCGCAAAGGACTCGATGTTATAGTCTTGCACGAAGCGATACTCGATGGAATGCTCGGCATAGACGCGGAACGCCTGCGGCAGCAATCTAACGTGGTTTATGTGCGCGACGAGCAAGAGGCGTTTGCAGACGTCGATTCTGGCGAGTTCCAGGCCGCGTTTCTGATGAATCCAATTGACCTCGAAGTGATGTTCGAAATGACTCGAGCAGGCGAAAGAATGCCTCAGAAAGCGACGTATTTCTATCCGAAGCTGCTTTCCGGCTTCGTGATGCGGAGTTTGGATGGTAATTTGTTATGACTGACCCTCGTTTGTTTACTGGAAACAGGTTTGTAGCACTCCCAAATATTCTGAAACGCAACAGCGGGATCCTGGATATCAGTTTCGTCTCTCTGCGTTCTCGTGCCGTGATTGAACTTACGGGAACTGCTGAGACTCCATTTCTAGAACCGCTAATTTCTGTTGCAGGTCAACAGATAGACATATCGAAGGCGGAATGGCAGCACGAGATGCACTGGCTGCCAACATTTGTTGTGTCTGAGAGAAATCTGTGTGTTCGGTCGCGTGTATTCGCAGCACTTGCCCACCGTGGCTTTGTTTGGACGATGGAACTGGAATCGCTGGCCTCCGATCCTATGGAAATTGAAGTCGGATGGCAAGGGCATTGGGTAGACACCAGACACGTAATTTCTGTTCCAAAACTACTTAATGGTGAACGCGTGGGTGGAGTGAGCCCTATGGGCGGGGGCACGGCGTTTGCAGAGTTTCGCGCGGTTGCTCCTATGTTCGCCGTCGCTTTCACCACTTCAGAACCAATGGAGACACTGATTACTTCGGACTGCGATCTCGAAAAGAAGGTGACTTGCTGCGAAGATGGCGAAGTAGCTGCCCGAGTCGGTGAAAGCGTCTGCTACAGACTGTCCAAAAAGCTCACTCTGGCTCCAGGGGCTGAACAGACGGTCACTCTATATGTAGGGCTTGGGCCGGAAGAAATATCGGCAATAAGCACTGCAACCGACCTTAAGCAACACACCTGGCAGACACTCCTTGCCGAGTTGCGACAGTGGTTGGCAGAACACAGCTTGAAAGTCGATAACAAGAAACTTAACAGAGTGCTAAACTGCAACTCACTCTATAATTACTTTTTTTCTGAAGCGTTTACGCTCGATACCGAAGAATTGGTGCTTCTTACTGCTAGAAGCTCTGCTCATTCGGTAAGTGCTGGCTACCGAGACAGAGACGCTATGCTTTGGAGTCTCCCTGCAGCGCTTCAGATAGAACCGATGCAGGCGCGCAGAATGATCGAATATGCGCTAACCAAGCAGCTCCAGAATGTTGGTGTAAACAGCAGATTTGTGGACGGAGTTGTGCTGGAATCTGGTTTCGCTCTGGATCAACTCTGTGCACCGATCAGAGCGCTCACAATGTACGTTCGTGCCACAAGCGATATATCAATACTGTTCGACAACCGTGTGCAGACCGGAATCAACCGTATTCGAAAGATCCTGGGATCAAAGAAGCTGAATGACTTCGCACTCTTCGAGACAACGCTTCTGCCTTCGAACCGCCCTGCTAAACACCCGATTGTGACTTACGACAACGTGCTCGCCTGGAGGGTTCTTAAGGATATGGAGTGGATGTATGAATTGATCCACGATTTAGACCGCAGTGAGCAGCATAAGCAACGTGCAAAGAATGTGCACCAGGCTATTCTCGATAACTGTGTAGTTGCCGGACCTTACGGGCCGATGTTTGCGCTGTCGGTGGACCTTAAGGGCGAGTACGAAATAGGGGATGACCCTTCTGGAAGCCTGCTTCTGCTCTCGTGGCTGGAATTCTGCGCACCCGACTTTCCCACCTATAAGAATACGGCGAAATGGATATACTCATCTATGAACCCTGATTCATTTCACGATGCGCCTTTTGCCGTACCGGGGGAAGCGACTCAGGGGCATCCGTCTGTAGTAGCCATTGCGAACGATCTGTTGGCTGGAAGAGTGGCGGCTGCGCTCGATATTCTGGAACGAGCCGAAATGGACGACGGCATCGCCAGCGAGACAATCGACCCTAACACTGGAAAGGCCGTTCATGGGCGAGCCTTTGCATCAGGAGCAGGGTATCTGGCCTTTGCACTCGGACAGGCGCTGGCAGCCAGAGTGTTCGGACCAGAACCCGAACCCACTGACAAGCTGTACGAACCACCTCCTGCCGAGATTCAGGATTCGATCGATGCATCACGGCTGCACTGACACAACAGGAGGCCAAATTTTGGAGTCAACCGATATTCTGAAAAAAGAACACAGGGCAATAGAGAGCGTACTTAATTCGCTCGACCGTGCCGCTCACGCATTAAGACACGGAAAAGCCGTCCCGCCGCAGATTTTTGCCGACGGGATCGACTTCATTCGCAACTTTGCCGACCGCTGCCATCACGGTAAGGAAGAGGATAGACTCTTCCCTCTTCTGATTGAGCGTGGCTTTCCGTCCGATCGAGGGCCGATCCACGTAATGCTCACCGAACACGAAGAAGGCCGCGATTATGTCCGTAAGGCCTCCGAAAACTTCGAGAAATGGAATGCCGATGGCGATAAAGAGGCGGGAATGACTATGGCTGTTGCGATTGAGCGTTATATAGACCTGCTGAGACAGCATATCCAGAAGGAAGACCATATCCTCTACCCAATGGGAGAAGAGCGTATGTCTGCAGAAGACGACCAGCTTCTCGTAAAACAGTTCGACGAAGTAGAAGAACAGGAGATGGGTCCGGGAGTGCACGAGCAGTACCACGCAATGATTGATCGGCTGGCGGATGAGACTGCCAAACTGTAACCAACCGGGAGTTGATCGGATTGCATAGAATAAGGCCGGAGGTCTGATAACCTCCGGCCTTTTGTTCTTTGAAGTGGATTGGATTCTACAGTGCAGCTTTTACTATCGCTACAAAATCCTCGGCCTTCAGACTTGCTCCGCCGACCAGTGCGCCGTCGATGTCCGACTTAGCCAACAGTTCTGCCGCGTTATCGGGCTTAACGCTTCCGCCGTACTGAATTCTCACAGCTTCAGCAGCCTCGGCGCCATACATCTCTTTTACAACGCCTCTTATCATCCCACATACGCGGTTAGCTTCGTCAGAGTCGCAAACCTCACCGGTTCCGATTGCCCATACGGGCTCGTAAGCTATGACAAGCTGCCTAACCTGCTCGGGTGTAAGTCCGGCTATATCGACGCGAATCTGTCCGGCTATGACTTCGTCCGTCTTTCCGGCTTTTCGCTCTTCGAGCATCTCGCCACAACAGACAATCGGAGTGATCCCTGCCGCAAAGGCGGTCTTAGCCTTCTTGTTAATGGTCTGATCGGTCTCGGCAAAGTAATTCAGCGATTTTTCGAGCTCAGCATCTACCGTTCCGAAGCGTCCTCGGGTCTCGGAGTGACCGATTATTACATATTTGCAGCCTACATCCTTGAGCATTCCAGGAGCAATCTGGCTGGTCCACGCGCCTTTTTCCTCCCAGAATATGTTCTGCGCACCAAGCTCTACATTTGTGTCTGCCAGAGCCTGCCGCACTGCCCAAAGTGCCGTGAATGGTGGGCAGACCACAGCTTCAACGCCGGTTACATCTTCCACCTTGTCAATTATGGCATTTGTAAGCTCAACCGCCTCGAGGACGGTTTTGTGCATTTTCCAGTTACCTGCGATTATTGGTATTCTTGGCATTATATCCTACTTATCCATCAGCGCCGCGACGCCGGGGAGTGTTTTGCCCTCCAGGAACTCGAGGGACGCACCGCCACCGGTCGATACGTGACTCATCTTTTCTGCCAGACCCATCTGTTCAACAGCCGCTGCAGAGTCGCCTCCACCCACGATTGTTGTAGCTCCGGATTCGGCCATAGCTATTGCGATTGCTTTTGTGCCCACTGCGAACTTCGGCATCTCAAAAACGCCCATCGGGCCATTCCATACGATAGTCTTTGCTTCTCTAACTGCGCAGGAATACGCTTCGATAGTCTTAGGCCCGATATCCATACCGATCCACTCGGCGGGAATCTGATCTACAGAAACTACCTTGCTCTCGGCTTCGGCTTTGAACTCAGCTGCAACTACCACATCATCCGGCAGCAACAGCTTCACGCCTTTAGCCTTCGCTTTTTCCATAGCCTGTTCTGCAAGCGCAAGTCCTTCCTGGTCGAGGAGCGATTTGCCGATCTCGTGTCCCTGAGCTTTGAGGAACGTAAAGAGCATTCCACCGCCGATTATGAGCGTATCGACTTTTTCGAGAAGGTTATCGATTACAGGAATCTTGCCGGCAACCTTTGCCCCACCCAGGATCGCCACAAACGGGCGTTTCGGGTTGGCAACTACACTTCCGAGGTAGTCGAGTTCCTTTTGCATAAGGAATCCGGCTACCGACGGCAGATGATGCGTGACACCCTCGGTTGAGGCGTGTGCTCTGTGGGCTGTCCCAAAAGCGTCGTTTACAAAAACCTCTCCCAAAGAAGCCAACTGCTTTGCAAACTGCGGATCGTTCTTCTCTTCCTCAGCATAGAAGCGAACGTTTTCGAGGAGAACAACACTTCCAACCGGCATTCCCTCTACTGCTCCCTGCACCATCTCGCCCACGCAATCGCCCATCTTAGTTACGGGCACTCCAAGCAGCATTTCGAGCCTTTCGGCAACAGGAGTCAGAGTGAACTTAACATTCGGCGTGCCTTTCGGCCGTCCGAGGTGCGAAGCGAGTACAACTTTTGCACCCTGATCGAGCAGATACTTGATTGTCGGAAGTGCGGCCGCGATTCTGCGATCGTCTGTAATATTCTTGTTCTCGTCGAAGGGAACGTTGAAATCAACGCGACAGAGCGTTCGCTTTCCTGCAACGTCGATGTCTTTGATGGTCTTCTTATTCATTGCAGTCCCTCAGTATCAGTATGCGCAATGAGTGATGGGGGCAATAGAGAACACCACCCTCATCACTCATCACAAATGACTCTGAACCAGTCTACAGTCCCTTTTTCACGAAGAAATCGATGAGGTCTCCAACTCTCTCGGAGTACGCCCACTCATTGTCGTACCAGGACAGAACCTTTGCAAACTTGTCGCCGAGCATCATTGTAGCCAGACCGTCGAAGATTGAGCTGAAGTGACTTCCTCTGAAGTCTGAGGAGACAACCGGATCCTCGGTGTAGCCGAGAAAGCCCTTCATCGGTCCTTCAGCAGCAGCCTTCATAGCGGCATTGATTTCCTCAACGGTGGTTGCATTGTTAAGGTTGACTGTGAGGTCTACGCAGGAGACGGTCGACACCGGAACGCGAAGCGCATAGCCGTGCAGCTTGCCCTTCAGTTCAGGAATGACCAGTGAAATCGCCTTTGCAGCGCCAGTCGTCGTCGGGATGATGTTCATCGCAGCGGCGCGAGCTCTTCGCAGATCCTTGTGAGCCTGGTCGGCGGTCTTCTGGTCGTTGGTGTATGCGTGTACCGTGGTCATAAACCCATCTACGATCCCAAATTTGTCATTCAGGACTTTGGCGAACGGAGCGAGGCAGTTGGTCGTGCACGATGCGTTCGAGACAATATTGTGCTTCGAAGGATCATACTTGTTCTCGTTCACACCCATAACGATGGTAACGTCCTCGTTCTTGGCTGGGGCTGTAATGATAACCTTCTTCACGGTGTCGTGAAGGTGAGCCGATGCGCCCGGCTTTCCATTCTTGGGGTCGCCTTTGCCATCGGTGAAAATACCAGTGCCCTCTATGACAATGTCTACCCCGTATTCCTGCCACGGAATGTCAGCAGGGTTCTTCTTCGCAAAGATCTTGATCTTCCTGCCGTCGACTATGATGGTGTCGCCGTCGGCTTTCACCTCACCCGGCCAGGTGCCGTAGTTGGTGTCATACTTGAACAGATGCGCGTTGGTTTTAGAGTCGAACAGGTCGTTGATCGCTACGATCTCGATATCCTTAGGATACTTCTGCATGATCGCGCGAGCGGAAAGCCTGCCTATCCTGCCGAATCCGTTGATTCCAACCTTAACTGCCACTTTGTCCCTCCTTGCTGTAGGTGGTCCTTACCACAGGACCGCGTCGACATCGTTCGGGATAATTACACCCGAGACGTAATAACCATTTGCACGTACAGCCCGGTCCGGATAGATCCGACCAGGCTGACCATACCTATCAATTCTAGCTTTCAGCCGGGCATAATGTCAACCGGCGCATTTGGAAATGGTAGCGTATTCTTTTTGTGTGTAAAATCAGTTGTGTATAGTGGTGCAGTAATGG
>CAZCCV010000045.1:0-14363 GCA_964497515.1 uncultured bacterium | reverse complement strand
AGTATTCCAATCTTTTTTCAGCCTCCCCTTTTTCCGTAACTTTGACACGCACCCCGCAACAATACTGTTAATACCATTTCTTGGGAAAACTAGCTATAATGTAAGTGGACATAGAATCGCCGCGATGCGGACTATCCGAGGCTCCAAGGATAATACAACTATTGTCTGGGGAGGTTGATTGAAGATGATGGGCGGAAAGAAAGGTGGCTTCACCCTGATCGAGCTTCTGGTGGTGATTGCTATTATCGCAATACTCGCAAGTATTCTGTTTCCGGTGTTCACATCAGCAAAAGAATCTGCCAAGAGGACAAAGTGCTCGAACAATCAGCGGCAGTTGGTTCACGCAATGTTGATGTATGCAGATGACAACAGTGGAAAACTCCCTGCAATGAATGCCTTCAGCGTTGACTTATTGAACGTGAATGGCCAGTTCAAGTCTGGTGCCCTGTATCCGTATTTGGGAAAGTCGAAAGCTGTGATGAAGTGTCCGGGAGATATGCGGAAGACCAATAGTTTTCTTTACAGCTACACCATAAACGGATGGATTACCTGGGCGGCTCTCCCAGATCTACTCCCTCCACCCAACACGGGAAATACTACGTATGCGCGCGATCTGGCGGATGTAGACGGGTTTCCGATGAGTGCGCTCACCCAAACCCGTAAGACAATAGCCATTGTCGACGAAAACACCGACCCGAACGCCTACTCCATTAGCGTCAACGATCAGATGTTTATTTGGTCAGATCGAACTGGCAGCAGACACCTCGGAATGGCTAATGTCGTGTTTCTCGATGGGCATACCGGACAAGTGAAGGGAATGCTGGAGTGGAATACAGCAAAATACGCAGACAGCACCTATATTTTCCAGCAGTAATGTAGAGAGATGCAAGTAGTTATGAACAGCCAGAAGGAGCACGGCTTCACCCTCATCGAACTCCTGGTAGTAATTGCCGTTATTGCGGTGCTGGCAGCCATCTTGTTTCCGGTGTTTGCCGGCGCGAGAGAGTCTGCACGACAATCATCATGCGCGAGCAATCTGGGTCAACTGGGCAAAGCTGTGCTGATGTATGCAGATGACCATAACGGCAAACTAATCACCTTTTGTGCTTTTTCAAGAGACTGGAGCACTATTGAATTCAGCTATCAGAAATGGCGGACTGGCCAGTTGTATCCTTATGTGAAAAGCAGCCGAAACGTATGCCGATGCCCGTCTGACACACGGATGTCCAACTATGGCAGTTCCAGCTCTAACTTCGCATTCAGTTATGCTGTAAATACCTGGATAACGTGGCACGCCACGCATCCCGGATTGAATGTAGATGACTCCGCCAGTTTTAACAAGACTATTCCGAGCGCTACTGGTCCTGATGGAATGCCGCTATCGTACTTCAGGCGCCCATCAAAAACAATAGCTCTAGTAGGTCAGAACACAGACAGAAGACTCGCAACCATGCCCGAACAGAATATCAACGACCAAATATTCTATGGTGTAGACCTCTCTGCCAACCGGCACAATGGTCGCGCAAACGCCGTATTCCTAGATGGGCACGTAAAAGCAGTGCCTGGACTCGCTCAGCAGAGCACAGGAAAGTATTCGGACGGGAGCTTCATATTCCACGACAACGATTGATCTGAAGGGGCAAGTGGAAGTCTGTAGCTGCACTTGCCCCTATTGTCGTATCCTGCTTCTGAAGATGCTTGCCTCCTTTACATAGCCGCTGCCCGGGCGGTATAATTGCGGCAGCGCGAAGCTTCAAAAACCACTAATCGGCAGGTATAGGTATTTGTTAATTGCACTTGGCTCCGATCACGCCGGTTTCGCCCTCAAGGAGGAACTCTGCGAACTGCTGAAACAGCACGACTACGAATTCAAAGACTTCGGCGCCTTTTCTGAGCAGTCAGTAGACTATCCGGAGAAGGCAATAGCTGTGGCCAAGGCTGTTGCGAGCGGCCAATTTGACAGAGGAATTCTTATTTGTGGCACCGGACTGGGTATGTGTATAACAGCAAACAAAGTGCGTGGTATTCGTGCTGCTCTGTGTTCGGAGCATTATTCGACGAGAATGTCGGTAGAACACAATAACGCTAATGTACTGGCATTAGGCGGACGCACGCTCGGCGTGGAGCTTGCAAAGGAGTTGGTTCTGGTGTGGCTGGCAGCAAGATTCGATCCCAATTCGCGGCACGCGCGCAGGGTCGATATGATGGAGCCGCCCACTGGACAAGGAGGCTAATCAGTTGTGTGCTGTAGATATCCATTCGTGGGTTGATGCAATGTCGCTCACCCTTTCTGAAGCGGATCCGGAAGTATCCGAGACCATAAAGCTCGAGGAGAGGCGGCAGCATGAAAAGCTCGTGTTGATCGCTTCGGAAAACTATGTGAGCCGAGCGGTACTCGAAACACAGGGTTCGGTGCTGACCAATAAGTATGCGGAAGGCTACCCCGGTAAACGATACTATGGTGGCTGCGAACACGTTGACAGAGTTGAGACGCTTGCAATCGAGCGCGCAAAGGAGCTTTTCGGAGCTGAACACGCCAACGTTCAGCCTCATTCGGGTGCTATTGCCAATATGGCAGCCTATTTCGCTTTTATGCAGCCTGGCGACACATACTTGGCACTCGATCTGGCACACGGCGGACACCTCACTCACGGCAGTCCGGTAAACTTCTCTGGCAGAATGTATAATGCCGTTCATTACGGCGTAGATCCTGACACAGAGGTCTTGAACTATGACAACGTCCGGCAACTGGCTAGAGAGTGCAAGCCGAAGATTCTGGTTACTGGAGCATCGGTGTATCCCAGATTTATCGACTTCGCTGAGATGCGCAGTATCGCGGATGAGGTCGGAGCACTTTTTATGGTCGATATGGCACACATTGCAGGGCTGGTTGCTGCGGGAGTTCATCCAAACCCAGTGCCGCATGCGCACATTGTGACGAGCACGACACATAAAACACTCCGCGGGCCCAGAGCTGGGATGATCCTATCTACTAGCGAACTGGGCGAGAAGATAGATAAAACGGTCTTCCCCGGTATGCAGGGTGGCCCATTAATGCACGTCATCGCGGCAAAAGCTGTGTGCTTCAAAGAGGCTATGACACCAGACTTCAAGCGCTACCAGCAGCAGGTGATTGCAAATGCCAAAACGCTGGCATCAGCACTTTCTGCGCGAGGCTACAGACTGGTAGCAGGCGGCACCGATACCCACCTGATGCTGATCGACCTCACAAGCAAGCAAATGACAGGCAAACGCGCTCAGGCTGTGCTCGAGGAAGTGGGAATAGTCGTCAACAAGAATATGATCCCCTTCGACACCGAAAAGCCGTTTGTTACCAGTGGGATTAGGATTGGCGCACCCGCAACTACTACAAGAGGTATGGGTGAGGCCGAGATGGATATTATCGCTGAACTTATCTCGACTGCACTCTCTAACCCGGATGATGAACAGATCAAGGAACAGGTTAGAGCTGGGGTAAGCAGCCTCTGTCACAGGTTCCCGATTTACGGAGGATAGTATTGGTTGTTCACAATCGGCCCGACTGGGATGAATACTTCCTGGAGATTGCCCACGTCGTGGCGAAGCGATCGACTTGTCTTCGCCGTCATATTGGGGCCGTTATTGTGAAGGACAAACAGATTCTTACAACTGGCTACAACGGAGCGCCTAGTGGACTTGCACACTGCCTGGAACTCGGGTGCCTGCGCGACGAACTCGGAATTCCATCTGGTACAAGGCATGAAATCTGCAGGGCGCTCCACGCTGAACAGAATGCGATTATTCAGGCGGCTCTGCACGGCATTTCCACAAAAGGCTCCACACTTTACTGCACACATCAACCCTGCATTCTGTGCGCCAAGACAGTTATTAACGCCGGCATCAAACGCGTGGTCTTTGAGGGACACTATCCTGATCAGTCTGCCCGGGATATTCTGAACGAGGCTGGTATCGAGTTGGTGCGTTTTTGGAGAGACGCGGAGGAATCTGAGTAATTGAAGACAGCGCTTTTGGCATTCTTCCCGGCACTGATACTTGCGTACGTCTTGACGCCGCTAGTTATGAAGCTGGCACGCAGATGCCGGGTTATTGACCACCCAGACGAACGCAGAGTTCATACCACACCAACACCAAGGGGGGGCGGACTTGCGATTTACTTCGCGTTTGTGGCATCGACAATTCTGACTGTAGCCTGGCATCCATCTATCGGTTTTGACTCGCAGGTGCTTGGTGTCTTGATCGGAAGCAGCGTAATTGCCATCGCCGGACTTCTGGACGACAAGTATGATATGTCCCCCGCCATACAAACCCTTGCAATAGTCGCTGGCGCCACTGTGCTGATACTCTTCGGTGTAAAGATTGCCTACATTAGTGATGGAGCCGGCGGTCTTTTGTGGCTGCGCTGGGTATCGATTCCGGTTACGTTGATATGGGTCTTTGGCCTGACCAAGACAGTTGACCTGATGGACGGGATTGACGGACTCGCAGCAGGGATCTGTGCAATAGCTGCGGCAACACTGCTGATTATGACTTTTCGCACTCTGAACTTTTCATGGGAGACTGAGAGAGCTTTTGCGGGGCATCATAAACAATTGATCCACGCTTTCGTTACGGTGCGAATATTCTGCGCTGCGCTTCTTGGCGCAAGTATAGGATTCCTCAGGTTCAACTATCCACCCGCAAAAGTGTTTATGGGGACAATAGGTGCTTGGTTTATGGGGTTCGTTATCGCTTCGGCATCGGTAATTGGCGCCTTTAAGGTTGTAGCATTTGTGGCTATTGCAGTACCGATGCTGATTTTTGCACTGCCCATACTTGATACAACCTTCGTCATAGCAAAACGAGCGCTTTCGGGCAAAAAGATGTCCGGCGCAGACAAAAGCCACGTTCACCACAGACTACTCGATAGAGGGTTCACTCAGAGACAGGCGATTTGGGTGATATATCTCGTTACAGCAGCGTTTTCTGCTGTTGGACTGATGATGTTTTGGTACGGAAGATAAATGGCAGATAGACGATTAAGGATTTTGACGGTTTTTGGGACGAGACCGGATGCTATTAAAATGGCTCCGGTAGTGCTGGAGTTTGCGCGACAGAAGGAAAGAGCAGAACTGCTGGTTACCGTAACAGGGCAGCACAGAGAGATGCTCGACCAAGTGCTTTCGGTTTTCGGTATAATCCCGGATCGCGATCTTGCCATAATGCGGGATAGACAGTCCATTTCTGGAATGACAAGCCGGGCGCTGGAAGGTCTGGATCCGATAATCGATGGCTTTAAGCCGGATATAATTATTGCTCAAGGGGACACAACTACCACCTTTGTAGCCAGCCTCGCAGCGTTTTACCATAAGGTAGCATTCGGACACGTCGAAGCCGGGCTTAGAACTGAGAACAAATACAATCCGTTCCCTGAAGAGATGAACCGCCGACTGACCGGCTTGCTGGCAGACCTGCATTTTGCTCCGACACCGGATGCACAAGAGAACCTCATTCGTGCGGGAGTCGATCCCAGAATGATTTTTATGACGGGGAACACCGTAATCGACGCACTGCTTTATGTGGCAGCTAAACCGCACAGATTTGATGATGAGGAGCTCGCTAGTGCAGTATCTGGCGGTCGAAGGTTGATACTGGTTACGAGCCACCGTAGAGAGAACTGGGGCGAGCCTATGAGGGACATCTGCCGGGCTGTGAAAGAGATTGTAAGCGCACACGCGGATACCGAGGTTGTGTTCTCGCTTCACAAAAATCCGATTGTGCGCGAAGTGGTGGTCCCGGAACTGACAGGTGTTCAGCGAGTGAGACTTATCGAACCGCCGGATTACGTGCCGTTTGTCCATTTGATGAAAGCTGCACACTTGATTCTCACCGACTCCGGCGGGGTGCAGGAAGAAGGCCCTGCACTTGGAAAACCGGTGCTGGTAATGAGAGAGACAACGGAACGTCCTGAAGGCATAGCAGCTGGCACTGCCAAACTGGTGGGAACCGACATTAACAAGATTGTATCGGAGGCCAGCAGGCTGCTGGAAGACAAGGCTGAATACGAACGGATGGCAAAAGTGGCGAGCCCATATGGGGATGGCCACGCATCTGAAAGAATCAGCAGAGCAGTCTTCGACTACTTCGAGGCGAAAACGTGAGAGTAAAATCAGAGTCGACCTTAAACGTCATCTGGAATCTACTTGTTCGTATTGTGCTTGCAGCACTGCTGGTGTACCTCACCTGGCGTGTGCGCAGTGTGCTTATTACGATAGTACTCGCAGCGATGCTCGCCTATCTGCTCATTCCAGCAGTGGAAGTGCTGTGCCGCCCGAGGGTGCTATCATCTAGACGAACGCAGCGGCTTATTGCAACAACTCTGGTGTTTATCGGTTTTCTCTCTATCTCGTTTATTGTAGTCAAACTCCTGATCACTCCATTCGGCCAAGAGGCGCAACACTTCCTTGTTCAATTGAACGATTATGCCAGCCAATCCGATGAAAGACTGGAAGCGATAACCAAGTGGTACAAAGCAAACGTACCTGAGGATATGCAGAAATTCCTGGGCAAACAGGATTTTCGCAGCGTCGGCACCAGTATTGCCAAGTTCGGCTCGCGAGTGATTGAAGGAACAACATCCTGGGTCAGAAGCGTGCTGGAGCTAGTGATGATTCCGGTGTTGGCGTTCTATTTTGTTCTGGACAGCCGCTCACTGAAAAAGGAGTTTGTTGCTCTTCTGCCTACCCGGCATATGCGGGATGCAGTTCGCATATCTAACGAGATCAGCCAGATTCTGCAGAGCTATGTGCTAGGCCAATTGGTGCTTTGTCTTATTGCCGGCGTGCTCACCTGGATTGTGTTGAGTTTGACCGGTATCAAATATGCATTGGTGCTCGCAGTGCTCGCCGGCGTAACCAGAGCTATACCAGTCATTGGCCCGGTTATATCAGGCATTCCGATTTGTATCCTCGCTGCGCTGCAGTCGATGAACCTCGGGATTCTGATGCTGATTTTCGTGACTGTGATGCATTTTGCCGAGAGCAAGTTTATTATGCCGATTCTAATTGGCGACAGAATGAAGCTGCATCCAGCGGTTATACTGATTGTTCTTCTAATAGGTGCGGAGCTGTTCGGTCTGCTCGGTATGTTCCTTGCAGCGCCAATCGCAGCGATAATCCGCGAGATGATAAACCTTTACGTGGTTCGGCCACGAAATGGAAAATCGAATGAACTGAAACTGGAGCAGGAGGCCGAACCAGGATTGGCTAGAACGGAGCAAGCATAGTTGTCTGATGTTTTGAATGTGTGGCAGGCAATCGCTATGGGAGTCGCGCAAGGGCTCACTGAATTCTTGCCTGTCAGCAGCACCGCCCATCTGAGGCTGATTCCCAGGTTCTTCGGATGGCCTGATGGGGGCGTTGTTTTCGATGCTGCACTTCACGCCGGAACACTACTGGCGCTTCTTCTATACTTCTGGAAAGACTGGGTTGTTGTGCTGAGGTCTACCTTTGGGAAGGTGGACGCTAGTGACAAGTATCCCCGCGGATTGTTTTGGGGAATAGTGCTCGGGTGTATCCCCGCAGGAATTGTTGGGCTGGCAGTTAAAGACATCTCCGATTCTATCGAAACAAACCCAAATCTGAACACCCAAGTTATGCTGGTTATCGCTACCATGCTGATCGTGGTCGGTATAGTCATCTATTTCGCCGACAATAGAGGGAGCAAATGCTCACGGAAGCTCGGCGATATGAAGTTCAAAGACTATTTGATAATTGGATGCGCTCAGGCGGCGGCGGTTGTGTGGGGCGTATCGAGGTCTGGCGCTACGATAAGTGCTGGAAGATTCCTTGGACTTGAAAGAGACGCTGCCGCGCGATACTCGTTTTTGCTATCGACACCGGTTTTCATCGGTTTTGCGGGGCTTGCTGCAAAAGATCTGTTGCACGGCAACATTACTGCAGAGGCTATGCCTTCGTTTGTAGTGGGCGTAGTCACTTCTGCCGTTGTTGGAATGCTGGTAATTCGGTTTTTGCTCGGTTTCCTACGCCGCCACAGCCTCAGCCTGTTCGTGTGGTATCGAATAGCTCTCGGAGCCGTTATTCTGACACTTATCGCAACACACGTGCTGTAGTTAGGAGTTTTCGGCAGCTTCCAAGCGAATGACTGGAGTCGGTTTGCGGACGTATTCCGGCTCCAGTTGAAAGAGATCATCAGAGTGACCAGCCAGAAGTCTCCGGATGCCCAGCTTTGCCAGCACTGCAGCACGCGGCCAATTGTACCATTCATCCAGCACCGAAGATAACCCAAACTGCGCTTCGAGAAACGCCCGATTTCGCTCTGCACCATCGCCACAGAATACAACAGACTCTTCCGCACGCGCTCGGCTGATCATTTCTTCTACTGTGGAAACGGCATCTTCAGTCAATCGTTCGATTGTGCCGCTCTCGTTACGATAGAGAGCCCAGAATACCTCATTTAAACGAGCGTGGATAAGTGCAGCGATCGACTTTGGGTTTGCTGCCGTTGCAGAATGTGCTAGGACATCCAATGTGGATATGCCGACTATCGGCAGATGCAACACTTGCGACATAGACTTTGCGGCAGCCATACCTATCCTCAAACCGGTAAATGAACCAGGACCTAACGAGATTACAATACCTTCGAGGTCGGAGCGTGTCTTCTTTGCATCTTTCAACAGATAATCTATATTTGGCATTAAACGCCGCAGAAGATCCATCCTGTGCAGCACGTGAAGTTCACTAATTGTCTGCTTTTCGTTAGCAAGGGCTATTCCGGAGACGTCTCCGGATGTGTCAATCGCAAGCACCAGCATCTGTTACCACCGATTTGATTATATCCTCCAACCGCCGAGAAGTGGCTGCGATTTGAAGCTCTCTGCGGTCGTTATCTGTAAACAGGAGAGTGATTTCGACTCGTTCGGGAGGAAGGAGTGAGGGCGCGCGGTCAGCCCACTCAACCACCGTAATCCCGTCACCGTAGAGATAATCCTCCAGACCAAGAAATTGCGCATCCTCATCGCCAGTCAGCCTGTAAAGATCCACATGATAGAACGGAATACGGCCTGGGTGTTCGTGAATCAGTGTGAATGTTGGGCTGTGGACGTCGTCCGTAACAGCCAAACCCCGAGCAATACCCTTGGTCATTGTAGTCTTGCCAGCGCCAAGATCGCCATAAAGGGCAATTACATCACCAGCACCGAGGGCATCTCCCAGAGCCTCGCCAAAGGCCATCGTCTCTTCCTGCTTATTGGTGCGGACAATCAGCATTTGAGGATAAACCTCTCTCTGCTTCGCTCTCTGCAGACTCTACCACTCATCAGCTGGCATCCTCGAAATGTGTCCATCCTGGCTCTAGGTTCAGCTCTTGGCCATCGGCCATTACCATCTGAATAGAGTTGTCGCTAACGAACTCGCCAATGACTGTAACATCAGTGCCGGTGGCACTTTCGATCACTTCACGAATTACTGCGACGTCTTCTTCTGCAGCGGCAATGAGGAGCTCGTAGTCTTCTCCTCCAGATGCTGCGAGACCGGTGTGGTCAGCATTGAGCACGGCTGATGCGGTCTTCAGTTCAGCACTTGTTGGCAGATTCTCCGCATAGACACGCGCACCAACACCACTTGCGGCACACATTTTGCCAAGATCGATAGCCAAACCGTCCGAGATGTCCATCATAGCGCGAATTAGACCTCTATTGCTTGCCGCACGGGCTTCGCGAACCCTTGGAACCGGCCGTATGTGACGCTCAACCAGCTTAGGATGGCTCGATAGCGCATTCTCGCGACCCAACTGTTCGAGCAGCCGATAACCTGCAAGGGAATCACCTAGCGTACCTGTTACCAGAATGCGATCCCCCGGCATTGCTTTGCTGCGAAGTGCTACCCTGTGTTCTTCAACCTCTCCCAACTGAGTGAGATTGATTACAATGCTGCCATCCACCCGGTTTGTGTCGCCTCCAATAATCCAGCTGCCAAATTGGGATGATATGTCGTTCATCCCGCAGTAGAGTTGCTCCACATGCTCTATTGCCATATCAGGAAGAGCGAGGGAAACAAACGCCCAGGTCGGTTCGCCTCCCATCGCTGCAATATCACTGATGTTTACCGCTACTGACTTCCATCCGAGCGAATAGGGGTCGATGGTATCCTGTCTGAAGTGAGTGTTCTCTGCCAGAAGGTCGGTTGTAACTATCAGCAGGCGTTCGCCACCTGTTCGAATTACAGCACCGTCGTCGCCATACCCAACTACAACTCGAGGATCGTTGCCACCCTGATACAGATGCTCGATTAACTTAATGACTGCGTTCTCGCCGCCGTATTCAGATATCAACATTGTGCCATATCGTTTCCTGAATATTGTGGTTGGGACAGAGTGTTACTGATCTGCTTTCTGAAAGCGTCCGTTCATTATGCGCTGAGCCATAAGCAGGCCACAGACGGTCTTGGCATCCTCGATTTCGCCTCGCTGGATCATATCCACAGCGTTTTCGAGCTTAACGGTGACTATCTCAACGAACTCATCATCGTCCAATTCGGCTGAAGCAGGTGTGAGCTCAGTTGCGAGGAACGTATGCATCATCTCATTGGAATAGCCTGGAGAAAGATACGTGCTGAACATAAGCGAGATTTTGCCGCAAGCATAACCAGTCTCTTCAGTCAGCTCACGGCGCGCACACTCTTCTGCGGATTCGGCTCGGTCGAGTGTTCCTGCTGGGATCTCGAGCAGTACCTTCCCTGTCGGCTGGCGAAACTGCTTGACCATAACAATCTGATCTTCATCGAGAACAGGAACAATAGCTACTGAACCCTTGTGCTCTATCACCTCGCGCCTGGCGTGCCGGCCATCTGGGAGTTGGACAGTGTCGATGCGAAGGTTGACGATTCTCCCATTGTAAACGCTGGTGCTTTCGATTGTTTTTTCTTCGAGTCTTATGGTAAATCACTCCGTATTCTGATGCAGCCAAATCCAGCGGACATCGAATAACCGAAAGCTACTCCTTGCCCATATGGCACTTTTTGTATTTCTTTCCACTTCCGCACGGGCACGGATCGTTCGGACCGATCTTGCCGCCTCTGCGAACAGCCGCGACCTTCTGACCATCGCCAGTCGGCAACCCGCTGCCATCTCCCGCGCCGCTTTCCACAACGTTTCGGTATCGCGGCCTTCGCTCCTGCTCTGGCTGAGCCATTTGGACCCGGTACATCCAACGCACAATATCTTCTTGTATATTGTGCTGCGTCTCCATAAACATATCGTAGGCTTCTTTTTTGTAAGCCACAAGCGGATCCTGTTGTGCGTAGCCACGAAGTGAAATGCCCTCGCGCAGGTAGTCCATCCCCTCTAAGTGATCCATCCATTTGCTATTTATGAGCTGCAGGGTGAGGTGGCGCTCAATATCGCGCATATTAGACTCGCCAACCTCCTGCTCTTTGTCGCGATAGGTCTTCTCCACGATGCTTACCAAAAGCTCCATTATCTGCTCGCGCTTTTTACCAACAAAATCGGAGGGTTTTGCGTAAAGCTCCAGCGGAAGAATCTCGTTTACCGAATGGAAAAGCGCGTCGGTATCCCACTCGGACGGAGGTACAGCCTCGTTGCAGTAGTTGTCGGTGCGGTTCTGCATACTCACTTTGAGATACTCGATTATCGTGGGTCTCAGATCTGCGCCTTCCAGAATCTGGCGACGCTGACTGTAGATAGTCTCGCGCTGAACATTCATGACGTCATCGTATTCGAGAACGTGCTTTCTGATGCCGAAGTAGTAGACCTCTACCTTCTTCTGCGCTCGCTCGACTATTCGGGAGAGCAACTTGGAGTCTAGCGCCTGGTCTTCAGCCCAGCCTCGAAGCAGTGGCGACTGGGTTTTATCTCCAAAGAGTCGCAATAGTTCGTCTTCGAGTGAAACAAAGAACTTGGCTGAACCCGGGTCTCCCTGTCGTCCCGAACGCCCGCGTAGCTGGTTATCGATTCTCCGGCTTTCGTGCCGCTCCGTTCCTATGATGTGCAAACCACCGCGATATACAACCTCCTTCGCCTCATCCGACATCGATTCCCACTTTGCTCTGTTTACATCGAGCCAGGTTTGGAAATCCCACGATGCGGCGCTGGGATCGAAATCGTTTCGAGCTGTGTTGGGTCTCTCTAGGGTATTATCTTCAGCACTCTCTGAAGGCGTTGACTCTTCTTCAACTTCGACACTTCCACCTAAAATGATGTCCACGCCTCGGCCGGCCATGTTGGTCGCAATTGTTACTGCACCTTGGCGACCTGCCTCAGAGATAATCTGCGCTTCCATCTCGTGGTATTTGGCATTTAGGATGTTGTGCACAATGCCATCTTTCAGCGCAGATTCCAGCACCGGAAGATCATCCTCCGCTATGTCCAGAATCGCACCCAAAGCGAGAATGTTCTCCTCGTCCAGCATATTCGGGCTAACTCCAACATGCTTGGCAAGCCCTGTGAGTCTCGGGAGCGTGAGTTCGTCGAACTTTGAGTTCATAAGAGCGTGGTACTGACTCTTCTTTTCGTTGTCGATACCTTTTGTCTCTTCCAGCTTACGCCTGAGGATTATCGTTGCGGCAAGTAGCTGGAGTCGCTCTGAAATCAGGCGTTCGCTCACCCGCTCGGATACTTCGATGGATCTTGTTCCCACCAGGATGGGCTGCTGGCGAGTGTAGTGCCTCAGAATCTCTTCTATCAGCCCTCTAAACTTGGCCTCTTCGTTCTTGTAGATGACATCTGCGTAGTCGCGCCTTATCATAGCCCGGTTCGTTGGAATCTCAACGACGTCCAGAGCGTAGATTTTTCGGAATTCATCCTCTTCCGTGAGCGCGGTACCGGTCATACCAGCAAGTTTGTTATAGAGTCTGAAATAGTTCTGATAGGTAATTGTGGCGAGTGTCTGGTTCTCTTCTTGTATCCGGACACCTTCTTTAGCCTCTACCGCCTGATGCAGACCATCGCTCCAACGACGACCGAACATAAGCCGTCCGGTGAACTCGTCCACTATGTGAACCTGACCGTCTTTTACTACATAATCCACATCGCGCTTGAACACCGCACGAGCCTTGAGAGCAGAACTGGCATGCTGCATAAGCTCCAGGTTCTCTGGATCTGCCAGGTTCCCGCAGCCAAAGGACTCCTCAACCTTGCGAATCCCTTCTTCGGTAAGCATGGCCGTCTTCGCTTTTTCATCTACCGTGAAATCGGTCTCTTTCCGGAGGCGGGCAATCACGCGATCCATTTTGTAGTACATATCGGTCGATTCGTGAGCCTGACCGGAAATGATCAGCGGAGTTCTGGCCTCGTCGATTAGGATACTGTCGACCTCGTCAACAATAGCGAAATTGAGTTCACGTTGGACAAGTTCTTCCTTGCTGAAAGCCATATTGTCCCAAAGATAGTCGAAACCGAACTCGCTGTTAGTACCGTAAGTGATATCGGCCTGATACGCTAGCGCTCTGCCGCGTTTGTTGGATGGGTCGTAAGGGTTGTTCTCATCACCGAGCGGCCTTAAATGCATCCACTCATCGGGGTCTTCCGGCTCATACGTGGGATCGTATATATATGACCCGCGACTCGACCCTGCTTCAGCACTCTGTCCCTGTATTGCAGCTACACTCAGCCCCAGGAAGTTGTATATAGGACCATACCAACGGGCGTCACGCTTAGCGAGGAAGTCGTTTACTGTAACAAGGTGTGCGCCCTTCCCTTCGAGTGCATTTAGATAAAGTGAAAGAGTAGCCGTAAGAGTCTTACCTTCACCAGTTCTCATCTCAGCAATGCGTCCCTGATGAAGAACAATACCGCCGATCATCTGCACATCGAAGTGCCTGGCTCTATCCGCACCAAAAGTGCGGCAACCAGCCTCCCTTACAACTGCAAAAGCCTCCGGAAGGATGTCATCCAGCGTTTCGCCCGCCTTCAGGCGTTCGCGGAACTCATCTGTCTTGCCTCTCAGCTCATCATCGGAAAGCGCTTGCATTGAAGGCTCCAGCGCGTTGATTCCATCGACAATCTTTCTGAACTTCTTTATCTCACGCTCGTTCGCGTTAAAAACAGTGGTAAGCCATCCCATAATAATTACTCCGATGCACCAAGCCGGACGACTAGTGCCGCTGGAAATAAGACCGAACGAAACAAAGGGGAACCATCCACACTGATAGCAAATCAGTCCTGCGTTGTTCCCCGTAATCCATCCGTCAGTATGTGCAAATCTGCTGAACAATCTTACCATAGAGACGCCTCGGTGTCAAACGGAATGGGAATCTCGTGAACAACTGATGAAAGGGCTTTCAACGTGATTTCTTTGGGTAGCGTATTCTTTTTGTGTGTAAAATCAGTTGTGTATAGTGGTGCAGTAATGG
>CAZCCV010000044.1:0-14400 GCA_964497515.1 uncultured bacterium | reverse complement strand
AGGGGACATTTTCCCTTTGCAAAAAAGGGGACATAGTCCCTCTGCTATAACAGGCGCAGAAGGACTGCCCGAAAGCGTACTGACAACCTTGTTAAGAGGTGCTTTAACCTCAAATAGCTGTTTATTGTGTGTTCTGAGGCCGATTGCAAAAAGGACAGTCAAATTTTCACTCAATATGTGGTATATCTGATACGTATGGCAATGATACAGGAAGGCCGAACTATGACCTCCAGAAAAGAACATGTGAGCGAAATGCTCCACGTTGTAGCCAACTCTTCGACGTTCAGAGGATCAAGAGCAATAAATGAAGATCACTACCTAGCGCTGGTTGGTGATCAATCCCCGTGCGGAACACTTGGGCTTCTCACCCTGGCGGATGGTATTGGCGGCCTGGGCACCGGTGCAACTGCCAGTGCTTTGGCAGTGAAAACCGTTGCTGATGTCTTTGCAGCCAGTTGCGCTATTGCAAGCTCTATGGTGTCCGATGTCCCACATCTGCTTCGCTATGCAGTGCAGAAGTCCAACGCGATGGTCTTTCAGACGCAGCTCGACGACAAGAACCTACACGGCATGGGCACAACGTGTGTCGCCGCTGCACTGACCTACGATGCGTTGCACGTGATATCTATCGGGGATAGCCGAGCTTATCTTCTGCACGAAGGGGAGCTGACGCAACTCACAGAAGACGAATGGATTAAACGCGACGGCGGAATCACCGAAGTCAACCGCGCCATAGGCTGGCAGCCGATACTTCCGGTTGAACCAATCAGTTATCCGCTCTACGAAGGCGATACAGTCTTGCTTTGCAGCGATGGATTGACAGATGTTGTATCAAACGATGCCATCAGAGAAGCACTGATCTCGGACAGCAGTGGCAACGCGTGCTTGAACCTGGCAGAGTCGATTGCCGAATCGCCGGATTCAGATAATATAGCTATCATTGTCGCAACGGTAGTGCGTAGCTAACTGTACTTAAGAGGAATTGATCAGCCAAAGGTCGACCGACCCTCTCTCGACCTTTTTGGACAATTGGGTTTTGGCATTATGCCAGCAGTGTTTTCCGAGGAGAACCCGTAAAAATGAAAGCCCCACTAATTGCAATTAGTGGGGCTTTCGGTGTAACTAGTTGCGTCTACTTCTTCGGCAGACTCTTGAAGCACATGAACCAGTCCAGGCAATAGTAGCCATCGCCGGCCTTCTCAACGCGCTCCTTAGCCAAACCACACGACCCCGGAGGAGGAACGATTACATCGTCTCCCGGATGCCAGTCGGCAGGGGTTGCGCAACTCTCAGCATCTGATGTCTGCATCGCAATCAGCAGTCGTTTGATCTCGTTGAAGTTGCGACCGTTCGATAGCGGATAGTAGACCAATGCTCTGATCTTTGCCTGTGGGTCGATGAAGAAGACAGCGCGAACAGCCTGGGTGTTGTTAGCCTTCGGCTGAACCATCCCATACTTGCTCGCGACGTCCATTTTGATGTCGCTGATCACAGGGTAGGTGATCTCAACGTTCTCCATACCCTGGAACTTGATCTTCTCTTTGATTGTTCTCAGCCAGGCAATATGGCTGTAGGTGCTGTCAATAGAGAGTCCAATCAGTTCGCAGTTCAAAGCCTTCAGTTCCGGCTCTATCTTGGCGAACATCATAAACTCTGTGGTGCAGACGGGGGTAAAGTCCGCAGGGTGACTGAATAAGATGACCCACTTGCCTTTGTAGTCAGCTGGAAAGCTGATCTTTCCTTGTGTCGTCTCGGCCTCAAACGCCGGGGCGTCCTCTCCTATGAGTGGCACGCGAAACTCGGGGGTTTTGGATTCCACACACTCGCTCATTTCTGCCTCCATTCTGGGTCTGTCACAGCCATTTGTTCAAAATGGCTTCTGCTTTGGCTCATGCTAGCCTGCTTCAATATGATTGTCAACTAGAGCACCAGGGACAGCGAAGAGCATGCTGTTGATCTTACGAATGCTTCAGAACGATCTGCTCAAGGATATTAGCTACGTCCTCACATTTGTCGATTGCCGTCTCGATGTGCTCGTAGATCTCTTTCCACTTGATAATCTCTACCGCATCCGTCTCAGTTTCAAACAGTTTCGCAAGCGCAGCACGGCTTGCAGAGTCTCCCTGGTTCTCAATTCGGTTGATCTCTATCCAGCACTGTTTCATTGCACTCGGCTTTTTCTTGAACTTGTCTAGCTCTGAAACTCCGAGTCTGGTTTCCTCAACGGCTCTAAGAAGAATTGTCGCAAGCACAGCGAAATCCTCTGTGGGCTCTTTGATCTTATAGAGCATCATTCGCTCGAAGGTTGCGTCTATGTAGTCGACAATATCGTCGAGCGCTGAGGCTAGTGCGTGAATATCCTCCTGATCGAGAGGTGTAATGAACGTGGAATTGAGCTTCTCGGCGATGCGATGCGCAATCTCATCGGCCTTATGCTCTATCTTATTCATTTTCATGACCTTTGCATTCAGGTCAGTGAAGTCTTTCACAAGGTCGGCAAGCATCTCTGCTGCTTCGACTGCCGCATCAGCTTGTTCAACAAACATTTCGAAGAACTTCTCTTCTTTAGGCATAAACCTAAGTCCCATAATACCGCCTCATTAAGAAATTTACCCGCGCTGGGTACTAAACACCAAACGCTTTTGCTACAGTGTAAGCAAGCCAACCGATAACAGCAGACATCGGAATTGTCAGAAACCACGCCCACACTATCCGGCCTGCAATTCCCCATCGAACAGCAGAAAACCGTTTTGTCGAACCGACGCCTACAATCGCTCCTGTGATTGTATGAGTGGTGCTGACCGGAATCCCCAGGTGTGACACGCCCAACAGAGTGATAGCACCCGCTGTTTCGGCGCTGAAACCTCCCACCGGGTTCAGCTTGGTGAGCTTCATACCCATGGTCTTCACGATTCGCCATCCGCCAGACATCGTTCCCGCGGCTATTGCAGCGCAGCAGACCAACCTCACCCATACGGGCAGAAAGTCTTTGATATGCTCGCCGGCAGGAACCCCAATTAGCCAATGCAGCCAACCCGGCGTCGAAGCACTAAAAGAAGGAGCGTAGTTTACAGCAATCAACAGCATCCAGATGATTCCCATTGTCTTCTGTGCGTCGTTCATCCCGTGCCCTAGGCTGTAGCCCGCTGCCGAAAGCAATTGTAACTTACGAAAATACTTGTCCACACGCCCCGGGGCTTTGTTGCGGCATATCCAACTGACTATAGTCATGATGATCAGTCCGAGCACAAGTCCGAGAAGCGGAGATACAACAATAAAGATAACAATCTTCATAAGGCCAGAGATAATCAGCACATCAGCGCTCCAAACCTCCGACAGTGCAGCACCTACCATCCCACCTATCAAGGCGTGCGATGAACTTGTCGGCAAACCCAAAAACCAGGTGATCAGGTTCCACACAATCGCACCTATCAAAGCACAGAGCACTACGTAAGGATTGATAAATTGCTGGTGTATTACATCGTTTGAAATTGATGCTGCAACGTGAACACCAAAAAAAGCGGCGCCAAAATTGAAAAGCGCCGCCCAGACCACTGCCCGAAACGGGCTGAGCACTTTGGTTGCTACAATGGTCGCGATGGAATTTGCCGCGTCGTGAAAACCGTTAATGAAGTCAAACAGTAACGCAACAAGAATGATAATTACTATTAGTATCAGCATGTGCACTCGGTGTCGCGGCAGATTTTGGAAGCCCCTCGACCAGAACAATAATAGCAGAACAAGACCCGGCTTACAAGCAATACAGCGTGTAAAACTGGGCTTTCACATAAAGCTTATTATCTCAATTAAACCGTTTGCGTTGCCTGGAAGCCTGTGCTAGACTGTGAGTACTATGGCTTACTATCTCGAGAATTACGATTACACAAAACACAACGAGGAAGTTGAAGAAGTAATGGGGGCGTTTGAGAAACGGAAACCAATCCGTGTCCCTGTTGGCTTTGGCATCAATCCGAGAATATACATGCTAAATCCGGAGATCAACCGGGAAGGAGTATCATTCCAGCAGTACTCGGAAGATCCGGATATAATGGCCGACATTCAGATGAAGTGGCAGCATTATGTGCGCCACCACGTCCCCCAAGACTCTGAAATGGGGCTCCCTAAAGACGGCTGGTTCGTTTACGTCGACCTTCAAAACACCTATGAACCCGGCTGGTTCGGCGCAAAAGTTGAATACTACGATGGCCAAGTTCCCGACTGCCGGCCGATTCTCGACGACGACAATAAGCGGATGCTCCTCGACCGCGGTATACCGGATCCGTTCAAAGACGGCATTATGGCCAAGAGTTGGGCGTTCTACGAGCATATGAAAGAGCATATGTCGAGCTACTCCTATGACGGGCTCCCCGCTGTCAGAGTTGCATCACCGGCAGGGCTCGGCACCGATGGCCCGTTCACTGTTGCGATGAACCTTCGCGGCGGGACTGAAATGCTGATGGAAATGTACACCGAGCCGGATTATGTGCACGAATTGCTTACCTACGTTACCGACGCCACTATCCACCGCATCCGATCGATGCGTGAGGCGCTCGGTATGGATATTAAACCGCGGACATTTGGATTCGCCGATGACGGCATCGAAATGCTGTCACTAGATATGTATAAGGAGTTCGTTCTCCCTTACCACAAGAGACTAATGGCTGAACTCGGAGGGGATGGCCCGCACTGGATCCATCTTTGTGGGGATGTCGCGAGGCTCATGCCGACTTTGAAGAACGAGCTGAACCTCGACTTCTGGGACGCAGGATTTCCTGTGGATCACGCCCAGGTTCGTAAAGACCTCGGACTGGACTTTCACATCCAGACCGGCCCTACGGTGGATCTGCTGATGCAGAGCACTCCTAAAGAGGTGGAGGCCGAATGCAAGAGGATTCTTGAGTCTGGCATTATGGAAGGTGGACGGTTCATGCTCCGCGAAGCAAACAATCTCGGCCCTTGCACACCAGCCGAAAACCTGATGGCACTCTACCAGTCGGCTAGAAAGTACGGAAAGTACTAGTCGTTCCCTATGTCCAGAATTTCGAGATAACCTGAGGCCGGGAGTTACACACCCGGCCTTTTGTCTGCCACAGGAGAATCGCCTAGCGTCTCAGGCAAGTGTTGTATCAGATTGGTTCGAATCGCTGGTGCAGCAAATGAACATCGCGCTCGGTGGGTTCATCGATACGGTCTCGCTGGCTGCTTCAGCTTCATAACAAATGCTTGCGGCTCTCTTCCAACGGTGCCGCTGGTGAGGATGTCTCCCTTGGAATCGATCATCAAATCTGTGTATTTCCTGTCAGATTCCGAAGGCACACTGTACCTCCACACCACTCTGCCCTTAGGGTTCCATTTGGTAACAGTCTGCACAACTCTCTTACCATCAGACACGGTTCCAAGTGTATAGGCGTTACCAGACGCATCTACAGCTAACGGCGGAAGGCAAGCTTCACAGAACCTCGTCCACACAATACTGCCGTCCATTCTATAGTAATCAAGGCGTGCCATCGTTGGACGTTGTCCAGTGGGCTTGGGATGAAGGCGCATAAGGCGTCGCAAGCGCTCGACAATCGATGGTTCCTTCAAAGACTCAGTTCTCCCCAGCACATAAACCCCGTCGCCGCCAACACGAAGTGACTCCAGCACTGACATAGTGCGGCGGTGGTGCAGCACCTCTCCCGAATTACTCAGAAAAAGAATGTGCGACTCCGATGAACCCGCTGATCCCAACACTACTCTGCCGTGCCCATCGATATCGACGCCAGACACATAGGGGCCGTACCCAGTCTTCAGCCCTCTAAGCATTCGACTCCAGAGTCGCGCCCCATCCTGATCAAACGCGGCGATAATTGGCTCTTCATAAGGTCGGTCAAAGACGTTTCCCGCAACATAGATGCTCGAACCATCGGCAACAACCGCACTGCATTTCCAGTAATGGGTTGGCGGACCCCATACTTCCGTGCTCCAAATCGTCTTTCCTTTTGGTGACACGCTGCACAGTGAGTCTTCTCCGATGACGTAAAGCCCCACCTCGGGAGTGCGTGAAGGACAAGTGTTGTATACATTACAAGGAGATTCGTCTGTCAACACGAGTCTGCCGCAGGTTTCGTAGTGTGCCAACACACCTTGCCTGCATCGCCAAGTGTCAGTATTGAGGGCGTCTACCAGGTTTACACTCACCCATACAGCATCTTTTTCGTCAACCGTCAATTTAGGCGAAAGCCAGTACAGTCTCGTCTCGCCCATGGACATTTGCCACTCTCGTTCAAGTGCTTCGACTGGTGAAGGTCGACCAATAATATGCAAAACTATCGATGTCACGGCAATAACTACCAGAACGCCAAACACATATCGCCGCACCCTCATAATCCTGCCTCCGTGGGTATTTAGGTTAGAGTTACACGTCAACAGCCACAACTCCTTTCTGCTTCGGGCACTTGTCAGACGCATTATGCAGTATAATACAAAGGACGGCGCGTAACCGAAACGGCATCCATCCGTCTAGACCTATGAAAGGCTATGGAAAGGCTTCTCGTGACGAGCGGTTTCACATACGATCTCGCCATCAGCAACGAAGAGTTGCTTGACAGATGCAAAGAGAAGGACGAGAGCGCACTGCGGGAATTGCTTCGCAGACACGAGCGTTCCGTCTACAGTCTGCTGTACCGTATGCTGAGCAATCACGAGGATGCTGAAGAAGGTTTGGCCGAAGTGTTCGTGAAGGTCTGGAGATCAGCAGGAACCTTCAAAGGGAAAGCCAAGTTTACAACCTGGTTGTATCGAATTGCCGGAAATACCGCAAGAGATGTGCTTCGTTCCCGTAAAGCCCGACCGGAAGTGCCAGTCGACGACGAGATTCTAGTCGCAACTGATTTGGCCGGCATTGCGACTGCCGACCCTGAAAAGTCTGCCATAATTGCCGATGAACTGAATCGAATAAACCTGGCGATGGCCAGATTGTCGGATGACGATAGATTGCTTGTAACACTGTACCATATTCAGGAACTCTCTTTTGAGGAGATGGCAGAGATTACCGGCATTAATCGGTCGAACCTTAAAGTGCGGCTCTTCAGAGCACGAAAAAAACTGAGGGCTCACTTGGAGAATATGGAACAAGAGGCAAATAATGAACTGCAAACAGGCACAACCAAATCTTTTGGAGTATAGCAGAGGGCTGCTCAAAGAACGAGAAGCTCAAGCCGTGCAGGCACACCTCGACGATTGTGCCGAGTGCCGTGCATATCTGCAATCTGAACTGGAGATTGCGGAAGGGTTGGCTGTTCACCCTCGATTGTCTCCAGACCACGGCAAGGTGTGGTCGCTTGTGGAATCGAGAATCCAACAACAGCCAGAGCGCACCAGTGTTTTCGAACACTTGCAAATAGTGTTCGGCCGTAAAATGACCGCCGTCACCGCGGCGTTTGCGGTTGTAATTCTCGTTGCTGTTCTTCTGCTTCCACGGATTGTAACGCAGCCCGACGCTAATGCCCAGAAACAAATAGCTGCACAGGTTGCTGCAATGATGCAGGTTCAGCCGGTAGAACATCAGGCCGACCCTGTCGGCACTACCGACGATATGATGAGCATATTGCAGAATGAGCTGTAACAGGAGTAGCTGAATTGACCTACCTGAGGAACACTCTAGCTGGTTTTATAGCAGTGATGACAATTGCCGCTGTGACCATAGCATTGCCCGCCGATGCCGCTCCTCGCAAACGCGGAACTGACAGATCCGGGCTTAATCTCAGCTCCGAACAGCGCACCAAACTCCAGAAGGTTATGAGTGACACTCTCACAAAGTCATCGAAAGCTCGCAAGGACGTTAGAGATGCACACGACGAGCTTGTTAAGCTGTACTCCAGCCATCAAATGGACCAGAACCGAGTACAATCGACCATCAAACGGATGAACAACGGTCAGTTGGAAGTACTCAACGTTAATCTTTCCAGCCAGGTAGGTATCCGGGAGATACTCTCGAGCGATCAATTTTCTCAACTGAGGAGTGCGGTAAGCAGTAAGGGTGAACGTGTGGACGATGGTCACCACACAACAGGTTGGGAAGAGCCGGATTTGGGCAATTCAAAAGAACTGAACCTGTCGTCGCACCAGCAGGAACGCATACAGAGACTGTTTGTATCATCCTCTAAGCAGATGAGAGAGCTTGAAATGAAACTCCGCAACGATTCCGCTTCACTTCGGCAGATCTATCTGAAGTATGATCTCGATACGTCAGCCGCCCAATCTCGAATCAGAAGTACCAACCGGACTCAGCTCCAAATACTGAATGCTACAGCATCGCGGCAGACGGAGTTGAGGAAGATTCTTACGCAGGAACAGTTTGAGGCGTTTCGCAAGACTATTCGACACGATCGCACGAACAATCCGCGCAGGGGTAGGGGACGCTAGCTTCCGGTTTTCGCTTTTATCTCTGCTTCACTCAAGCCATCGATTTCAAAAGTCTTTTCGCGACTCTTCTCTCCAGCAGTCAGAGATATCTGAGATTGCTTAACCCCAAGCGTTTTCGCGAGGAAACTGATGCACGCCTTGTTGGCAGCTCCCTCAACCGGAGGTGCCGTAAGCTTTATGGCCAGAATTCCTTCCCGCCAGCCGATGATTTCCTCTTTGGACCCTCTTGGAGTCACACGCACTCTCAGTCTCGCCATTGACACACAGAAAGCAAAACGGGCCGAGCTTTGTGCCCGGCCCG
Source organism: uncultured bacterium (assembly GCA_964497515.1). GTDB lineage: Bacteria > Armatimonadota > UBA5829 > UBA5829 > DTLH01 > CAZCCV01. Next base: position 5,693 of record CAZCCV010000044.1, on the reverse strand, counting down.
GCATTTTCGATTACTCGTGGTATTTGATCTCGCTTGAGACCAATCCGGAGACTGCACCGCTTTCGGCGGCCTTACCGTTCGATCCGAAGAGTTTAATGTAGTAGCGAACTACATCCTTCACGGCGTTCTTGCCGGGGAGAATGATCTTGCGCATGTCCTTCTCGCCGGGTCGCTCGTCGAAAGCGTTCTTCATACCGCGGAGGAAAGCCATCGAAAGCTCCGTTGCAACGTTGACTTTGGAGATACCGTGCTTGATGGCATCTTCCAAGGTTCCCTCGTGGGCTTCGAGCTTTACACCCTTTGCCTTGGCCTCTTCACGCGTGCAGACGACGCCGGAAGCACCATGTAGAACCAGCGGAAGTCCGGTGCGGCGCTTGATCTCATCGAGTCTGTTGATGTTAAGCGGCTGGATGCTCTCCTTCATCCCGTGGACGCTTCCGATAGCCACTGCCATCGAGTCGCACTGGGTCTCTTCGGCAAATCTCTCAGCCTGTGCCGGGTCGGCCATAAGGTCGATTACTTGCTGCGGGGTGAGATTGTCTTCCACCTTCGGAATCTTGCCAAGCTCGGCCTCAACCGGAACTCCACACGCGTGGGCAATCTCAGTGATCTTGGCAGTGACGCGGATGTTCTCATCGAGTGGCAGCGAGGAACCGTCAAACATCAAGCTGGTGAACCCAGCGCGCAGGCACTTGACGTTCTGCAGAAAGTCGGTGCCGTGGTCGAGGTGCAGCACTACGGGGACTGTTGCGAGTTCGGCCGCTGTCTTTACGAGCATTGTAGCAAACTCGAGTCCGGCATATGCGATGGCACCCTGACTCACTTGAAGTATAACGGGGGACTGCTCTTCCTCTGCGGTCTCGATGACAGCTTGGACGCACTCCATATTGTTGGCATTGAACGCGCCGATTGCATACCCTTCAGCCTGGGCGCGCTGCAGTAGTTCTTTACTGGTTACTAGCGGCATGTCTTTTCTTCTGATTACGCGGGGCGGATCCGCGTAGTCCTCCTTCCGGATTGTCTATTGCCTTCTTTCACAATTCAGGAAAGGAGGCACTATCTGCGCAAAAAGCCTGCGAGGATACTCCTGCAGGCAGATAAACAACTGTCTACGAATGCGAACGGTCAGTAGTTGCAAAGAAAGCACCTGACAACTAACCGTTCGCCAATCGCTATCCTCAAATATCTGGCTCGATGAGACCATAGTTGCCGTCTTTTCTTCTGTAGACGACGTTTATGCTCTCTGTTGTCGAGTTAAGGAACACAAAAAAGTCGTGATGAAGAAGCTCCATCTGAGTGGCTGCATCTTCGGGTGTCATCGGTTTGAAAGCAAACCTTTTCATTCTTACAATGGTCGGCGCGGTGTCCTCTACCGGCTCTTCCTCAAGACTCTCCATACCAGCGGCTGCTGCGGTTGTTAAGTCGCGCTCGGCAGCTCGCTCCCTTGGCCCCTTGATTGTAGCCTTACCGTAAAGTTTCCCCTTAAAGCGCTGAACACGCCGCTCCAGCTTCTCGACTACCAAGTCTATCGAAGCATACATATCATCGGTGCGCTCTTCGCCCCGAAGCAAAATGCCATCTCCCTCGAGCTGAACCTCAACTATATGCCAGTTTCGTTGCACGCTCTGGATTACCTGTGCTTCTTTGATGTCTTTGAAGTACTTCTCGAGCTTCTGGACTTTCTTCTCTGCGTAACGCTTGAGGGCGTCAGTCACCTCCACGTTCTTGCCCTTGACTGTAACAAGCATGTGAAGTGGGAACTCCTTTCATATCGGTGGGCGAGGTTTTTCCGCCCGAACCAGTAAAGTGTAGCACGTCGATGGAACGAGTGTCAAACCGATGAAGGCTGTCGCAATTGGACAGATATGCCGAGGTTCATCTGTGGTGGGCCCACCCGGATTCGAACCAGGGACCAAGCGGTTATGAGCCGCCCGCTCTACCGCTGAGCTATGGGCCCGTGCCACCTTCGCATTTTACCACAGACCACCAAACCGGCGCAAGACAACGTTCATCTCTGATTTGCTACAAAGCGTGTTTCAAAACTACTACTTCGCGCACGACAGGCAGGCTTGCTTTGCTGATCTCAAACTTGGACGAATCTGCGTGCTTAATATTGGCTTTTCCATCTGTGAACTGATCCACGCTCCCAATCGGAAAGTCGATTTTTTCCGTTTTGAAGTGCATCGGGACTACTACTCTGGCCGAAAGCATATCAGCCACCTGCCACGCTTCGTCCGCGTCGATGGTAAAATGACCTCCAACCGGAGCCAACAACACATCCACCGAACCGATTTCGGCCGCTTGATCGTGCGTTAACATGTGTCCGAGATCTCCGAGATGGCAGAGCTTCATACCATCCGCCATTATTACAAATACTGTGTTCTTTCCACGCTCTGAGCCGCCGGTCTTATCGTGCATTGTTGGGACTCCGAAGAACGATACACCCTCAGCAACGAACTCTCCAGCGCCCCTCACCACAATCGGACTCCCGCCAACCATCTGCACATAGTTGTGATCCGGGTGCTCGTGAGAAATTGTCACAACATCCACAGGCTCCTTGAGTGCGCCATATCTGATCGCTCCTTCGTAACCTCCCGGCTCATACGGATCAGTCACTATACGCGTGCCAGACTCGGTAACGATCAGAAACGAGCTGTGCCCCAACCATTGAATGATCATCTGTTTCCTCCAAAATGCCCCAAAGCGTCAACCTCAGGATATTCGTCTCCTGTTCTCCTTGATGATATTCGCGCTATCCCTTAACGCATCCTTCTCTGACTCAGAAGCGGCTATCTCTACAACACCTTTCACTCCTGCACGGCCAATGATTGTAGGCAGCGACATGCAGACATCTCTGATGCCGAGCATACCGTTTTGCAACGTCGAGACGGGGAGTACCGACCGCCGATCAAGGATAATGGCGTCGATTAGCTCTCGCACTGCTAATCCTACAGCGTATCCTGCACCTCCTTTCAGGCGCAGCACTTCGGCTCCACTGTTGTTTGTGAAGTCGAACACTGCGTGCACTTTCTCTTCATCGTAGCCGGGGAATCCCTGAAGTGTCGCTCCATTTATGGTAGCGGTGCTCCAGATGGGTACCATACTGTCTCCGTGTTCACCTAGAATCAGCGCATCGACGCTCCTCGGATTCACATTGAAGTGCTCCGCAAGAAGCGAGCGGAATCTCGTTGTATCAAGCAAAGTCCCTAAACCAACGACTCTGTGGGGCGGAAAGATGCCCGATTCTACTGCAAGGTGCGTCATAATATCGACAGGGTTCGACACTACCACAAGCGTTGCATCTGCCGGCAGTCGCACTCGGCGAATGCCTTCGAGAATACTGCTGAAGAGTCCCGCATTGCGGTGCATCAGATCAAACCGGCTCTCGTCCGGCAGCCTGCGAAGTCCCGCTGTTATCAGGACGATATCAGACCCCTCCACTGCTTCCGGACCGCCGGCGTAAATCCGTTTTGCACCTCCCGAAAGCGCTGCCCCGTGCCTGAGATCCAGCGCTTCTCCCTCCGCTTGCTCGCGGTTGACATCCACAAGCGCCAACTCCTGAACCAACCCTCCGAGCTGCAGAGCGTAAGCAGCATTCGAACCTACCCTGCCTCCCCCGCCGATGATACTCACCTTCAGTCTCATTAACGCACCTCCCGTTTCAGCCCGCTTGCCAGCATATCACATTACAGTCTTCCCAACTTTCAAGCAGAGTAACTATGGATCAGATAGAATCTACGTTTGACAATGACTTAGTCGCGTGCTAAGGTTCATTCACATGCAACTACTTCAACAAAACGGAGATGGAGGCACTAATTATGAATCTATCCAGAATCTTTGTCGTCGTGATCGCACTTAGCTTCTCTTTGTCGCTCACATCGGCAGCTCAACTCTCTTTACCCTACACGGGAAGCACTACTAATGCGAACCCTGCTTTCAAAATTACCAATCTCGGGACTGGTATCGGAATCCATGCCATATCTGTCAAAGGTGATAGAGCCATTTTTGGTGAAAACCAAATGGCAGGCGGCACTGGCGTATATGGCATTGCTAATGTCGGTCTTACTTCTACTGGTGTATACGGTGTCAGCCAGAACGGTAGAGGTGTAGTTGGAGTTACCTACAATGGTGAGGCCGGAATGAAGGGCGCCAACACCAAAAAAGATGGTATCGGTGTATACGGCATTGCCGACACCGGTGCAGCAGCTATGGGAGTCTACGGTTTCAGCCAAAACGGTAGAGGTGTTGTAGGCGTCACCCAAAACGGTGAAGCTGGTGTTAAAGGTGGCAGTAACAAAATCGGTGGCACCGGTGTATTGGGAATCGCCGACAACGGTTCTGTGGCTACCGGAGTATATGGAATCAGCCAGCACGGCAGGGGTGTTGTAGGCGTGTCGCACCAAGGAGAAGCTGGCGTTGTGGGTGCTAACAACAAAGTTGAGGGATTGGGTGTTAAAGGTGTTGCAAATGCTGGATATGGACTCTATGGCACAAGCACTAACGGAATAGCAGTTTTTGGAACGACACTAAAGGGACGCGCTGGTGTTTTCAGAAACCCGGGAACTGACTCAGCAACATACACTTTGTTAGTAGAAGGGTATCACAAAGGGGCTGGATTGTACTCAGTTCTACACAACACCTATAATACTCAACCAGCTGTCGCCACCTTGACAGCTGGTACGGGGCGCTCAATTGAATGTCGTACTGTTGGTCTAGGCACAGCCTTGATGGTAGAGTCAACGAATAATAACAACACTCTAACTGCGGTAAAAGTAGACCACACCGGTAAGGGAAGCGGACTTGAAGTGTCGCTGACGAATAGTAATAACACTAGGGCTGGTATAGCTGTTTGGAATCAGGGGGGAGGGTACGGGATTCAAGCAAACACTGCTTCTGCACCTGCGATGAGAGCTATGAACGACAGTGGAAGCTTGGCTTACCTGGGAACAGCTGCGCAAGGCGTCTGGGCAGAAACAACTGCTGAGTCATCGCAAGCTATAGTTGGCAAGGCAACGGGAGCAGATTCCTATGCGGCTTTCTTGCAAGGAAAAGTGAGTATTACGGGTAATCTCTCCAAGTCGTCCGGGTCGTTTAAGATCGATCACCCGCTGGATCCGGAAAACAAATACCTCTACCACTCATTCGTCGAAAGCCCGGATATGATGAATGTCTACAATGGCAACGTTATCCTGGACGACAATGGTGAGGCCTGGGTCTATCTGCCAGACTACTTCCAAGCTCTAAACAAGGATTTCAGATATCAACTCACTTGTATCGGAGGTTTTGCACCTGTCTATATCGCTCAGAAAATTGAGTACAATGCGTTCAGGATTGCTGGCGGAACTCCGGGGCTTGAAGTCTCCTGGCAGGTGACAGGCGTACGCCAAGATGCCTACGCCAACGCACATCGCATATTAGTAGAAGAGATGAAGCCTGTTAATGAGCGCGGATACTTCCTGCATCCGGCTGAACACGGCGCAGCGAAGTCTCTTTCAGTGACTTCCGTAGTGCTCGGCAAAGAATAGTCGCCACGCTTTGATATATGAACCAAAACGGCTCCGGTTATTTATCGACCGGAGCCTTACTCTTTCTTACAACTGGTCATCTTACAACCGCTCCGCACAATCCCACTACATAACGGTTACCTCTTCTAAAGTGTGTAAAATTGGTTTTGCATATCTCTTGGCAAGAAG
>CAZCCV010000043.1:0-14684 GCA_964497515.1 uncultured bacterium | reverse complement strand
CAACTGTAAGGATACTCCCTTTTCTAAATCTACACACTCACATAGTACACTAAGGATTACTGCCCCTCTATCGCACACACTCCAAACATGTGTTAGAATAACTTGCCTCTTTGGGGTGTGGTAACCAATGCAGTTTGTCGATCAAGTAGAAATCAGAACAAAAGCCGGTGACGGTGGTAATGGAATAATTGCGTTTCGCCGCGAGAAGTTTGTGCCAAGAGGAGGTCCCGCAGGTGGAGACGGCGGTCGCGGCGGAGATGTCATTCTAGAAGCAGACGAAGGATTGAATACGCTAGTAGACCTCCGCTATCAGAAGACCTACAAGGCAAGCCGAGGCGGAGACGGAGGAAACAACAACAAAACCGGTAAACAAGGTGACGGCCTCATTATTAGAATCCCTGTGGGCACGCTCGTGAAAGATAAGCTAACCGGAGCGGTAATTGCCGATCTGGTTGAGCACAAGCAGCAGGCAGTTGTTGCTCAAGGTGGCCGCGGCGGACTCGGAAACGCGCATTTTACGTCTTCCACGCGGCAGACTCCACGCTTTGCCGAAAATGGAGACCCTGGCGATGAGTCGGAAATCTTACTCGAACTGAAGCTTCTGGCTGACGTCGGGCTGGTAGGTTTTCCTAATGTCGGAAAGTCTACGCTGATATCGCATATTTCGGCGGCAAAGCCAAAAATCGCGGACTACCCTTTTACCACACTAATCCCTAACCTGGGTGTCGTTCGCGTCGACGATGAACGATCGTTTGTTGTAGCTGATATGCCGGGCTTGATAGAAGGCGCACACCTCGGCGCAGGGCTTGGACACCAGTTCCTACGGCATATTGAACGCACAAGGCTTCTGGTGCACATACTCGACTGCTCTGGCACCACCGGAAGAGATCCATTAGACGATTTGCAGATCATTGATGCAGAACTTGTCTCCTTCAACCCAAAACTGGGAGAGCTGCCCCAGATTATCGCACTGAATAAAATGGATACGCCTGATGCTGCTGATATTGCCTCTCGGACAGCAAAAAGCGTGGAGGAATCAGGCCAGGAAGTCCATCTTATATCTGCAGTCACTGGTCAGGGTGTAAGAGAACTCGTCTTCAGTATTGCAGAGCAGTTCGATCGGTTGGGACCAAGGCAGCATCTCATCACTGAGGACGAAGTAGTCACATTTACAGCCGATACTGAAGCCGAGAGCTGGGAAGTTCGCAGAGTCGAGGAACACGAGTTTGTGGTAGAAGGACGGCGCGTTGATATTCTGGTGGCCCGCGCAAATGTAATGAACGAGTATTCAATGCGAAGACTTCACCGGCAGTTGGAGCGAGTTGGAGTCATAAAGGAACTCCGCAAGCAAGGTGCAGCCGACGGCGACACTGTACGCATACTCGGAATCGAATTTGAGTTTAGAGATGAAGATGCAGAATAGTGAACCACGCAGGATAGTAGTCAAGGTTGGAACCACAACCCTTACCGACTCACACGGGCGAATCGACCAAGGCATCGTCCGCAGCCTGGCAGAGCAGATGAGCAGCCAGGTAAACTCAGGAGTACAATGCGTTTTTGTCACTTCCGGGGCCATAAGGGCAGGAATGGAGCGGTTGAGACTCCGAGTGCGACCCCGAACAATCCCCGAAAAACAGGCAGCGGCAGCAGTTGGCCAAGGAATTCTACTTCACACATATTCTCAGATGTTCTCTGAAGCGGGGATTACAGCAGCTCAGGTACTCTTAACCAGAAACGATTTCGCAGACAGAACACACTACTTAAATGCGCGAAATACACTGAACAGCCTTCTTACCCTTGGCTGCCTGCCTGTCATCAATGAGAACGACACCACGGCAGTAGATGAGATCAAGTTCGGTGACAACGATACTCTCGCTGCACTTGTTGCGGCAGCTTTGAATGCAGACCTTCTGATAGTGCTGTCAGATGTATCTGGGCTATACGACGGTGATCCTTCAAATGGTGATAACAAAATCATTCCCGTGGTTAAGAAGATAACCGATGAAATTAGAGCCATAGCTGGCGGTGCAGTATCGGGTTCCGGCACTGGCGGGATGAAGACCAAAATAGACGCTGCTGAAATAGCTGTAAGCTCAGGCGTCGATATGGTGATAGCGAGAGGCAGAGATGAGGATGTTATCGCTAAAGTAGTGCGCGGTGAACCACTGGGAACACGATTTCTTGCAGGAGGCAGCCGGCTCTCACATAAGAAGCGCTGGATAGCGTTTTCGTCCCCTATTAGAGGGACTGTGCAGGTGAATGAAGGAGCGTGCAAGGTGGTAGTGAGCGGCGGCAAGAGCTTGCTTCCCGCGGGGATCACCGGGGTGACTGGCACGTTTCGCGCTGGCGACCTGATTGCGCTGTGCGACTCAAGCGGAACCCGATTCGCTCGAGGTTTCGCGAACTACAGTGCGGAAGAAATCCAGCGAATAATGGGATGCAAAACAGCGGAAATCGAGGATGCTTTGGGGCACAAAGACTTCGATGAAGTGGTACACAGAGACAACCTTGTGCTTGGTGTCTGATAGGGATAACATTGATGGATAACAAGCAATACAGCAAACCAGTCGCATCAGAAGTCCTGAAGAAGGCCAAACTTGCCAAGGAAGCCGCCAGGAAGCTTGCTGCCACTTCGACAAGCGTCAAGGATGCTGCGCTTGAAGCAATGGCCAGTGCAATCATTGAGCGCGCTGATGAAATTCTCTCAGCCAACACTCTGGATGTAGAATCGGCTAAAGAGCGAGGTACGAGCAGTGCAATGTTCGATCGGCTCACTTTGAATGCTTCGCGTATCGGAAGTATGGCTGAGGGATTGAGAATCGTTAGGGCGCTCCCCGACCCTATTGGTGAGATAATCGACGGTTGGAAGCGGCCAAATGGACTCAGTGTGCGGCAGGTGCGGGTTCCCATCGGTGTGATTGGAATTATCTACGAAGCAAGACCGAATGTGACGGCTGATGCAGCAGGGTTGTGCCTGAAGGCTGGAAATGCGTGTATTCTGCGAGGTGGCTCGGAAGCTGCGAACTCAAACGAAGCAATTGCACGTATTATGGATGAGGCAGCACGCGCTGCAGGTGTGCCTGTTGGCACAATATCTTTTATCGAGTCAACCAGTCGGGAAAGTGCCTGGGAACTGATGAAGCTGAACGAATATGTTGACGCGCTGATTCCAAGGGGCGGAGCAGGATTGATCAGAGCAGTTTTTGAGACTGCTACGGTTCCAGTGATTCAAACGGGATGCGGCAATTGCCATACATTCGTAGAAGTGACAGCCGACCTCAAAATGGCCGAAGAGATTGTTGTAAACGCCAAAACTCAGCGACCAGGGGTTTGCAACGCTATGGAGACTCTGCTCGTTGATGAAGCGATTGCACATCAGTTTCTTCCTGCAGTGTGCAAGCGTCTTACTGACGCGTCGGTAGAGATTCGTGGCTGTGAACAGACGTTACGGTACTGTCCGGACGCAAAACCAGCAACCGAGGAAGACTACAACACGGAGTATCTGTCGCTCACCCTCGCAGTGAAGGTAGTGCGTGGCGTGGAGGAAGCAATCGAGCACATCAATAAGTATGGTACAAGGCACTCGGAAGCGATAATCACCAGCAACCGTGCGGTGGCTGAGAAGTTCGAGGCATTGGTAGATGCTGCGGTCGTTTACGTAAACGCTTCCACACGCTTTACTGATGGTTTTGAATTCGGTTTCGGTGCAGAAATAGGCATCTCTAATCAGAAGCTGCACGCAAGGGGACCGATGGGTTTGAGAGCGATTACAACCTACAAGTACATAGTCGAAGGCAGCGGTCAGATCAGGCAGTGAGCGCAAATAAGAGTGTTGAGCACACCAGACATATAGGGATAATGGGAGGGACTTTTGACCCGATTCACACCGGTCATTTGATCATCGCCGAGCAAGCCAGATACGAACTCGAGCTTGAAAAGATGATATTCATTCCCGCTGCGTGCTCCCCTTTGAAGACAGAGCATCCCAAGGCAAGCGCTGAAGACCGACTGAGAATGGTTCAGCTTGCCACCGAGGACAACCCTGCATTTGTAGTCTCGAATATAGAAATCGAGAGAGATGGGCTTTCATACACAGTCGACACCTTAGAATCGTTGAAAACGACCTATGGAAACGAGACTAAGCTCTATTTCATCACTGGAGCAGATGCAATTGCGGATATACTTCGGTGGCGTAGACCGGAACAAATCGTGGAGCTTGCGAGTGTGTTGTCTCTTTCCCGACCGGGATACAGTCTTGAGGAGGCCAAGTCTGCACTTCCTGCAGAATTCCGAGAGCGAATTACCTTCATCGAAGCACCCGGTATAGAAATATCGGCTACCGACCTTAGAAAGCGTGTTAGCTTGGGCAAATCGATAAAATACCTCGTTCCACACACAGTGGAGCGCTACATAACAAAAAGAGAGTTGTACAGGACGGTGTAATAATGGCAAGTGCCAAAATCAGGCGGCGTAGAAGCAATCTATGGAAATGGGCACTAATAGTGGTTATAGGTGTAGCGCTCGGCATAGTGGGAACAAAGGGATGGATGCTGCTTAATACAACGCAGACATCGTTCAAAGATATTCTGAGTCCCCCATTCGACGGAAAGAAGTTTGTTCGAATACTCATGATTGGTGAAGACAACACCGCAAAAGGCAGTCGCAACGGCCGTGGGCTATCCGATACTCTGGTAGTCGCAGCGATAGATTTGGACACTAAGACAGTCCGCGCAGTGTCTGTTCCGAGAGACACTATGGTACATATTCCGGGGCACGGCTTGCAGAAGATAAACGCTGCATATGTCTTTGGTGGAGCAGAACAAGCGGTGTCATCGGTGCAATTGCTTCTGGGTGTTCCGATTGACTATTATATGCATACCGACATATCAAAGCTAAAGTATGTGGTTGATCTTGTCGGCGGTGTGGGGATAGACATAGAAAAGAATATGCGTTACACCGACCGCCGCGGACATTTGTATATCAACCTGAAAAAAGGTTACAGACACTTAGACGGTGAGCAGGCTTTGGGATACGTACGGTTCAGACACGATCCATACGGCGATATAAGCTACATCACCGAAAATGGCAAAAAGATCGCAGTAGGAAGAGTTGTCCGACAACAGAAGTTTTTGCGAGCGCTGGCTAAAGAGCTGCTCGCACCAAACAATTGGGCACGGGTGGACAGCATAATTGCTACCATCTATGAAAAACAGTATATAACGACCACCCTGAATCTAAAGGATTTCAAGGCGCTTGCCGAAATGGCTCGTGATATCCCGCCTGAACAAATGGAGATGGCAGCCGTCCCTGGTGCTCCGAAAATGGTAGATGGACAGAGTTTCTGGGTTGCAGATCCCGAGGCGACATCAGAGGTTGTGCAACAGATGCTCTTCCCAAGCCCTGTGGAGACCGACCAATCAACCGACGCGCCAATGGCCAAGATTGCTGTGCTGAACGGCTCCGGAACTGCCGGCCTTGCCAAGGTGGTCACCGAACAACTGGAGCGCGCCGGGTTCACAGTCACAACCACGGGAAACGCCGACAGATTCAATTATACTGACTCCGAGATAATCGTCCATACGGCAAGCGTCACTGGTGCAGAACAGATTGCTCGAGCCATAGGCAGCACAAACATCCGAACGGACACTTCCGCAAACAACAGCGGAGCAGATATAACAGTAATAGTGGGACGCAACTACCGACATTAGTCTGAGATTGCGAAGCGCTGAGAACCAATGGTAATATGAGGAGGAATATGGCCAAGCTGGAAACCGACGAAAAGCTGAGATTGATACGCGAAACCGTTGAGGATCGCAAGGGAGAGAACATCGAAGTAATCGATCTGAGAGGGCGAACTATTATATCCGACTATTTCATCATCGCCAGTGGAACATCGAACGTCCATATACGCGCGATAGTTGACAAGGTGATAGAGAACCTAAAGAACCACAAAGTGCGCGCCACAAAGGTTGAAGGCTATAATGAAGCCACGTGGGTTCTGCTCGATTATGGCGACGTTGTGCTGCACGTATTCACACGCGAGGCGCGAGAGCACTATGACATCGATTCTCTCTGGCGCGCAACTAACGAGATTCTCGGAACAAAGGATTCTGAATGACATCTGATTCTGGGGAAGACATTAGACGGCGAGTAGAGATTGATAAGCTGTTGTCCCGTGCGAGCATTTGCAGAATGCGAGGGGAAGATCGGGACGCAGAAGACGCTCTCAGAGAAGCGCTCGCAATCGACGAGACTCGGATAGATATTCGCGAGTCAATTGCAGATATGCTCTACGCGCGCGGCGATCTCGAGGCAGCCCGCGACGAGTATAAGACTATAGTGGAATCAGATCCTAAGCACGCTTCCGCTGAGATGAAATTCGGAAAAGTCGTCCTTGAGCTCTATGAGCGGGAGCAGCAGAAACACCTTGCACAGGAGATGCTGGAAAACCCTGAGGGACTTGCTACTACGCCCAAGCATCCACTGCTTGCATTTGTCCTTTCGGTTGTTCCTGGTCTGGGGCAGATCTATAACGGGGAACGTTGGAAGGGTGTAAGCATTATGGGCATTGCACTATTCTGCGTTGTTATTCTCATTTCCGACCCTCAGGGCACTCAAAACCTTATAAGATCCACCTGTGCACTGATTGCCCCTCCGCAGACTCCAAACCGAGCAGCACCGCACGTTGGTTCTTTTGTCGTGCTTGCTGCATCTGTGCTGGGATTCCTGTATCTGTATGCAATAATAGACGCTCCGATTGTAGCAGCCAAGACGACGAAGCGGAAAGACAAAGAGCCAACACCCGTCGCCAAAGATAGCGAACCTAACGAATGGGAGATTAAATCGATGGCACAATCGGTGCTGGATGAGATAGAAAAGGAATCTAAGCCGACACACCCTGACGCCTCCCCCCAAGATGCCGACCAAGATCAGTAATAAAAAAAAGGGGCCGCACTGGTTTTCAGTACGGCCATACAAGCTAACAATAGCTGCGGTCAGGGTTGGTTATTTGGCAAATGCCGTTTCGAGAGGAATGAGCCCCAGACGAGTCGCACGGCGAAATGCCTGGACTCTGTTCGACACTTGCAGTTTGTCGTATATGTTGGCCAAGTGGAAATCGACGGTTCGCTTGCTCACATAGAGAGCATCTGCCACATCTTTGCTGGATCTGCCTTCGATCACCAAAGAAAGGACTTCCAGCTCGCGCTTAGTTAATCGAACCGCACGGTTCTCTTGGACCTCAGGTATCCCCATAGCCGCCATATAGGGTGATCTCCTTTCCCTGCTCGCCTCTCACAAATCTTTTTCCGTACAGTCACCAGGATATGAGACGTGATTTGGAACAGGTGGGGAATCTACACCCTGATATAGGGCAGAATGCCCCGGCACAAGCTGCCGACTGTTCAGCTTGCTTTCTGCAGCGGCCTCAGCCTGCATTCGCTTCGTACGGCGATTTCACGCGCCATACGGGTCGGTCTTATTGGAAAGCTGACGAAATGAAATAGCGCCGCTAAAGGCATCGCAGAGACAGCCAACCACGAAGCCAGACTCGCCAGCCTTGCAATTGGCAATTCCGATGCTCTATAGGCGGAGAAAGCAAGCCCGACAGATACCACACCGGCAATCAGCATGCCAAGCATCTGTAACGCCGCCTGTTGTCGTAAGCGTCTTGGGATTCTCTTCAATCGTGCCGGGCCGCACTCGATTACCATCGCGCAGATTATCACAGCTGCTGCAGCCTGAAAGCCTAACCGGGCTGCCAGAAATATCGTAATTCCTATAGTAATCGCTTTCCACTTTCTCATATCATCACTCCTAACTGATCCTTCGACCAGAATAGCTTCGCAAAAGCCCTACTACTCTTCCAATAATCTCGACAGATCTGCCGTCATCATCGAGTACGATAGGCTCATAGGCAGCATTGGCGGGTTGAAGCCGAACTTGCCTGCCCTCTCGATAAACGCGCTTCACAGTAGCTTCGTCCTCGATTCTGACTGCCACAATATCTCCGTTCCCGACAGCATGTTCTCGAGCAATGACTACATAGTCTCCAGGGAGGATGCCATCTTCGATCATACTCTCGCCTTTGACCTCGAGAAGGAACGGTGTATCGACATTGCCGATCATAGACTTCGGCAGCGGAATCGTATCTTCAGCAAACTCCGCAGCAAGTATCGGCTCGCCGGCAGCGATCCGTCCCAATATTGGAGCATATGCAACATTCTCAGATCCTGTTTGATGAGCAATAACTCCGGGAACGCTGATCGACCTCGCACCACTTCCGCGTCTTATCGCACCTTTAGCTTCCAGCGCAGCTAGGTGTTTGGCCACGCCATTTGGGCTCTTAATCCCGAAGTGCAACGCGATCTCTGTTATGCTAGGCGGCCTGCCTTCACGTTTTATGTGGCTGGTTATCATCTCCAGCACTGCCCGCTGCCTGCTTGTAAGTCCTTCTACCATTGCTACTCTATGGTGTAAATATTTACACCTATGATAGCGAAGGCGTTTTCGGTTGTCAATACCTTTTTTTTGAGTTTTTTTCTACGGGGGATTAATTGTAGCTTCCACTAATACAGGAAGGTGGTCTGAAGCGGGAGATTCGATGACGCGGGCTTCTGAGACTTTGATGTCTGAACTGCCCAGCACGAAATCGATTCTGACTTCTCTCTTATCAGTGGGAAATGTCAAATCGGTTGTTCCAGCCTCGCCGGCTAGATCGCGAAGCGACGATGAAGCGAGCAGGTTAGCCACTGGTTCGCTGGTTAGGGTATCGTTGAGGTCTCCACAGACGAACTTGGGGCCAGTTACGGCATTGACGATGGATGAAGCCTCAGCCGATTGCCCTATGCGCTCAGTTCCATCGAGACCCCAATGGGTGCAAAAGACAGTAACATCGCCCTCCGGTGTGGAAATGGCGACTTCCAACAGACCACGCTGCTCTCCGCTGCTGGTTAGTGGATGTGATTTGGCAGATGTCACCGGGAATCTGGACAGTAACAGGTTGCCAAACGCCGCAGGACCAATAACCAGATTAGGTTGATAGACAAACGACATACCCAACCGGTCACCCAGCCATTTTGGTTGATCTACAAAATTGCTGGCCGGCCATTTTCTGCCGACCTCTTGCACGCAGACGACCTGTGCGTGTGACTCTCGTATTACATCGGCGATTCTGGGAAGCGACCTCTTGTTGTCTATTCCCAACCCGCCTCTGATATTGTAAGTCATAATCAGCATTCTGTGTCTCCGCTACGATGTTGGCAATAAGTGTTAGAGCAAGTTGTTAGTCAGTCTGTTTTATCATCGTCCCAATGCCCGTATCGGTAAATATCTCCATCAGGATTGAATGAGGTAGAGTGCCATCAATAATATGAGTGCGTTCGACGCCACCATCAAGCGCCGTCATACAGGCTTCGACTTTCGGAATCATACCCTTATCGACTTTGCCTGATGCGATCATACGGCGAGCTTCGCTGACTGTGAGCACGGAACGCAGGGTCGATGCATCGTCTTTGTCGTCGAAGATACCCTTTACATCGGTGAGCACCAGAAGTTTGGTCGCCGATACAGCAGCAGCGATTGCCCCCGCGATATGATCGGCATTTACATTGAGGCTTTCGCCGTTTGGTCCAATAGCAACCGACGAAATCACCGGAATATAGCCCTGTTCAGCGAGCGTGGTCAGTATGGCTGGGTTGATCTTTTCGACCTTCCCCACCAAACCCAGTTTTGGATTTGTCTGCTGGGCTTCGATTAACCGAGCATCTTTTCCGGAGAGTCCCACAGCTTCTCCGCCTAGCGTATTTATAATTGAGACGATTCCTTTGTTAGTCTTTCCCGCAAGAACCATCTCAACAATATCCATCGTCTCTTCGTCCGTGACGCGCAATCCGCCGACGAAAGTCGGTTCCTTTCCGACTTTGGCCATCATCTGATTGATATCGGGTCCACCACCGTGAACCAAAACAGGGTTCATTCCGACAAAACGTAACAGCACAATGTCTCGAAGGACAGACGCCTTCAGTGTGTCGCCGGTCATTGCGTTTCCGCCGTATTTTATGACCATCGTTTTGCCGTAGTAGCGCTGAATATACGGCAGCGCTTGTACAAGGATATTTGCTTGCTCGGATGTATAGTTCATCTTGATATTTCCGTCTGTAAAGGCCATCAGGTTCTATATGCGGCCTTTTGATATGTCACTTGCTGTTTATAGATATCCAGACTTTTCGACTCCTCGGACCATCGAACTCGGAGAAGTATATCCCCTGCCACGTACCAAGCGCAAGTCGACCGGACTCAATAATAACCTGCACAGAGAACCCCATCATACTGGCTTTTATGTGAGCGTCGGAGTTTGCTTCAGCGTGTAGATATTCCCCATTTTCAGGAACCATGCGGTTCAGAGTAGCAATGATATCACGTGCGACATCCGGGTCTGCATTCTCGTTGATCGTAATACCAGCCGTAGTATGCGGGGCGAACACAGTGACAATTCCGTCTGTTACTCCCGACTCTCTAACAGCTTCCTGAACAAGGGAGGTAATGTCGACAAGTTCGTTTCGCCTGCTTGTACGAACACCTATGCTGATCATCTACGCCTCCCAAGGACACGTTCTACCATAATCCGAGGGTTCTCGAACAGCACCTGTCTCGCTTCTTCTTCGGTGAGACCTGCGCCACGTGCGACGTTCCACGCGCGCTCTTCTGTGAGGAGATCGTTCGGTTCGTGGCCATCCGTGTTCACCAGCAGTTTTGCGCCTGCCTCTTTTGCCAGTCTCACGACGTGGCCGTTGGTGAGAGAATGACCTCTTCTGCAACTCAGTTCGAGAAAGACATTGTTCTCGGCGGCGAGTTTGGCATCCTCGAGAGTGATCAAACCTGGATGCGCCAGTATATCGACCTTGCCAGAGACTATGGCAGCGTGGTTCACACCCGGTTCTACTGGCTCGACAGTGGTCTCGCCGTGCACCACAATAAACTCAGCACCACTTGCAAGCGACATTTCTGCTACCTCAGCGATAGCAGCAGCCGGAACATATGTGAGCTCTGCCCCCACAAAGACTTCTATCTCCCAATGACGGTTTCCGAGCACTGCATCACGTTTTGCTTCTGTGATAACACGCTCTGCAGTGGAAGCACTGACGTGATCAGATATGCCGAGTACGCCGTAGCCCCGAACGAGACACTGGCGGATAAGCTCCATCGGCAGAAGCAAGCCATCGGACAGGCTGGTATGGGTGTGGAAATCGTACAGCAAGCCTATTCCCCCAAAAACGCGCAAATCCAGCAATGCTGGATTTGCTACAGGTGCTTTACAGTTAGAGCATCGTCCTCATTATAGTCCAAAGCTTCAGGAGCTTCAAGACAGGCAGGTAGTTGGCTCATTGGCTATCGATACACACATCTCCGGCGCAGTTGCTAGCGTGTGATGAATCTTGCACGATTCAGCAGCCTTCAGAACCTTCTCTGCCTGCTCAGGTGTCACACCTTCCGGCAAGTGGAGATCTGCGGTGAGTTTGCCTATCCGCTTTCCGTTTTCAACCTCTTCCCAATTCACTTTGATCTTCAACCCTTGAGTTGGCAGATTCTGTGCGTTCATATACATCAATGCATACATCCCGATGCAAGAACCAAATGCTGCAGCAAGAAGCTCCGGCGGTGTCGGGCCCGTGTCTTCGCCTTTGTACAACGGAGGCACGTCGATTTGGAATTTGTGCTGCCTTGTCTCTGCGACAAACTGCATTCCATTGGTGTGAGTGATATTCATCTCCATGGCAGATCCTCCAGAGAAAGAGTGTATACCCCAGGGGGTATCACACTGGATTATACCCATCTCTATGCAACAAATCAACCATCCTGAGGAATTATTTATCCGCCGAATGGCTGGGCACTAGATTTTGGCCATCAGATAGTTTACCAACGTAGCAACTCCGAATCCGGCTGCTCCTTTAGGACAGGTGGGAGTGTCTTTATCGCTTACACAAGTGCCCGCGATATCCAGATGTACCCACGCGGTAGACTTTACGTGCATTTTGATGAACAGTCCGCCCGTTATTGTCCCGGCAGTATTGGTGCAGTTTTTCATATCCGCCAGATCGCTCTTGAGAGTCTCTTCGTATTCTGTATGAAGAGGAAACTGCCAATAGATCTCGCCGCTC
Organism: uncultured bacterium; assembly: GCA_964497515.1. Lineage (GTDB taxonomy): Bacteria > Armatimonadota > UBA5829 > UBA5829 > DTLH01 > CAZCCV01. The sequence goes on along the minus strand of CAZCCV010000043.1, from coordinate 2,526 downwards.
TTTGCTCCAGCAGCGATTAACTGGTCGATCATCTGTTGATCGGTGCCCATTATTCCAGCCATATCGCCTCCAAGCGCCGCTACACACGCACCTGTGAGAGTTGCGATATCGATTATCTCATCGACGCCTTCCTTTTCGGCAAAAGCGACACCTTCTGCAACAATCAACCGCCCTTCGGCATCCGTATTGTTGATTTCTACACTCTTTCCTGAAAGCCCAGTGAATACATCTCCGGGCTTGGTTGAGCTTCCATCCGGCATATTCTCGGTAGTTGGGACGATTCCGAGCACGTTTACGTTAGGTTTTAGAGCTGCGACCGCTTTCATTGCTCCAATGACGGCAGCGGCGCCAGACATATCGACGCGTGAGTTCTCCAGACCACCGCTTCCTTTGAGGCAAAGCCCGCCCGCATCGTATGTTATCCCTTTTCCGACCAAAGCCACACTCTTCTTCGCTGACGAATTTTTGTACCGCATAACGACGAACCTGGGTTCCTCACTGCTGCCTTTAGCGACCGCCAGGAGCAGATTCATCCCCATTTTACTCATTTCTGCAGGCTCGATAACCTGACAGCTCAAACCCGACTCAGCGCATACTGCTTTGGCCTGTTCAGCAAGATAGGTGGGAGTGACAATATTGGCAGGACCGTTGATGAGATCACGTGCAAGTCTGACCGATTCAGCGATCACCTCTCCGTTTCTCAGTCCATCTGCAAGTTTCTTGGCGTTTTCAGCATCGGAAGCAACAACGAAGACGTCTTTGGTTGGGTTCGGCTTCGGGTCCTCGGTCTTCAATTGGGTGTACCGATAGACACTTAGCACGGCACCTTCAGCAATAGCTCTCCCGATCTGTTCGGCTGGCAGCCCTGCTTCTGAGCCAATATGGGCAATCGCCAGCGTTTTTACTTGTAGATCCCTCGCCCGTTTTGCGGCAGCGCCTGCGGCTTTTCGCACCGCGTTAGCATCCACTTTGTCGCGTTTACCTAATCCAACAATTATCACCCTGGACGCTTTGACGCCGCCAGCTGGGGTAAGATCAGTTATCTGTACCGCTTTGCCCTCAAATTTTTCTTTCTTGATGTGTGATGCTATTGCCCCATCGGTAGCTGCATCAACTTCAGCAGTCATTGCCGGAAGGTCATCCGATTCCTCGAACACTCCAACGACCAATGCGTCTGATACTACTTCGGTTATCTTCTTCTCGATACTCTTAAGCTGCATTCTCCAACCTTTCACAAAAAGAGGCACAAGCCCGATTTGTTACGCTGTGCACACACTACTATTCTAGCTGCCAACCTGCACAGTAGCAATGGCTGAGGTAGAATACTTTTGTAGTGCAGTTCTGTTTGACACGCTGCTTTTGGCTGAGTATACTGCAAATGTGGGTCGACTCTGAGGCATCGTTATCCATACTTCTTGCCCGGCTCCTGGGAAAACCCCAAAGGCAGGGTAATGAACCACCACGAACGCATATCACGAATCTACAACGGAGAACCCACCGACCGGCCAGGTTTCTGGATAGGCCAACCCCACGAAGAGACTGCAAAGAAGCTGTTCATGTGGTATGGTGTCTCGGATGAAGAATCGCTCAAGCGCGCCATAAACGACGATTGCCGCTGGTATCCCGGGGACTGGAATGCAGCGTACCGTCATCCCGAAGGTAGACCCATCTTCGACCCTCTGTTTGGTATACCAAGAACGAGCCACGGGCAACCGGGCTGCTTTGCCGATTGCACAGACACTGCGGATGTAGAAAAACACCCTTGGCCAAACGCAGAGTATCTCGACTTTGCACCGATTAAGGAAAAGACAGACAGTACATCCGACTGTTTTCAATTCGGTGGAATGTGGAGTTGCTTCTGGCATATCGCGGCAGAGTACTTCGGGATGGAAGACTACTTCACCAAAATGTATACTGATCCGGATGTAGTCCACGCTGTAACCCGAAAAATAGTCGACTTCTATCTCGAAGCCAACAAGCGCATCTTCAATGAAATCCCGGAAGCAGTTGATGCGTTCTTCTTCGGAAATGACTTCGGCACGCAAGAAGACCTGTTGGTTAGCCCGGACAAGTTCACGGAGTTTGTGCTCCCATACTTCAAGGAACTGATCGATCTTGCGAAGTCGTATAGCAAACCAACACAGCTCCATTCATGTGGAGCAATCGCCAAAGTAATTCCTTGGCTGATAGATGCGGGCATCGTTGCATTGCACCCTCTGCAGGCAAAGGCGAGAGGAATGGATGCAGAAACGCTTGCAGCACACTTTAAAGGTCAGATCGTCTTTGTGGGTGGAGTGGACACCCAAGAACTGATGTGGCGAGGCACACCACAACAGATCAAAGATGAAGTAAATCGGCTAAGAAGGATCTTCGGTGAGCGATGGATTATTTCGCCGAGTCACGAGGTGTTAATGCCTGAGACTCCAGTAGAGAATGTCGTTGCATTGGTGGAAGTCGCTACAGGCACCTAGCGGTAGCGTATTCTTTTTGTGTGTAAAATCAGTTGTGTATAGCGGTGCAGTAATG
>CAZCCV010000042.1:0-15865 GCA_964497515.1 uncultured bacterium | reverse complement strand
TGCGGCTTTGTCCTCTCGAACCGCTGCTTTGCCATACTTCTCGTTGCCTCCCAAACCAAAAAGTTCAGAATTGAGAGCGTAGAGCACAGGCCACAGGCCAGGTCTCGTCACTCGCTCTTCTTTTCCCAACAGGCCGTACACAACTCATTCTCACCGGGCACTAGGCCGAGTGAGAATTGTGGAGCCCACGATGGGATTCGGACCCATGACCTCCTCTTTACCAAAGAGGTGCGCTACCCCTGCGCCACGTGGGCGAGATATTCGCCTGCTGTCAATATCCGATTCCAACCACAACAGTCGAAATCAAGCCCCTGCACTCATTCATCCAGCTTCCGAGGGGCGGCGAACGTTTGCTATTATAGCAATATTACGCCTTCCCCGCAACCGATTGGAGTGGGGGCTTGAAGGCTGGATCGTAGAAGACAGCATAACTGGTACGTCTATCTTCCAATCCCTTGCTTCGAATCGTGGTGGTGGGAGGAGGATTCGAACCTCCGAAGCGTTCCGCAACAGATTTACAGTCTGCTCCCTTTGGCCACTCGGGAATCCCACCAAGCTTGATACTTCACACCGGCGCTGGACATTAACCTCCAGCGCCCGATGGTAAACTTCTGGAGCCGACGATGGGACTCGAACCCGCAACCTGAGGTTTACAAAACCCCTGCTCTGCCAATTGAGCTACGTCGGCAACTAGATGGTTATCAGTAAGGCGCTCCGGCACCCTATTGACAACTCCGGGGCGGACCAAACCCCCGCCCCAGCTTACGACATTTATTATAATCGGTCGCATCAGCACTTGTCAACAGGATTTCCGCAGCTTCTGCAATGACAAATGCGACAAATGGCTGCTAACCGCACTTCAGCCAGATCCTGTCGCGACAGCCGCGGCCAATTCGGGTTTGGGATCGGGTTTCGGATCGGGCTTCGGCGTATCTTCGGCTGCAGGAAGATATCTATCGTAAGCGAGCTTCTCATGCTTTGCCACGCCATTCTGCTGCACAACGCGATACGATGTGACTGCTGTTATCACTTTACCATTAGAAGCAGTTATCTTCTTTGGCTTCGTCACATTGATCTTCACATCTCGCTTGTCTCTTGCGGCACCGTAGATCGATACAGTCAATCCGTTGCCATAGGTGCTCGATGCCATATAAATTGGAGCCGATGTGGTGTTTCGAAACTTCAGGTCTATCAATCCGTATGCTACGGTCGCATCTCTACCCAAAGGCACATATTGAACAGGCATAGAGTGATTGCTCCGCTCGAGTATTTTCAGATCTGCGAGCAGTGCAGCATTATATACAGTGCTTGAAACCTGACAGATACCTCCTCCGGTACCTTCTATCATTTTGCCGTTTGCATAGATTATCGCATCTTTGTAACCGTTGCTCTTCAACCTGGGACCTACAGTATCGTTGTAGGAAAAAATATCCCCTGGGCGGAGCAATATACCATTAACTGCCGAAGCTGCGCGCTTTACGTTGTGTGTTCGATCCTTCCGCCACGCTGCAAACCGCGTGGTATACTCCACAAGAAGCGTGTCGACTTGCTCTAGCTCGGCTGCGGTGATTTCTGGCATATCGGTGTTGATTGCAAGTTCGGCAACGTCTTCGCCTTTAGATATAGCCCGGCGCATTTCTTCAAACGAAGACTTCGGATCGACTATCGTCCCCGGCATCTCCGGAGTAATAGTTCGGACTCCACCAGCGAAGTTGATAGTTGCGTTTCGGGCGGGCGATGCAACGGATTTGTTTATCTTGTCAATCAGGCGATCGAATTTAGGCTGGTCGAATTTGTATCGAACAGACAGATTTGCGTCTTTCCAGCCAAAGCCCAACACTCCTGTGAGCTTGGAGAAAAGGCTGCCCTCGCGACCAACAGCGTGCGCATCGCTCACCATCCTTGGAATGTCTATGCCTACACCCATATCACGAAGTAATCCAACCCATCGGCGACCACCCGTTGTTACAGCGAACTCAGCAGTCAGCCGTTCGCGAGACCAATCTCGAATCCGTGCGGTGGCCTCGTCCGGTGTAAGCCATCCTAGATCGACACCAGCCAATTTGACCCCCGGAGCAATTCTGCCAGTCGCCAAATAGCTGAAGCGAACTCCCATGAACAACGCCACGGCAAGCGCTGAGATCAGCAGTATTCTGTTGCGCATTTTTTGACCAGAACGCATATGCCCTCTATACCAACAATTCTGCTAACCGCTAACTCAGCGGTTCTCTAAATATCATACTTGATTCACTGCCCAAAAGTTCACTAATTCTGGGCAACCAACAAGTATTTTCGCACCATATGTCAACCGACAACCCCAATTATGGCTGTTTTGCATCACTTAACTCAGGTAGCTGATCTGTGCAGACTCTGTGCGTGAAGGATAGGTGACCATCATTAGCTAAGCATTATATTGAGATGGCACGATTACGAACTAATGAGTTCGAGAACTTCTGCAAACAAACTGTCGAAGCAACGAGTATCGCTGTACACGGTTTTGCCTCCAGCGGCCAATCGTTGGAGAATGCGTACAATTCGGCTTTGAGATTCGTATTTGGAATCGTAGGAGCACTTGCACTCGAAGCTCGCGACATACCTCTTGCAGACGAATTGTGCCAAACTCTCTTTTCTGCTGATTTGCAGAACGCATCCTGGAAGCCTATTCGAAATGCAATGGCCGAGTTCTCCAGAGAACACGGAACCAGCCTTCTCGGTCCTGTAACCACACTCAATCTACCGGCGGAGACGGCGCTCGCTGCTCTTGCCAAAATTCTGCCTTCAAAGGAAGGGTCCACCCACGGACGGCTGCAATTGGAGACTATTCCCCAAAACTGGATTGCTGGACTGTACGAGGAGATGCTGAACATTAGGCCAGTGCAGGCTTACAACGATGATGAGATTGCTCTGCAAAGAGACTCTATAGATCGCAAAAAGCGCGGGTCTTTCTATACCCCGCCGTTTATTGTCGACTACATCGTCTCTGGAGCACTTGGGGATGCAGAGTCTCCAAGTGCTGCGCGAACACTCGACCCTTCGATGGGCACAGGGATATTCCTGCTAAGAGCACTGAAGCATCTTTCGCAAAGAACTGGCGACTCTGTTCGTGTTGCCGAGAACTACATATTCGGCTGTGATATCGACCCGATCGCTGTTGATATTGCAAGGCATCTCATCTGGCTGGAAACCGACGGAAAAGCTGATACTCGCGCCATAGCAAGGCACCTAATATGCGCCGATACTCTTTCTGGAAACGATCGGTTTTGGTGGGAACAGGCTTTTCCGGAGGCATTTCAACTCTTTCCGTGCGGCCCCGGATTTGAAGCTGTAATTGGTAATCCCCCTTACTTGGCCGCGAAGAACGGTGCAATAGAAGACTGGCACAAAGTTGGCAGAAGAGTCTACGGCCAGTCGGATTACTACTTGCTATTTATGGAGAGTCTCATCGGAAACGAACTCGTGCTACCAGGTGGCAAACTGGGAATTGTGCTTCCCGACCCATTTCTCATTCGTGAAAATGCTGCGCGAATCCGTCGGAAACTGCTGGAAGACTGGACGATAGACCAAATCCTGCATATTGCGAGAGCATTCCCCTCAGCTCAGGTTGCAAACGTGGTGCTTCTCTGCTCGAACCACCGCCCAGAAAACGACGAGTTCAGCGTGGTGCGGCTGGACGATGCAAAGTTGCGACGCCGATTTGAAGCAAACCCGGAACAGACTTCCACTGCACTCGGATGCAAAACCTCCAGAGAGTTGGCGCTTGCGCAGCCACGTGCTGAGGTGCTGTATTTGGTGGACATCGAGCGACAGGGTCTGTTCCGTCGGATTCACGGAGAGGCGATGTCGATCTCGAGAGTTCGCACACCGTTTGCAACGCTGGAAACTCTAGGAGCTAGAGTGCTTCGCGGTGAAGAGATCGGCAAGAAACGCATCCAACGGTCTGAAGGAGAACTGCCAATCCTGTGTGGCGGACAGAGCATCAGCCCGTACAGAATCACCTGGGAAGGAAACGGTATCAGTCATACAGAATTGAAGAAGCCGCTCAGTAGCTATTTGATGAAGAAGATTGTGCTTCAGAAGAGCTCAGGAAAGTTGATCGCAGCCTTCGATACAATGGGATACGTAGTCCCACAGTCTGTATACAGCATATCACTCGACGACTATTCGCTTTATAACCCGCTGTATGTTCTTGCGCTGCTAAACTCCAGACTGCTGAATGCTTATGCGTTTTGTGCGTTCACTGGCTATAAGCTGGTTCAACCACAGTTTGAAATGGAGGATATAAGGCGGCTGCCTATCCGCACAATCTCTTTCGATTTAGACAAAGACGAACGCGAGAGTCTCGTCTTGATTGGAAAAGCTCTCTTTCAGGATGGGCTCTCATCAGAAAATGGATTTGCAGCACTCGCGGAGACTGTGCGCAACTGGTTGCTCGCCGGAAGAGATGCTGCGGCACACGACTTGCTTGTACACCTGGCATCTCTCGCAATCGCAACTGCGGAGGATAGCCAGAGGATCATAGCAAGCGATGTAATCCATAGCGCAATTGACGCCGTAGTAGAATCACTCTACGGAGTCGATTAGACGATCAGGCATCTTCGAACAGCGGAGTGCTGAGATATCGCTCTCCGGTGCTGGGAAGAATGACCACTATCATTTTTCCCGCGTTTTCTTTCCGGTTGCCAATCTCTACCGCAGCGTGTACTGCTGCACCAGAGGATATTCCCACCAGAATCCCTTCTTCCCTGGAAAGCCTCCGCCCCATTTGAATAGCATCGTCGTTCCGAACGACAGTTATTTCATCGAGAAGATCGGTTTTGAGGACATCTGGCACAAAACCCGCTCCAATGCCCTGTATGCGGTTTGGACTCTCCCCGGGAGTCTGTCCCGAGAGAATCGGCGATGCCAAAGGCTCGACTGCCACAACTTTGAACGATGGCTTTCTGGGCTTGATGGCCTCTGCAATACCCGTCAGCGTACCACCAGTGCCGATGCCTCCGACTACAATATCGACTTTGCCGTCGGTATCTTGCCAAATCTCTTCCGCAGTGGTCTCACGATGCACCTTGGGGTTCGACAGGTTTTTGAACTGTTGTGGAATGAACGCGCCCGGCAGTCCGGATGCCAACTCTTCAGCTTTTGCAATTGCGCCGCGCATCCCTTCGGAAGCAGGGGTGAGAACGAGCTCTGCACCATACGCCTTGAGTAGTTTTCTGCGTTCTATGCTCATAGATTCAGGCATAGTGAGAATCAGCCTGTAACCGAGTGTAGCAGCAACCATGGCCAGCGCAATACCAGTGTTGCCACTCGTCGGCTCGATAATCGTCGCGCCAGGTTGAAGTTGGCCACGTTCGATTGCGTCCAGAACCATTGCGAGCCCGATTCGATCTTTAACGCTGCCGCCCGGGTTCCGTGATTCCAGCTTGACTATTATCTCAGCCTCGCAGCCTTCCGAAACCCGCTTCAATCGCACAAGCGGCGTGCTGCCAATCAGTTCTGTGATGCTGTTAGCGATTCTCATTGTGTGAATCCTCATTCTCCGTGTGTGTTTATACTGCAGGAGTTCGAATGTTAAAATAGACAAACTCGTCCCTTTCGCAAGGTTATACCCCAGCACTAAACACTGCTAAAAGCGAAAAGGAGTGTTTTCGATTCTCCCCAACATCAGTAGACATGTGGGGAGAGGTTGTGAAGTAGCTCTAACTAGCTGCCGTTGTTGTTATTGCCGTTTGAACGGCTCTCCCGACTGGTTTTCGTCTGAGTGTTTTCGGTTGTTTCAGGAACCGGTTGACGCTCTATCGATATTTTGTGAAGCCTTCCGTCTCTGAGAGCCATTACGGTAAACTTCACACTGTCGTATTCGACAGACTCGCCCTCATCCGGCTGCCTTCCGAAAAGACCAAAGACAAACCCACCGATAGTCTCGTAGTCCTCACTCTCGGGGATATCGAGGTCCATCTGTTCGTTGAGGTCGTCTACATCCATCCTTGCACTGACTACTGCGTGATCCGGATCCGAGACTTCGATCATCAGCTCTTCGATGTCGTACTCGTCCATAATATCGCCGACGATCTCTTCTATAAGGTCTTCAAGTGTGACAAGCCCGGCCGTTCCGCCATATTCATCCCTTACAATCGCCATTTGGATTTTACTCCGTTTGAACTCAGCTAGCAGCTCGTCTATCTTCTTGGTTTCCGGAATGAAATATGCTGGACGCATTACAGAGCGTATATCGTCATGGATATTTTTTGCCAAGACTGGCAGAAGATCTTTAGCGTGGACAATACCGAGTATATTATCCACGTTGTCCTCGTAAACAGGGATTCTCGAGTGGCCATACCGTATTATGACGTCGAGCAGATCGCTTAGCCCCTCGGTTATCTCGACACACTTCATATCGATTCTGGGCACCATAACCTGTCTCGCGATGGTATCGGTGAATTCGAAGATAGAGTGGATCATCTCCTTTTCATCTTCTTCGAGAACGCCTTCTTCCTTACCGGCCTCTACGAGCAGTTTGAGTTCTTCTTCAGTGACAATTGGAGCAGAGAACTCTACTCGTCCACCAAACGGGCGAACAAGAATATTACTCGCCCAGGTGACGACCTTTACCGCTGGGTACAGCAGAATTGAGAAGAAATTGACGACACCACCGAACCAGAGTGATGCTTTTTCAGCGTTCTGCAGCGCAAGGCTCTTCGGCGCGACTTCACCCACTACAAGGGTCACGAAACCTACCGCGAGGGTGACGACAACAACCGATATCCCGTATGCATTCTGCGCGACGAAAGGCACGCCTGCGTTGCCCAACACCTTGGCCAACAGTATCGCCAGCGTCACTGCACCAACCGCCGATGCGAGAAACTCCACCAACGTCAAACCTATCTGCAGTGTCGCCATGAAGCGCGTAGGTTCGTCTAAGAGTTTTGCGACAGTTCGTGCCCGCTTGTTGCCTTCTTCTACCAGTTGACGAATGCGGGTTCTCCTCACGGAGATTAGTGCGATTTCAGCCGCAGCAAAAAATGCCGTCATCAGCACGAACACTACTATTAGTGCAATCTGGGGCCCTATACGGTGAGGGTCTCCATCCAAGATCAATCTCCCCCTTAACTAAACGCCATCAACGCGGCGTGATAAACCAGTATACAGCAACAGTCAGTATTGTCGCCAGAAGGGCTCCGTTTATTACTTCTCGGAGCGTATGTATCTTCGCTTCAACACGACTCTGCGCGATAATCAGAGCCATTGCGAAAGCTACCGCTGCAGCCGCAAAGTTCTTCGACAAATAGAGTACAGTTATACAAAGGAAAAAGCCGACGGCGGTGTGAGCGCTGACGACTCCTCCCTTCCAAAGCTTCCCTTTTCGTCCACCAATTTTACCCATAACGGTAAGTGTGGCCAGCAAAACGAATGCCGTAGCCACAACTGTAGGCCAACTGGGACCGCTAGCAGTCCCAAGCCTGCCGGATATATCCGGCCAGTCCTTGCCACCAAAGAACAGCAAAAACGCGACGACCATCGCGTTCATAACCGTTATCAACACTGCCCCTGCTGCAATATCCTTCGCGAACTTAGCGAGCGGATGATAGGTCTGAGTGACAAGGTCGATAATCGCCTCTACCGCTGTATTGAACATCTCTGCCATCAATACCAGCGTGATTGTGAAAAGGAGTATAAGTATCTCGATCCGGTTCAGCTGCAAAACCAACCCGACCAATAGTGCCAGTATCAGCAGCAGGAAGTGGAACCTCATATGCCGCTGAGTTCGAAAGACGTGTGCTACGCCTTCCATTGCATATTTGAATCCGTTTAATGGGTTTCTTAGTCGCATATCTAAAGCTCCGAGCTTTGGTGAGTATTATCCTGCTCACACAAGCCCAGTTACCTTGCAGCCTCCCGACCAATTATTTCTGCAACGCGATCTTGCATTTGTTGCCTCGTCTCATCGGAATAATCGGTATATCCGAGCAGATGCAGTATACCGTGTGCAAGAAGCAAATCCAACTCATCATCCAGACTCTTGTCCCACTCTTTGGCCTGGCGTGACGCTGTTTCGGTAGATATAACTACATCTCCCAGAATACCTTGCGTCTGGTCTGGTTTTCCCAACAGATAGAACGACAGCACGTCGGTCGGCTCGTTTCTGTCCAGATACTGCGCATTGAGCATTGTTATTCCGGCATCATCGGTAAGCAGAATGCTAACTTCCGACGATTCAGAACAAGACTCAGCCCTCAACACTCTCTCTGCAGTGCTCACCAACCGTTTCTGGTTTATCGGCAGGCTCTGCGAGTTCTTTATTAGAATCTCCATTATCCGATGTTTTACCATTTACTCCCGGGATGTCCGGGTATTCTATGCGCGCGTGCAGCACACCCTTCAGTGTGCGTGCAAACGCTTCTTTAATCATTCCGATTTCTCTAAATGTTAGTTCAGAATGATCTAACTGTCCATCTGCCACTTTGTCGTTTACAATCTTGTCGATTAGCGATTCGAGTGCTTGATGTGACGGTTTCGCCATACTTCTCGACGCAGCTTCGACAGAATCGGCCAGCATTACAATGGCAGCCTCTTTGGTCTCAGGCTTCGGCCCCTCGTATCTGAACTGCTGTTCAAGTGCCAGGGAAGGATCGGTCTGATCAGAAACCTGGTTATAGAAGTATTGCACCAGCGATGTACCGTGGTGCTGCAGAACCACTTCTTGTATAGACGGAGGAAGTCTCAGTTCTTTCGCCAATTCCAAACCGTCTTTTATGTGCGAAGTTATTACGAGCGCCGAAAGCGTCGGGTTCAGCTTGTCGTGAGCGTTTTCTACACCCTGGTTTTCTACGAAAAACTGTGGACGACGGATTTTTCCGATGTCGTGATAGTAAGACGCCACTCTTGCAAAAAGCCCGTCCGCTCCAATAGCTTCGGCTGCCGATTCAGCTAGCCTTCCACAGGTTATGCTGTGAGTATATGTCCCTGGAGCTTCTACAACGAGCCGCTTCAAAATCGGATTGTTCGTGTCGGCCAGCTCCAACAAAGAGACGTGTGTCGTAACCTTAAACGGCCGTTCCAGAAGCCACGTAATATACCAGAAGAGCGACGTCGCCATCACCGCAATCGCTATCGCCCACACTGAACCAAAGCCAATATCACTCCAGGTATCCCCGAAGAGTCCCCCCATAATCAAGACAATAGCTATGTTTGTGGCCGATACCACGCCCACGGTACGCATTTGATCCGTGCGACCGCGGATGTTGGCAACCGCATATATAGATACAAGACCTGAAATCAGCGTTGAAGTTGCGTATCTGAGTTCGTTATTCATCACTAACCCAGAAGCTATCGAAAGCTCAGCCACTATCAGCACGGCAATCTGTGGATTAAGGAGCGTAGCTAGGATCATTCCGGCTGTGGTAGTTAGAAGTATGCCGAGATGAGCCGAACTGAGCCCCGGCAGTTTGATAACCAGAAGCCCCTGCCCCAGGTTTAGTCCAAGAATGCACATCACTACCACAAGCGAAATCAACAGTAAAAGCCGCTTACTGCTGTAAACTGCCTTCTGATACCGTGCCAGGTAGATGATTACCAATCCCACAAGAAACGCTACAAGTGCAGAGAGGAGCATCACCGTGCGGTATTCGATGCTGGGCTGTCGAAGCCCGAGAGCAGTAAACTTGGCTTCGTGCTCCCGAGTGACTACTTCACCTTTTCCGATTACCAAATCACCGGTGCGGATGGATCGATAGACTGGCTTCACATTAGCCATCGCCTTTTCTCTCTCGGCAGCAGTTCGCTCAAAATTGAAAACCATATTCGGTTTCACTACAGCCTTGATTATATCTGCGGCGGTGGTGGAATACTCGGGATTGCTTAGTAGTTGCTCGACCTTCTGATTAATCTGTTGGTGAACCCGTGTTATTTCGGCTATGTCGTCGCGGATCTCCTGAGTGTTAACATCGCGGACGATGGCAGCTACTACCTCTTTGATCTTCACATATGCGGGTTCCGGTGCTCCGACCATTGTAGAAACTGCCTGCAGGGGCACATCCATTCCAAGGCGTTCACGAATTTGTAACCTTGCTTGGTTGACTCTCTCATCTGGAGATTTATTCTTCTCCATCCGCGCAGCACTGAGTGACGTAAAAATGCTGTTTAGCTCGCGAAGTGACTCATCAAGCGCATAGGGAATTTTATCGTAGAGTTTGCCAACAGATGATGCAGCTTGCTCTTTGAGCTTTCGGTATTCGTGAACATCGCTATAGCGCACTGTGTGGGTTGCGCGAATATCCTGTGTAGCAACATCGCCAGGAATGAGAGAGACTTTGTCTGGCAGGAGATGAACAGAGAGCAGTATGGAAATCGCCACAATGGTGGCGGCACCAAGCCCTGTCCGTTGGATATCAATCCGTAGGCGTCTTCCGTTTTTTCGATCGGAGTCTTTTTTGCGGCCTCTGCCGTAAAGAGGCGAGTGGGATTTCATATTTTGCGGAGATTAGATTTGCAGAATGCGTTCCACAACCTGGCTAACCACTTTGCCATCGGCGCGACCTTTCACTCGTTGCATAATCGGACCCATAACCTTTCCACGGTCTTTAGGGCCAGTCGCCCCTATTTCGGTAATAATTTGTTTCACAATGTCAGCAATCTCGTCTTCACCAAGTTGCTCTGGAAGGAAATCTGTCAGGACCTCTAACTCTTTCCCTTCTTTCTCAGCGATATCCGGTCTTCTGGCCTTCTCCGCTCCCTCGATGGCCTCGCGGCGACCCTTAGCCTCGCGTGCGATAACCTCCAAGGTTTCCTCATCCGTGAGTTCCCGACCTTTTGTGATTTCCACATTCTTTACTGCAGCGAGGGCGAGGCGAATCGTTGATACTCTCAACTCATCCCTCGCCTTCATCGCAGTTTTAAGACTTTCTTGCAGCTTTTCTTTTTGCGACATGAAAGCCACCGATCTTGAAAGCTGTGTCAGATTCACACGCTACAGCTTCGAGCATCTAATTCCCAAATAGCAGGCTACTTATCTGCCAGTCTTCATTTTGCGTCGTCGGGCAGCTTCTGCTTTTCGCCTCTTATCACTCGGCTTCTCATAGTGCTCGTGCTCTCTGGCTTCTTTTAGAACGCCAGTCTGCTGCAGTGCCTTCTTGAATCTCTTGAGCGCTTGGTCAAGAGACTCATTAGGTTTTACTTGAACCTGTGCCAACCATAATCCCTCCTCCATTAATGCGCTCGGCCCTTAGCACGCGTCGCGGGCAGGGAGATTTGGCAACAGTGCGATTAAGCTAATAGCCAATTCCGTTGGGACCACATACCCTTCAGCCGTTCGCAGTAGTCTCGTCGATTCTCGCTAATCATTATACCTGCCGCGCAAGAACAGTGTCAAGCAAACGGCAGATTGTACCAATTTGAAATGGGTCATTGACCCACCGTTATGAAGACTGCTCTATCCCGGAGGCCAACCGAATTCCCGACCACCAAGCAGGTGGAAATGCACGTGCCAAACGGTCTGCCCTGCCCCTTTGCCGTTGTTTACCACCACTCTGTAGCCGTCGTCCGCGATACCTCGCTCCTTGGCGAGTCTGTTGGCAACTACCAGCATGTGACCTGCCAGACAGGCATCCTCCGCATCTTGAACTTCGGAAAGCTGCTCGATGTGCTTTTTCGGCACTATCAAGATATGAACAGGTGCCTGTGGATTCAGGTCATCAAAAGCTGCTACCCTGTCGTCCTCATAGACCAGGGAGCCAATTTCTCCGGCTGCTATCTTACAGAAAATACAGTCTGCCATATTCCGTTACGGGTGATAAGTCACCCGCGTTCCCTCCTTGTCAACTGCTCACAATTGAACCAAAGGCGGCGCCGGAATCGGTTATCCGCTCGACGAAAACGGATTCGATTCTGCCGCGAAGCTTGTCACTTCCAGGGAACTGCACTTCTACATAATTATCGGTGAAACCGTGAAGATGCTCACCCTGCTTTGACTCTAACAGCACATTTACTGCGTTTCCAACGAGTTTTTCTGCGAAACTCCGGGACATTTGAGATCCGAGAGCTATCATTCTCTCGCTTCGCAGCGATTTTTCTTCAGAAGAAACCTGATCCGAAAACGCTGCTGCCGCTGTCCTGGGTCTCGGAGAGTACCTAAAGACGTGTATGCGCGAGAATTGCACACTATCCACGAACGCCAGAGTTCTGTCGAAGTGATCTTCAGTCTCCCCGGGAAAACCTACAATTATGTCAGTAGTGAGCCCTAGGTTAGGAATTGCAGAACGCGCTTTTTCGACGGTTCTTCGATAGTCCTCCGGTGAGTACGGCCGTCGCATCCGTTGGAGCACCTCTAAATCGCCACTCTGCAGCGGGATATGTAGATGACGACAGACTTTCTGAGTGTTCGAGAGAGTATCAAGCAATCTGTCGTCTATCTCCCAAACCTCTAAGGAACTCAGTCTGATACGTTCGATGCCTTCCACAGATGCTGATGCCTCAATGAGCTGGGAAAGTCCGGGACGGTACGAACCGAGTCTAATCCCGGACAGCACAATCTCTTTGTACCCGAAATCAACCAGAACACGCAGTTCGTCGACCACTTCTGAGATTGGCCGGCTCCACTGAACACTTCTTGCATATGGCACCGTGCAATACGCGCAGAACTGACTGCAGCCATCCTGGACTTTCACTATTGCACGCGTGCGTGTTCGAGGAAGGACAGGAGCACACTCTTTAGGGGTTACTCCTGGAAACCGAGCGGCTATTCGTTCGGAAATCGATTCTTTCTCAGTGTTTCCAACGATCATATCTACCCCGGCAATCGCTGCTAAAGAGGATGGTTCCAGTTCGGCATAGCAGCCGGTAGCAACTATAATCGCATCGGGGTTTCTCTTAACCGCTTGGCGGACGGCTCTTCTGGATTTTGAATCCGCCGTATTTGTGACCGTGCAACTGTTTATCACATATACATCCGCCTCTGCTGCGAAGCTGACGGTCGTAAAACCGAACTTTTCCATCTCGCGACGGATCTGTTCGGTCTCATACTGATTGATTTTGCATCCCAGGGTGTAATAGGCGGCTGTTGGCATGGCAAACAAAACGTGCGGGCAGCATCAGCCGCCCGCAATCCTCATTTGATCAACAATATGCTAACAACTCAGTTGCTACACGTCAAGCAAGACAGCATAACCCGGCTATTCTTCTGACCTCGCAATTTCGATAGCTCTTATCATCGGATACGCTTGTGGCCAGAAGGTGGGGACGTATGTCGTTAGTATACCAGTTATCACCACGTGATCCCCTTCCTCAGCACTTGTTATGCCGTGGACTCTTACACCGTAAACGCCGGGAAGATCGGTCTCTCGTTTCCAGCCATCATCCACATAGAAGTAGGTTGCTTCCTTGTTTCTGACTACTCCGGCAAGACACACGTACATACCAGTATTGTGCGCTCCTATTCCGCCAATAGTCCCTGGAGTAAGGTCATTGAGAGCTTCGCCCCCAGCGGTCTTGGTAGTTATCCCCATCGGTATTGGAAGCGGATTGTCGCGGCTGGTTAGTCTCAGTGAACTCGCGGTGATCGACCGCTCCCATCCATCCCAATCAGATGCTCTGCCTATTGTCCCTTTGAGAGTCACGATCCACCCGGCACGCACATCAGTGGGGATTCCCTGAACTCGAATTCCAGAGAAACCGTGTCCGTTTGCGTCTACATCCTCGATATAGAACTGCTTGTATCGGGTAGTGAAGGAATCGATAGTTACAATCTTGTCCTTCAGCATTAGCCAACGATTAACATCGAGAAACTTGGCTTCACCTACAGTCAGTTCGATAATGGTTATTCCGTCAGATATAGCAACATCACTCCACACGTGGCTGGCATTTTTGGCTTTTACATAAAAGTAGTATGTCTCTCCCACTTCGAGATTGAGATTCTCTACTAGAACGCCGCGTACAGTGCCGGTGGAAGTCCAGTCTCTTATTAGAACCCACTCATCATCCCCCGATGGTTTGCCTGCAGGGCAATTGCCTATCGCATACTGATACTCGATAATGTGACCATCTGGTTCGGAGGCACTCCAACCCGCTAGCAATCTGGTACTATCAGAAGCTGTATCTCCTTCATCGACAACCGGTCCCATTATAGGAGGCGTCAGATCAGGATTGACTACCACAATATTTGTCGATTGAATTGATGAATAGCTGCCATTCGGCACAGCAGTGTTGCCATAACCACTTATCGCGCGCACATCAATGAAGCGATGCCCTTGAGACATCATTGGCGTAACGAATGTGAAACCCTCGCTGCAGGAGTCGAAAGAACCATCTGTTGGGCTCGCCGGCAACCATTCACCATCGTCAATCCGAAACCAGACACCCATAATGCGGTTAATGCTCACATTGTTCATAGTTGGTGAATAGCACGGGACAACGGTTGCTGTTCCTGAGAAAGCATAGTACGCCCAACTGGTTGACGTATCGTGCTCGTGAATGACAATATCTACATCATTATCCGCAGTATCCGGCACATCATTCGAGTTGGAGTCTCGCCAGCCTATCTGCCCAATTGTTGATGGACACAATGCATCGCTGTTGCTTTTCATCATGCAGGGAACGCTTGCGGGATTACCATTCTCACAGTTTGCGTTGTAAACATTGAGATATCCGTAATAGCCGAAATCACAACACGCGTATCCTGGGGAACAGTATTCATCCGCAGCCTGGAAAACGTGCCCAGTTTCGTGAGATGTGACTATGTTCATCCTGTTAATTCCATACGATCCATTGTCGTATGTCATAGCGACGCACGGCCCACCCAAATAAGCATAGGCGAAGTATCCGTCTGGAAACTTGCCATCTGCATCTCGATAGCTATCGACCACAAAAACAGAGTAACACCAATCTGTTTTGAGTGTACTGCGGATATGATTGATATATGCCCGCACACGAGCCAGGCTGTTGCCACTAGCATACCCCATATTGGCCATGACATTGGACATCCAGAGCGCTTCGTTGGTCATCTTAATAGGTTCGTATGAGGTCGGAATCTGCAGCTTCAAATCGTAGTAGAAAGTGAGATTTGCCTTCTCGCCACCTTTGTCAACCCACCAGTTGAGGCCTCTCACGATCTGGCTCACTGTTTCGACGATTCTGTCGTCATTACCGTTTGGATAGGTCCAGTCTTCGTCGGTTGGCCCGCCTGTGGCGTTGGATTCGGGAAGGATTATTCCAACTGCCACTCTACCCAGCATGAATGAGCTGGTGTCGTTGTATCCGGGCGTCGGTAATTCAGCAGCAGGCACAGCATCGCCCGAAGGAGGCAATCTGAATGCATCACCGACCAATGGAGGCAACTCTTCAGCGCTTTCAAGGGTTCGAGGTGATACTATAAGGTTCCAGGCGTGTATACCAAATCTGATATCCTGCGGTTCATTTCCAACAATCGGAGCCAGCCCTCTGTAGAGTTCTTCGACGTTATTGATCGCCCGCACCGAGTTTTCGGCTTCGACAGGAACCCTTGCGATGATTGCTCTAGGAGGAAGGACGTGTTTCGCGTGCCCGCCTACTGCCTCCAAAGCTGCAATAGTCTGTTCTGTATCGGCATATTCGTCACTCTTCAAAACCAGAAGAACATCGTCACCTGCGAACGCAGCGAATGCCGAAATCGACACAGCAACTGCAACAACCAAGATTATAGGCAGACGAAAAAAACACATAATATGCCTCCATTTGCGCTGGACTCTGAGCTCTACTCCCAAAAAGAACAGGTGTTATGCGAGAAAGCGCTATATGTCAGTAATAGCACCACACAGGCTCATTGTCAACGGAACGGCCGCAAAATTGTATATGCAGAGCGACTATGTCCCCCATAACTGCCGTGGGATAATGTCCCCAT
>CAZCCV010000041.1:0-17127 GCA_964497515.1 uncultured bacterium | reverse complement strand
GCAATCCAACCGACAACCTTTGTTGGTCCACAACTGGAAATCTGCTCATCAGAAACTCCAGGATTTTCTCGCTGTGGTGTAACACATGATTGACAAGCGTACACTTGGAAAGCTTGAGAGATGATTATCAAGAAAGCCTGTCTGACGTTTGGATATAGGAACTGAAGAAAAACAGTTGCGTAGCGGTTCACAACATGCAGCTATGTTGGCAGACACTAGCCACAACCCGTTTGTTACGATAATGCATTCCACTTCCAGAATCGTATTAGGGCAACCCATTACACTGACAGGGCTGTGTCAAGCTGCTTGTTTTTTGCGGCATGTTGTTAATTGAGGGAGTGTGCATATAATAAGTCTTGTAGTCCGTCTTTTTGCAAGGCTGGTTGTCGCCACTATTAGTTCGCGACATCCAGCTTCTGGAAGTGGGGCAATCGTTTAAGGGGGCGTCAACTACCAAAAACGAGTGTTTTGAGCTCGTTCTTACGCTCAGAGGGGATGAAAAAACAGGGGTGTCTGAATGGAGCGGGAGACGGGGTTCGAACCCGCGACATCCAGCTTGGAAGGGCGAGCACAACTGAGCCATATCTGTGCCATATCTGTGCATACGAGATGTGGAGGTCAACCCCCTGTGTCGGCACTATATATGGTAGTTTTGCCTCCATTCAATGGAGGTGCCGTTATGTACAACAACCAAACTGACAGTATTGAACGAAATGCGTTTTGGCAGCTCGTCGAACTGTGGCTGGAGGCATCGGAAGCCAAAGGATGTAGTCCCTCGACACTTGATCACTACAGGCGTGTTGTATTGGCCTTCGTCAAATGGCTTCTTATGCAAAAGGAAGTCAACAAACCCGAGGATGTGACTCCTACTGATATTCGTAGATGGCTAATACACAGACGCAGACAGGGTATTTCGACCCACACGCTGCACGGCGATTACCGCTATCCAAAGACTCTCTGGACGTGGTTAGTTCGCGAAGAACTCACGGATTCGAATCCTTTTCTGAAGGTAGACCCACCTAAGAGGGATGCTGTCATAAAGCCTGATTTGACTGTTGAGCAAGTGCAGAGACTGTTTGCAGCTTGTCAGGGCAAAGGCTGGAGGATGCAGCGCGATAGGGCTCTTCTGGGACTCTTACTCGATACTGGTCTCCGGATTAGCGAAGCTGCAAATCTCCGGGTAGGAGATGTGCTAAACAACTGCATTACAATTCGCGGGAAAGGTGGGAAGCATCGATATGTATTCCTCAGTCCCGAAGTCAGATTGGCGCTCAGGCGTTATATACGCAATTGCCCTCGTGAACTGAATCCGGACGATCCGCTGTGGATCGGACATCAAGGTCAGTACACGCCCAATGGACTTCAGCAAGTGATCATCGACATTGGCGTTCGAGCTGGTATTACACCTCTCGGTCCCCATAGGTTCAGGAGAACATTTGCTACCTGGAGCCTTAGAAGTGGCTGTGACATTGAAACACTCCGTCGCCTAATGGGTCACTCTTCTCTTAGTGTTCTCCAAGGGTATCTGGCACTCGTCGAAACCGATCTGCAGAAAGCTCATTCTGAACACTCGCCAATCAGGAGAATAGATACCGAAAACAAGAGACAAATGAAGAAAGGCGACAAAGGTGACAAAGCATATCTAACTAAGAACAATTTTCCCTCTACCAAAAGAAGGGATACAGATTGACTGTGGTCAAGATATGTTGAGCCGTGAGAGTTTTCGAAGTATGCTTAGCCATATCACGAAACGAGCAGAATCACAGAGCAATCGCGTCCATTTTGCGGAGAGGTTGCACCCCAATTGCGTGGCGTTTGCATGTCAATTACATATGGGTTGCAATTGGATTTCTGCAGTAGGATACCGTGTCAAATAACAGAAAGTGAATCGGTATTTCGTTTTGAGAAGGGCGTTTTCGTAGGCTGAGTTACCGGTTTACGGGTGTCTACAGTCTGCGTTCTCGAAAAAAAGTATCTTGCTTACGATGAAAAAACAGGTGGACCTTTCACGCAGCCTGCCACTCGCGTGGGAACGCTGGGTTGAAATAGGTTATTGTAAGCAAAGAAGAACAAGCAGATGTAATGCTTTCTCTGTAAATCAACTCATCAAGACATTGGTTCACGTTACGCGCCGGAGGCGCATGAATTATTGTAATCTATTGAAAAGAGCCTTCATTTATTAGCTCCTTGGCTCTATCTCTTTAGCACCAATTGTTTCCAAGACGGGGACGACAGACTCGTTTTAATAACCAAGTGGTAACCAAAACCACGATACACCTTGCTAAAGAGAGGTGCAGAAAGGTATATGAAGTGATTAAGAGCAGTTGAGATGTTGCTGCAATTGTCAACTCGAATGATAGTAAACCAATGTGAGGATCAAAAACCTGGCTGACCAGATGATGGTAAGGATAACTGGCTCGTTATAGGGTCTGTTTGAGTCATTTGCCCTACTGATCTATACTGCAAAGCCAGTGTTCACCACGCTACTTTGTTAAATAGAGCTTCTCGTATGCATCACAGAGAGTTGCTACAATTGTATTCACGTCATCTATACTGTTATACCTACCGTAGGAAATGCGAATAGCAGATTTGGCTTGCTCGTCAGTTAATCCCAATGCAGTCAAAACGTGCGATGGCTTGTTGATCTTCGAAGTGCACGCGGAACTCGTAGACACACAAATTCCCTTCATATCTAGTACGTGCATAAGTGATTCGCCTGTAATACCCTCAAAACAGATGTTTACGATTCCTGGCAGACAATTGTCCTTATCGCCATTAATGATAATGTTTGCAATCCTGGCGCGAATACCTGATATTGTTGCGTGAACAAGGCTGGATACCCTACTTGCAATTACAGACATATTGCTTATGCTTTCCTCAATTGCGTATCCTGTCGCTACAATCCCTGCAACGTTCTCTGTTCCAGCCCGGATTCCTTGTTCTTGTCCTCCACCAAATATCTGAATTGGCAAAGACACACCCTTTCGCTTATAAAGAATGCCAATTCCCTTTGGACCATAGAACTTGTGGCTGGATGCGCTCAAAAAATCCACGCCCAGATTATCAACTTGGACAGGTATATGCCCTACTGCTTGAACGGCATCACTATGAAAAAGAATACTCTGTTCTCGCAAATAGTTCCCTATTTGGGCTACTGGTTGGATTGTCCCAACCTCATTGTTAGCGAGCATAATTGAAACGAGTTTGGTGTCAGGTCGAATAGCGCGCCTAATGCTGTTAAATGAAATGCGCCCTCTATTATCTACAGGCAGATAAGTTACGTCGACACCTTTTAGTTCAAGTGAATGGCAAGCATTAAGCACTGAATGGTGTTCTATTGAAGAAGTAATGACGTGACCAGACTTCACGGAAGAAAGCACCCAGCTGTTGCTTTCTGAGCCAGATGAGGTGAATGTCAGTTCTGAACTCTCTGCTCCTATGGCCTCAGCAATCTGATTTCGAGCTAACTCAACAGCACGTTTTGCTCTCACGCCGAATGAATGCAAGCTAGATGCGTTTCCATACTGCTTCTGAAGAAAAGGGAGCATTCTCTGCACGGCCTCATCGGACATTTGGGTAGTGGAGGCGTTGTCAGCGTAAATCAAGTTCATCTCACTATCTAAAATGGTATAGGTGTTTCCTTGTATGAGCGTCAAATCCCTCTAGAAGCCATACACCGAGAGACTATTTTGTGTCATTAGTATGCTTCAGTGCCAAATAGCCCAGCCGTCTAAAACAATGGAATGTAATCAGCGGCCTGCCGCACAACGGCACGCGTGCATCTGTGCACTATCTTAGTTTATAGAACTGTCAAGTTCGTGCTGAACTGAGTTTGTGATCATACAACACTCGGCAATAGTCTTTGCCGTCTGATGCGACAATGCCACATCAAAACTGTGTGCACCCCTGCTCTTTGAACTCTTCCATTTTTGCCAGTAAGAATTCGGTATCTACTTCCAAGTAATCCGCAAGACAGTCTATGCAGTATAGGTATTTGGTCTCTTTGGTAAGGAGTTTTTTGGTAAGCCCAATCTCACTTTTGTCGAGATTTTCTTTGCCGCAGACATAACAAACACTGCTCTTCATTCGGCCACCTCGGCTACGCGTTTCCAAAGGACTTCACATTGAAAGTAGGGATATCTTTTCCCCTATACTCTTCATCAAGCAATCCAACCTGGTACTTTATGGTATCTCTCATTCTACAGGCTCTGTCAAGACAATAGCGTCTGAAATCGTCAGTCGCAATTCCATCCGGTTGCTGAACATTTGGAAAGAGCAGTTTCAGGTATGCCGTGGCTATGCGTTTTACAGCCTCTGTATCACGTGTATCCGAAGCTTCTGGAACTTCTATTAGCTCATCTACAATAGCGCGATAGCTCATATCATTACGCATTTCGTGCAGTATCGAACAGAAGTACTCGGAGTTAAGTGCCCATCCAGAAATCTTCAGATTTTCGTTCATACGCGGAATGTTCCAGCCTCTTATAAAACCGTGGAATCGCTCTATCAAAGCAGACTCTTGAAACACGACGGGTAATTCTTCAAACATATTGCTATATCCGTCTGCATCCCAAGTTGATTTCTTAATGTTGCCACAGAGGATAACGCCCGCATCAGCTATCCCCTCGTAATTGCCGACGGTGAAGACACCTGATTCAAGATAACCTTTCAATGCAGCTCTCATTTCATCCACATCAGCAAACTTTATCGTCTGAACCTCGTCGAGCGTAACAAAGTCATTTCCGGCTACCAATCCTTCTGTGCGTTTCACTTGGTCGTAGAACATTTTTGCTCGACTCATAACCCCACCACTCGAAAGCCAGCCGAAACGGCTAACACGACCGAACACGTAGGATTTACCTGTTCCTTTTGGTGCTAGTTCAATCAGGTTTAGTCGTTTTTCTGTGAAGGGGAGCAAGCGAGTAAGCATTGTAAGCTTCTTCTCTTCATCGCCCATATATCCGCTTGCATTATAATCGATAGCTCCCAACAGTATGTCTATCCATTCTGATGTACTGAACTCTTGTCGAGCATTCTTATAGTAGTCGGCATCAATGGTATAGGGGCAAAACCTGCCAAAGGAAATCAATTTTATCTTACCTTTTTTGGCACCTCTGGTTTTGTTCTGTGTAAATGGCAGGTCATAGAAGTCTGGGGAGCGGTATCCAATTTCTACCATGCCCCAAGTTTCACGTCCACCAACTAGATGCTCTTTGTATTCGTTCCAAATATCACCCTCAATAATTGTATCTTTGCTCAAGAGCCCAAAGTCAGGAAGCGAAAAAGAAACCTCGCCAGTCTTTATATCAATGTCTACGGAAATCTTGGCAAGAAACTTGCATCGCTCATTCTCTGTGACCACCCTACTCTTTATGTCTGTCCAATCTTCCTTGCGAGGAACATATTTCTTAACAAACCTGTGCAGATCGTCTGGGTCGAAGCAACCGTTTTGATCCTGATGCTTCCGTAAGAGCCAATCTCGCATAAACGAAGGCAAGGACAGGGCGGAAAAGAAATTGCTCTTCTTAAGATCTTTGAATACTACCATTTCATCGAAACAATTCCGCAATCTATCAATCATCATAGAAATCCTCAAAACAAGTCTTCAAAGGCCTCATTCAATTTCGCACTTCTGCCTCTGGTTTTTATCGAAATGCTCTCTATGAAGTTATCTCCAATGAAGACATCCGCCTTATACTCGCCTGCCCGATTGACTTCTGGGAGTACAACCAAGTAGTGATTATCATCAATTGCTTCAGCCAAATATCGCTTACCTGACATCAGAAGCGACAAGTCTTTTACTCGTGAATCGACGAACAATTTCACCTCTGCACCCTTCTGGAAGTCGACGGTCACGAGTCTCTCGACGAGCTCCACTTTGATAACACTGTCCTTTAAGGTCAACTCAATAATCGGTACAAGAACCTCTTCTAGTGACGCTCCTCCGTGCACTTCAACATTAGCTGCACGGCTTCCTTTGAACCGCCCATAGTCGGCAAGCACAATATATCCATTCTCTTTAGTGGCATATGGCATATTATTCAACTCTGATTCTGATCCAGAGAGCTTGCAACAACGTCCGGAACGCTCACCTTTGGTGTCCGTGTCATACTTCTCTTCCTTCTTTCGTAAAACAGCAAGACGAGAAGCACCGTGGTCGCTCACAATTAGAATTCGCTTGTACTTGCGTTCATTCAGTTTTGCATGTGCTTTATCGATAACTTCAGATATGATTTCTAGTTCTCTAGCAAGATGAATAGGGAGAACATTACCCGTATAACTGTAACCCCCTTCATCGGTGTGTTTGGTATCGTCAAGCCTCCCGTCTTTTTCCTTTCTGTTATCTGGCCAGTCGTCGTAGAAACCTCTATTCATAGAAGTTATAGTCGGTAGTTGTGCACGTGCAACCGTGAATGATACAGACAACCCTTTTGAAGATACTAATTGCGTAATGAATGATAGGTATTCTACTCCTAATGCATCAAGCCAGTACAGATAGGTTTCATCATTGTTGAGCTTACTAATTATCTCGTCGCGTGCAGGCAAACGGTTAAAGTCACGGCTTTCGGCAAGCTTCTCTACCTTTTCTAAAAAGTGATCTTTTATTATGTTAGAGACTTTCTGCTGTTTGTACTCGTCAAAATACCCAATCAGAAGACTCGATAAGTCATCGCAGTGAAATACGTAGGTCTTCAGATAAGCGTCCAAATCAGGATAAATATCGGCGATTTGATCTATGACCCCTCTTTTGGAGACCCAAGCAATAATCTCTTCACGTTCTACTCTTGTGTTATCTGTTAACCGATAGATGCTCTCATGATCGCTTTTGCGATTCTTGACTACAAAACTGGCAATATCTGACTCAGGAAGTCCTTTTATAAGCTCTTTTCTTTCAGCGTAGAAATTATTAAAGCGTTCGTCTGAGAGCGGGACTTCGATTATCGCTTCTAGAATGCGTGGCAGTAAGTCGTCAAAGCAATCCGTTTGCTGGAATACAAAACGCAAATAGTGATTTGCTAAAGAGGAGATTCTGCTCTTTAGAGCAATAAAACAAAGCCAGTTCTCGTAACTGGATCCCGCTAGACAGTCATAGACTCTGGTTTCAAGAGAATCTGAAATCTTGTGTTTAGCAAAAACCGAGTCTAACGAATTGCTTTTCCTAAGTTCAACTAGAAGCTCAGCCCAATGTTCGTCGCTGCCACAAGAAGGTGGAAGGTCAAATGCGGGACAAACGTGCCTAATGCCGTTGTACGCATCTGGTATTCTACGCACAGCAAAGGTAGAGTCTTTGAGGTCTATGCTTGTATTAGCGACGATTGTTCCGTTCGCACCATCTTCAAGTGCTTGCAATAGGGCTTTGAAGCCCCTCAGGTCCGACAGTTGAACAGAAGGAACTGCGAGAACAAGCGATATATCGGGGGGGGCCACATTTGAGATGTGGCAACGCCGATTGCCAAAACGCGGATCCTTCTGTAGTCTCTTGATATGTGCACCTATCCATCGAAGAAGAATCACTACATTTCCGCTGGTCAAGTCCTTCAGGTGAGATATAACCTTTCTCGTTACCGATTTTCCACGAAGAGCTAAGTATTCGCCGAGCCCTACAACAACCAGTCTGGCGTTTATGTCGGCAGCAGAGGACTTGAGGTGCTCAAGCAATGCATCAATGTCGGGTAGGGAATCGTCTCCATTGCAGTAATCGCTTACTCTAACAACTGTGAATCCAAGCTGAGATAGTTTTTCTTTGGTGCCAGTGTAATCCTTATCACACACTACAACAAAAAAAGGTGATTTCGTGTTCGAGCTAATGTATTTTTCTACCGCTTCAATTGGAGTCGACTTCGACACTACTAGCCTCCATCAGCCATAATCTCAATCCCTATCATAATGTTATCCTTAACTAGTCTTCTGAGGTAGTCTTTCAGTTTAGTATCATCCAGCGTGTCTATCTTCTGGATGACCTCATCGCTACCCCCAGCATTGTATTCTGCATCAGCAAGCTCTTTGATTCTGCTCTTGACATTAGGATTCTCGTACCACTCATAAGGATCGGATCCCAAACGCTCCAGTGCGTCCCGGACTTTTTCCAAATCTGGTAGCAGCCATTCGTAATACTTGCCGACAATGTTGCGTCCAAATAACTCATTGCATTTCTCAGGACTTGCAATGACATCAAAGACTTCTGTCTTTTCGAGGAACTCAATAGCGCGCTTGATTTCAGCGTCAACTGAAGAACTCCGATTAATAGTATCGAACGCCTCTTTTGCCTCGCTAAACTCAGAATCCTTTACGCAACAGAGTATTGGAGTCCTATACCTGTTTGACCAATCGCGAGGATTCTTTGTCTTGGTCTTCTCATTCCAAAGACTTAGCATTTGAGTCTTTAACTGATTCCTGCGGAAGTCTTCTACAGTTTCCTTAACCTTGGTATTGCAGACTGTAGATTGGAGCTCGAACATACCTTTTGGTAGTCTGCTTCTCACTTCATCGATATCAGAGTCTGTCATCTCAGAAAGATACGGAGAATAGATATCTGCGAACATCGCCCTATCATTGTTAAGCAGTTGGTATAATTCGTTCTTATGATTTGACATCTCTGAAAGGAATGTTGACTGAGCCTCTGGCAACACAATCTCTTGCCCGTATATGCTGAGAAGAGTGCCTAGGATTTTGGATATAGAGGGAAATTTCGAACGCAGTGCCTCGTGAGAAACGTGTATGAAATCCAATTTGCTGCGCCACTTATCAAAGGCGCCCTTAAGACTATTGGCTTGGACATTCAGAAGATGATTGCTCCGCTTGACAATTTCATATTCAATTATAAGTCTGCCGATCAACTCTTCTCCTGTCTGTCTTTCCCACAAACAGGAATACTCTGTCTCAAACAACCTTGCAATATCTCGCAATACACCCGACTCGGCTCCGATACTTTGAGCGAGCGTCAAAACCCTGCCGCCCTCGAATGATTTCAAGAACCCCCTCATACCTTTTTGGCAGTTTTCGGGCGCAATTAGATTTGCGAGATCGTCAGCTAATCCCGGTTTGGCAATAGCAAGAGAACCTATTTTATTGGCGATTTTGTGCGTATCTTCCCCTTCTGTTTGGACCAGCTTTATGTACTTTTCTACTACGTCGTACGCAGCATGGCCGATTTCAGCCAGGCTCCAAACTGGCAGTCCAAGTGCCCGCATTTTTGCTGACACGGCAGAAGACACTTGTCCTACAGAAGAGCATAAATTCGGTGTAATATCCCAAGCTTTTTCAGTCAGCTCATGGAACGCCTTTTCTTGAGGCGTCATCTTCACAAGATAAGTGGGATTTGGAGCCTTATCCTTTCCGATGTAGTTGCCAAGCATCTCGGCAAGCTTGTCGGGTGTCATTGGCTCGACGTTGTCTTGAGAATCCTTATAGCGATACGGTTCTCCCGCATACTCTTTGAGTAGAAAACCGGCCAGGAATGCAGAGAGATTGCACGGCGCAAAGCCATATTCACTTACTAAGAAATCATATATCTCTCCTATAGATATCTGCCCATCACTATCAAATGATTTTTTGATCCGTTTATCCACTTCAACTTTAATCTGTGAGATGGGCAGTGATCTTGTATCTGGAGATGCCCAATAATCATCCACATTCCAAACAGAAGGCAGAACATGCTTTTCTAAGCCGACTACAACACCACTGGTCTGCTGAGAAATACCACTTTTGGCGCTGGCTTTGGCTTGGGTGAGCTTTAACTGGTTTTCAGTTACCCCTTTTTTGAAATCAAAGATGAAGGGGAAACGTTCAATGACTCGTGATTGTAGTACACTCCTCACTCCCTCTTCATTGCACTTTTCACCCTCTTGGTTGTCATACGTGTAAACTACAAAATTGCCTGCGTAAACTTGGTTTTGCCATCCAATCTTCAGAACATCGTTCGCTTTGATGTTTTGCTCAGTCGCCGTACGATTATCCTTTCCTGTATAGTACATTGCCATAGAGGAGTGCTCCACGTATTGTTCGAAGGCTTCATTACCCAGGGGAGTGGAGAGGGCATCGATAAATACTATACTTTTGTACTGTTCGTCTTCTACAGCCGACTCGATTTCACGCCGGAAACTTGCAGCTTCGACCTCGTCTTTAGCTAATGCAATGACTGCGTGAAAGCCCCATCCACTGGGTCTATCTCGTATATCACGTATTTTACGATTATAATCGTTGAGGGTTACAGTGGTAAGCTTACCTGAGTTTTGTTCTATCTCGTACCGCAAGCGTAGTGCAGGAGAAAGCGTTAGTACCGTCGATAGTCCGGCTTCTACAACAAGACTTTCAGTTTTTTTGTTCTCTCGTATTTCATTCCTGTAACCGTCTATTTGTGCTTGGTCACCCGCCATGACTGCAGCCTTAAAGTCTCGATCAATTGGATTCTTAATTAGCACTCCGCGATCCACAAGCTGATTCGCAATGGTTTTACACCCGACGTCCAGACCAGATGCAATACCCTCAAAAGCATAGCTCAAGTTCTGATCGGTAGCCTTGAACAAGTCAATAGCACTTCCTAGACGTTGATTAATTGCCTGCATCATTAGAACAGTCTTGAGAACAGCTTTTTCATCGTCTCTCAAATCCTGTTGTTGTGGATAGGTGTCGAGAATGAGCCGTATGGCAGGGTCAAGATTATGTTTGCCTTTCTCGTAGAAAAAGTCCCACAACATATCCACCGTTAGCAACGGGTGCTCATCATGAGGGCCAGTGTTTTCGATGAACCACTGGAACGCTTGTGCATCGTCTACATTCGATGACTTTATAAAATCGAACATACTACGCTGATTAGATTTGAAAGCAGCCGCAATGTTTTTAAGAAGGAGTGCCGCCATAGGGTGGAGTGGCATAATACCTTTGATCACCTGTTGGTCTTTGATTTTTGCTGCATCCATTACTTTCTGACGTGAATAGCTTACGCGACTATTTAAGCTATCAGCTATTCGATTCCACTGCTCTCTGGCTGCAGGTTTTACGCTTAAAGCGTGTCCGATTAGATCAAAAGCAATATTCTCCGGTAACTCTATTCCTACATCAATGAAGCGGTCGCGCACCTTCTTCCACGTTGCATCTGTATCAATGAACAATTGCCCATATTCGTGAGTGACTATAACCAAATAGAATGGTTTGAGATTCACCAGTTCTGCGAGTTTCTGAAACTCGGACAGACTCTCTCGGTTATTCTTGAAATAGTCAGAGAACTCATCCCACACAAAGACGATTTTGATATCGTTTTTGTCGATTACATCCTTCAGCCAATTCAGAAGCCTATCTCCACTAATATTCATGGCGGTAATGCCTTCTTTATCGGCAAGATAGAAGATGTTATCCATCAGATTCTTCACTTCTCTACCGTTGCGGAGTGCCTCTAACACTTCATCCGCCGTGGATTGTGCGAACCTAGATGAGTAGTCTGGCTGGGCAAGCAAGTCGTTAACATACTTCTTGTTGGCCGGTTTATCGATCCACGCTATTACGTTTTCCTTCAGTGTGTTCTCTCCAGCGTAAAGATTCTGCTGTTTTAGAGCCTCTTGCACACTCTCTTGAATTGAAACAAACAAATCACGTGGCGAGTTGATGCTACCTGAGGCGTAACGGTATGCAGTCACTATCCGCTGATTTCTGTGACCAAGAAGTTTTTTGAGGAGATCAGGTTTGTTTCTGAGAGGATCATACTTATACCAGTATTTTCTGAGTTCTTCTTCAGGCACTTCCAGTATCTTTTTAAGAGCAAAAGCACACTGTGATTTTCCTGTGCCATACGCACCGTGAATCCAAAGTGAACGTTTTTCGTAACGTGACAAGACACGTTCCATACTGTTCAGCATATTAATGAACGTCTCGTGCGGATATGTTTTTGTCCAAAGACCAGGGTTGGCCTCAATCGTGGAATCGTTAATCTGTGGAAAGTATTCTTTATCGATGTCGAAATAGTCTCGGTATTTATTCGTCATTTGTGCCCTTCCCCCTAAACAGATCTAGTACATCCGAAGACGTTTTGTCTCGCGCGAGCGTTATCTTATCAAGATCGTGCGTAAATGAAGCCGATATAAACTCCGGATACTTAGCATTTAGCCCCAAAAGTAAGGGTTCCATTTCTTCGCGATTGAGTCCGAAAATCCGAGTAGGACTTATTCCGTCGCGGTCGATACTGTCATTCATCAGCGTGGTCAGTGTAAACTCTTTGTAATCATTGCATTTCTCAGCAAACTTGAAAAGGCTGTAGAGCACCACACGTGGATCTGACACCGAGCATTTGGTGCGAACGAGTTCGCCATCGTCCGTCACGTAACCAAAATTCAGTGTTGTGCCAAATGGAGTTGAAACAAAGCGTTTGTACGCACTGATAATACTAGATATGCTATCTTTGCTCTGTTCAACATTAGCTAGATGAGCCTCTAATACGCGGCGGTCATACGCTCTATCCAGGTCCATTTCACGCACATACCATTTGAACTGAGAGTTACAAGCAACAAGGTTGATTAACATAAGAGCTAATGCTGTGTCTGTGTCCCACCCAAGAAATGCGATAAGTCTTGCAAACGGTGTAGCTTCATTCTTTGCCACTAACGCCACATCTCTAAGAAATCGTTTGTAGAAACGTATCTGAAGTGGCCCCAGAGTGTTGTCATCCAGAAAACCAGTCAATTCGGCAAAGAAACTATTGAGCCATTCAGTCTTCGGTGCGTGATTACTAAGGGTGTTTAGCGATTTCATTTTGCCATTCTCCAGACTCTGTATCCTGCGTGAATGATATGTTAGACAACCCAAAATAACGGAGTGACAGTCAAGGCAGTGTCTGCAATTTTCGATTCTCAGTTTTCCATCAAATGATATGCAGCCATTTTTGCAGGCCGCAAGACAAGTCTTACAGGCAACACAATAAGCAGCTTTTCTGAACACTTGGCGAAATAGTTTCCCAAATAGCGGGTTCTGTCTTATGCTGTCTACACCTATTCTCACTGTATAACCTTTTGTGTTTTGTTCACAGACAAACGGAAACATCCTGCCTTGGAAGGCAATCAGGTATTCATCTTCTTTTTCAGTCAAATCTCCGAGGGTTTTGATCCATTCTTTCCAATCCGATTTGTGGGAAACAACATCTATTCTGAGTTCATCATTCTTCATAATCTCAGAGTAACTTTGCTTGTTAGCAGACAAAAACTGGCCATTCTTTCGGGCATTCCATCCGCCGCGGATAATGTAGTCCTCATTACTAACATCCGTCCGTGCATTGCTCTTAATAATGATTGACAAAAACGCTTCTGTTTTCTTGGGATAGTTGTTATGCTCAACAAAACTTGCTTTACTGCCTCCCACTGGACAACAAATACAGCCTACTCGTGCACTACCCTTTGTATACGCTGCATTGAATGGGACACCATTTGCAAACACGTAGAGCCATACTTCCGCCGAGGTCCAGTCAAGAATCGAATTATGACTGTACTGCCCGCTCTGCTTTTTGGCGTAATTCTCAAAACCATACTCGGCACGTGCATCGCTTTCCTCAGCGCGTACGCCAACAAACGCTAGTCCAGTACAGTCTTGTTTCCCTACGATTTCACGCAGTTTCAGAATTTGAGGAGTGCTCTTATGCACGCTGCAACACCAACGTAGAACACGGGCCGGCGGGCCAAATAGTTCCCACGACTCCCAAGGTTCGAGATGTGATTTTGCCACATAGAACGGGATACCCTCATTTTCACAGAGCTTTTTCGTTTCTTCAACTACATCGTATGTATCCGGAAACTCCATGCCTGTGTCACCGAATATGACTACGAAGCTTCTCTTCGGCAGTGCTTTCTTCACAAGATCAAGTAATACTGCACTATCCTTTCCACCAGAAAACGCCACGTAAAATACATCGAGCTTGTTTCTGTGCTTTTCATATTCGGCAAGAATCCTTCTGACTGTGGTTCGCTCTATGATATCGAGCATATCACGATTCGCTTCAACCATTGCCTCAACATCCACAGGGCGCAGAGGAATGCCATTTGGTTCAGGCGTAACTGGAGCACCGTTCTCGTCTGTTGGGATAATTATCTCTGGTGCAGTGTAGAGATTGCCCCCTTTGAGTTTGGCAACGAGAATCCCTCTGTACCAGTAACAATTTGCTTCTGCCCACATGTACGGCAATTCATTCTGTTTGTCATAGTTCCAGTATTTTTCAAAACCTAATAGGTCGAGTTCTGCTGCATAAACAGGGCGGGGTTCTTTAGAAAAACCTGTCGGCGAGGAATTGAGCAATAATCCGCCAGTTTCCTTGTCGTAGGTATATGAGTACAATCTTAATTTATCCTTTCTCGAATTGCTCTTGCACGTTCAATCAACTCACCAATCTTCGAATAAGAACGTTTGCCCAGATAACCTTCAGTATATAACAGATCAAAAACAGATGATTTCTCTAGTGCTGCATTGGATTTAGCTACTGCATCCACCATTATCTCCTGGTAAGACAGCTTGCAGTCCTTACGAATTACTGCTCCGGCGTTCACAGAATTGGCTGATAGCACATCAAATCGGAATCTCGCGCTGAAACGCCGACAATAGCTTTCTAACAAGAACCAATTCCAAGGATATCCACAGTAAGGAAATGTCGCAAAAGTGGTAACCCCTTTAATTGGAAGATATTCGCCTGCAACGAAGTCCTCTATAGCGTTATCAATTGCACTTGTGTCAAAGACGACAAAA
The DNA here is from genome assembly GCA_964497515.1 of uncultured bacterium. Classification (GTDB taxonomy): domain Bacteria; phylum Armatimonadota; class UBA5829; order UBA5829; family DTLH01; genus CAZCCV01. The sequence continues at coordinate 2,412 of CAZCCV010000041.1, read as the reverse complement.
TGATCAGCGACAAAAGTGTCTTTGTCCACTCGTATTAATTCAGAATAACCTACTTCTAAAGCTGTCCTATGAGGACGTGACTCTCCAGTAAGCTCCTTGTAAAAACTCATAAGATCTGTAAGAGTGCATTTGTCCAATCTTCGGTGGTAGTTCTTCATTATGGTTAGTGCGTCGAGCTTCTCACGTCCCTTACGAGTAATGATTTTACCACGCTTTTCGTATTGGTCGGCAAGCGCGATCTGGAACACTGCGTTTTGCAATCCGACAATTGTTAGTTCTGGATAGCTCGATTCGATTTCCCCAAAGGGAATATCAATCAATGATGCGTAACCTTGTTCACGACAAGCACCAGCTACATACTCCGCAATAGCAGAGCGTTTCTCATCAGTCAGAATGACATTTTCGACATAAGCGTATTCCTCAGTGGCGTTCCATACAAAGCAATTGCTTCGTCCCAGAGTCGCTTTGATATCTTCGAGTGGAATCAATGGAAGGCGTTTTGAAAGCTGCTGATAGGTTAGTTTGATATCATTGCCCCACACGCGCTTGATTTCGTCTTCAATTCGGGATTCTCTACTACCTGTAGTATTGGTTGTGATGTACTGGTCTGTGTGCGTGTATTTGTATTTCGGATATAGCTTGACTAAGACTTCTTTCAGCACGTTTTCAGAGACAACACGGCTATCATACAGCCAATTTGTGTTTTGATCATACAACTCTCTGTAGTATAGAATCTCTACCCCGGATGAAAACGCTGTCTCCACCACATCTCGAATACGGTTCTGCGTTTCTTGATCAATAACATAGACTTTTTTACCTGATACAATACCACAGGACTTGATCGCACTAGTTAGTTCTTCATCAGTCATCGAAAGCTCAGTGCCGGTGTTGTTCTTCATAGACCTGCGGAAACGATCCAACTCAAGGGCATCTATGAAGAAGCCACTACTAAACTGAGTGGTCAAAACATCAATGATCAGTTTGGATAGTTCCGACTCTGGTTCGAACGCAGGAAAGAGGGGCTTCTGCTCTTCTATCAACTGCACTTGCTCACCTAGTTTAGGAGTCCCACTGAACAGATAACCACCGTTTTCGGTTATGACTACGTTGGCCATTTCGTAAATGTATTGTTGAAACTGGAATTCCTTCACACGGAGTCCGTTCAGAGCGTAGTCTTTTAATTCATCCAGTCTAACTTCCCTGTCGGCCTTTTCGACGAATTGCTCCAACGCTGATACCGCACTGATCCTGGACTTATAATTGCTGGTTAAGTAGATTTGTGGATACCGCGGGTAACACAGTTCAGCACTTGCTGATTTGCGAAGACAACTGTAAAGAGCACTCTCAGACGGTATTGCAGAAGCGGAACACAAGCTTTGAAACTCCTCATATGCTCCAGCTACTGAAATAAAAGGGATATCTTCTTTAAGTCTATCTATCAACCACGACTCAACAGCTGTCATCAAGCTATCAGGCACTGAGACATTATTGGAGTGTATGAATGTTCCACGATCCCACAGCATAATGCGATCAGACCGTTCAAGCCAGCTATGAACCAATTGTTCGTCAATATCTGAATTGTCTGGCAGTAATTGCTTGCACAAATCATAGACTTCGGTGAAATGCATTGATCTATTTGCATCCTTCAATATGCTTTCAACCAGCTGCACACGAGAACCCCGCTTGGCACCCCAGGTATCTCGACAGTAGACAGCATCTTCACCAACCATAATCCCATTGGTCTTAAGGGCAACGAACTTAATAAATCCATCAGAGAACGACAAATCCTGCCTGAACTGCTCACAAGCACCAAGTGATCCACAGAACGAGAGCAATTCTTCAGCTACATCGCACACCCTTCTTTCCGATTTATCTTTGGCAAACAAAGATTCTAGACCAAGCACCACTGATTCACAGTTGCAGCACCGATGGTTTGCATTGCACACTAATCCAGTCTGTTTATCTACTTGTATGTGTTCTGAAAGCTGCAATACCTCAGCAAGAGGTGTGCAATGAGGTTTAGCGCCCCAGCCTAATTTATCTGTTATCTGTTTTGCCACTTCAACTAGGGTAGATACCCCTCCAGAAAACTGAAGCACCTCATCTACGGCTATCCAGAACTTTGCGATACACATAGCATTCTTTGACAGTTTAAGAACTCCTCGCGATTTGAGTTCAAGTTGTCGCACTCTCTCGCGAGTCAATCCCATCTGACTGCCTAACTCCTCCAGGGTTAGTTTGCGATTTTCCAAAATGCCCATTCTACATTGTAACACCATTTTATCACGCGGTGTGTGTGCAGCAAGGTTTAGGGTGCGTGTCAAAGTTACGGAAAAAGGGGAGGCTGAAAAAAGATGGGAATACTGGCATGATAATGCGTGGTCTGTGTCGAATTCATAGTTGATAAAACAA
>CAZCCV010000040.1:0-17543 GCA_964497515.1 uncultured bacterium | reverse complement strand
AAATCACAACTTGCGGCATGACATGTAACGTGTACATTTTTTGCTGCGCAGGTCAGAATCTACTGGGTTTCCTGCCGTCAATGATCGCTTCGACTATGTCTGGCGCAGGCAGTGTGAGCTTCGAGAGTCTCGCAACATACGACCGATCCACTCCAATCGTAGACGCGATTTCGGTGATCGAGCCACACTTGCCAGATTCCAGCGTGTTCAGACGGTGTAAGGCTGGCAAATATGTACCGCTAAAATAGGATTGATTGCCCGGTAACTTACCGGAGGTATCAACCTTAGAACCACACAGACTTTGGTTTGTGCTACCGCTGTTGCTTTAGCAATGAACAGGCCAAAGCAGCAGCATCCTATTCTTTCAGAGGAAGGGGCGAATCCTGTTGCTGAATATGCAGGTGCGTTATGAAGCAAAGCAGATCATATGGCATCTCTAGCGTGCAACTGTGGCGTCCCTATCGCACGTGGATTCTGCAAGTCGGGTCGTCGATTATCTCACCAATCGGAGCAGCAAATGAGCCTGACTTCACAAGCTGGCATTCCAGTTCGTCAGCTTTTTCAGCAGCTACACTGATCAGCAGTCCACCCGCAGTCTGTGCATCAGCCAATAACAACCTATCATCTTCAGTAACATCAGCTTCCCACACTACTGCATTATTATCAGTCAGAAATGCCAGATTTCGGCTGGTTCCGCCAGGTGCCATATCGAGTGCGAGCAATTCTCTTGTACCTTCAATAGCTGGCACGGCCTTGAAATCAATCGCTGTTCCCACTTTGCTAGCCAGCGTCATCTCTCGCAGGTGTCCCAACAGTCCAAATCCGGTGACATCAGTGCACGCATGGACGCCTATCCGCTGCATAACCTCAGACGCGGTTCTGTTGAGAGTGGTCATATTCGCCACCGCGCGATCGATAACCTCCGGCGGTGCAGCAGCGTTCTTGATTGCTGTTGCAATAATCCCCGTGCCGATAGGCTTGGTGAGAAATAGTATATCTCCTGCCCTAGCTGTAGAGTTGGTTATTATTCTCTTCGGGTGAACAAATCCTAATACTACCTGACCATACTTGGGTTCTGGATCATCTATCGAGTGGCCGCCAGCGATGCTTACTCCGGCAGTTTTGGATTGATCCGATCCGCCTCTTAGGATTTGCTCTAAGATTTCAACAGGCAGCGATCTCGACGGAAAACTCACTACATTTAGCGCTACTGCAGGCTTCGCACCCATAGCGTAGATGTCTGAAAGCGCGTTTGTAACGGCAATTCGCCCGAAGTCGTAGGGATCATCCACCACAGGAGTGAAGAAATCGACTGTCAGAACGGCCGCCAAGTCGTCTGAAATACGATAAACGGCTGCGTCGTCTGAGCTCGATAGCCCCACTAACAAATTGGGGTCGGTGACTGGAGGCATTTTTGTAAGTATCTGAGCCAACTGCCCAGGGTCGATTTTGCACGCTCACCCGGAACCGTGGGAAAGCGTTGTAAGTCTGATGTCTTTCTGGTCCGCCACTCAGTCACTCCTTTAAATAACTCTCTCAAACAAAAGCTGCTCAGTAGTGCGATGTCGCCTGTTTACATATAACGGCTATGCCGCAAATCCTTGAGCCAAAGACATATTCATAGTGAACTCCGTGGCACTATTCAGCGTCAAAAGGCAGCATTCGCTGGTTGCGCTGAAGCTCTATCGCAAGCCGTGGGTTCTTGCTCGACATATCCACAGTATACAAGGGATCAGAAATATGGTTGTGTTTCAATCCCAGATACTGAAGAATGTATCGACATATCCATTTTTCGATTTTCATCACCGTGAGCTTGCGCCTCAGGCGACCTTGCATATCGCGGTTTAGAATGCAGGGAATGGTGTTGGTCGTTATTATTTCATCGAGGTCGGGCGTTGCAAGTGTCTCTCGACCTTCCGATGAGGCATAGAAATGCGTTACGAAGAATACTACCCTTCTCGCCCCCGCTTCTTTCAGGAGGGATGCGCATTCACGGATAGTCGAGCCTGTTCGCACCATATCATCAAAGACAATTACGTCTCTGCCTACAACGTCATACAGACTGCAGGGCGAATCAGAATCCACATCGCACGAGACCTTTCGCTCCCCATTTCGCTGTTTGGAGATACACAGAAGCTGCACTCGATCTTTGCCCAGCAGATTGTGCACTTCAGACGCAAACTCGCGAGCTCCTTTGTCGGGCGCGCAGATAATCAGGCCGTCGCCGGCGTGCAGACTCGGTGTAACGTCAGAGTTCATTATGTAGTCGGCAAAAACTTCCGCCGGACTGAGATTCATAAACCCGTCGCGCATTACCTCTTCGAAGAGTCTTCTAACAGCTCCGGAGTGGTTATGAACAGTGATAACGCCATCTATGCCAGCAAGGTTGAGTGATTGTGCATAGAAGCGACTCGTAAATGGCTGTCCATCGAACTTTTTGTAGTCGGCAGCGTCTCTTTCAAAGTCAACCTGTCCGTGGTGCGGTCGAGGGCCGCGATCTTGCGCGCTGTAGTAGAGGTCGGGTTCTACCAGAACCACTTTATCTGCACCGTTATCCTTTGCAGCTCGTGCGACCAGCATATTCCGCCAAGCGAGTTCGTTGCGAGAGAGTGTGTTCGACGCTGTAGAGACGATGACTACAGTCGCCCCTTGCAGCTTGTAGCCAATATTCTCCATATCGGCCTCATCACTAATGAACCTGGGGCAAAACTCGGTGTTTGAGAAAGTCTTTAGAGACAATATGTCCGATATTTCGGTCGTCTGCCCACAGTTTTCCGCAATGTCTATAGCAAAGGGATTGTCCGATTCCGTTCCAGTAATCAGTAGTGGAGCGTCTGGGTTCATCAATTTTATCTCTTTCCGAATACTCGAGCGCACATAACACGTGCTGTCATCTTCGCCAGCCATAAGTTTACATCACATAGAAGGTTTGCGACAAGAGACTATCGCCACAATACCATACAGACACACGCGAAAAGGAGCCGGGTCTTTGCAGACCCGACTCACCCATAACAGTTTCAGTCTCGCAGATGACTTTAGCGGTAGTCTTCGTCCGGAGCGAAGCCTCTGCGCAGCGTGTTCTCCGTAACAGTTCTCGGATCCATAAACTGCAGCAGATAATCAGGCCCACCGGCTTTCGAGCCGATACCGGACATCTTCATTCCTCCAAATGGCTGCCGCGCGACGATGGCTCCTGTGCACTTTCGGTTGATGTACAGGTTCCCCACGCGGAACTCCTCTCTCGCCTTGATAATATTTGCAGGGCTTCGGGAGAAGATGCCGCCAGTCAGGCAGTAGTCAACATCCATCGCCAGCTCAAGAGCTTCGTCGAGATCCTTCGCCTTCATAACAGCGAGCACAGGGCCGAAGATTTCTTCTTGTGCAATTGTATCATCGCGCTTCACATCGGCAAATATCGTTGCTCCGATGAAGAAGCCGTCGCCCAAGTGCGAAACATCGGTTTCGAGCATCAGCTTGTTCTCTTTCTTGGCGGTCTCGATGTAGCCTTGAATCGTCTTGAAAGCACCAGCGTCGATTACAGGCCCCATGAAGTTGAAAGGATCTTCAGGGCATCCGATGTGTATGCTTCTTCCCGCCTCCACCAGTCTGGAGAGGAACTGATCGTAAGCCGATTCCAGCACGATGGCTCTCGAACAGGCAGAACACTTCTGACCCTGGTATCCGAAGGCCGCATGGATGGTGCCGAGCACTGCTTCGTCGAGGTCGGCGTCGCTATCAACGATGATCGCGTTCTTCCCGCCCATCTCGGCGATAACTTTCTTCAGGTGCTTCTGTCCTGGAGATACTTCAGCCGCCAGTCGGTTGATGCGGCAGCCCACTTCCCTTGAGCCGGTGAATGCAATCATATGGATGTCCGGATGCTGAACGATATAATCTCCAATCTCACTTCCAGCACCTGGAATAAAATTCAACACGCCAGCCGGGAGTCCCACTCGCTGCATAATCTCGGTGAACTTGGCGGCTACCACAGGTGACTGCGATGCAGGTTTCAGCACAACAGTGTTTCCGGAGACGATAGCAGCAGTCGCCATTCCAACGCAGATCGCCATTGGGAAGTTCCACGGTGGAATTACAACAACAATCCCTTTGGGCTGGTAGAAATAGTCGTTCGTCTCTCCGGGTATGGGCCCCATTTTCCTGGTTTTGGAGAGCCTAATCATTTCGTTGCCATAGAAGCGGAGATAGTCTATCGTCTCGCATACGTCGGCATCGGCCTCTCTCCAGTTCTTTCCGACTTCGAACACCTGAAGGGCAGAGAGCTCGTCACGCTCTTCTTCCATTATGTCGGCGGCCTTGAAGAGATACTCAGCCCGCTTGTCACTCGGAACATCTCTCCAGGTCTTCAAAGCCTTTTTGGCGGCTTCGATGGCCATTCCGGCTTCCTGCTGACCTGCAGAGGCTGTGCGTCCTACGATTTCCGAGGGCCTTGCCGGGTTGATCGACTTGATTTCCTTTTCGGTGCTCACTTCTTTCCCGTCGATAATCAGCGGGTAGAACTTTCCGAGTTGTCCTCGAACCGATTCTACAGCCTTCTGTATCTTCGATTGATACCCGGCTCTCGAGAAATCGCGCTCGTCTAGGTTAGGGAAAGCCAGCTTGTCGGAATCGAATGTATAGACAGGCTTCCAGTTCTTGCCAATATCGTTCGGGTTCTTCAGCAGCTCATTCGGGTCGATTCCGTCAGCAAATCCCTGTCTTAAGAACGATTCGTTTGCCGTGTTCTCAAGGAGTCTGCGGACAAGGTAACCCATGCCCGGGATAAACTCGCCAAACGGAGTATAGATGCGCAGCCGCTGATCCTGTTCGATAATGGCTTGCTTCAGTGGATCGCCCATTCCGTAGAGCATCTGGAACTCCAACGAGTTTTTGGGATGTCCAAGAGCTTCGCTGCGTGCAATGACGTAGCCCATGCTTCTGATATTGTGCGAAGCAACAGCAAGCTGAATCATCGGGTAAGCTTCGAGCAGCAGGTCTGCACATCGTTCGAAGCAGGCATCTGTCTCCCACTTCTCTGTCCAGACAGGGATTGGCCAGTGGTGCTGCCTGGCTATGACTGTCTCAGAATCCCAGTAGGCGCCTTTTACCAGTCGAACGGTAATCGGTGTTCCTCGCTCTTTCACAAGTGCGATGAGGTCTTTGGTATCCTGCTCACAGTCTCTAAGGTATGCCTGAAGGACAATTCCAATATCTTCCCAGTCGCGATACTCAGGCTCCATAATGATCTCACGGAAAATCTTGAGTGTTGTATCCTTTATGGCGTAGTGCTCCATATCGATGTGCACAAATACGCCAAGCTCTTTTGCGGCGTTCAGAATCGGTCGAAGTCGATCCTTTACCGCGGCAGCCGTCTTATCCGGGGATGCGGGCTCAAACTGTGAGTAAAGCGCCGACAGCTTGATAGAAACATTGACCTTCGGAATCTTTTTGTCGGCTGCGGTGTCGAGGAGTGGGTTATCCTTCCATCGTTTCGCCTGCTCTGCAAGCCCTTTTACGAGATCCAGATACTGCTGCTGATACTTCTCTCCTTCGAGTTCGCTGACGGTCACTTCTCCGAGGATGTCCATCGTAAACGCCATATTCTGCTTGCGGAGTTTCTCAATTACCTCGGAAGCCTCTTTGACGTTGGAGCCTGCGATGAACTTCTTTGCCATTCCTTCGATCTTGCCTTTGACGACACCAGAAGCGATTTTGCTGGTAATGCCTGTCGCGGCCGCCACATTTATCCCCCACTGGCCAAGCACGGGGAAATCCTTCAGGTACTCCTGAAGGTGGCGCATGATTTCTTCGGAAGACTTCAGCATGGGCAGGACATCGACAAAACGGAACATCTGGAGCTTGAGGTTTTCATCCTTCATAGTCCAGTCCATAATCCGCGAGTCGAGGTCGCCGTGGAAGAATCCGCGCTTCTGCTTCGATACTCTTTCGAACATCTGCATGCCGATTTGTCGGGCTCTGTCTTCCACGTTGTTGAGTGTGGTAGCCAATGTAGTTCCTCCTGTCCTCTGTGAAGGGGGCGTACGAGCGAACAGTCAGCTATAGACGTTAAAAGAGGGGCGCCTGTGCCCGTTGGCAGGATTAGGCAGGAGGGACGCTGGACCATGCCGGAGAACACAAAGGGCCGTCGGTGGCCAAATACTCCCGACTGCTTTTCAGTAGGCCGATCCGCTGTAGCCGGACCGGTGTCTGGATCACCTGAATATAGTTTTGAGGCGTCTACGCTGGCCGGATATCGTCGGTTCGCCCCACCTCCTTTTCTATGTTAACTCATTCGTTTATACGAAAAACCAGCGCACCAAATGAAGAACAACGGATCATCGGTGCGGCGGATGAGCGTTTGCTTTGAGTATGATTGCTCAACCAAGTACAAGTATATATTATACCGATTGTCCACAATCTGCAAGAGAATTGATGTAAGGTTAGCGGGTTCTGGATGAACGCAATTGGCGGATGTGTGTAACCACAGAAAAAAGGGTGCAAGTGAGTACTACAATCAGAGTCGCAATCACTTCATTTCGCGCTGCCGCGGCCCCCTTTTCGCCAGACGATGCGTGCTTCAGTCCAGAGACTATAAACGACCTGGCGAAGAGTCCGGTAAAGCAAAGCCAAAGAACGGTTATTATCAGTCGTTTTCTGATATGAAGTGTGCGCGCAGTGCCGCGAAACACTCTCGGAGTGAGCATTAATGCCCAGAGTGCTGCAACAGATCCGATGCCAATAAGAAACCCAGGTGCACCTAACGCTTCACCCAGCACTATCAGAACCGCAACCGCCATGATTGTCGCACACGATGCTCTGAGAAATCTCATCTTTCTGGCGCGATGTCTGTCTCTCATATATGCCTGCGGATCTGAGATTGCAGTCCTATGGTTTTCGATAGTGCGCAAGAAGGTTGATACTCCTAGAACAGAATGTGGATGAATTATCCTTCCACATATGCTCTTCCGACTCCTCCCGAAAGCCCACGGTTTTCCAGCAATCGCAAGATTGTTGCTGTTCGGGGATCAATCCACAGGTGCACCTTTTGTGCGGCCAACGAACGACAGATCCTCCATGTCTCCAAAGTGCTCGCGGGAGATCCTATAGTAGAAAAGCTCCTACTTGGAGTTCAGTGTATCTCCCGAAGGTGGCACCCGCTCGGCTTCAAACTCTGAGTCCGAGATTACTTCATTTGCGTGCTGTCCCATAACGTCTTTCACGCCGGCGCCCTCCCCAGAGAGCACTGCACCAACGTAATCAGGAGCCATTTCTCGTGCCATGAAGCTCAATACGCTCGATCTCACGAGCAGTGCATCAAACGATTCCAAATGATAGATCACCTGCGGCAGTGTTTTCAACATATCTCTTAATTTGGCAACGCGCTCGTGGTGTCTGGTGTGCGACGATACTGAAACCGAGCGAGCATGCTCGAGACCCTGAGAACCTTCCATACCTACTGCGAATGTATGAACTCCGGGGGATTCAATCGAAGCGAGCGCTGTCAATGCACTGGAATCGAGTCCTCCAGAAATCCAGCAACCGGTGCTTCTGCCCCAAGCCATCCTCTTAGAAACAGCATCTGCGAGCCAGTTCCGGAGCTCTTCTGCGGCATCTTTGGCGGATATATCAATCGGTTCAAACTTTTCGACAGTCGCATATTGCACTCCATTATTCTCAAGCATTCAGATCCTCAGTGACATATAAGATCCAGTGCTTGTTCAACGTCGTTTGTTTTGCCGTTCTTTGATATGCCTGCCATTCCTGCCATTAGATACCTCCCTGGCATTTGTGGCGAATTTGGCCAGTTACAGTATTCCTATCGTCACGATGAAAATGCTGCAAAACAGTCTGGGGCCCGATTCAACTGAGGACTCTTTTTGTTATATATCCCTGACAGAATGCTTGGAACACTCTGCCAGGGCAGTTGTCGAAAAGAAGACTTAGGCGGTGTTTGGAGAGCTTATATCAGGAAGATCTATCGAGAGTAATCGTCTGACAGTCTTTCGATGTCATCCTCATCAGAGAGATTATCCGGATCCACGTGTTCCCATATCTCTGCAACTCGCCCCCACGAAGTCAGCGCTCCGCCAAGCCTGTGCACGTGACCACAGGGAATGTGGATGACATCTCCCGGGTAGAGGATGTCGGATACCAGATTGTCTCTGTCGGGTCCGTGAACCACCAAAACAGGACCATCGAGCACTCTCCACAGTTCAGAACGGCGGTGATGCAACTGTAACGAAAGCCTCTGTGCCGGTGCTACCACAAGCACCTTCGGATCGCGTCTTCCGTGCTTTTTGCCTGTGTGCACGCCAGACCAGTAAGCGTCAAAGAATCTATCGAGCGACTCTTCTGCAAACCTCAGAAAACCGCCCCACGGGCGATTGAAATCCTGGTCTGCCGTCTCAAGCCCGAATCCTCTGGCTTCGGCTACTATCCGGCGAAAGCAAAGCTCGGCCTGTTCACGATCTTTTGGTCGCATGTCTCACCTCAATTGTCTCAATGTCACTTACTCTGTTTCTCTATGTTGGCTTGCTATTCCTCCCTCACGTTCCGGGGGTTCAGCTCAACCAGAAATCATTCTCTGCGAGCCATTTGCGCTTAATCTGCCCATCAATTCACTCGGTTCAGCCTGCAAAAGCTAAGTCGTTCTGTTCCAAAAGTTCGCAAAATTTCTGCAGGATACCGAGCAAATGGTGTCTAATATACTGCAGGAGGTGAGTTGTGCCCCAAGCTGGTTTACAAATACATATGGAGACTCTCGTATGGCTTTTCATCCTTGCTCTTATTGCTCTAACAGCAGCCAAACGGACTAGAATTCCTTATACTGTTGCACTTGTTGTGATAGGGCTTGTGGTAGGCACGTCGGGGTTGCTTAAGGGTTTCGATCTGAAATCCGATCTGGTGTTTATGGTCCTTCTTCCGCCGCTTCTTTTTGAAGCCGCCATTATGTTGCAAGTCGACATAATGAAGCGTCGCTGGATTCCTGTTGTCATCCTGGCCGGACCCGGCGTAGTGGCTACGGCAGCTATTGTCGGCTTTGCTTTGCATCATTGGGTTGGGCTATCACTTGCGGCTGCACTCATATTTGGTTCGCTGATTTCCGCCACTGATACACTTTCGGTGCTTGCGCATTTCAGGCGATCTAACGTCAAACCCGAACTCGCAGTGCTTGTTGAAGGCGAGAGCCTTTTTAACGACGGTGGAGCCGCCGTATTGTACGTGTCTGTTCTGGCTCTTGTCGTGTGTGGAATACCTCTTCACTATGGTCGCATTGCCTGGGGTATCGTCTACACGACAATTGGCGGCGCCGCGATTGGACTTGCGATCGGTTGGGTCGTTTCCGTCATAATGTCTCGGATTAACGACCATCTGGCAGAGATTACGCTCACTACCATAGCTGCCTACGGTGCTGCTCTCGCTGCCCAGAGTGTAAACGTGTCGCTGGTAGTCGCAGTAATAGCTTCGGGGATGGTTTTGGGTCACTTCCGAGGCGAGATCGTAATGTCGGCCACCTCAAGGGCGGCTGTTCATTCCTTTTGGGAGTATATGGCGTTCGTTATCAACTCAATCTTCTTCATTCTGATTGGAACGAATGTAGCTATACAAGGTCTGATCGAAAACATCGTGCCCGTTTTGATTGCAATCGTCGTGGTGGTGTTGGCTCGTTTTATTGTAGTGTATTTTACTGGCCTTCTGTTGTGTCGCACTCGCGAAAAGCTCCCTATGAGCTGGCTTCACATACTAAATGCCGCCGGATTGCGCGGAGCACTGGGTATCGCTCTTGCGTTTAGTCTTCCTCAAGATTTTCCCAGTAGGGGTACCATCATAGCGATGACCTATGGCGTTGTTCTCTGGACACTACTTGTGAACGGACTCTCGCTCGGCTGGGTCACTGAGAAGCTGGGGGTGGCAAACAAAGGCCCTGAAAAACACCCCTATCCACGGATGCGAGCTATGAGACACGCTCGCCTCGCAGCGGAAGCAGAAGTCGAACGAATTAGAAATGAAGGCATCGTCGCAGAACGCATTGTAAGAGAGTTTGAATCCAGAACAAGACGAGAATCTGAGGAGACCGAACGTCAACTCGACGAGAGTCAGGAACCGTATGGAGAAGCTCTCTGCGACGCCAGACGAATGGTGCGGCGTCGGCTGTTGGCTGCCCAGCAGTTGGCTGTTAAGGATGCTATTCAGGCTGGGGTAATATCCAGAGATATTGCTGTCGAAACACTGGAGACGCTTTTCCGGGAGTACGGCGAAGAAGAAGAGTGTTGAGACTCAAAATGTAGCCTGTCTCTAAAGCACATGAGGGGGTGGCTGCTCGCAATAGAATTCTTCATTCTATTCTGGTACCTCATCTTCTGTTACACTAATTGAAGCACCCTGGCTATCGGGAGTGTTACCTGGCGTTCTGCTTTTCCTATGGAGGTCTTTTGATGTCAATTCCGCTTACACTTGATGTGTCATATCTTGCTCCCGAGGTTACTCCGGAAGAGGTCTATTCCTGGCAGGATGGGGTTACCCTTTGCCACGAGAAGCTCCATTCCCGTACCGGAGCAGGCTCCGATTTCCTCGGCTGGCTCGATCCTCGTTCGATGATATCCTCGGCAGAGGTTAATCGAATCAAAAGAGCTGCCGAGGAACTAAGATCGAAATCGGATGCACTTATGGTCATTGGGATAGGGGGCTCTTACCTTGGGGCGAGGGCTGTTATCGAAGCTATCGGCGGAGAAGGATCGGAACAAGTCTTTTTTGCAGGTCAGAACATTTCGGCACACTACCTAAAATGGCTCCTCAACAGACTAGAAGGTAAGCGCATTGCCGTTAACGTGATCTCGAAATCCGGTACGACAACAGAGCCCGCAATAGCTTTTAGGGTTTTGCGGCAAATTGTCGAATCCCAGGGCAACGATTCCAGCAAGTTCATAGTGGCAACTACAGACGCAAGTAAGGGTGCTCTTCGTGGACTTGCTGAGCAGCAAGGTTACGAAACATTTGTTGTTCCGGATGATGTAGGTGGTCGCTATTCTGTTCTCTCTGCTGTAGGGCTCCTTCCGATTGCTTACGCAGGGATCGATGTCGAGTCGCTGCTCGATTCAGCGTCAGTATGTGCCGATGCGTGCAAGAATGCAGACCTCAAGACCAACCCAGCTTATTACTATGCAGTTGCCCGCAACCTGCTATATGGAAAAGGCAAGGAGATCGAGATAATGGCCTCCTTCGAACCCAGACTCCACTACATCGCCGAGTGGTGGAAACAGCTCTTTGGCGAGAGCGAAGGAAAGTCTAATATGGGGATATTCCCAGCCTCGGTGGATCTCACAAGCGATCTTCACTCTATGGGTCAACTTATCCAGCAGGGACGGCGTAGCATATTTGAGACGTTCATCGATATAGAGGGCGGAGAACCCGAGATCACCGTTCCATCCGAAGCTGCAAATGCCGACGGACTCAACTATCTGGTAGGACGTCAAATCCACGACATTAACAGGGATGCATTCCGAGCAACCGCGCTTGCCCACCGCGAAGGCGGCGTTCCTAATGCCACCCTCAGACTCCCTGCCATCAACGAGCAGACGCTCGGCGCTATGCTCTACTTCTTTGAAAAGGCTTGCGCCCTGAGTGGGTATCTCCTCAGAGTGAATCCATTCGACCAGCCCGGAGTTGAGGCTTACAAGAAGCATATGTTTGCCCTCCTTGGAAAACCTGGGTATGAAGAACAAACTGAAGAGCTTCGAAAGCTCCTTTCTGGCAAAGGCGGATGTGAGATTCGATTCGGGTAAACTCGCTCAAAATAGAATCCGACCCGTAAGAGGTTCTCCGAGACAAGGTTTGAAGCCTGTCGAGACGTACCCTCGGAGAACTCTCCTTCTTGAAGCTCAGCAGCATTGTTGGAGGAATCAGGGATCGTCGAGCTTGGCCGAATGGGAATGAACATTGGCACAAGGTTGATTCGCTACGGGTACACAGTTCACGGTTGGGATCTATCGAGCAACCAACAACCAATTGCAGAGCAAAACGGTATCTCGTGGAATCCTTCAATCAGCAGTATGGTAGACAGAATACCAATCCCTCGAGTAATGTGGATAATGGTTCCTGCTAGAAAACTTGTTGATGATATCCTCACAAGCCTTACACCAAAGCTATCGGCCGGCGACATTGCAATAGATGGCGGAAACTCCTTCTATAAGGACTCGATAGATAGAGCAAAAAAACTCAAAGAACAGAAAGTTCATTTCATCGACGCAGGAACAAGCGGAGGAATATGGGGGCTGGAGGCGTTGTCATTGGCATTTACCCTAAGGCAGCAGATGATGTAATGAATGATAGGGTAGATGATTACGAGCGTAAAAGATGCACATCAGAAAGGTGTGGAGACTTCGTAAATAACCAGACACGAGATGATGATTCAGTTTGGATTGGACGCTGATGTTTGGATTCCAATTGCATTGATAGGAGAGACATGTGATCTTTTTCGTAAAGCAGAACGCCTTTAGAATGTTCTGCAGACGGAAGGAACTAATAAGTCATGAGCAGATTGCATCCGAGATTTTGGCTAATAATGGTTTTATTGTGCATTGCCTTGGTTGTCTCGATTATGGTCATTGGAGGAAAAAGGCAAGCTACGCTTGCGCAGGAGCGATGGAATAGCCTCTATGTAAGTGGAAAACAATATATGAAGCAAGGCCGCTATCATGAGGCTGAACAGGCGTTTTCGGCTGCTCTCGATATGGCGGAGCAGTCTGCGGATAGAAACTATCAGATAGGTAAGAGTCTCGAGGATCTAGCTTGTAGCAAGTTCTCGCAGGGAAAGTATCCCGAGGCAGAGAGACTCTACGGACGGGCAATTGAATACTGTGAGAGCAGGATAGGATCGGATAGTCTCTCACTTGCCCGCAACTTGAATGCACTCGGCAATGTCTACAGTGAACAGAAAAAGGATTCGGAAGCGAAACCTCTATATGAACGTGCACTTGAAATCAGACAAAAGAGGTTGAAGCCGGATGACGATCTAGTTGCGGAGAGCCTAAATAATCTTGGAGCCTTGTATACACGCCAAGGCAAGTTCCAAGAGGCTGAATCCTTCTTGAATCGTTCACTTGCGATTAGAGAGAAGTCTTTGGGCAAAAAGAGCATTGATTATGCCAATACACTAAGCAATTTAGCCTATCTTCGCTTACGCCAAGGGAAAGTTAACGAGGCGGAGTCTCTATATAAGCAAGTGCTTGATATCAGGAAGAAAATATTGGGAACACAAAATCCTCTTATAGCTACGGATTTAGGTAATTTAGCGGACTTGTACTACGGTGAGAAGAGGTACAAAGAAGCTGGACAATCGTATTCGGAAGCAATAGCAATTATGGATAATTCATCGAGTAATAATTATCATTACTTGGCGATCTACACGTTGAGTAATGCATTCTGTCACTTGGTAGAAGGTGATTACGAGAAAGCACAGACTCTGTTTGAGAGATCTTTGTCAATTAGACAAAAAGCGTATGGAGAAGATTCCAAGCAAGTTGTTCATGCAATGAAAAATTATGCTAAAGGACTGAAAGAAATGGGCCGAAGTGTGGAAGCGGCTAAGCTGCTGGCTCGTGTAGAATCCCCCGGCGCACATTCGCAGCAGATTGACAAAAGGCAGAGTGATGAAAGATAAGGATGAACCTGTTCTCGCTTGTTTCCTAATAGGAACACTCAATTGGCAGCAAGTGGCGAACCAACATTGTAATATTATGAAGTATCAGCTTTGTCTGACGAGAAGTTGATTTGAGGAAAGGAATAAAAGACGGTAAGATTCAGAACTAAAAAACGGTTACTATCATTACTGCTTGTCATCGCTATTAGTCTTTTGAGCACTGCGATGTAAGAGTTCAGTCTATCTAAGCCTGAACTCTTACCCCTGCCCTTGACATTGCTCCACAGAGTAATCCATAATGCAGTCGTGGCAATGCGGCTCCAGGTATAATGATGCCCATAGAAAACTGAATGGGAGATTGAGTGCATTTCATTTCTGTTCAGTAAAAGGAGGCCTAGCCTTGTTAAAAAAAATTACTTCCTCTGTACTACTACCCTTAGTAACCATCTTACTAGTTTTTCTAATGATCCCGACTGATGCCCTTGCTGCAAGTTGGCCTATGAAGCAGCGGGATATCTGGAACACAGGGAGAGCCGATTTTTCAGTTCCTGAAAACAGGCTAAACAATTCATTTTTTGACATCTTCAAATGGCAGACCCCAACTCCGGGTTCACCTATCGATGGAAGAGTTAGCTCTACACAGATGACATTCTACGATGAGGTTGGCCCTGAATCTGCTGATATTGTTGTCGGTGGATACCACTGGCCAAAGGGTGTCCAGGGGATGGATCGCTGGACAGGTACCGTCTTCTGGCAACGTAACCCGGCTGGTGGAGAGATCATAGGGAGATACACTCCAGCGTTTGCGAATAACGGAGAGACTATCTACGTCGTAAATGACGCTACTGATAGCCCTCAACACCCCGGTGGGTTTCCTCTGATGGCTTTTGCTACAGTGTCTGGCCCAGCAAGCTTCAGACATAATGGATCAGATCCGAACCCTTGGAAGCTCAGTACAGGAAATCCCAAAATACTTCCGGACGGACGAATCTTTCTGAGTATGCTGAATGATCGCCCATACGGCGGAACAGATGATGGGTTGGCTATTCTAACTACTTGGGATGCCGCTAGCCAGACAGGCTGTATGAAGAATGAACCTGCATTTTATCAGGATGGCAGTGTTCTCAAGGTCATTGCTGCCGGACGCGACGGAAAGATCCATTGTTTCGATGGCACTTCTGGTGCGTTGATATGGTCGATAGCCTGCAACACGGGTACAACTGATGCCAGTCCCACTATCGATCCGAGTAACGGCAATATCTACGTTGCATCCGGTTCAGATAGTATTTGGGTTATTGGGTTGGACAAAGACGGCAACCCTCTTTGGGGTTCAGACCCTGCGGTCAAAGTATTCAATCGAACCAACGGCAAGAATCCGCAGTATGCAGAATCGACCGGTTGTCTGCGTGCTGATGGTCAGATGTACTATTTCCAGACCAACAGCCAAGAGGGTGACGGCAAGCTGTATGCGTTTAATGTTAGCACTGGGACTCTTTCGTGGACTTACGACACTGAGGGCAAATGCTTGGATCAATTGGCTTCTTCACCAATAGTTACCCAAAACGGAGTGATTGTTGTCGGTAACAACGAGGGAAAGAAGTATTTCGCCATCAAAGATGAGGTCAGCTACGGATCTCTCATCGATACACTGGAAGTAGATGCGGCTGGCACTGCTAATGCCAGTGCAACAATCTCTCCTGACGGAATGCTCTACCTTCCAATTAGAACCATTTGGAGCACCCCAAATGGGACTCACAGTGTTCCTACGTTCCAGGTGGCAAATATGTTCACCTGCATCGACTTAAACAGTGATGCTTCTGTGATTCTTCCGCCGCCACCGTTGCGATGCACACCGCTCAATCGCGTAGTGCAGCTCGATTGGAGGCCTGTTATTGATCTTAGCGGACAGTTTGCTCACTATGCGGTGTATCGTTCCTCGTTGCCATTTAACTCGGTAGCAGGTATGATCCCAATTGCAACTGTTCCGGGTGTTAATAATACCGGATACCTCGACACTTCACTGGATAACAATACCCGCTATTACTATGCCGTTACGTCGGTTCCAACGAGTGGAGGCGAGATTAAAACAGTTAAGAGCATCGGTCCGTTCATTCCTAAAGACGAGACTGATCTGCAGGTGTTGACTGTTTCACGCACGCCGCGTTATCCACGCTATGCTGCTATGTATGAAGATTTTGAGGTCACAGAGCCTTCTGGCTTTGGCCCGTATGTAATCCCGGCGTCAACGCACTTGGGTCAGGGACAGACCGAGAACACAAAACGGTGGCCCGACGTTGGTGAGCCTTGCACGTATACTGCGACAGTGAGGAACCGTGGCACAAATACGTGGAATGGAGCTCTTACAGCTACGTGGAAGGTAGATGGGGTTGTCGTTTCGACGCCTTCAAAGTCGGTTACTCTGGCACCAGAGGATACGACAACGTTTACCTATGTGAAGAATTGGGATGGTGAATCGCACGATATTACCTTCGCAATAAACGTCACAGATGCCCGACTAAACAACAACTCACTTACAGTGAATACTAAGTCGGTTGCATTCTTAACTTACATCGATAAGTGGTTCATTGAGAAGTTCCGTATGTGGACAATTGCCAAATGGCCGACTGCGCAGACCGACGATATTTTCGATTGGCTTAATCGTCATATGAAAAAGTTCAACCAAATGTTTGCTGCCGCTGGAACTCAGAAACGAGTACACTACGGTATTCTTGAACCAATCGATGATAGTTCTCCTGATCCCTCTATCGACACTATTGATTTTGCAATGTTCCCGTTCAGGTATCGGTCGTCATCGGATGGTGATCCACGCAGTGTCTCAGTTTACTTCCGGATAAACGATGATATCGATTACGGTCTGCTCCACGAAATGGGGCACCAATTAGGTCTTATCGACGTGTATTGCATGGATCTTGCAGGAAGACAAAACCAGGTTTCTGGACTTGGTTATTTGGCGCCTGAGTGCCTTATGCAAAGTTGTAGTCCTGTTCTCTCGGAGTTCAGTGCGCTTGCGATGGAACACTGGCTGGATGATGCCCATGGTTATTATGGGCAGTTTATGTACAACCTGCCGACAAACATGCAGCTGAAGATAATCGGCCGGGATGGTGCTCCGCTTGCTGGTGCTGTCGTGAATATGTATCAGAAGTGCCGAAGACCGAGCGTTGGAGAAGGTATATCTGACCAGGTCAAGGCTCAGGGAGTCACTGACTCAGACGGTATTTTCGTTCTTCCGAACGTTCCGATAGATCCGAGCAAGGTTCCGCCAGCGCATACCGGGGACACCATGCAACCTAATCCGTTCGGTTACATTAGTGTACACGGTGGCAACGGACTCCTTCACTTCAAGATAGAGCATAAAGGAGAAGTCGACTACTGCTGGCTCGATATTACAGAGCCGATGGTCGCCTATTTCCATGGCGAGACCGATCTGGTTACATTCGAACGCAGAGTGGGCGGTCGGATTCAGTTCCAACCGCCAATATGGCCTTAACTGAACAATAGCAATTAGTTAGCGTGTACCGAAGCATCCAGTCCGGGAAGCACCTATACTGAGGATGACACTGTCCGAAAGATAGTGGGCAACGGGTATGTGAAATTCGTGATGGATGGCAGTACCGATCGTCTGGCACTGAGAAAAGCCAGATATCTACTGGTCATCCTCAGGGGGTGTCATTTGGCTCGTCGGCTGTGCGGCGCCATCTCAACTCAGTGCGCACGCTGCACAAAAAGGCTCCTAATGATGAGCTTCTGGTTCGGAATCGACTTGTTTCTGCTGTATTGTTGAATAGATTTGGATTCAGATATTCTTTGCGCGACAACTGCCCTGTTATAGCAGAGGGAAAATGTCCCCTTTATTGTGATTTATGCTATCTTTGTAACGCTAATG
>CAZCCV010000039.1:0-19102 GCA_964497515.1 uncultured bacterium | reverse complement strand
TACCACAACCCAAAGATTAATGTCAATACTTTTTTTCATTAACCCACGAAATGTAGGCGCCTTACGATATCTACTATATACCCCCAAGGCAACCTAAGTATGCTACTACAACGAGGATTATCGTGTCAACATCTCTTTTATGTCTGTTTTATGCATGGTTGGACAATTGGAACCGTGAACAAGACTCGTGGGTCATGTTACAATGATGCCGCAGCATTAATATGCTACAACAAGAATCTTGGAGGTATACACGTAATAATGCGAAGATCTCTCTTGGCTGTTGCCACTACAGTATTAATCGCAATCGGAGTCGTCTCAGCGCAGAGAGCAAACGTGCAGAGCTGGGGCAATAGCATTAATGGTATTGCAATTTCGGTGACAGCAGTTCAAAGTGTCTATGAACTGGGAAAACCTATGCCAGTGCTAGTGCACATCAGAAACGAAAACGAGATACCTGCGCGCTACATTTCCGATCCCGTGCCTTTTTTGAACTATCGACTAGCACTCTACCGAGCAGATGGGAGCGCAGTACCTCTTACCCCAGAAGCGACAAGCCCATCAATTCTGCGTAACGAGCCGATACCGGGAAAAGACATACAAGGTACTGCTACTGTTCCACCTTCGAAGGAAACAACTCGAAGAGTATCCCCCATGCCACCGAAGCGATCCGCTAATCTGAACCCTGGACAGACTGCATCGCCCGATACTCTCCTTCTCAATGAATGGTTTAACATTGAAGAAGATGGCGTTTACACCCTTGTGGTAGTGCGGCGAATAACGGCTTGGGAACGAGGATTCTGCATATCTAATGCGGTCAAGATAAATATAACTAAGTAAATTTATCAATTGGACAGTCCGGCGAGCATCAGCTGGTCGGACTGTTTCAATTCTTGTTGTTGATCTGTAGACTGACTTCTACAGGCGGAAGACTATCGGATTGCTGCGGTTGCTCGTCGTAAACGGATAATTCCTCTGCTGCAGCACTTGGTTGATTCTCTCTAACCAGTCCGGATTGCCGCCCCTTATCGAAATCATTCGGCGTATGATTCGCTTTTGCGGCTGCTGAATGGCCTACTTTGGAAGATATCGGCACCAAAACGATTTTGTCTTTAGGCTGCATAAGATCGGTAGACACAACCTCTCTGTCAACCAGCTTACCGTTCTTTCGTATGTAGCGGACGATAGTGACTATATAACCTGTCCTGCCAGGTGATTGCACTCTAACTGAGCCTTCAGATACAGTGGCATCCTCAATCTCAACAATTCGAAACGGCAATTCTTCGTATTCCTTTTGAACGATACTCACTTCAACGCCTGGTTCCTTTACACCAAGAAACGTGACGATGAGTCTGTCGCTTTCCACTCTGCATCTAAGAAGAATCGGTGTGTCGCTGTCATTTCTAAACTGCAAATCCAGATGCCCGTAGACAACCGCCGCGTCCAATCCAGGATCAGCATATCGTACAGGGCCTGAGTGTTGCGAGCGTTCGACTATGGTACAGCCGACTCTTAATGCAGCCTCAAAAATCGCAGTAGAGACAATGCAGATGCCACCTCCCACGCCATAAACCACTTGACCATTGGAATACATCAGACCAGGCACAAAACCACGTTCAAGTGAACGCTCTCCAACCTCTGCATTGAACGAGAATACCTGGCCACCTTTCACAATTGAATAATCTACAGCCTGTGCTGCGAGCAGAACATTTGCCAATTCATCATTGTGTGATTTCAGTGCAATTTCATGCGTCGCCAGAACATCCGGAAACTGTTTCCAATCAATAGCAGGTCGTTTGGTAAGCCCCAATCGACTCATAAGGGCAGCTCGGCTGCGTTCCGCAGGCAGAACTCTATCGAGCAAAGACAGGTTAGGGGACAAATCAATGCTATCTGTCAATCCAAGAATACCACCAAGATTAGGCTTGCAAGTGTAATCCGACAGTTGGAACGGCGCGGCATTCTGCCGCAATTGGTGGTTGCGCACAGCGAGCCAGCCCGTGAAAAGAATCACTGGCATAAGCAGCGGTACATACATTTTAGCAGTTTTGGGTACCCAGTTCATCATAGTCTCAATTAATCTGCACTGAATAGACAGTGCCAGTAATCATTCTACCACTAACAGCACGGGTTCCAACGTGAATTCCCGCATATATATTGACCATTCCTAGTCTCATGAGATAGACTCACTTTATCGGATTGGAGGTTCCATTGGTAGCTAGTCCCAATAATGAATTGCCCGAGTTCCCCGAATTTCGTGCGATAAGACTCTCAGACCGAGAAACAATCGAGACTGCAATCCGCCGTGAGCAGCCTGTTGTTTCTGAATTGAGCTTTGCAAACGCATATCTGTGGCGAGCAAAGTACGGCACACTCGTCGCCAAAATTGACGGCGGTATCGCACTCTTGATGCACGACGATAACGGCCTTCCTTTTGCTTTGCCGCCGGTTGGTGTAAATCAGCCGGATGTGGTAACTCAACGGATGATTCAGTATCTTTCACAGAAAACGGACGATCCCCACATCTACGGAGTATCGCTCCAAATGGTTCAGCTTCTCGATTCAAACTTATACACATCTGAACTAGACAGAGATAATGCGGATTATGTGTATACATC
This sequence comes from uncultured bacterium, assembly GCA_964497515.1. Lineage (GTDB taxonomy): Bacteria > Armatimonadota > UBA5829 > UBA5829 > DTLH01 > CAZCCV01. The sequence goes on along the minus strand of CAZCCV010000039.1, from coordinate 16,487 downwards.
GGAGAGTCTAATCGACCTGCCAGGGCGACGACTTCACCGAAAGCGCAATCATATAGCGCAATTCCGCACCAAATACAACTGCGAGTATCGGCGCGTGACTCCGGATCTTGTAGAGGATTGCAGGAAGCTACAGAGGACCTGGTGCGACGTTCGAGACTGCTTCATTCCAGAGAACCGAAGTCTGGCATCAGAGCACTGCACCGTCATGGAAGCTCTGAACCAGCTGGAACCTTTAGGATTATTAGCTGGGGCAGTCATCATTGACGAGAGTGTAGCAGCGTTTGGTATTGGGGGCGAATTGAACGATGACACTGTTGTTATCCACTTTGAGAAGGCAAATCCGGCTTACCCGGGGCTCTATCAAGTGATCAATCAAGAGTTTTGCGCCGACATTGCCGCAAATTACAAATACGTCAATCGCGAACAAGACTTGGGCGATCCCGGCCTGCGCAAGGCAAAGGAATCGTACTACCCCGACCATCTCATAGACAAATACGTGGTAAGGCCTGCTAAATAGCTGATATTATTCGCACAGTTAGAGGATAGTCACTGCAAACAAGCAGGTAGTATTTGTTCAATCAGAGAGCATTCTTCATATAGTCAGCCACGCCGTCCATACGGATGACTCTCCATCGCTCTACAGGATAAATCAGAAGGCGTCTAGCCTTCTCTTTTCGGAAGTGGAGCGTGATATTACGTGGATGCACTGCGCCAACACCTTCCAAGTCGACTACTGCCAATCGAACTGCAGTATGGGCTTCAGCAGTATTGCCGTTAATTACGATTTCCGGTTTGTCGACCGCGACAGTCCAACGGCTTTCTCCTTGGAACAGACCTCGCGCCCAGGATGCCAAACTTCTGCGAGTGTTACCGAAGTCATCGGCGTAGTCCTCCGACACAACGGACAGAGCATCGTTTAGCAATTTCTTCTCTACGCTACTCCTTCCGAACTCAATCGCAGCAATAATCTGATCCTCATCGGAAGAGCGATCTCTCGTTATGAAGTAGCCGGCTATCAGCAAGAGCACTATCACAAAGATAACAATAAACACGAGCTTCTTCATTCTATTACTCTCTTTCCAAGAGGAATACAGCGAGGTTGGCAAGCAGATTGCGAATAGTCCGCACCGTGCAGGCTGTGCCATTTGTTCGTGTGATGATGCCTGACTCTTTCTCGATTCTGATACCCATGCCCCTGCAAAATGTGCGAAAAGCCTTGATCGTCGTAAAGGAGACCTGGGGAAATACCGAGCAATCACACGGAAGAGGAGGCTGTTGAATTCCTCCCCGCATAAGCAAGCCAAACCTGGTTCGCCAGTACGCATAGTTCGGCAAGCTGACGATCACTACTCTTCCAACCCGCACCATTGCTTCAATCAACTCTGCTGGGTGCTGCGTTGTCTGGAGCAATCTGGTTGCTATTACATAATCGACCGACTGATCAGGAAAATCTGCAAGCCCCTCAGCCAAATCGCCATGATAGACCGTCAGCCCTCGGGCAACACATTCTTGAACAGAGGATTCAGAGGGTTCGATACCCTGTACCAAGGCTTCTCTTTCAACCTGCAACATTCGCAGCAAATCACCGTTACCGCAACCAACGTGAAGAACTGAGTGCTGTGAATCAACAAGGCTGGCGATGAATCTGTATTCAGGCAGCGCATTGTTCGCGGTTGAAGAACACATATTGGATCGTCTATCGACTCCCACGGCTTCTCCCCAATCCGCCGGAGTTATTCAGAAAGTTTGTGATCAGTTTGCTGAGTGATTCCACCTCAAGCAAAAATGCATCGTGGCCATAGTCAGAGCTAATCTCCACGTAGCTAACATCCTTGCCTGCTTTGCGAAGCGCGGACACCATCTCTTTGGATTGATAAGAAGGGAACAGCCAATCTGACGTGAACGACACAACAAGAAATTTGGCCTGTGTACGGCGAAACGCCTCAACCAAATCGCCACCGCCTTCATCAGCCAAATCGAAGTAATCGAGCGCTTTGGTTATGTAAAGATAGCTGTTCGCATCGAACCGCTTTACAAAAGATCCGCCTTGGTAATTCAGATAACTTTCAACCTGAAAGTCAGCACCAAAACCGTACGACTGATCGCCAACAAGGTCTCTGCCGAATTTGCGCCGCATTGAAGCGTCAGATAGATACGTAATATGACCAATCATCCTTGCGATTGCAAGTCCCGCATCTGGAGAGCTTCCTGAGTCGCAATAGTTGCCGTCCTTCCAGTTGGGATCAGCCATAATTGCATGTCTACCGACGGCATCGAAGGCTATCGCTTGAGCACTCTGCCTTGCAGTAGTTGCGACGGGGATGACGGTTTTCACACTTTCCGGATACGATACGGCCCATTGCAGTGTTTGCATTCCACCCATAGAACCACCCACAACACACAGGAGTTGGCTAATCCCTAGATGGTCAATCAGCACCTTCTGAGCTCGAACCATATCCTTGATCGTTACGACAGGAAAACGGAGTCCGTAAGATTTGTTGGTAGCGGGATCGATGGAGCAGGGGCCCGTGGATCCTCCGCAGCCTCCGATGACATTGATGCAGACAACATAGTACCTAGCTGTATCGAACGCTTTGCCAGGCCCTACCATATTGTCCCACCAACCAGGCTTTCTATCCGTTGGTTGATGGCGTCCGGCTACGTGTGCATCGCCAGAGAGAGCATGAAAAATGAGGATTGCATTGCTCTTGTCCTCATTTAGAGTTCCATAGGTCTCATAGGCGAGCGTAATCGGCCCGAGTTTCTTTCCACATTCGAGTTCCATCTCGTGCGGTGGCTCGGCAAAGGTGAAATACTGCGTTTCAACTAATCCAACAGAGTCTTCAGCCTGCATAACTGTGGCAATAGTATAGCACGCTCAAACGAGCGACGGAAGCAGTAGGGTGTGAGAATGATCTGATACTCCCTGATCTCTTTCTGCTACGACTGCGATTTCTTGAGCGCCTGATCAATATCCGCGATGATATCGTCAACATCCTCTATACCCACCGAAAGGCGGATGAAGTCGTCCGTCACACCTCCCGAGAGCTTCTCTTCTTCAGAGAGCTGCTGATGAGTGGTACTGGCAGGATGAATAACAAGCGATTTCGCATCCCCAATGTTAGCCAAATGGGACAAAAGCTTCACCGAGTCAATGAACTTCACGCCGGCCTCGAGACCACCTTTGATCCCAAACCCCATAATAGCGCCACAGCCTTTTGGCAGATATTTCTGCGCAAGATGGTGCGTGGGATCGTCGGCAATGCCAGGATAATTGACTCGAGTAACCGCTGGATGATTGTAAAGGAACTTGGCGACTTTCTGAGCGTTTTCACTGTGTCGTTGCATTCTGAGGCTGAGTGTTTCAATGCCCTGTAGAATCAAAAACGAGTTGAACGGACTTATAGAAGGGCCAAGATCGCGCAACAACTGAACCCTGGCTCTAGCAATGAACGCAGCGTTTCCGAAAGTCTCTGCAAATTTTAACCCGTGATAACTCGGGTCTGGTTCCACATAACAGGGGAAGTTGCCGTTTGTCCAATCAAACTTTCCAGAATCGACAAGGATTCCCCCAATAGAGGTGCCGTGGCCTCCTAAGAACTTTGTAAGCGAATGGATTACAATGTCTGCCCCATAGTCGAACGGCTTACACAGGTAAGGCGTAGCAAACGTGTTATCAACCACGAGTGGAATCCCGGCTTTGTGGGCAATATTTGCCAGTTTCTCTATATCAAGCACATTCACACGCGGATTACCTAAAGTCTCCGCATAGACCATTTTCGTCTTCGGCGTAATAGCGCGCTCAAAGTTCTCGACGTTTGTATCATCTACAAAAGTCGTCTCGATACACATTCTGCGGAGGGTATAGTGAAACAGCGTATATGTTCCACCGTAGAGACTGGATGCAGCGACAATATGATCCCCAGCCCCTGCTATCGCGAGCACTGTCAACAGCTCGGCTGACTGTCCGGATGCAACGGCCAATGCCCCTACACCGCCTTCGAGAACAGCGAGACGATTCTCCAGCACCGCTGTCGTCGGGTTCATAATTCTAGTGTATATGTTGCCCGGCTCCTTCAGTGCAAAGAGGTTCGCAGCGTGCTCTGTATTGTCGAAGACAAACGACGTTGTCTGATAAATAGGTGTGGCGCGTGAACCAGTTGTAGGATCCGGTTCTTGTCCTGCGTGAAGCGCAAGCGTATCGAATTTGTATTCCTCAGACATTTTATAGCTCCCATAACAAACAAGTCTGCGTGCTATTGCAGACGCATTAACGAAATATATACTGCAAGCGACATTGACTCTCCTTCTCACAGCAACTGAAGGCCCGCGTTTTCAGTTTGTCAACGTCTAGTGAGTTCTTCACGAGCAATCTCGATTCCTTCGGCTGTCGATGTTAGCGCGGACGAGCCGCCGAAACCAGATTATGTGCAAGCCGCAATGGTTCAGGAAGTCTGTATCCTCGTATACAGGTCATAACAAAGCTGGCAGCGCTCTGAAAGCTAATACGCGTTCCAGGTGAGACGAACAGTGGGTTCGTCCGCAGTTTGGAGCGAAGAACAACGCCAATCTGTTCTTGATCGTGCATAAGCGGCACTACCTCGCCCGCTTCGGCAGCCAAACCATCGAATTGACCTATCAGCTTGGATTTCGCGCAACCGATGCTCGGTATGCGAAGGATTATGCCCAAGTGACACGCGATTCCAAAACGCCTCGGATGTGCAAAACCGTGACCGTCGACCAAGATTATGTCCGGTGTGGACTGTAGCATTTCGAAGGCAGCCACAATCGCTGGTACCTCTCGAAAAGCCAGCAGTCCCGGAATGTAAGGAAACTCAACCGGCTCAGTCGCCATTGCTGACTCTATCATACTGAAGTCAGGATAAGACATCACCACAACTCCTGCAGTTGAAGTAGCGTCTTTCCTGCAGACGCTCACGTCCACACCAGCAACCGTTTGGATCTCATCGAAATCGTCGCGCAGGCTGACTTGGTCGCGCAGCAATTCTTGCAGTTGTATGGCATCTCTTGGCGAAATATTGTGATAGTCTTGTTCGTTGTGGTGCATAGCGCATAGTGTCTCGATCATCTGTGCGACGAAGCAGGCTCATACTGCGGTTTACCCTCGTTCTACTCAGGAACAAACACAGACGAAACAGGCCGGAATGGAGTGTTCCGGCCTGACAAGTGCTGCGTCGAAATGACCTACTTCGCCCGTTTACTCCACTTATCCCAAAGTTTACGGTCCGTAAGCATCTTCACGAACATCGCACCAACAACAGAGCGTGCGCGCATCCACGCGACCATCTTTCCGTCGGTTGTCCAGTACCAGTCGCTGAACGGCACTCTACTTTCCGACTCGTGCAGATATCGACGGAGTGAGGCGACTATTGACCTGAAATCACTTTCCTTGTCGGCAAGGGTGGCAGCCCACATCACCCAGTCGGCTTTAGTGTGCTTCTCTCTACTGTCGAGGGGCAAGCCGTATGTGTTCTGGACTTTCTTGTAATGCTCCACTTCAGTCTGGGCAATTTTCGGATCGAAAAGTTGCAACCCGAGAATCTTGTCCCAGAGCAAGTTATACTTAAGGCTCCAGGTTCCTGGCTGGTCGAAGGCCAGACGATAGTGGTCGCCGTCCGAAGCCATTTTCGGCCACTCGGCTGCCATCTCTTCGGCAAGTTTGCTATACTCCTTAGCAGTCTCCTTCTTGCCGAGCATATCAGCCAGGAACGAATAACAGGCGATGCCTGTAATGGCTTTAAGCGAAAGATTGGTATTGTGCGCCAAATGCCCTGAAAAATCGTCCGTACAAAGCTGGTTCTCCGGATCCAGCCCCTTAGATTTCAGGTATTCGGCCCACCTAGTGATCACGTCCCAGTAGTCTTTCGCAAGATCGGCGTGCCCGTCACGATACGCCATAGCGGCGAGCATAATAAGCATATTTCCTGATTCTTCCACAGGCATCTGGAACTTGATCCCTTTGTCTTCTCTACCGTACACCTGTCCATTCGCTTTCGGATACGTGCCGAGATCGTGCGGAGCAAAGTCATATGGCCACATATGTGTCGACGAATACTCCAGAATCGGCTCGAGCATTCCTCTAAGTAGTTTGGTATTGAACAGCAGGAACATTGGGGATGATGGATATGCTACATCGACGGTTGCCATACACCCGTTGCTGAAGTTCTCCTTTGAAAAGAAGAACGCGCGCCCGTCTAGATCCGCGACCAGCTTGTGAGCGGCGATCGCCTGACGATAAGACACTGATATGATGTCAGCATAGTCGCAACCACCGATCTTCTCCGCATCCATCATCAACTCTCTATCGAAGTCTTCGCAGCGTCTCTTAAGCTCGGAGTAATCGTTCACTGCTGCACGGATCAGTTCATCGATAGTCATCCCGTTTCGCTGCCAGTAACCCTTCATCTTGCGGTGGAAATACTCCACTGAAAACAGATCGTCATAGACAAGCGTTACCAATCGAAATACAGGTTCTATTCCGACTTCTCCCAACTTCATAGTGCACGCCATCACGGGCCAGTTGTCTCGCACCATTCTAGGCATTCTAAGGTCATCACTTAGGGGGATTGAACCCTCCAAAGCAAACATTTCTCTAGAGTCTTCACCGTCAGTAATGACGCCACGGTTATTATCAGTGTCGGGATAAACAAGATACAGATAACCCCAGTCGATTCTCAGATTGTCTCCAACCTTGTCGAGCACGGGCTGATCAAGGCTGCCTATTCTTAGCAGCGAAAGCGGAGTCTCACCATCCAATCGGGCACATCCCCAAACAACCTGTTGATCGTTGGTGTTTGTAACCCATTCACCGGTGATATCAAGATAGAGTGCTACATTGTGCTTCGCACCATCCACAGCCCTTACCTGAAACTCTATGTAACTTGCAGGGCGAGACAGAACATCAAGATCATCGACTAGCAAGGGTGTCATGAAAGTCAGCGTGAGTTCGATGCCGGCACCTTCGAACTGGTATATGGAACGTGTGGGCTGTACTACCATACTCTTCTGATCGAGGGTAGGGGCATCGGCAGGCTGAGGCCCCAGGAAACGGTATGGCTTACCGTCCACCATAAGCATGCCGCACATGCTGTTTGGGGTGCCGGTCCAATGCTTTGCCCATTCGTCCGTCAGATTATCGGCTTGGGACCAGACGCTGAAGTATGGGTCGACGGTAACAAGCGGTGTTGCGGGCGGGCGAAAATCGCGCGCTGCTGCAGATGATGTCATTGCCAAAACTCCTATCAATATCGTTAGCAGAGACAACCGGAATGCGACTAGAGTCGTGTTCACCTCGGTGATCGACTTTGATATGGTCTCGCTGCTCCAACCATCTCTTTCGCCCGATGTATCAATGAGTCCTCCTGACTGGTACAAGGATAATTCGGATTTGCTGTCGAAACATACGCTAGACAACAAAAAGCAAAGGTGGCGCATGGTAGAGTTGGGCAAAAACAACAGATGCTTCTTACTGGATATGGATGGCGTGTTGGTGCGAGGCAGATCGCCTATTCCTGGGGCTCAGGAGCTTATCGCACGACTACAATCGAATGAGATTCCGTTTCTAATCCTTACTAATAACCCGATGTACACTCCCCGAGATTTGCAGCACAGACTGCAGTCCGAAGGACTCGATGTACCAGAAGACCATCTGTACACGTCTGCTATGGCTACAGCTAAATTCTTAGACACGCAAAGACCTGGGGGTTCGGCTTTTGTAATCGGTGAAAGCGGACTGACACAAGCGCTGCACGATATCGGTTACATACTGACCAGCCGAGACCCCGACTACGTGATTCTTGGTGAGACCACTTTCTACAACTTCGAACGCATTGCACAGGCGATACGATATGTTGCAGCAGGCGCCAGGTTTATCGCTACCAACCCAGACCCAATAGGTCCCAGTGAAAAGGGAATGCTGCCCGCCTGTGGCGCAATGGCGGCTCTTATCGAGAAGGCTACAGGTGTCTCCCCTTATTTCATCGGGAAACCTAATCCACTAATGATGCGAAGTGCACTCCGTTATCTGCAGGCTCACTCTGAAGGTACAGTGATGGTCGGCGATAGAATGGATACCGATGTAGTAGCAGGGATGGAGAGCGGTATGGAAACAATTCTCGTCCTCACCGGTGTAACCAAGGCGGAAGAAGTAGAACGCTTCCCATATCGTCCAACGAGAGTCCTGAACTCAGTGGCTGACATCGAGATACCGTAAATGCATGAACCGGTCAGCGTTGGCGATATCGTTGAAATGCGCAAAGCGCATCCGTGCGGTGGCGCCCAGTGGCGCGTTACAAGGGTTGGTGCAGATATCGGCCTGGAGTGCGTAACGTGTGGCAGGCGGATAATGCTAGGTCGAGATACCTTCCAGCGGCGCATAAAACCACACAAAACTCCCTAGGAAACGATCAATAAATCGGCTGCAAACTGGTACTCCTTGCAGTCTCGGCCTCCCCGATCTCGCGGCATAATTCTTATGGAAGCTGAATTGAGACAAGTGAATACCAGAAGAAGTCATTTACTACGCACATAGTGGCGCGCGATAAAGGCAAACCCGCTGAAAGGCGGGGACGCAAAGCTACAGGGCCTACACGGAACAGTGCCCAATATTGAGCTCTTGGCGGCCCGAGGGTTGAATAATGGGTTCAGCGTCCGCAGGGCAGCCTGGCCGCCGAAGCCCATTGCACGCACACGACACCGACAAAGGCACACCCCGGGAAATCGGGGGAACGCAAAGCCAAGGGTCTAACGCTGCAGTGATGCAGCTATGATAGCCTGGCTGCCGAAGGATCGAGCGCGGCGGGTCAGCCCAGCGATCTGGGAGAGCCCATTGCCAGCCTGCCGGTGTCTGGAAAGGGGGTAACCTGACTTCGGCGGGCGGCCGTCCGAGCCTTGGGCGGGTGTGAGGAAGTTGATTCCGAGCGCTCGGGAGCAGGGAGGACGGCCGCCGGGAGTGTACTCGGACAGCCCTTTCTAGAGCATTTCTCCTACGCTGGTATCCAGCAACTGCCCCGATTGCCCCACGCCAAACGAATCGAAGATGGGGAATGCTTTGATTCTAAGATTGATCCTCAAACCACGCTCCTGCCAATAGGTGCGTTCATCCACCCACGTGACAGCGAGCTCCATACAGTGCAAATCGCGAACAATCTGAAAGTCCTTGTAATCGAAGCTCTTTGTGTAACCGTTGTAGCCAGTGCTGGCTCGCAGACGCCACAGTTTGCCGATAGGTGTATCAAGCCGAGTTTTGAAACTCGAAAACTGGTGGCGTTCAATATCGTAACGCGAACCAACATCGAGTCGGAAATCCCCCGGCAGTCGAAGCCTGATCTGATTCACAAGCGGACGCCATTCACTCCTGTTCAGGTCTATACCGGCCGATGTGAATAGCAGCAAGCGATCGGACGGCTGATAAGTAGCCCTCAGACTAATATCTTCCCACGGAAAAGTCTTTTCTTCAAAGTTGTATCCGCTCGCCAAGCTCAACCTGAGCTTCTTCGACTCTTGAATATTGATGCGCCCCTCGAGGATATTATACTTGCCTATAAAGTCAAACCTGAACGGAGTATATCCATTAGGGCGCAAGTAGCGGTAGGAAAGGGAAACCGTGGATTTATCACCAATCTTGCGGCTCAGATCAAGTGCACTATCTACAACGTACTGAGCAGTATGGTCGCCGTAAACGTACTGTTTAAAACCACCGCTCGCTGCAAGCTCCAGATTGTTCCCGAGCTCGTATGAGCGATTAGGAACCGTAAGATTAGCAACTAGGCGCTCGGTATCGACCCGACCAAGTCCTTCCCTATAGCGTCCAACAGCCAAGCCGAACTGTGCGGGGATGCCGAAGGGAAGAACTCGTTTCAGCCGATCGGAAGAGCTTGTAAGCTCGAGCTCAGGAAGCCGTTCAATCCCAGCGAACTGACCCGATCCCTGACTAATAAATGCTTCATCAGAAAGATCGTTAATCTTGTCAAACCTCAAAGACCAGTCGTAAAGAGCGCTCCTGTGGTTATAAGCAAGCCTTGAAGACAACTGCGCAGTAGCAGCATTAATAAGGTTTCCTTGGTACTGTATGGGGCTCTCAGATCTGAAGTAGTCAAGAGCAAAAGTAGCGTCGCTGTTTTCGCCAAGAGCCTGAGAGTGTTGGAAATTGGAAGATAGCTGAGAGTACTTTCCAAATCCCCGATTTGTATTGTGCCGAATGCCGAAACGAGAGTTTTGCCCTGTCTTACTCCTGCGGAGACGCAGTTCATTCGAAAGCGAGGTCGAAGCCGGTGAGAACATATAACTGTTTGATCGATAGTCTGCAATAAGATCTGCCGTAACAGACCCAATTTTCTGCTGGTGCGAAAAGCGTCCTGTTAGCGTGTTCAAATCCTGATTGCGATCCGAAAGCCAGTATACATTCAGTGCACCGATCCCGTTCTTCCGTGCGTACGTATCATCCAGCCCGAGCCCAATACCCTTCTTTGTCATAAGGTCAACTTTGGCATTAACGACACTCTTCCGTCCCGCCTGCACTGTATAGGCCGTCTTAACAAATAGCCCTTCTTCCTCGGTGAGACCAACCTGCGGGAAGAATCCTTGCCTCTCCCGAATATCCTTGAGCGGAATAGAAAGCCGCGATATGTCGAACAGCTTGTGGCCAAATGCGTAGAGGCTTGAGTCTTTAGCAATTAGCTTGCTATCGGGCCAGATACTGGCTTCACGCACCTTCAGTTTGAAATGCGGGTTAGGCAGATCGCACGTAGTGAAAGTGCCATCACTTATTTCTATCAGTTTGTCGGAGATCCCTGAGACTTTGTCCCCTGTAAGAAATATGGGAGCACGGATTATGTCTGGGAACACCTCCGGCTTCAATTGGCTGGAGCCGTCGTCGAAAACCCACTGCCTGGTATCCAGACTAATTGTGAGTTCCTGCCCCGTAGCGTTCTGTCCACTCACTATTAGTTCTACATCCCCCGAAAATTGGGCGACATTTGTTGTTAGGTCGACAATCGCTTTGCTGCTTTTGACGGTATACTCCTGATAGACCGCTCTTACATTACCGTTTGCAACTACTTTGACAGCCTCGCCTTCATCAAAATCAATCCGCCAGAAGTCTGCATCAAGTTTAAGCTGCCTGTCGCTTACAGTCACATTCACGCCGCCCGCGACTGAAAACGTTGATTCGGATGGCAAGGAACGATAGCCCGTGGGAGGCATAGAAAGATCGTGTGGAAGATCACCCGCAGGGCCTATTACAGTCGTGGCTTCGTTAGGCTGCCCAGTTTCAGAGGCTGTAGAGGCTGATAAAGCTGCTGTAGTTTGCTCTGCGTCATCCTGTCCAAAACTTGCCCGGCCGAAAAGTGCAAGAGAAACGCACAAGAAGAGAAAGATAGCAAGTCTACATCGACTTTGCCTGCGAGCTTTCATCTTCATTCAGCTCTCCACATCAGAATCACCCCGGCCGTGAGGAATATGACTACTTCCGACCATCCTGCAACAATCGGAGGCAGAATCATAGCTGTGCCGAGCAGTTTACCAAATACAATGACGTTCCAATAGAGAGCCAGCACGAGAATACCGATTAGCACTCCAGTAAATCCACCAGACCTACCGTGTTTCATACAGAGTGGTGCAACACAGAGCATAATCAGAAAGCACGAAAGTGGAATCGAAAGCTTGAAATGATAGTTGGTGCGCCAATCGTTAAGCTGTTCATTTCGTGCATTGCCGAAAATCTTCAGTCTCTCGCGGAGTTCGGAAGCCGACATCTCCTCGGGGCTTTTGCTTGTCTGCCAGAGTGGAGCAATGGGTTTACGAAGATCAAGCTTCGCTTCTTTGAAGCGCGCCTCAGTTTCGGTAAAACCATCGGCACCGGTCTTTCGTAGAATGCCATTTTTGAGAAGCCAGACGTTATTCCGCGACTGAACAGCTCTTTCCGCAGTCGTCAGGGTAGGGTAGCCATCGCCTACTGGCATTTCGTAGACCATCACATTGTGAAGAATAGTCTGTTTGCCCCCCTCTTCAATACGCTGCACGTAGAACCAGTAATTGTCTGAACTGAAGAAAACATTGGCCTGGATAGGAAGCCCACCTGGTGTACTATAGATGCGATTGAGAATCTGCTTGCTCTTGGTCTCAGCCCACGGAGCAACCTTCTCTTGAACACAGTAATGCAGTACAGACAACGCAATGCCAACCAAAAACAGTGGGAGAAATATGCGTTTTGCACTAACTCCCGCCATTCGCATCATAGTAAGCTCACTATCACGGGTGAGTCTGGTCACAGAGAGAGCAGCGCCGAAGAGCGCGCCTGACGGCAGAATCATCCACGCGGCAGAGGGGATGGTCAATCCGAGGAGTGTAAGCGCATCGACGAGGCTTACGTGGCCGAAGAAATCACGTATGTGGTAGAAAAGATAGTTGCCCAACATTAAGACGACAACGACCAGCGTCCCAGCGAGAGTGGGCGCTACCATCTCTTTCCAGACATATCTATCTAGTATTCTAATCGGCAGATAACCGCGCATCAGCCGATTATAGCACGCACACCCGAGTAGGTAAACCGCTTCTATCTGCCTTCTTTTGGACTCAGAAGGGTTGTGTTGAAAAACTCCTTAATGTATAATGTCCGGGAACTGGCCGATGAGGCAGTTTTTGCGCGGGGACGGCAGCCTTTCCGCGTGGACTGGGGGCCGCGAACTGATGATAGAATTGTGTAATGTCTCTTTGGTCTACCCAAACGGCGTACAGGCATTGTCCCGGGTTAGCGTCAGGGTAGGAGCAGGTGATTTTGTCTTTCTGGTAGGCGCCAGTGGCAGCGGCAAATCATCGCTACTTAAGCTCCTGTATCGCGAACTTGTTCCTACAGAGGGTAGGGTCTTTGTTGCTAAACAAGATATCACAATAATCCCAACAAACGGCGTGCCTTATCTTCGGCGAAAACTGGGAGTTGTATTCCAGGACTTCAAACTGTTGCCCCAGCGCACCATATGGGAGAATCTGGCCTTTGTCCTTCGTGTAACCACTGTGCCGCGACGAGAAATGAGGAAGCGCATTTCCGAAGCGCTCGATCTTGTTGGGATGATGCATAGATGCGATTCTTTTCCTAACGAGCTTTCGGGTGGTGAGCAGCAACGTGCGGCAATTGCCCGTGCTCTCATTAACAACCCTCCTATTCTAATCGCCGATGAGCCCACAGGCAATCTGGATCCCGACACGTCGTGGGGTATCATGCAAATCCTGTCCAAGATTAACGATTTGGGCACTACGGTGCTTGTGGCAACACACGACAACCAAGTTGTGGATCGGCTGGTGCGGCGTGTCGTTGCGCTGGACTGCGGACGTGTAGTGCGCGATGAGCACAACGGAACCTACAGCAATTCAACTGAATCGGAAAGCCTTTGCAGAAGTGAGCTTTAGAAACACTGAGTATCTGATAAGAGAGGCTCTTGTAGGAATATGGCGGAACGGCATTATGGCCGTCGCCTCGATTTCCACGGTCGCGCTGTCTTTAGCCATCCTCGGTGCGTTTGCACTATTGGCTCTAGGCAGTCACAGGTTCGTAGAACGCCAATTGGCAGCATTTGAAATTCGAGTCTTTGTCCCCCGCACAGCAACTGAGGCTGAAGCTCAGCAGGTTCGCGACACCATTGCCAAACTATCGTTGGTGAAGAACGTCGAATTACTCTCACGGGATGAAGAGTATGCCGAGTTCAAACGGAAACTGAATGCGGACGTTGTGAGCGGGATCATCAGTAATCCTCTGCCGTATGCCTTGAAGGTGGAATCGAAGAATTCTCGTCAAACTGAAGTTCTCGCAGAACAGATACGCAAAATCCCAAATGTACGAAAGGTCTCCGATGGAAAGGAAGACCACCAACGGCTGCGAGTGATCGCAGACCTCGTCAGAACCTTGGGCATTTTAGTCGCAATCATACTCTTCCTTACAACGGTCTTCATAATCCACAATGCAATTCGGTTGACGCTATTTGCGAGGCGTCACGAGATACGCATTATGCAGTTAGTAGGTGCGAGCAACTGGTTTATACGCGCGCCGCTCGTAATTGAAGGAATAGTCATCGGCACAATCGGAGCCTTGATTTCAGTTGGGCTAATTACACTCTGCTCAGGATATATCGGTTGTATGGTGGAAAGAGTGCTCCCGACGCTAAGAGATCTATCCAGTGGGCTTGGCAAAGTGCAATTGCTTCAGTATATGGTTATTGCCGGTGCTGCAATTGGGGCAATCGGCAGTTATATATCGATGAGGAGATTCCTCAGGGCTTGATTCTGATATGCGTTTGATTAAGAGAACAATCAGTGTATTATGCTTGTCAATTGCTGCGATCCTCCTTGTGTTCGGCCCTCTTTCGTCAGCGCAGACAAGGAACCCACAGAGTCAAAAAGCGCTGGGCAGCAAGCTGAACAATGTAAACCAACGTATGCGCAACGTTCAAGCCCAGCTCCGTCGCGCCAAGGCAAGACAGAAGAATATTACTGATCAACTGGTGTCTACTCAACGACGACTTGAATCCGCACAGGACAGGGTTACCAGTAACAAAGTTCAGCTAATGGCTGCTGAGAATAAGTTGAAGGTCATAAACCAGAGACTAGTTAGAACCGAGCGGCAGCTTAACAGACGCGCGAGGCTCCTCGAAAACCGTCTGGCAGCACTCTATGAAGGCGAGGATATCAACTACCTCGAAGTGCTTCTGGGCTCACAAAATATGCAGACTATGCTTACCCGCAGTTACTACATTCGGGAGATTGTCTCAAGTGATATGGATCTCGTGACAGAGATCAAGCGAGAGAAAGAATCTGTCGAAAACGACAAGCGCGAACAGGCGGCACAAGTCACCAGAATTGCAGCATTGCAAGCGGAGTTGGTGCGCCAGCGGGACAAAGTATCTGGTCTGGCAGGCCGGCAGAGGGATGAGTTGAATGCCGTCGAACACGATCGTGAGTTATACGAGCACGCACTTGCAGACCTGGCGGCTGAGTCGAACCGTATTGAGGCAATAATACGCCAATACGAGGCATCTCGAAAGAGTACTGGTGGCTACAAGCCTACCTTCAGTGGTGGGTTGATGCTTCCTGTAAACGGTCGTCTCACTTGCAAGTTTGGTTATCGCATCCACCCAATCACCCGCGCACACTCATTCCACACAGGGATCGACCTCGCTGTCCCGACAGGAACGCCAGTCAAATGCGCTGCCGATGGAGAAGTGATTTCCGCTGCTTGGAACGGCCCTTACGGGTATTGTGTCATTGTTGATCACGGGGGAGGAGTATCGACGCTTTATGGCCACAACTCCAAGCTGCTTGTGAAGTCTGGTCAGCGTGTTAAACAGGGAGAGGCAATTGCTCGCTCGGGCAGTACTGGTTGGAGCACAGGACCTCACGTTCACTTCGAAAAACGGATAAACGGGCGGGCTGTCAATCCTCTGTAGCCGAATCTTCGCCCAAAGCCCTCCACACCTCACATCAAAAACTGATATAATGTTCGCTGTTATGGACAAGGCAGCAAACAGACCAGTTATCACGAATCGAAAAGCCTGGCACGATTACACAATCGACGACACATATGAAGCGGGCATCGAACTTGTCGGCACTGAAGTGAAGTCCATACGTGCAGGCAAAGTCAATCTGCAGGACGCATTCTGCCGCGTAGAGAATGGGGAACTGTGGCTGCACGGAATGTACATAGCACCTTACGAATTTGCGAACCGATGGGCAGTTGACTCACGCCGCGCGCGAAAGCTCTTGCTTCATAAAGACGAAATCCGTCAACTGCGGACTAGAGCCGAGCAACGCGGGCTCACAATAGTCCCTCTTAAGATCTTCTTCCAGCGCGGTTATGCAAAGTTGGAGATAGGCGTAGGAAAAGGCAAAAAGCTCTACGACAAGCGGCAGGCTATTGCTGAGCGTGATGTTGAACGCCAGCAACGCAGAGAGATGTCGGAGAGAGAATGACACCTACCATCCGGTGTCTATACAGTATGCCTCACAAATGTGGATATCGCCAGGATCACCAGTATAAGTATCGAAATCAGGACAAACCGCACATCCCGTTCTATAGCAAATGCCACGAGTGACGCTGCTACCCGTGCTACTGGCGTTAGCAGAAGCACGAGTATTCCTAGATTGATGGCCGCGTTGGCGTCGAGTTCAACAAACCTTGCAATCATTGATTGCGGTGTTTGACTTGCGGCCGGATGCAGCAGCGGAATCACACCCCACACAAGCAGCAGGAGGCTGGCTAGAACCCCTACAGTAAGTGTAATCTGTATGAATCTGTCTACATCAACTCTCATCAGTCCGCACCCAGCCCTTTGATTATCATTTGCACCGCAGTTGCTGCAATTAGAACAACGAATGCAATTATGAGCTTCCTGCTCTTTGCGCGCCCGACCATCCTCGTTCCAAGCCTGTTATAGCAGAGGGACTATGTCCCCTTTTTTGCAGAGGGAAAATGTCCCCTT
>CAZCCV010000038.1:0-19179 GCA_964497515.1 uncultured bacterium | reverse complement strand
CGTGGGGACATTATCCCACGGCAGTTATGGGGGACATAGTCGCTCTGCATATACATATGGTGTCACTTTTCTTTACACAGTTTCGTCCGTTGTGCTATGCTGAGAGTAACCAAAGCCGGGGCGGAAGCGAGTCCGCACCGGCTTTAAATGCTAGGAAAACCACAATAGTGATAATAGTGCAGAAATACGGCGGCAGTTCGGTCGCCACTACCGAGAAAATCCGCAACATTGCAGAGCGCGTCTGTGAGACGGCAAAAAGCGCCCAAGTGGTTGTGGTGGTGTCTGCAATGGGTGACACTACCGACGATCTGATTGCTCTGGCAAAAGACCTCTGCGAGATAAGAGACGACCGAGAGATGGACAAGCTACTTGCAACAGGTGAGCAGCAGTCCAGCGCATTGATGACAATGGCGATTCAGGCAGAAGGTATGCCTGCGATATCGCTCACCGGTGGACAAGCTGGTATTATCACGGAGAGAGTCCCTTCAAAAGCCCGTATACTCGAAATCGATCCACGCCGTATTATGGAAGGGCTCGATGAAGGCAAAGTAGTCGTTGTAGCCGGATTTCAAGGGATTACAGAAAACGTCAGTTGGGCGGATATTACGACACTCGGACGAGGAGGCTCCGATACCACTGCTGTTGCTCTCGCGGCTGCGCTTAAGGCCGACAAATGTGAAACTTACACCGACGTCGATGGAGTCTACACCACCGACCCTCGCATCGAACCGCAAGCAAAGAAACTCGATGTGATTACTTACGAAGAAATGCTCGAAATGGCCAACCAGGGTGCGCGAGTAGTGCACACTCGTGCTGTTGAGCTCGGAGAGCTTTATGATGTTGAGATACTGGTTGCCAATAGTGCCAACAGAACACCAGGCACCATAATCAAGAAGGAGGATCCAAGTATGGAGGTGCGTAACCCAGTCCGAGGGATAGCGCACGATACCGACGTTGCCAGGCTGACGGTAGTCGGAATTCCCGAGCGCCCAGGGATCGCTTATCAGATTTTTCACACGTTAGCTGAGAACAATATCAACGTTGACGTGATTCTCCAAAACGTCTCGCAGTCGGGGCTGGTAGACGTATCTTTCACCGTTGCCCTCTCTGATGTCGATAAAACTCAGAAAGCTCTGGCTAATGTAGTAAAAGAGATTGGTGCCAAGCAGCTTGTGACAGACCGAACTGTTGCCAAGATATCCATAATCGGAAGCGGAATCAGAAGCCATCCGGGATATGCGGCACATATGTTTGGAGCACTCTCCAACGAAGACGTAAACATTCTGGGAATATCTACAAGTGAAATCCGAATAACCTGCTTGATAGATGAAGACCGGGTAAAACAGGCTGTTCGCGCACTTCACAAGGCGTTCGAGTTGGAAAAGCCGTAGCATTAGCAGAAGAGGCGACTCTTTGCACCTAAGAATCCGAACGGAAGGCTTCTGTTCAACAGTCGTTCTTTGAAGCAAACGAACCAAGGAATCGATCAGAAGCCTATCTTCTCGGTTATGACGGGTTCTTCTTCGGGGCAACTCTGGCCTATAACAAAAGCGGTTTCAATTAGCTTCCGTGTTTCGCTGGCATTTACATCGCCACTGTAGAGCATTTTTGCTATTTCCTCGCCAGCACGCACAGCCTCGCCACGTTTCTTCGTAAGGATGACTCCCGCCGTATGGTCTATCGTATCTTCTTTTTTGCGTCTTCCCGCACCGAGTGCCCCGGCTGCAAGAGCAATGTTTCTAGCATCCACCGATTGAACATATCCGGTTACCGAGGCCGAGATTGTCTCGCAGTGTTTTGCACTTGGAAGAAGCGACGGATCATCTGCCACTCTGGCATCTCCTCCCTGCGCCGCAATCATCTGTCTCAGCTTCGCAAGTGCGGCTCCGGAAGATATCAGCTCTGCAATCTCTTCTTTGGTAGTAATCCCGCTATTTGCACTTGTAGTTAGCATCAAAGCAAGCTCGATGCACAGGTCTTCTAAATCATTCGGACCTCTGCCGTGAAGCGTTTCGATTGCCTCTGCTACTTCTACAGCATTTCCCACCGCGCGGCCGAGTGGCTCATCCATTCGGGTTATGGCAGCACAAGTTCGTCTGTTGAGTCCGTTCCCGATGCCTATCATAGTGAACGCAAGCTCCCGGGCCGCTTCGACAGTCTTCATAAAGGCACCGGAGCCGTATTTGACGTCCAGCAGGATAACCTTCGCGCCAGAAGCGATTTTTTTGCTCATAATGCTCGATGCTATCAGGGGAATACTCTCAACGGTAGCCGTAACATCCCGGAGGGCATACAGCCTTTTGTCAGCTGGTGCCAAGTCTGCCGATTGTCCTGCCAAAACGCAGCCAACCTGTTCTGCCTGCCTAAGGAACTGTGCTTTGGTGAGATCGGTGGAGAACCCGGGTATCGATTCGAGCTTGTCAACAGTGCCACCGGTGATTCCGAGTCCACGTCCAGACATTTTCGCTACAGTGAGTCCGGCTGCTGCAAGCAGTGGAGCTAGCACAGTCGATGTTTTGTCACCTACACCGCCTGTGCTGTGCTTATCAACGGCAGTTCGAGTAAGCAGATCCACACTCTCTCCAGAATCGATCATTGCACGAGTGAGAGCCGTGGTCTCTTCGGGGTCGAGTCCGTTTATACAGACGGCCATCAACCAAGCCGATACTTGGTAATCCGCGATTTCGCCAGAGCAGAAGCCTTTGACAAATGCGAGGATTTCTTCAGCAGAGTGTTTTTTACCGTCTCGTTTTTTGGCGATGGTATCGTAAATGGGAGCAGTCATACAGATAGCCTCCAAGAGACAGGATTTTAGTCCGCCTCTGCTTCAGCAAGTAGCAGCCTGACAACATAGACCTTCCTGATCATATGCGAACGCGATAAGAATCGCACGTACAAAGGTTCGGGAACACCCGTGTCGTCCACAAGAGCTCATTTCGCGTCAATTTCTCGATGTTTGACGCTATCTCAGGCGCGGTGTTGGTATTCGATGATAAGTGACGATCTACGCTTTGAACCCAGTTGGCTCGCCGCAGTGGTGGCACTTTTCGGCTCTCGCAGCTCTGAGCTTTCCGCACGACTTGCAGGTAAATACGCGTTCGGTACTTTTCTGCAGAAGATCAAGCCTATCGTGCCTGATAAGATCCAGATTATCCCGCAGATCCATACCAGCAGATCTGAACTTATCGACGAGGTCTTCGTAGATGTCGCACATACGTTTTTCGTAGTTGGGACACTCGTCACAGAACTCGAACTCGCGGTCTTGGAGACACTTGAGGATCTCACATTTGAAGCCCCAGCATTTCGAGGTCAGCGCGCCACACCCTTGGCAGGTGATCTGTTCGACTGGTTTGCCAAGCGTATCGGCCAGTTCCTGGCGGTAATTAGGACTGTCTCGCTCGGCTCTGTAGATAGTGCAGACACCACAGTATATGCCGCACTTGCCAATCAGTTCCATACCCTTCATAAGACACCCCCGGTTTCGAGAAGCTGTATGTTACTGTTCCATAGCTTCCCACAGTTTTCCTCCCAAACGTAGGATTTCAGGCCCGTCAGGTGCAATTTCATAGTTTGCACGGTGGTATAATAGAGACGGTATATTGAGATAGTCTCATGGTCTGTTGCGTCAATTGATAGAATACGTGGGGATGGGGTGCAGAATATGACAGGAAGACTGTTTCGTTGTGTCGGTGCCGGGATGCTGATGCTGGTCTGTTTCGTCGTGGCACAAGAGGGATGTGCTCAATTTTTGGCAAGGCAGACCTTGGAGCAGGCAGATAAGCTCAATTTGTCCGTCGATCAGAGTGCTCAGCTTGACAAGCTCGCAGATGAAATGGAGCAGCATTACAGAATATGCATGGATCCCAATCAAACGGCCGACCGTGACGAACGAATTGTCAGACTACGTGAGATTCGAAAACTTGAACGCGCACGAGTCAAAGAAATCCTATCTATATCTCAGCAGCGAGATCTAAAGAATCAGCTTTTCCCCAAGGAGAATTGGTCTGTAAACGCATACTTGACTGCCAAATCAGACTTGTCTCACTATAAGGTGCATTTGGAGGGCTATCCTACAGAATACTTGTCCTACTCGATAAAGAAAGCGAACATCAAGCTGAGTGTTTTGAGTATCGATGGCAAGTCAGTCTTCAGTGATTCTCCGTTTGAGCTACCCTCGAATATGCCGGATGTTATCCACCCAGTAGTCGATGAAAACGGAGTCATGGTATGTTTGGTGGATTTCACTTTTGATCGCCAATCTGTTTGCCATCCCGGTTTCTACAGAGTTGAATTTCGAGCGATCATTGATGCGTTTGATGTCGAGTCTGGCAAGAGAGTGAATATTCCAGACGCCGTCACTGAACAATCTGTGTATCTAACACCTCAACCGATTAGTTCTGCAAAACTGACTTCGGGGCAGAGGTTTGTGGGGACTCCGTGGGAACAAATCAGTGGATCCATCGAGACACCGTACAAAGACGCGGCCACCGGCGATCCGGTTTTGTGGCGGGATATCGCAGCTAAGATTGTCACACTTCGACAGGTAATACCTGTATTAGGAGGGAATAAGCTGGTATTTGTCGTCGAGGACTACCCGGGGTACGTATTCATTGAGACAGGACAAGCGGTTAGTGATCTGCCGAATCTCACACCTCTTGTGGAGGAGTCAGAGGCTAGTGCGCTCAAGGCGAAGTATATCGGTAAGCAGGTATGGTGCTACGGCGGTCCAGGAGCGCAATGTGTCTCGTCAGAGCCACGTATGTCGATTAGTTTGCTTGGTAGTACGGACACGCCAGTGCGAATTCGGCACATTGAGCGAATTCAAATGCCATTGGTATCATTAGCGATAGGACAAGCGACATTTGTGGGTGGTGATCGGTCTTCGTCTTTTGTCACTGATAACCCACTTCTTGTTATTCTGGACAAACGATTTGCTGCGCTTGATTTTTCTGCCCTTTCGTATGTTGGAGAAGATGGTGAGAAGTTGGCTGTCGAGGTCTCATCGAATCCGGAGAAATACTGTCTCGGGCTATGGGAAATGCTGAGCGACCGATGGGATTTTGAGCGCAGCTACAGCTTGACAAATCCTTTCAAAGCACAGAACAAGTGGCCGAAGAAGATGCAAAAAGCAGTTCGAAAAGGTAGTGTTGTGATTGGAATGACGCATGAAATGGTTGCTTGGGCCATAGGTTGGCCGGCCATCTATGGCAAGAAAGCTGACATGCTCAGCCTAAATGACTGGAAATACGACAACATACCTTCCGATGGGCATGTTCTTTTTAAGAACGGGCTGGTAGTCAGTCAGGAATGGCCCAGCCTGCCTTAGCCGGCGCCGTTAGCTGAGCTTGACGAATGAATGCACCCGTCTATATAATTGAAGTGACTTTGGAAACCCCTGCGTGCCAGGGGTTTCTCCATTGATGATACCTTTGCATTGTAGCGGCGCTTGTTCAGGAGGTTCTGTTTCGAACTCCGGTCGCTCTGCCGCATAATTAAGCATATCAGCAACCCGCGTATGCGGGGTTCACTCAGGCAGGTCAAACTAACCATGGACTACGGTAAGACAGTCAATTTGCCCAAAACCGACTTTCCTATGAGAGCCGACCTTACAAAGAGGGAGCCGGATATCGAACGATTCTGGGAAGAGATCGATCTCTACAGGCTCACTCAAGAGAAAGACGCGCCTCGCGGAAAGTATATTCTGCACGATGGCCCTCCATACTCTAACGGAGATATCCACGTCGGTAACGCCATGCAGAATAAGCTGCCAAAGGATTTCATAGTAAAATTCCGGACTATGATGGGCTTTCGTTCGCCGTATGTTCCTGGTTGGGACAACCACGGTATGCCAATCGAAAACAACGTCTCGGCAGAGTTCCGCAAGGCGGGTAAGAAGCCAGATAAGCTCGAACTTAGAAAGCGCTGCCGCGAATACGCCAGCCATTGGGTTGAGGTGCAAAAAGGGCAGTACAGGCGGCTTGGTATCGGTGGAGATTGGGATAATCCGTATCTTACAATGTCCAAAGAATACGAGGGGATGACTGTAAAAGTCTTCTCGGAGCTTGCCGAACAGGGTTATATCTACCGTGGGCTCAGGCCGATCCACTGGTGTTACAACGATGAGACTGCACTTGCTGAGGCGGAGATCGAATATGCCGACCACGAGTCGCCTTCTATATTCGTTCGGTTCCCGTTAGTCGCTGATCCGAACGGTGTCTTTGCAGGTCATCCTTCCCAGAACAGCTACGTAATCATCTGGACGACTACTCCGTGGACGATTCCAGCGAACCTGGCCGTTGCTGCCCATCCGGACTACGATTATGTGCTGGTTGATATTGGCGGCGACCGCTACTTGCTTGCTGCAGAGCTGTTGAGCCACACTTTGGCTCAGATTGGCATCACCGAATATAAAGTCGCCAAGAAGATAAAAGGCACCGAGCTAGAGGGCGTAGTTTTCAGACATCCGATTTTTGACAGGGAGTCGCCAGTAGTTTTTGCAGATTACGTAACACTTACCGAAGGAACGGGTATCGTCCATACCGCGCCGGGACATGGTCGGGAAGACTTTATGACCGGACAGCAGTATGGTTTGGGCGTGCTTAGCCCTGTCGATAGTAAAGGTCGATTCACGGAAGAGGCCGAACAGTTTGCAGGGATGACCATAAAGCAGGGTAACTCAGCCGTTATGGATGAGCTTGAAAAGCGTGGAGCACTGCTTGCCCATAGTATAGTCCGTCACAGCTATCCGCACTGCTGGCGATGCCATCAGCCGGTGATTTTCCGAGCGACTGTGCAGTGGTTCCTCGACATGAACCATAAGGACTTAAAGAGTCGTGAGCTTGATTTAATCGATTCTGTCGAGTGGCTGCCGCACGAGAGCCACAATCGCATTAAGGCGACTATGGAGAGCGCTCCGGACTGGTGCCTATCACGTCAGCGAGTCTGGGGTGTTGGCATTCCGGTTTTCTACTGTGACGAATGCGGCGAAGTTATTATGACGCACGAGTCTCTCGAAGCGGCGACGAAACTGGTGTATGCAGAGGGTTCCGATGCCTGGTTCGAAAAACCTGCACAGGCGATCCTGCCGGCAGGCTTTACTTGCCCGAAATGTGGCGCAGCACAGTTCAACAAAGAGACAGATGTTCTCGATGTCTGGTTCGATTCCGGGTCTTCGTGCCGTGCAGTTTTGGAGCAGCGA
This sequence comes from uncultured bacterium, assembly GCA_964497515.1. GTDB lineage: Bacteria > Armatimonadota > UBA5829 > UBA5829 > DTLH01 > CAZCCV01. The sequence continues at coordinate 11,981 of CAZCCV010000038.1, read as the reverse complement.
CCGGAGCTAGGTTATCCGGCCGATCTCTATTTCGAGGGCTACGATCAGTTCCGCGGATGGTTTGGAAAGTCGCTCAACATAGGAGTTGCAACCAAGGGCGAACCGCCTTATCGTACAGTGGCTGCTAACGGCTTTGGTGTCGATGGGTTAGGCCGGAAGATGAGCAAATCTATCGGTAATGTCATCAACACATCAGATGTAACCAACAAGTATGGTGCGGACGTAGTGAGGCTTACCGCGTCATCGTTTAGCGTGTTTGCAGACGCCAGGCTCTCAGACGAGGTTTTCCAGCGTGCAACCGACGCCTACAGGAGAATCAGGAATACTTTCAGATATTTCCTTGGGAATCTGAGTGGTTTCGATCCTGCAACGGATATGGTTCCAAGGAAAGAGATGCTGGAGATCGACCGTTGGATACTCCACAGACTTCAGCAGGTTATCTCCGAGGTAACTGCAGGCTACGAGTCGCTCGAGTTCCACAGGGTCTTCCACACTGTGCACAATTTCGCTGCTGTTGATTTGAGCGCGCTCTATCTGGACATAATCAAGGATAGGCTGTATGCCTCGGCTCCGAACGAATTGAAGCGCCGCTCTGCACAGACTGCTCTCTACGAGCTGCTGACCGTCCTTGTGAGCTTGCTCGCGCCAATTGTCGTGCACACGGCCGAAGAGGTATGGAAGTTTGTTCCGGGTGAAGGAAGGTCGGTCTCTGTCCATCTGGCCGATTTTCCGGTGGTACGAGATGAGTTTGTAGACGAAGCGCTCGCAGCCAAATGGCAGCGGATATTCGAGGTGCGCGATCAGGCCTACCAAGCGCTGGAAGAGGCCAGGCAGGCGGGCACAATAGGCAAACCCCTTGAGTCGAGGGTTACTATAACGACTGGAAACTCGGTTTTCGATCTGCTTAAGCCTTATGAATCAGAACTGCCTGCTTTGCTCATCGTGTCGCAGGTGGTTCTTGAAGAGTCGCCGAACTCCGAAGAGACGAAGGTTACAGTCGAAACTCCCAAAGGTGAGAAATGCGCCCGATGCTGGCTGGTGCTGGAGAGTGTGGGATGCACTGAAGAACACCCGACGCTGTGTGCGAGGTGTATCGACGCTATAAAATAGGTGATATCCATGGCTGCCAGAAAGCTGCATGTGGAAAGATTTAGAGAGGTGTTGCTGGAAGAAAAGAATCGCTTGCAGGCTCAAAGCAAGCGAATACAGAGGCGCGACAGTGCTGAGGACGTAGCCGATGAGTTGACCGACCTGTCCGACTACGACAACCACCCGGCTGATGCAGCTTCCGAGACGTTCGAGCGAGGTAAGGAGCAGGCGATTGATGAGAATACCGAAAGACTCCTTAACTCAATCAATCGTGCACTCGAAAAGATCGATGCCGGAACGTACGGCATCTGCGATAGATGCGGTGTGGAGATCAGCAAGGCGCGCCTAGAGGCTATTCCCTATGCAACGTTCTGTTTAGAGTGTCAGGATACAGTAGAGGGCAGATAGGTAGAGCTGCTTTTTATTTGGCAGCAGCGGTGACACTAGCCATCGACCAGTTGTCGAAGGTTCTAGTTAGGGCTCATCTCGCTTGTGGGGAATCTACTGCTATCGTGCCGCGGTTCTTTGCCCTCAAGCGCACAGAAAACTCTGGGGCAGCCTTTGGCTTGTTGCGAGAGTGGTCAGGTATTCTGGTATTCATTGGATCATTTGTGGTCATCATTCTCTTTGGCCTCAGGAAGGAAAGATCAAAAAGCAGATTGGCTGCAGTATCCCTGGGTTTGCTTCTCGGAGGAGCACTTGGCAATCTGATCGATCGAATTGCGTTTGGTTGTGTTACTGATTTTCTCGATTTTTCTATTGCCATCGGAGCCCGCACCTATTCCTGGCCAACTTTCAACATCGCCGATATAGCTATAACCGCGGGAATAATCCTGTTTATGTACTGCGCGATTTTTCTGGAGGGCAAGTTGGCAGATGAAAACAAAGCCGACGAAGCTCATACCAACAGCTAATGCGTTCAATACTCTTCTACTTAGGACCTATACCTGTCAGGGCTTACGGATTTATGATAGTCCTGGGTTTCCTGCTGGGACTGTGGCGGGCGACAAGGGTGTCGAAGCGATTTGGCATCGATTCGGGACGAGTTACAGACACAGCTCTAATAACGCTCCTCGCCGGTATTGTGGGAGCGCGATTGCTGTATCTGTTCCTCGAAGTCCCACACCATAGCTGGTCTGTTTTTGGAGACATTCTAAAAATATGGCAGGGCGGACTTTCATTCCACGGTGGAGTTCTTGCGGCAGCAATCGCTGTTTTCGTATACACAAAAGCGAAAGGGATTAGTCACCTCCGGATGACGGATGTCCTTGCGCCTTCACTTGCAATAGGCTATGCGTTCGCCCGAATCGGGTGTTTTCTAAACGGCTGCTGCTACGGCGTGGCGACCAGTCTTCCCTGGGCGGTCGACTTTCTTGATCCGTCAACAGGACTTCACACCGGACCGAGACATCCTGCACAGATATACGCATTTTTCGCTAGCCTCCTGATCTTTCTTTTGCTTACCAGAGTTGAACGTTGGAATCGACCCGAAGGCTTTGTGTTCTTCACGTACATTGTACTCTATTCTGTCTATCGGTTCCTGATCGAGTTCATCAGAAAGGGCGCAAGTGCGGAGGTCTGGTTTGCGGGACTTACGCAGGCGCAGGTGGCGAGTGTAGCCACCGCGTTAGTGTTTGCTATCGCTATGGTGCTGACGCACAAAAAGAAGGCGAACCCGAGTTAGATGTCGTCGATTTGTTTGCGAGGTCTGACATTTGCAGCGCAGCTTACCAGCTTGACATAGGGAGGGCGTTACGGTAGTATCTACTGGTGAAAAGCCCCTCGGGAATTATGTCTTTGCTGACGATATACCCACAGACTTTTCGCTTTCCTGAACAAGCTTCTGCGGTATCAGGAGCCATCATTTGAGAGTTTTACCGGCGGCCTGTCCATAGATTCTGGTGCGCCGAATTGGAGGATACTACCAGATGTCCATCACAAAATTGCGAACTAGCTCCGCTTCCTGGATAAAATGGCTTTTGTGGGGTGTCGCATTAACGTTTTTCATTAGCTGCTTCACTTACTTTGGCATGAACATCACTGGTTCTCAGAAGGATCGTCCGGCTGAACAGATGGTTATTGCCAAAGTGAACGGTATAGAGATCACCAAACCCGAGTTTGCCAGCGTTCGCGAAATGGAACAGCACAGAATGAAGATGTTCGGCGGCCTGAGAAGCCCGCTGGATAGTGCGCATATGGAAGGCCGGATCATAAGCCAGCTCGTAATGCAGAAGATCGCCCTTTCGGTGGCTCAAGAGCAGGGGATTCAGGTCAGTAAGAAAGAAATCGCTGCTGCACGCAACAAGATGATTGATGCTCAGATAGAGGAGCGTCGCAGCTTGTACAGCAATCCCAACGAAAAGAAAAAGATCTCCGATGCCGATTTCGAGATTGCACTCAGAAACGATGGTCTCACTCTTCGTTTACTGCGAAAAGAGATGGAGGCAGAGCTTACATCAGAGGTCGTGAAAGAGACTCTGATGCTGCAGAAACTGCAGGATACAGTTGGCAACCCCGGAAAGATCACAGATGAGCGTCTGGTGGATAGCTTCCGTCAGATCAAAATCGCATCAATCGACTTCAACACGATTGGAAAGCCAGAGGATCAGGTAAAGCATAAGGCAGAGGAAGTCCTCAAACAGCTTCAGAGCGGAGCCGATTTTGCAAAGCTTGCCAAAGAGAACTCCGACAACCCGGCTGTTAAGAAGAACGGTGTTGAAGCGATGTGGGTTCCTGCATCCTCCGACCCTGGTTATGAAGGGTTGAAGGCTGGCAAAATCAGTGGCCTTATCAGAAGCCTTGGCGGTTACCAGATTGTAAAGGTCGAAGAAGAGAAGCTGGATCTCCCTAAGGATTTCGAAGAGAAGAAGAAAGAATACAAAGAGCAGCTAACACAGCAACTCGGAAACGAGGCGTTGATGAAGCTGATGGACGAGGCTACAGAGAAAGCCAAGATTGAGTTTGTCGACAAGGGGCTAAACGGCTACTGGCTGGTTAGCAAGGCTCAGTTCACCATGGATCCCGCAGAGAGAGAAAAGCTGATCAACGAAGCGGTGAAGGTTCTGAATCAGGCTACAAAGGACAATCCGAGCGATCCAGCTCCTTGGTGTCAGTTGGCAGAAATCTACGCTGGGCAGGATAAGTCCAAAGAATCTATTGCCATACTGGAGAACATTCTAATCAAGCGCTCTCCTGCTGGAGAGGGAGTAGACTTGCGACAGATGCTCGCGCAGCTCTACTTGAAGACCGACCAGAAAGACAAAGCCGCAGAGCAGTTTGTGGAGGTCTCGGAGATGAGCAACCGTGCAACCGATCAGCCGATTCACCGTATGCTGAAGATGCAGTTTGAGACGCTCGGTAGAGCGGATCTGGTTGCAAACGAGGAGAAATGGCTGGCGGAGCATCCGGAGCCCGAGGTGCCCAAGAATATGATGCCGCCTCAGGCTGTGCCGTCCAGGTAAAGTCTCAGTATATAGAACGTGGAATAGAGTATCATAACAGGGTCGGGCTAGGCTAATGTCCGACCCTGTTCTCATTTTGGGGATGGCCGATGGTTGAACAGTCGGGTACGCTTTACATTGTTGCGACGCCAATTGGAAATCTGGAAGATATAACGCTTCGGGCTCTCAGGGTGCTGAAAGAGGTCTCACTCATTGCTGCTGAAGACACTCGCGTCACACGGAAGTTGCTTTCGCACTACGATATCCATACGCCGATGATTGCGTATCACCAGCACAGCAAAGGGCAACGTGCTGAAGAGATTATTGTACGGTTGAAAGCTGGAGACAATGTGGCATTGGTCTCCGATGCCGGAACACCAGGGGTGTCGGATCCGGGGCACGAGCTTATTGCGCTTGCGGTAGCAGAGGATATTCCAACAGTAGCTGTGCCAGGTGCGAGCGCAATGGTCTATGCGCTGGTTGTATCTGGTCTTCCGACGGCGCATTTCAGTTTCGATGGATTTCCTCCTCGGAAAGAAAGCGAGCGCAGAGCCTTCTTTCGTGGAATGCGCACCGACCCAAGAACGGTCATTCTCTACGAATCACCACTTAGAACACTCTCCACATTAAAGGCGGCGTATGCTGAACTGGGCGATCGACGTGTGGTCGTTGTGAGAGAAGCTACCAAACTCTTCGAAGAAGTCTTTCGCGGAACACTCAGTGAGGCCATAGAGCGTTTTACTCACCCAAAGCCAAAGGGCGAAATCACTATCGTAATCGAAGGTGCTGGCACAGAAGCGGAGACCGATGAGAGTCAGGAGAGTATCGAAGAACGTCTGAAACACCATTTGAATGAGGGTATGACCGAGCGCGATGCCATACGAATAGTGGCCGCCGAAATGAAGCTTCCGAAGCGTGAAGTCTATTCAGTTGCACTGGCCATAAAGGGTGATAAGCCTGAGTGATATTGCGAACAGGCTGTGCAGAAAACGTTTGACAATTGCGGAGCCGCACGCTATAATTATTTTGCTCTTCGAAAGTGGTCGAGGACAGCTCGGACCAGCGTGTTGACGCCAACTGATCGCGATGCTATAATCATGACCGACGCGGGAGTACTAGGCAGTACGGGTCGTTAGCTCAGTTGGTAGAGCAGCTGACTCTTAATCAGCGGGCCACAGGTTCGAGTCCTGTACGACCCACCAGTGTTTCCTGGGGGCGAGTGGTGGAATGGCAGACACGCTAGACTTAGGATCTAGTGCCGCAAGGCGTGGGAGTTCAACTCTCCTCTCGCCCACCATGTCGCCAGAGAGAACAACAGTATGTGCGGGAGTGGTTCAGTGGTAGAACGCCACCTTGCCAAGGTGGATGTCGCGGGTTCGAGTCCCGTCTCCCGCTCCACAAACTTGGGTAAAAGGGTAGGGGCTATAGCCCTGCTCTTCCCAGCCTGAAATCGCAGGATATGGGATAGAGGATAGATTCTACGACTGTCGAAACTATCTTACATCCTGTATCCTGTTGCTTTTTGTGAGCATAACGGAGAATATTGCAGTGCCGATAATTCAGAAGGAACAGAACAAACCGTGTGAAATCACACTAGAAATCGAAGTCGGAGCCGAGGAGGTCAAAAAGGCGTTCGATCGTGCCTACAAAGAGGCTGGTCGCCACGCAGAGATCGCCGGTTTCCGGAAGGGCAGGGCTCCGAGGTCGATACTCGAGAATGTGCTCGACAAGGAGAGAATCGAGGGGCACGCCGCCGAGATTATGGCTGAACCCGCTTACGCAGAAGCACTCAAAGAAGCTGAGGTAGAGCCTTACGGCGCGGCTTCTTACGAAGTGATTCATATTGCGGATGCCGAACCATTCAAGTTCCGCGCCACCGTCCCGACAGCTCCTACTGTCGAACTTGGCAAATACACGGAGCTTAAAGCCAAACGCCTTCCCAAACAGGTTTCAGAGAGCGACGTAGAAGCGCGCATCAACGAACTGCGACAGAGTGCGGCTACAGTAGAAAGCGTGGAAGGTCGCCCGGTCGAAAAGGGCGATATGGTGATTGTGGCCATAGCCCAGGATGATTCAGATCCCAGGGACACTGTTCTTGAGGTCGGCAATAACCTCGAAAGCGTAGATAGTGGGCTTGTGGGTATGAATGCTGGCGAGACAAAGACAATCGACGTCGTATACCCTGAAGACTACGGAGACAAGTCAGTCGCTGGCCAGCAACTGCAGATTGTTGTCACGCTAAATGACATCAAGCGGCGGAATATCCCGGAACTAACCGACGAGTTCGTAAAGACGCTGAAACTGACGAACGGAGACGAGGATGTAGAGACTGTTGAAGCTCTAACGAACTACGTTCGCGAATCTCTGGAAAAGGCGTTCTCGGATCTTGCCGACAAAGAGGTGGAAACTGGCTTGGTTGACCAGGTAGTAGAGGGTTCAACCATTTGTTTCCACGATAGTGTTTTGGAGAACGAAGTAGGGCATCGCCTGCAAGATTTGGTGAAAGATCTGCAGTCCAGAAAAATGACACTTGAGGATTATTTTCGAACTACTGGCAAGTCCTTCAGCGATATTCAGGAAAACATTTCCAAGTCTGCTGAACGCGATATCAAAATCAGTCTGGTGCTCGAAGAGATCGCCAAAAAAGAGAGTATTGAGGTCGCAGACGAAGATATAGAGGCCGAAATCACCAAAATGGCGGAAGAAACGGGTTATCCGCGAGAGTCTATTATGGCATTTGTAGACAAGACTGATGGCAGACAGGTCATTTCCGACAAGATTGCTCGAAGAAAAGTGCTAGAGTTTCTAGTGAATGCCTCCAATATTAAAAACGTAGGACGCTAGGCGTTTTTGAAAGGAGTACCATAGCTAATGGCGCTCATACCAATGGTGGTTGAACAGACCGCACGCGGCGAGCGGTCGTACGACATCTACTCTCGCTTACTGAGAGACAGGATCATCTTTATTGGAACGCCGATCGACGACGATATAGCTAACCTTGTAGTCGCTCAGATGCTGTTCCTGGAGAAAGAAGATCCAGACAGAGATATTGAGCTATACATAAACAGCCCAGGAGGTTCGGTCATAGCTGGGTTAGCCATTTATGACACGATGCAGGTTGTCAAACCAGACATAGCTACCACGTGCGTGGGGCATGCTATGAGTATGGGGGCTATTCTTCTGGCGGGTGGCACAAAGAATAAGAGGTTTGCACTGCCCAACTCGCGAATTATGATACATCAGGGATCTGCCGGATTCCGTGGTACTCCGTCTGATATCGACATTGTGGCGCGCGAAGTGTTGCGTTACAAGTCTCTTTATGTCAAGCTGTTGTCGGAGCATACCGGCCAGCCTGCAGAGAGAGTTGAAAAGGATATCGACAGAGATTACTATATGTCTCCAGAAGAAGCCAAAGAGTATGGCATAGTAGATACAGTAATCGGAAAAAAGGGTTAGTCTGCCCTTTAGGTAGCGTGACGGGCTCTTAAGGGTCTGCTAGCTCCATTCTGTAGTGACTGGGACGTTACGCAAACTGCTTACACGTCCACGGCAAACGAAAACTTCAAGGTGAGAAGGAGATAGCCAGTTGGCGAAGGTCGGATACGATCGGAACGACGGGCGCTGCGCCCTTTGTGGCAAGAGCCGCGAGCAGGTGAAGAAGCTGATCTTGGGAGTCTACGGTGGTGTATGCGTGGACTGCATCGGGCTCTGCAACGAGATCATCAAGGGTGAGAACAATCAGCCGGCGGATTTTTCGTCTGGCACAGTTCCAAAACCCAAGGAGATCTGTCGCATTCTGAGCCAGTATGTTATTGGTCAGGAGAAGGCGAAGCGCGCGCTGTCGGTTGCCGTCTACAATCATTTCAAGCGCATAAACGCTCCCGCATCAGATGTTGAGCTTCAGAAGTCAAATATTCTTCTGGTTGGGCCAACCGGTTCGGGAAAAACGCTGCTGGCACAGACTCTGGCGCGCATACTGAACGTTCCGTTTGCGATTGCTGATGCAACCTCGCTTACAGAAGCGGGGTATGTGGGAGAGGATGTTGAGAACATTCTTCTTAAGCTGCTTCAAGCGGCAGATACCGGAGAGAGTCCACAGGCCACTATCCGAAATGCCCAGCGGGGTATTATATACATAGACGAGATCGACAAAATTGCTCGCAAGGCTGAGAATCCGTCAATCACCCGCGACGTTTCGGGCGAAGGCGTTCAGCAGGCACTGCTGAAGATTCTGGAAGGCACGGTGGCCAGTGTTCCTCCTCAGGGCGGCAGAAAGCACCCTCAGCAGGAGTATATGCAGCTCGACACAACGAACATTCTATTTATCGTTGGCGGGGCGTTTGAGGGGCTCGACAAAATCATCGAGCGCAGAACTCACACAGACTCCAGCGTTGGGTTCAGAGCTCCTGTCGAGAGCAAGAAAGATCGATCGATTTCGGAGCTTCTCGCGAGCGTTATGCCAGAAGACCTGCTGAAGTTCGGTCTTATTCCTGAGTTCGTGGGAAGGCTTCCCATTATCACAACTCTTGAGGCGTTGGATGAAAGCGCACTCAGAAAAATATTGGTTGAACCTAAGAACTCGCTTGTTAAGCAGTATCGCAAGTTCTTCGAGTACGACGGAGTAGACCTTGTTCTCACCGACGACGCGTTGGATGCTGTAGCTCAAGAAGCTATGAAGCGTGGAATGGGAGCAAGGGCACTGCGCACAATCCTCGAAGAGGTAATGCTGAATATTATGTATGAAGTGCCGTCGAGCAAGGATGTAAAGAAGTGCATCGTGTCGGCGGAGTCAATTACCGAGAAGAAAGAGCCGACTCTCGTGACTCTTAGCGAGATGAAAGCGGCTTCGTAAGCAACTTAATCTATCCATTGCGGATTGTGGAGTCGAGTGCTGCCGGGTAGAACCTCCGGCGTCTCGACTTCGCGTCCGCTTTTGTGTATGTACGAAGAGAGGCGACTATGCCACGCAAAAGAGCTGCAGGCTCTAACGATGACGTAGAAATAATAGATCGTGTAACAGAGAGCGATTCAAAAGCGAAGTCCACCCGCCAGCCGAGGACGTACCCGGTTCTCCCGGTAAGAGATCAGGTGTACTTCCCAAGTATGCTGTTTCCTCTGCTTGTGGGACGGGAAAAGTCCATACAAGCGCTGGATGCAGCGATATCGAAAAGCCGTAAGATGGTGCTTGTGGCGCAGCAGGAAATTGGCACCGAAGATCCGGAGCCGGATGAGCTCTACGATGTCGGCCTCCTGGTTGAGGTTATGCAGGTGCTTCGAGTGCCCGACGGCGCCGTTCGGTTGATGCTTGAGGGCGTGCAGCGAGTCAAAATTACCAAATACACTCACACAGAGCCTTACTTGAAGGCTCGGGTGAAGATGCTTGAGGAAAAACCGGCAGTCGGACTCGAAATCGAAGCAATTCGCCGTGAGATTATGAATCAGTTCGAGCGGATCGTACAGGACGGTCGGCAGATACCACCTGAAGCGATGGTCACTGCTCTTAGCATCAGCGACGCAGCACGTCTGGCAGACACTGTCACACACCACCTCAGCATTCCCGTCGCGCAGAAGCAAGAGATACTGGAGACTGTATCGGTCAAAGAGCGGCTCGAACGATTGACTCTCATCCTGGCACGTGAAATTGAGATTCTGGAGATTCACCATAATATCCGTTCTCGTGTTGAGCGAGAGATGGGTGAAACGCAGAAAGAGTACATCCTCCGCGAGCAGCTTAAGGCTATTCAGCAGGAGTTGGGCGACCGCGACGAGCGGATGTCCGAGATAGAAGAGTATAAAGCCAAAATTGAAGAAGCGAAGATGCCTTCGGAGGTATCTGAACGCGCGCTAAAAGAAGTCGACCGACTGGAGAAGATGCCATATGCAGCTCCAGATGGTGTGGTCGTCCGTACATATCTCGATTGGCTGATATCTCTGCCGTGGAGCAAGAGCACAACTGAGTTGCTGGAAATCGATGCTGCAACCAAGACACTCGATGCCGATCACTACGGTTTGGCGAAGGTCAAGGAACGGATTCTGGAGTTCCTCGCTGTGCGCAAACTGGCTGGAACTATGCGTGGGCCAATACTCTGTTTTGTAGGCCCTCCAGGTGTCGGAAAGACCTCCATTGGCAAATCGATAGCTAAAGCGCTTGGGCGAAAGTTCATCAGGGTGTCTCTTGGTGGCATTCGTGATGAAGCTGAGATCCGTGGCCACAGGCGAACTTATGTTGGTGCCCTGCCAGGCAGGATCATTCAGGGAATCAAGCAAGCGGGCTCACGTAACCCGGTGTTTATGCTCGATGAGATCGACAAGATTGGCGCCGATTTCCGTGGCGACCCATCGGCGGCACTTCTTGAAGCACTCGATCCGGAGCAGAACAATGCTTTTTCCGATCACTATCTGGAGGTTCCGTTCGATCTGTCGGATGTGATGTTCATTACCACGGCGAACGTGCTTGATACTATTCCGCCTCCTCTGCGAGACCGAATGGAAGTGCTGCATTTCCCTGGGTACATCGAGGATGAGAAACTTGAAATAGCGGAGCGATTCCTCGTTCCTAAGCAGCTTAAGGAGAATGGGCTCACCGAAGAGAACGCAGCGATAGACCAGTCTGCCATTCGCACTATCGTTCGCGAGTACACTCGCGAAGCCGGAGTGAGGAATCTCGAGCGCGAAATCGCTTCAATCCTGCGCAAAATCGCGAAGAAAGTTGCCGAAGGAACGGAGAGCAAAGCCTCAGTGAGCGAGGGCGATGTAAAGACGTACCTTGGCACACGTCGCTATCACTACGGTATGGCAGAGGAGAAAGACGAGATCGGCGCAGCAACCGGACTTGCTTATACCGAGTTTGGTGGCGACGTTATGCAGATTGAGGTTGGTCTTCTGAAGTCTACCGAAGGGAAACTGCTTCTTACGGGTCAGCTCGGCGATGTAATGAAAGAGTCTGCGCAGGCAGCTCTCACATATGTCCGCTCCAAAGCAAGGGTGCTCGATATTGACGAAGAGTTCACTCATCGAATGGATGTGCACATACACGTTCCCGCGGGAGCAGTCCCGAAGGATGGTCCGTCGGCCGGAATAACCATTGCTACGGCATTGGCCTCTGCACTTACAAGGCGCAGGGTGCGAAAGGACGTGGCAATGACCGGCGAGATCACACTCAGAGGGCGCGTTCTTCCAATCGGTGGCGTCAAAGAGAAGGTGCTTTCGGCGCACAGAGCAGGGATTCGCACTGTAATCCTTCCGAAGGAGAACGAAAAGGATCTCGAAGAGATACCGGACAACGTAAGAAGCGAACTAACTATCAAGCTCGTTGAACACGCAGATGAAGTGCTGCCGATTGCGTTACTCGATAACGAAAGAGAGCGAAAGAACTCACTATAGCTTTCGAGTCGCACGGGGTGCATGTCAGATATCCGGAATCAGGCCGCTAATCTGGCTCCCTCGATAATA
>CAZCCV010000037.1:0-20904 GCA_964497515.1 uncultured bacterium | reverse complement strand
GTCAGAAGCACGAGGGTTGGACTGCGCTGCAGCAGCGATATGATGACGGCGGTTACTCTGGCGGCAATATGGAACGCCCGGCGCTCGAACGACTGATGGATGATGTGGAGAACAAGCGGATTGATTGCGTGGTCGTCTACAAGGTCGACCGGCTTTCGCGGTCACTCTTGGACTTCGCAAAGATAATAGAAGCGTTCGACCGCAACGGCGTGTCGTTCGTTTCTGTCACGCAGGCGTTCTCCACGACGACATCTATGGGCAGGCTCACCCTCAATATATTGCTGTCGTTCGCGCAGTTCGAACGGGAGATCATAGGCGAGCGCATTCGCGACAAGGTCGCCGCAGCCAAACGTAAAGGCAAGTTCACCGGCGGAACACCGCCGCTTGGATATGATGTGGACAGCGAGAAGCATCGACTGGTCGTGAACCCGGAAGAGGCGAAACTGGTCCGACACATCTTCAAGAGGTTCGCAGAGTTGGGATCGCCTCTCATGGTGATGAATGAGCTGAACAAGAAGGGGATCACGACCAAGTCCTGGATGACGAAGAACGGCGTCTTCCGAGAGGGCAAACCTTGGGGCACAATGCACATCTACCGCGTGCTCTATAACCGCACTTATCTCGGCGAGGTGATCCATAAGGACAAGACATATCCCGGAGAACACGAAGCCATAGTCACCCCGGAGATGTGGCGGCGGGCGCATCTGGTGATTGAGGAGAACACGCAAAGCCACGCGAGGCATGCCAGGGCAAAAGCTCCGGCACTGCTGCGAGGGATCATCCGGTGCGGAGAATGCGACAGGGCGATGAGTCCGGTATCTACCGGAAGTCCGCAGAAGACCTACTGCTACTACACGTGCGGACGTGCTGCCAAGTCGGGGCATTCAAGCTGCCCTGTGAAGTCCGTTCCTGCAGGAGAGATAGAGGGTGCGGTGATCCATCAGCTTCGGGCGATGTTCAGATCTCCTGAGATAATAGCCCAGACGTACCAGGCGACTCGACTGCTTGAAGCGGAGGAGATTGAACGTCTGTGTGTCGAGAGAACGGAGCTTGAGTCACGGCTTGAGGAACTGAGGCAGTCTGCTAAGAGACTGATGGACTCCGGCGCTGCCGACAGCGAGGCCGCGAATGAGATACGGCGGGTGAACGAGGAGTTCGTCGATACCCAGCACAGGTTCAGAGACGTTGATGAAGAGATAGAGGGCATGCAGGCAAGGCTCGTGAGTGAGCGCGATGTCGCCGAATGTCTTCGCAGGCTCGATCCCGTTTGGGACGAGCTATTCCCACTGGAGCAGTCGCGGATTGTCCACCTGCTTATCGAGCGCGTGACCGTAAACACCGACGGCATGAACATCCGCATCAGGGGAAACGGCCTGCATTCGCTCGTAAGCGAGGTCCGAGACGTATCCGACCAACATGAAAGGAGTTGCGCCGAATGATGTCTGGAGCCACAGTGCAGAATGATGACAGCGGCATAGTGGTCAACGTGCCTCTTACACTAAAGAAGCGAGGAGGCAGAAAGGAGGTCGTCCTGCCGCAGGCGTTTGCGTCGGATAGCCCCATGCGAGCGTCTCACCAGGAAGCTCTCGTAATAGCGATTGCCCGGGCGTACAGATGGCAGAAGCTCCTCGACGATGGGAAGTTCGAGTCGGTCTCAGACCTCGCGCGGGAGATAGGGTTGGATGTTTCATTCGCCGCCCGGCTGCTGCGGCTTACGCTACTTGCGCCGGACATCGTAGAAGCCATCCTGATGGGCGAGGAACCGAGCGGACTGTCGCTGACGACATTGACGAAGCAGTTGTCTTCAGACTGGGAAAGGCAGAGAAGACTACTCGGATTTCAGCCAGCACAGTAGATAGCTCTCTCGGCTATTTGGATGGGCAGCTATTACACTGACCAAGCACCTTGGTAGATGCTGCAGATGGTGGCATCTTCGTCTGCCATCGTCATTTATTTGTCTGCTGCTGGGTTACGAGCATTGCCTCTGCATTCGCCTGCTTGGTGAAAGGCCGTCCCACACATCCAGCTCCCGCAACTCCATTGAATGCGTCTGTGATGATCGGCGTCCACTGTCGATATTGCCGCACCACACTTAGGGCAACCGGGGAAGGCTTTCGGCAGCTTGGCTAGTATATCCTCGCGTAGTTGCTGCCTGGTTTGTTTATCAAGACGTGGTCGGAATGTGTCTTTCACGGGCTTAAGCTCCATTGCATCAGCGGCGTTCTGGAATACCTCGACGAGTTCTTCCTCGGTGAGCCACAACTGCTGTCCGTTTATAATCTGGCTTACTCCGAAGCCAGGCGTGCGTGCATCATACTTAACTGCCATGAATGCCGCTGTCTCGACGATCTGGAATGTATCACCTTCCGATGTCTGCCATTTTGTTGCATATGGTTGCTTCTTCTTGCTCATTTCTCGTCTTTTCCTAATCCGATTGTCCTATCGAGGCACACACCGGTATCAGTTCCACTCAGGAGCAATCTATAGCCGCTGCTTCCTCTCCACGAAATAGCCACCTCCAATTTGGAAACGGCAGCAGAGGGAACTGGGGATGCTCTGACGTTGCCTTACCCTTCGTCTTCCTGCTCTATCTGATCCCACTCCTCCCAAGTCAGACCGTATGGCGCTCCGCCGGAGGTGTAGCCGATAATGCCGGTGAAGCTGTCGTCTTGATCAATGCCGGATTGCAGCGCGCGAACTTCCCGTTGTTCTCGTCTTTCGATGGAAAGCCGCTCCCGGTCCTTGCGAGCGGCTTCTATTCTCTCTTCCGAAATAGGCAAGCCGCACATCTTCAATTCCAGCAGAGCGCAAACCTTATCGACGCCAAACCAGCGGCGGTATCCACGGACGATGTCCTTCCCAGTGTACTTCGATATCCATTCACGAGCAGCCTGCAATCGCTGCTCTCTCTTCATTCCCCGCCGTCGCATAACCCTGGATCCAAACTCCCAAAGAGGTAAGTTCACCGCATCATTTGAACACACCGCCATGATAACTCTTGGACCTGATGGCTGTCCATGTGGTTGCGAAGGTATTAGTGTCCTGCGTAACACGCGCTACTCCAGTCATGTGAGCGCGGAATGGTTGCGAAATGTACCAAAGCTGAGCGTAAAACGGCCTTTGGACTTAAATGCAGAAGTCCAAAGGAAAAAGAGAAAACCTGCCGAATAAGAGAAAATTGGTCCTTGATGTGTGATTTTGGCAGTGAAGCCAGTCCAAAGGATAGGGTGATTGGAAACGGCTCGGACACCATCATTGAGCACGAATTCCACGCGTAAAACGCCGAAAGCGCCGGGACTCACATCCTCGGCGCTCTTGGTAGAGAGAAACTTTGTATTCGGTTGTTTGGTGGAGGCGCCGGGACTCGAACCCGGGTCCAAAGAAGAGCTGACAAAGGCTTCTACGCGCGTGTCCTGTATTTTGAATCTCGCTGAGCGAACCCCTACAGGCTGGGTTCCTGCTCACGCCAGCTCGTACTGTGTCCTATCCCCGTTACGAGCCTATAGGGATGAGCAATCCGACTCTAATAACACCCGCTACCGGCCACGTCGGATTAGACCGGGCGGATGCGCTACTTAATTAAGCAGCGAGTGCGTAACTGTTTGTGCCGTTTATAGGCTTGCCGCTTTTTACGAGGCCAGCGGCTCCTCGGCGCGCAACCAGAGCCGCTACTTCCCTGTCGACTCCATTCGCCCCCACGCTATTCGCTTCTACGCATTCATATTATACCTCAAAACTCCGCTCCTATTCAATTCTCGGCGAGAATCCGCAAAGAGTAAATGGCTTATAGTACGGAATAACCAACTTAGTCCTAACGAGATAATCCCAACTGAGGTGAATAACGTTGATCGAATGGGAAGCAATCTTTCTTGAAACACCGAGACTATTCGAACCCGCAGAAGTCATCTTCCGCGGTAGAAAATGCCAGACCTCACATTTGGCAAGTGTCGAAAAACTCGAGGATCTTGATCCAATGCGATACCGCGTAAAGACTATGACCGGCAGCATATATGTTGGACCTATCGGAACCTGGACAGAACCAGGCACTGATCCCAATGAACCTGAAGAACCGCACGGCAAAGAATCATACTCTTAAGCAAACATCTCAACACCAAAGAATGCCAACTGTTCGGCACATTCCGCCACAAATAAGATGTTTCTTCAGGTCACAACCGCGTGAGAGCTTCCACATTTTATGCTCCACTTCGCGTGCCCTTAGAACCTTCTAGTGTATTCCCCAACGTACTCTACTGTGCTATAATGCAGTCCATGGAGGGCAAGGCTGAATGACTTGGATTGATACCATTTTCGGCTTAGTACAGCATTACGAGCCGCATTTTCTTTTGATTCTCTCTGCTATAGTAGTATGTATTCTGCTTATCAACCTATGCCTTCTCGTCAAACTAGGTAGAACTACAAGAATATGCAGAACCGCCATGAAGGCGGTGGCTGAATCACCTGTTGGAGAGACGGCTGAGCTGGATAAACGACTGGGGGCTTCCGAAGGATCGATCGCTGTACTGCAGAATGACAGCTCCGTATTAGACAAAAGCCTGTCTAGATGCGCTCAAAGGATAGGGCTTGCTCGATTTGACGCTTTCCCAGATATCGGTGGAGAACAGAGCTTTGCACTTGCAATCCTAGACAGAGACATGAATGGGGTTGTCGTAAGCAATATCTATGGCAGAGATGACTGCAGGGTATATGCCAAAGAGATATCCGGCGGGCGATCGGAGCATACCCTTTCCGACGAGGAGAAAGAGGCCATACGTAAAGCCGAAAGCGCTTCGTAGTTGCTCTTTCTTATTGCACTCGTGCCCACTTCATCACAATAATTATCAATGACCGATCTTACGGACAAGAGCTTGGATAATGCCCTGGTAGCTAGATGCAAACAGGGAGACATAGCTGCGTTTAACGAACTGGTGCAACGCTTCGAAAAACGCGTCTTTAACTTCGCCTACAGAATGTCGGGAAACTATGACGACGCAAACGATGTGGCACAAGAAGCGTTTATCCGCGTATTCAACTCTATTGGCACCTTCAGAGGAGAGGCCAATTTCACCACTTGGCTCTATCGTATAGTGACGAACGTCTATCTTGACGAACGAAAAAGGCAGAAGTCGCACCTTCATAGTTCCTTAGAAGATTATATTGAACTTGAAGAAAGCTACGTAACAAGGCAAGTAGAAGATGACGGCCCCACCCCGGATGTCGTAGTCGAGATGGGGGAGCGCGATGATATTCTGCAGCAGGCGATTCAAGAGCTGCCGGACTATCAGAGAGCTATGGTGATTCTGTTTCACACTCAAAACAAGTCTTACGAAGAGATTGCACAGATAATGGACTTGCCAGTTGGGACGGTCAAATCAAGGCTAAACCGAGCCAGACTGGCATTAAGAGAAAAACTGGAACCCCTGCGGGAACTTTTCAACATATAATGGCGTCTACGTAGTAGGAAAGCGAGATTGTAAAGGGAACGCAGGCAGTAACGGCGGTCTGCGTAAAGCTGTCTAATACGTGCCAAATACCTGTAGGAACAGGTGGAGCAATTTTTGATGAAGTGCGAAAAAGCGCGAGAAATATTTTCTGACCACCTTGAAGGGCTTCTAGAGCGCCCAATGGCTGTGGCGTTCGATCAGCATATTGCCGAGTGTCCTTCGTGTACTTGTGAATACAATGCATTCAAAGCTACGTGGAATATGCTGGAAACCCTGCCAGAGGTTATGCCTCCCCCAGGTTTTGCCTGGGATGCTGTGATGAAAGTCAGATTGCAACAGGAGGCAGAGAAACGAAGACAGCCGAAGTGGCAGCAGGTGTGGAACAGTCTATTCTTGTCTAGGATTCCAGCTAGAGCCTATGCCGCTGCAGCTACTGCTGCCGTGTTGGCCATCACTGTATTCCAGACTCCGCTCCGTTACGAGATAGGTGCATTCCTTGTTGGAAAGCCTGCAATGACCGAACCGGTTACGACACAGGCAGAACCGAACAATGCAATGCACATAGGAGAAATATGGCAACACAGCGGACTGAAGTTTGAACTGGGCACCAGCAGTTCTACCGATGGTACAAATGTCTTCCAATTGGTTTTGAGACCAGACGGTGTAGTATCGCAGGATGTCAAAGTCTTCGTGCTTGATCCGGCTCATATCGCAATTGGAATAAATGGACTTGTGAGAAACAATCAGTCGCTGTTTGATGGTAGAGTTGACTCTAGGGGACAAGTGGTCTCATTTGTCTGGCGAGACACCGATCCGAAAGCGGTTATGGGAATGCTTGCCGAGTGGAAGCACAAAGGCAGAGATTTTTCTGAAGCGATATTTGTGCCAACTCAGTTGCCGTCGAACAATGCTGAGGGTCGACAGAACATGATGCTTGAGAGCACTGATGTGTACACTGCAATGAAGAACATCAGCGCGACTTATGGTGTAGCTATTCTGATTGATGGCGATATTCGCACTAAGACCAGGCCAGTTGACGTTTCGAACGGCACTGCAGAGGATGCACTCTACCAGGCAATCTCGCATTTGGGTCTGTCGTGGAGACTGCTTGGACCCGATGTCTATGCAATAGAACACAAGATTGAATAGTGGTGTAGTGGCCATTATCATAGAGGGCGCCCCGTTTCAACCGGGCGCCCTTTTGCTTTGTACAACGGGCTAACAGTGTAACACTTACAACAGTTTAGAAGGATTTTCTTCGAGCGTTCGCCAATTATCTCTTATGGATTGCTAATCAACAACACTGGAGGCAGAATGGTGGCAAACGAAAAACGCTTTCGCCCCCGAAATATCCCTGGAATTCTCGACGAAACATTCGACCTTTACAGAAACAACTTTGTTCTACTCGTCGGAATTGCAGCCTGTGTTTTCATACCTATAGGCTTGTTGTCATACGCATTAGCTTGGACTAGTATACCGACTGCGAGTAACGTACCTGATGCTCGTATTTTTTCTGACATCTTCCCAGTTTTGCTGTTGGCTGCAGTTGCGCACCCAATAGCCCAGGCAGCGATGACAAATGCGGTCTCACGGCGCTATTTGGACGAGCCGGTCACTATATGGAGTGCGTACACCACAGTGTTGAGCCGTATTGGGGCAGTATTGTGGACGATGATCTTGCTTGGTTGTGTATATGTAGTAGGATTCCTTGTCTTGGCGATATTTATGGTCCCTATGGGTCTCGCCGCCGGCTCTGGTGCTATTATTATATTTGGGTTGATTCTGTTAGCACTTTGGATTTTGCTCGTGCTGCATTGTTATGCACGCCTTAGCCTCAGTATGCCCGTGGTTATTATTGAAGGCACAAGCGGTTTATCGGCACTAAAAAGATCTTGGGCTCTTACCCAAGGGTTTTCTGGACACGTGATAGGTGTCCTTCTGCTAATCCTTGTAGTCGTTTTTCTTATATCGACGTTGTTGGAGTTTGCGACCCTCATCGTGCCCGAACTCATTGTACAGGCTCTCAGCAATACGCTGTTAGGACCGCTTACGCCACTTGCATCAGTGATTCTCTACTTCGATCTACGAGTGCGTAAGGAAGGATTTGATCTGCAATACCTGGCACGAGAACTACAGGTGACCCTCCCAGCGCCAGACTCCGTTACGGACAATAGTCCACAGACCGGTATGCAGTCGTCTCATATATGTTCACACTGCAATAACTACATTCGGGATATATCTGAGGGCGTGAAGTGTTCATACTGTGGAGCAGTACTTCATTCTGCGTGTTGGAAAGAACGAGGCGGATGCACAACTGAAGGATGTGTGTCTGCACCTCCGTCTAACGATACAAAACCGTGATAAGAATCTGGCTCCTTGCACTGCTTCTGGTTGGAGTATCTCTGTGTGCCGTGCCTATTTCGGCGCAAAGCATCGCTGCACCTCAAGGACAGCACCAAATCGCTCAGTCTGATAATTCATCCGGCACACTGTCATCACACCCAACTCCAGAAGAGCGAAAAGAACTGTTGCGAGAGATACTGAGTCGGCGGGAGTTTGAACCGAGCCTATTTGACCGGCTAGCAGAAGCAATTGAGAAGATCTGGAATCAATTCTGGAAATCCATTGAAGACTTCTTTGGACAATACTCTTCTGAAGCTAATAAACAGGAGCCATCATCTCTTTATCTTCTATTGGCAAGAACTGTTCTTGTTGCTCTACCAATTGTGATTTTGGTTATTATCCTTCGCAGAGTTCGAATACAACGGACGCATCAACGGCAATTGGAACTTGATGAACTGTATGCAGGGCCAGACAGTGCCAAAGATGCACTTCGTGAAGCTGAGCTCGCTGCTGCATCAGAGGACTTCAGAACATCTCTTAGACTTGTGTTTCTAGCTATACTTCTTCAGCTGGACGACCAAGAACTAATCGTGTTCGATAGAAAACGCACAAACTGGGAGTATTTGGCCAGGATTAGTGAGCATAAGGACCTACATTCAACGCTGAAACCAATTGCCCTAATATTCGACAGACGCTGGTATGGGCACGAGAGAGCTACAGATACCGATTACAGGTCATTTCTTGAGGCCTACAGATTTGTTGCCCGCTCGGGAGTCGGGGTATGAAACGAATACGAAGTATATTGACGTTGGTAGCTGTTATAGCTCTATCTATATTAGCAGCGCTGGTGGCAACGCACATAAACCACAAAGAAGATTTGGTTCATTCGCCGAAGAAAAATGGATTCAAAGCACTGTATTTGATATTGAATGAACTCGGGTTCAAAACGGAGAGGCACACCGGCTCGTTGAAGTCATTGCCCAAAGATGCTCGAGTAGTGTTGCTTATCAGGCCACCGAATCTTATAGAGCAAGATCAGAAAGCACTTCGAGCTTGGATCGAAAAAGGAAACACTGCAATTGTTGCAGGATCGTATGGCTTCACATCGTTCAACTACCTTGACATTACGAGGGAGCCATACGCGCGGAAAGAATATACTGCAGTCCCGATAAAACCGGGAGGACCTTACACCGAAGGTGTGAGAGAGATATACGTGAGCGTGCCAACGTTTGGCGCTTTTGCCGGACAGGAAATTTCCCGTATTGCAGAAGATCATAATGACAAAACACTTGTGGGTGAGATCAAATTGGGCAAAGGTAGAGTCATTGCCTTTATTGAATCAAACCTATTCCAAAACTGCGATATAGACAAGAAAGACAACGTTGTTCTGATCACAAATGTAGTCTGTGCGAACGCCCACGGTGGACGCGTAGTTTTTTGCGAAGACTTGCCAAAGGCTTCTCCAAGAGAGACGTCTAACCGTTTACCATTCACTACTACAGGATGGATTGTACTTTCACAAATCTTATTCGCCGTCTTGTTGGTGCTCATAAGTGCCGGAAAGCGCTTCGGTGCAATTCACCCTCTCATCGAGACTACCAAACGGCGCCGCTCTTGGGAATTAGTGAGAGCTATGGCCGAATTGCTGAGACGCGCGGAAGCCAAGGAAGCAGCGTTCATATCAATATATCGTGATTTCCGAAGAGAGCTGACATATGCCTTTGGCGTGGCACCCGATGCAGACCCTGAGACAGCAGTGAATGTCATATCTGCAGCTTACAATACACGCAAAGCACAGCTTAGCGCACTTCTGGTTAGAGGAGAAGAGATCGTGCAGGGTGGCAAGTCATCCGAAAGTGAAGTGCTGAAGCTAATTGATTCGATTGAAAAGCTTAGAAGGGAGCTCGAAATTGCTCGACCAACCAACAAATCAGAATAAGGTTGCCTCTACAGCCGCAGCTGTAGCAAATGAAGTCGGCAAAGTCGTTGTGGGACAGAACGATGTAGTAGAGCAAGTGCTGGTGGCACTATTCTCCGGCGGTCACGTGCTGTTGGAAGGTGTTCCAGGTATTGCTAAAACGCTGCTGGTACGTTCACTGGCACACGCTATATCTGCTGACTTCAAGCGCATCCAGTTCACACCTGACCTTATGCCATCCGATGTTATTGGAACGACTGTTTTTGATCCATCGACATCTGAGTTCAACCTGCGAAAAGGCCCTGTGTTCACAAGCATATTGCTCGCGGATGAGATCAACCGCACACCTCCTAAGACGCAATCCGCACTCCTCGAAGCAATGGAGGAAAGGCGAGTGACGATTGACGGCGATACAAATCCGCTTCCCAGCACTTTTATGGTTTTAGCCACACAGAACCCCGTAGAATACGAAGGCACTTACCCGCTACCTGAGGCTCAGACCGACAGATTTATTATGAAAGTGCTCGTCAAGTATCCAGATGCCGATGAGGAGCACAAAATACTGCAGAAATTCAATGCAGGGTTCAGATCGAACCGCGTAGAGGAAGCGGGAGTTCGGCCTGTAGCTGCAGAGAAGGATCTCACAGCTTGCCAGAAAGAGATTGCTGAGGTGGTCGTGGATGACCCGATAATGCGTTATATGGGCGAGATAGTTGCGCGCACCAGAAAGGATCGAAACTTGATACTAGGTGCGAGTCCGAGGGCAACAATTGCAATGCTTCTAACCGCCAAGACACTAGCTGCAATGCGAGAAAGAAACTTTGTTATTCCGGACGATGTGAAATATCTTGCTCCTGCAATACTCCGGCACAGGTTGATTCTGCGCCCCGAGGCGGAAATCGAAGGTATGACTCCAGATAGAATCGTGGGCAACATTCTATCTTCGATTGACGTGCCGAGATAAGCGCTGAAACGGCGAAAGGCGCTCAATTAGTGCTTCGGGTGCTTCATCTGTTCGTACGCCTTCACCGGATCGAAGTTCGGACTACGCTCGGGAGTGTGGCAGTTGAGGCACCTAGCCCGTATCGGTTTGTCGTCGTGTTTCGCTCTGTACCCGGGCGAGTGTGGAAGCACATCCTGGTGGCAGCCGTTACACTCAACTCCACCGATCACCTCTGAGTTTATAGCCATCTTCCGCTGCAGCCGGTACATATCGGAGTGGCACGGCAGACATTCGGGGATAGCCTTCTCTTGATTGAGGAGCACAGCGTGAGCAAGCGCGTGTTTTGTGTCTTTCCAATGCTCGTACTCGGCCTTGTGGCAGGTAACACACGACTGGTACGGATAATACGGCTGTGTTTCGTGTGCTGAAAGCATAAGCGCACCCGATGCCACAAGTTCGCTCTGTGACTTGTTGTACGAGCTAATCATTTGTTCTACTTCTGGGTCACCTGGAATTGTGGGGTCTATGATCTGCCGCGAAAAGACTGTGTTGCGCTTCTTGCCGTCGATCTTGATGTCAATTCTGCCCACATAAACCCCTTGAGTGCTCGTAGGTACTATCATAGTCTTTCCGATTGTCTCAGGCTGGTTATACTGAACTCGCACTCCACCGATGACGATGTCGGGGCTTCCGAGGCGATCTTTGTTGCGCGTAAGCCATTCCTCTGTAGCGATATGAGCCTGATCCATCAGCAGAAGGATATCGCACTTCTTTCTGGCTTCTGAAAACTGCTTCTCACGTTCTTTTTGAAGTGAAGAGTCTTCTCTTCTTTCATCGGGCACCGAACCGAATGAGACAATACCTACCTTTACACCACTGACGTCCCGGATTATGTATGGCTCAGCATCTTCGTGCTTTCTGGTATCAATATGCACCACCGGTATTCCGTATTTCTTCAGCGTATTGAAATAGGGTTCTCCGACGCGGACATCAACCGGGCCAACACCGACCGCTGTATAACCCATATATTTCAGAGCTTTGGCAACGGTGTCGAGTTGTGCTGTTGGGTCATCCGGATTGACTGCGAATGCAAGGTCTCCGCTTTCGACTACAACCGTCGAGGGATGTTCTTTACGGACGTTCTTTATGTATGTGGCTCTTGCGGGCAGACCGCCCAGCTTCTTGCCACCTCACCCGCAAGGTTCAAGCGTGCCGAGGGTATCGTTGGTGTATAAAATAGTAATGCGGCGTGGAGGGTCTTTCGCCAGAATCATTCGGCTGGCACTCCAAAGAGATACAGCTAGCAGAACGAAAAAGAACACTCCAACCAAATACCAGCGCGAAAAACGTTTTCCCATAGTCGCACCCCATTCATAGTCTAACCAGCCTCAAGTCCGATGTCAACCAGATTGATCTTGCTTGCCGCTAATACCATTCTGTTGTGGCATTACAGGCAATTGGGCACAAAGAGGCGAGATATCAAGGGATAAACGCTCTGACCATTCATAAGTTACACTATATATGCTAGAATGTAAGCGCTTGCTGGCCTTAAGCACTGCAGCACTTGTTGAACGATTCAGGAGTCGGGTTCGTTTGAGCCTGGCTCCTCGTATTGTAAGGCTCCCCCAACCCGCCGTTAGCGGCTTGACCGATTCTCTTGGCTCCTATAGCATCTGTATAAGTGAGACACTATGGAAAAACTAGCTCGTTACTTGAACCCTAAGGAAGCATCGGCTCTATTGGCCGAAATGGCGCAGGAGACCGGCTCGACGGAGATTGCCGTTGTGCGGAACCTCGATTACATACCGACTCCCTTTGAGTTATATGTGTTAGCGCCGAAGGTAACCGCAAGGCTGGATCGCATCGCAGCGTTTGCTGTGGATATGGACGGCACTTCCACTACTACTGAACCGTTAGCGCTTCACTCTTTGGAGTATATGGTTCGCCGCTTCACTGGCAAGCTTACAACGACCGAATGGGCAGGTCTAGACCCGGTGAAGGACTATCCGCATGTTATCGGAAACAGCAACTTCAGACACACTGAGTTCCTGCTGGATCGATACGGCGAGGCAGTAGACCGCTCAGCTTTTGGCAGCGCATTTCTGGAATCGCTGCTGTGGACACTGTCAGTAATGGATGATCGACAGCGACGATCGGACATCGTGCAAAACGCCATAAACTGCGGCTTAAGTGATATGCTCGACGATCCCGCTTTCAAAGCAATTGCAGCGCAGGGGTGTATAGATAATCAGAATGTCGCCACCTACGCTGAACCGTTTGTGACCAAGTATAGCTCATCCTTTGATACCAGCAACAGGAGCGCAATTGTGAGCGCTGCTTTAGATATCTACTACGCGCGATATCATTCGATACTGAAGAGGATGGAAAATGGCGAAGGAGCCCATCTATCCAAGGAGCTTCTTGGCGACGGAAAGAGAAACCTCGTAGAACCGATGCCTGGTTACGGTGTGTTCATCGCACTCATAAAGGGCTGGCTAGGTGATGACGCTGGCGAGCTATACGATGAACTCAAAGCATATCTTCCGGCGGGAAGTGTGGATGAGAGAAATGCTCGAGAGCGACTCAAACGACTTGCTAAACGATTCTCGAACAGCCCCGCTAAAATCGCTCTTGTTACGGCCTCAATCGCCTACGAAGCGCACTCTTGTATGAAGGAAGTATTCAGAGTTCTGCAGGAACAGGTTCAGTCGTGGCCTGTTTCCGATAGCAGAAAGGCAGAACTGACTGAGAAGCTCAGCGATTACAGAGCAGTCTTTGACGGGTTCGTCACTGCATCGGATTCCAGCGAAGCACGTCTGAAACCCCACAGGGATCTTTTCAGCATTTCGCTTTACCAGATGTCGATTCCGAACAGTGATTACTGTCGATGCATTGGGCTCGAAGATACAGAGCCCGGAATTATAGCTCTTCGCGCTGCGGGTGTTGGATGCGCTGTCGCGCTGCCGAACCACGACACGAGCAGACAGGACTATCAGGCCGCAAGCCACGTTGTAAAAGGTGGGTTGCCAGAATTGATCCTGCAACATAACCTTTGCCTTGAAGAAGAGTAAACGGAGATATATATGAAACAGTATACCAACACCCGCACGTGGATCGTGACCAAGACCGAAACAGATTCGCACTCCATCGGAAATGCCAATACTGTTTTCACAACTGCAAATGGCTATCTGTCGCTCAAAGGGAGTCTTCTGGAAGATCGCTCGGGAACATATCCTACAACGATCCTAGCTGGCGTCTTTGATGTGGCCGATATGATCGCATTTATCAGGCCGACCAAACACGAGCGGCGATACCTCGATCCGGAGTTCTTTGACGATGCCAAGCCAAGCCCGTCTGTCGCAAACTTGCCAGACCCGCTGTTCATTCAGGTGTTTGTTGAAGGTGTGGAGTTAAGCTTTAGGCGAGGAAACATAGACAGCTTTGCACAGCATTACGACATGCGCACGGGCCTCTATACGTACGAATACATCCTGGAACAACCAAACGGACGTAAGACAAAGATCAGCGCATCCAGGTTTGCTGATATGAGCCGTGTTCATACCGTGGCTATGCGATACTCGGTCACGCCAATCAACTATTCTGGAAGAATCACCATAAGGAGCGGAATAGATGGTTCTGTCCGTTCCAACCTGCAGAAAGATCGGCAGTTCGATGTGCTTGAGGCAAGCGGCGATGACGGCAAATGCTTTGTGCACGCCAAAACGCTTGCAAGAGGCATTGACGTGAACATTCTCGTCGAAACAGTTATGCAAAACCCACTGCGAACGGTTGTAGAACATGAGAGAGTCTACTCTGTCTTCGAAACGAACGCGGAGGAAGGTCGGACGGTAACAATCGATAAGCATATTGCTATTTCCTCAAGCGAGGATGTGCGGCACGGCGTGGAATGTGATATTCAGACAGAGTTAGAAGAATCAGTCTCTCTCGGCTTTGACTCCGCTTTGAAACGGCAGGAAGCTGCCTGGCGCGAATTGTGGGATCGATGCGATGTGCAGATAGAAGGCGACGATCTGGTGCAGCTCTATTTGCGGTTCTGTCTGTTTCATCTTCTGTCGGCTGCTCCGCGACACACAGACAAACTCACTGTGCCTTGCAAGCTTCTGTCTGGCGAACACTACCAGGGGACAGTTTTCTACGATACCGACCTGTACATTGAGCCGTTCTATCTGTTCACGCTGCCACAGGTTGCGCGCCACTGCCTGAATTACCGCTGGCATGGCTTGAAGCATGGACGGGAAATCGCAAAGCTGCTCGGTTATAAGGGAGCAAAGTTCGCTTGGCAGTCCGGACCATACGGAGAAGAATGCCTCGGACGATGGTGGAGGTTCACACACACAAATATCCATATCGATTCAGACGTTGCCTATAGCCTGATGCAATACTGGCTTGCAACGGGTGACACAGACTTTATGGCAGAACGCGGTATAGATATGCTGGTGGAATCATCGAGGTTCTACACCTCTCGCGCAGTGCTCAACTCTGCTACTGGTCAGTACGACCTGGTGAACGTTTCAGGGCCAGATGAAGGGCACTGCGAGAGCACAAACAACTTCTACACCAACCTGCTTGCCCAGAAGACACTCGTCTGGACAAACGAGATGCTTGAGACTCTGCGCAAGATACGTCCGGCAGATTTTGATTCTGCTATCAGCCGACTCTCTATCAAAGAACAGGAAATGAATGAGTGGCAGAAGGTGGCTGATGGGTTGACGTTCTACTTCGACACCAAGACGAAAATCTACGAGCAGTGCGAAGGGTTCCATCAACTGAAACCTGCACCGGCCGATTTGCTCGAAGGTCGAACGGCGTGGTTCGCAACCGTCTTCCCCTATCAGGCTCTGAACCAGCCCGACGTTGTGATGGGAATGGTTCTTCTGCGCGATGAGTTCAAGGAAGATATTATGCGCGCAAACTGGGACTTCTACAAAGACAAGAGTATGAACTTCAGCTCTATGAGCTTTGTTATTAACTCGATTATGGCAAAAGAGATGGGCGAGATGGAGAACGCTTACCGTGATTTCTTGATTTCTGCAGGCGAAGACCTGGACGATGAACTGACTGGCCGGCGCGATACTGCAGATGGAATACACGGCACCGCGTCCGGTGGAGCCTGGATGGCAGCAGTTTTCGGCTTTGGTGGAGTGCGTCTGTCCGAACAAGGACTTGCCATCAATCCTAGACTTCCAAAGCATTGGAAATCGCTTAAGTTCAACCTGGCTTTGCAGAATGCTTTGTTGTCATTCGAGGTGACACAAAATACGGTCAGCGTGAATGTAGATGCAGACAAAGCGACTGAGATCAGTGCCACGATTGCTGGAAAGCCAGTGATACTTGGGACAGGTGAACCCAGCACATTTGATATTGGAGATTAGTATCTAAGAAGAAAGCTCGACTCGGGGACGGGGCGGCCTTTTCGGGTGTTTTCAGACTCTTACAGTATCTGGAACGAACAATTCGGAATGGTTGCCCCGTTACTACTGTACCGACGGCTTAACGTATTTGACAAGTCTGACGGTGGTTCCTTGTGTGAAGTCGAATGATACCTCGTCCATAGATTGCAGCATACACCCGATTCCCATCCTACCCTCTCGCGGAGATGCCTGTTCTTGCTGATTGACCAGTTCTGCGTCGAGTTCGAATCCTGTTCCAGGGTCGGAGATTTCAACTACAAGTGCGTGAGGAGTAGCGAGGCTACGAACGGTAATTCTCTCCCACGGTCTTTCGCCGCAACCGTGCCTGATCGCATTCGATATCGTCTCACCAACTGCAAGTCGAATATCCATACGTTCTTCCTGCGTAAACGGCATTGTGGAGACTGTTTGGGTGATTCGATCTCGGACGACCTTGCAGCATTCAAGCCTTGCGGGAACTGTAAAGGATCGAACCTCCCAGTCTTCAGCAGACGCCATACAATCGGTAATTGGCTGACGGTCTAGCTGCACAGGAAGTCCGTGGTCTTCTGAGCAACTGATGAAGTGTTCAAATCCTGAAACCTCGAACAGGCGGCGGACAATGGGGTTTACAGAGACGAATTTGGGTTCGCCGTCTCCCCCTTCAAACTGTCTGCACCAATGGAGGAGGGCAAGCAGTCCTTCAGAGTCGATGAAGCTCACCCCGGCCAAATCAACTCGAGGCGCGCTACAACCGGCGTCCAACAGTTCCTTTAACACGTCGGTCATTCGCGCGCTGCCGTGGGAGTCAACTTCTCCGGCCAGTGTAACCAGCGGCGATTGACGCAGACGAGATTCTTCTAAAACCGCCACTCAGTACTCCTGCATTCTACCGGTGCTTTTGTGAAACCGGTTGAGTGACGGCGGTTAAAGCAGTGCATTATGATGAAACTACCCTAAATCGCAAATAGTCCGTCGAAAACATTCTAACATCGGTATATCCAGCAGTCAAGCATTGTTAAACAGGTGATTATACTGGTTTATTGCTTCTTCATCCTCGTCTTCCACTGGAATGTCTTGCTATATGGCTTTCCTTGTGCTGATTCGGCGTAAGTTGTTGACGAATAATTCTGCTGATGATAAACTGACTTGAACACCAAGGAGGAAGCTCCGATGTATGTCGGCAGGATAGTAGTCGTCGGCAAGAGCACCAAGCCTTTTGTCGCATACCGTGTATCATCCCGATCGTTTCCTAACCGCGTATCGCGGATCACACCCGAAGGTGTGGCGATCCAACCGCTGGATCCAAAAGAAGTCGAGAAAAATCCTTACATCGCCTACAACTGTATCCGCGTTTCTAAAGGTGGGGTTGTGGTGTCGAACGGTACTCACACAGATCCAATATTCCGCGATCTCGAGGCGGGTATCGCCCCCGATCAGGCGATTCGCAGCGTGCTCGAGAAGATGGGTTACGAACGCGACCAGTACAATACTCCAAGAATAGCAGGCGTCGTGACTCCCGACACTGGATACTTGGGGATTGTGCGAGATGATGGAATCGAAGTAGCATCTTTTCCACTTAAGGACAAACTGTGCCGGATAATCTGCACCTATGAACTCAATCACCTTGAGGAAATTGAGCACCCAGTCTGCTCGCTATCGGCAAGTGATGCGGCAAAGTTTGTAGTAGATGGCCCGTTTTTCGATACGCTCGAACTACCCGTGTGTGCTGCAGCGTGGATGGACGAACTGGCGGTCTATAACCCACACGAGAAGTAGCGAAGCTGGTATAGTTGCAGTTTGGCCCAATCGATTCTCGATTGGGCCTTTAAGCGTTTGCCTTACAGGATGTAGCGGCTTAGGTCTTCATCTTTCACAACATCTGCAAGCTGTTTCTGGACATATGCTTTGTCTATTGTAATCTGCTTTTCGACGTCGGGCGCGTCGAAGGATATGTCTTCCAACAGACGCTCCATAATAGTCTGAAGTCTGCGCGCTCCTATGTTCTCCATTCGGCTGTTTACATCGGCTGCGATTCGCGCGACTTCCCGCACAGCTCCATCGGTGAACCTGATTGTAACACCCTCGGTATTTAGCATACCAATATACTGTTTGAGAAGCGCGTTCTTGGGCTCAGTAAGGATCTTGATGAAGTCATCTTCAGAGAGACTGTCGAGCTCAACTCTGATAGGGAGCCTGCCCTGCAACTCTGGTATCAGATCGGAAGGTTTCGTTACGTGAAAGGCACCGGCAGCCACGAAGAGAATGTGATTGGTACTCACAGGGCCGTATTTGGTGATAACGGTCGAACCTTCTATGATAGGTAGAATATCACGCTGAACTCCTTCACGTGAAACTTGAGGGCCTCCATCTCCACCTCGCTCGCGGCCAGCGATCTTATCCATCTCATCCACAAATATAATCCCCGACTGTTCAGCTCGCTGAATGGCATCGCGCGTTACCTGGTCTTGGTCGATCATCTCGCGAGCGGCTTGGTCGGCAAGTATCTGCCTGGCTTCACCGACAGTAACTGTGCGAGTCTTTTTCCTCTTCGGCATTATATTGCCGAGCATGCCCGGCAAATCGACTCCCATTTCTTCCATTCCCTGCTGAGTGAAAACCTGCAAAAACGGACTCTGGCTCTCTTCTACCTCGATCTCTATCTGCCTGTCATCTAGGAATCCCGATTCAAGCTGTTCTCTAAGCTTGGTTCGTATTCGCTGTTTTCGCTCCGAGGCCGTGCGGTAGTCTTCGTCTTCTTCCTCGGTTCGCTCTTTCGGTTCTTCGGGTTGCTGATATGCGCCGGGGAAGATATTGCCGAGAGCTTCCATAAACGGTGGACGCTGGCCTTCTCTGCGGCGACGAAGAGGAGGCTCTATCAGATCGAGCACTCGATCCAAAGCCTGCTGTATCGCTTTCGGCTTAACTTCTTCGATCTTTTCATTCTCTACCATCCGAATAGCAACTTGAACTAGGTCTCTCACCATAGAGTCTACGTCGCGACCGACATAGCCTACTTCGGTGAATTTTGTAGCCTCCACCTTAACAAATGGTGCAGCAGTCAGGTTTGCCAGTCTACGAGCGATCTCTGTCTTACCTACTCCCGTCGGACCAATCATCAGGATATTCTTCGGAATGACTTCGTCTTTCAGATCCTCGGGAAGCATTCGACGGCGGTAACGGTTTCGAAGTGCCACAGCCACAGCGCGCTTCGCTTTGTTCTGGCCGATAATGTATTTGTCGAGTTCCTCGACTATCATCTTGGGTGTTAGGTTGTCCACTTTGATCATGGCTGACTCCTGGCTCATTAGGCTACATCTCTTCGATGGTAATACTGTCGTTGGTGTAGATACAAATCCCCGCTGCTGTAAGCAGAGATTCTTCCACAATTTCCTTGGCGCTGAGGTTGGTGTGTTTGATGAGCGAACGAGCAGCAGCGAGGGCAAACCCTCCACCGGAACCGATAGCAGCTACACCTTCATCCGGTTCTATTACTTCACCGTTTCCAGAGAGAACCATAAGGTATTCGTTGTTCGCGACAATCATCATAGCCTCCAACCGACGAAGGATTCGATCGGTGCGCCATTCTTTGGCAAACTCTATCAGCGCTCTGCGCAGGTTTCCGTGCGCTTCCTGGAGCTTGGACTCAAACTTGTCTGTTAGGGTCTGCGCATCTGCAACAGAGCCCGCAAAACCGACGAGAACGTTATCGTTGTAAATCCGCCTAACCTTTTTCGCGGACTTCTTCATTATTGTACTTTCCAAAGTAACCTGGCCATCGCCTCCTACGGCGACTCTGCCATCACGCTTAACTCCAACTATAGTCGTGCCATGCATTTTCATTTTTTGGCCTCCTCGATCTTTGCACGCGGATGCGCCTTATCGTAAACCTCTTTCAATCGTTCCCTTGTTACGTGTGTATAAACCTGTGTCGTTGCAGCGCTGGAGTGGCCAAGCAGCTCTTGAACGCTTCTGAGATCAGCCCCACCAGCCAGCATATGCGTAGCAAATGTGTGTCTGAGAGAGTGTGGAGTTATCTTCAGCGAGTCTGAGACGATGCGTATGTATTTGTCGACTATCCGCTCGACGCTTCTTGTGGTTAGCCGCGTTCCGCGATAGTTTAGAAACAGTGCTTCGGTGGACTGATCAGCCTTTTTGGCCAGTACATCACGGCCGCGTGAGAGATACTCGGCAATAGCTTCCATAGCAGCGCGCCCAAGTAGAACAACCCGTTCTTTAGAGCCTTTTCCGACAGTTCGCAGCTCGTCGGTTCCGTCAATGTCGCTGACATTTAGGGCAACGAGCTCACTTACACGAAAACCTGTGGCATAGAGGGTTTCCATTATGGCTCTGTCGCGCATCCCTGCTGGAGTTGCCGTATCCGGAGCAGCCAACAGTGCTTCGGTATGCTCATATCCGAGAAATCTGGGCAGTTTCTTCTCTTTGCGTGGAGCAACGATGCCAGCAGTAGGGTCGGTTTCGATAACCTCTTTCTTCTGAAGATACCGAAAGAACGACCTCAGCGCCGCAATTTTGCGGGCTACGGAAGTTTTCGCAGCTCCAGAACGCTGCAAATGAGCCAGATACCGTCGAATTAATGGGTAGTCCCAACTCTCTGCACCGGCTTCCTCGGCGAAATTCAGAAACTGGGTGATATCGCCTGCGTAGTTTCGGATAGTGTGTTCGGACGATCGCTTCACGATTCTCAGGTGGTCGATGAACCTGTCCAGCGCTCTTTCCATATCGCCCGATTGTACCATGTCGGCAAGCCAAGAGCAAGACTGAGAGGCCAGAGGGTGCATGTCAGATATCCGGAATCAGGCCGCTAATCTGGCTCCCTCGATAATA
>CAZCCV010000036.1:0-21201 GCA_964497515.1 uncultured bacterium | reverse complement strand
ATTATCGAGGGAGCCAGATTAGCGGCCTGATTCCGGATATCTGACATGCACCCGAAGGACAGGGAATAAACCCGACCAATCAGTGTTATATACCAGGTTTGTTACGCTGCGTTTGACTGCTCAACCTCTCAAAGCATAAAATGGTGTTATGCGCCGTGTATATATACGGCTCCAAACAATAATACAGGAGCATTTTTCTAATGAAAGCGAAGGAAGCGTCGGCAGGCTTGCCAATTGAAAGCAAAGAGGAGTTGTTGGACTATCTGAGATCTATGTATGAGATCAGATTCTTCGAAGACAAAGTCTACAGTCTCCTCCGCGAAGGAACCATAAAAGGAGCTTCGCATCTTTATGCTGGACAGGAAGCCGTAGCTGTCGGTTCTATTGCAGCGATAGATGACCGCGATGTCATTGCCAGCACTCACAGAGGCCACGGCCATTGCGGTGCCATAGGAAACAAGCACGCCAAGAGTGAACAGGCTCGCCAGGAGCATTGGAACAAGATGATGGCCGAGCTCACGGGAAAGTCCACTGGCTACTGCAAAGGACGCGGTGGCTCCATGCACATTGCCGATGTCGAAAAAGGCAATCTGGGGTCAACGGGTATCGTAGGTGGAAACATCCCAGTAGCTACCGGTGCAGCCATCGCCGAAAAACTGAAAGGCACGGGAGCAGTCACCCTTTGCTACTTTGGAGACGGTGCTACCAACACCGGTACTTTCCACGAATCGCTCAATATGGGGTCTGCACTCCTCGGCGGGCTTCCGGTAGTGTATATCAGTGAAAACAATCTGTATGGAATGTCGGTTCCGTTCTGTTGCAAGAGTGTTGAAGAGGCCGGACAGGCGAGCAAGATTGAAGATATTCACAAGCGAGCCGCAGCCTACGGAATGCCTTCGGATGAAGTCGATGGAATGGACGTTCTCGCTGTAAAAGCCGCTGTTGCAAAAGCTGTCGAGCGAGCGAGAAAAGGTGGAGGGCCAACGCTTATAGAGGCCAAGACCTATCGCTGGTACGGTCACTCATCAAGCGATCAGCGCATCTATCGCACCCGCGAAGAAGAAGCGGAATGGAAAGAGAAGGATCCGCTTACTGTGCTTCGCAAGAAGCTCACCAACTGGGGACTAGCGACTGAAGCCGAGATGGACTCGGTGCGCGACCAGGCAGAGGCTTCCATTGAAGAAGCGACCAAATTTGCACTCGAAAGCCCTGATCCGTACGTTTCTGAGCTTATGGACGATGTATATGTGCCGGTCGACCCCATCAAGGTTGAAGCCGAGCGCGATGCCGAAACGCCGATTCTGGAGAAGGTTCACAGTGTCGAAGACAAAATTCGCAGTATTGCACGCGATGCAGCAGGCAAATCGGGAAATGCTGTTCTGCCGAAGCTGAAAGCAAGCCAGGTGAAGTCGGTTGAAGCTGACACCGGAATGCGAGTTATTACATACGGCCAGGCAATCGTCGAAGCCCAGCGCGAAGAGATGAAACGCGATGAGTCGGTCTTCATAATGGGTGAGGACGTGGGTCTTTACGGTGGCGCTTACGCAGCTACACGCGGCCTGATGGAAGAGTTCGGTTGCAATAGAGTCATCGATACAGCGATCTCTGAGGCTGCAATAGTGGGTGCTGCCGCCGGAGCAGCAATGCGCGGAACCCGCCCGATAGCTGAGATTATGTACATCGACTTCCTAACCATCGCATCTGACCAGCTTATCCACAACGCCGCTTACAACCGGTATATGTTCGGTGGAAAGACTAAGGTGCCGTGTGTAGTGAGAACTGAGGGAGGAGTCGGCAGATGTATCGCTGCTCACCACTCCGAAAGCCTCGAGGCTATGTTCCTGCACATCCCGGGGCTATACATCGTGATGCCTTCAACTCCGTACGATGCGAAGGGACTCCTGAAATCAGCCATTAGAGACGACAACCCTGTGCTGTTCATTGAACACAAGGTGCTCTACTCTGGACTGATGGGTCCTGTGCCTCACGAAGAGTACACAATTCCGCTGGGTGTTGCGGATATCAAACGCCGTGGCACGGACGCTACCATAGTCGCTTACTGTCGAATGCTGCATTTCGCTCTCGATGCCGCCATCGAGCTTGCGAAAGAGGGAATCAGCGTTGAAGTGGTGGATCCTCGCACTCTGAATCCGCTGGATATCAAAACGATTGCCGACTCCGTCAGAAAGACTGGTAGGCTGATTACTGTTTCTGAGGGATATCCGCGGTGTGGAGTTGGTACGGAAATCGCCAGACAGTGCATGGATTACACTTTCGAAGACGGCACCACCGGCTTCGACTGGCTGGATGCAAAACCGGTTCTGCTCTCGGGCAAAGACTGCCCGATTCCGATGAGCGAGGTGTTGGAGGCCGCTGTAGTACCGACCACTGACGACATCGTGGCAGCAGTAAAGTCCGTAATGTAACGATACAACGCTATAGAGGTTAACTGGCCCAAAGCTCCGTGGAGCTTTGGGCCAACTTACAACAGGGCAAAGTTGCAAACTGATAATAAGCTATCGCCAATTGGTCCGATAATAGTAAGAGAACGTATCATCGTACTACCGGGAGGAGTATCTCCAATGATAAGGATTCTGTGTATCCTGTTCGTCGTGCTGGCCCTCTTTTCGGCTGTCGCCGTGGGCGCTCAGCCTCCAGCCAAACAGACGGCCATAATCCATTTTGAAGGGCTGCGAGAACTGCAGATTGAAGGCAATGCCACAGATATCAGGCTGATTCCGGTTATCGGTAAGAATCAGCAGACCACTTATTTCAAGCTGAGAAACCTTCGAGGAGTGCCGAGAAACATCAACTTGTGCATTCTGGACCTCACCGAACCGACTTACGATCTGTATATCGATGGTAAGTTCATTGGAGTGAAAACAAAAGAGACGTTAGAGACTGGAGTTCCACTTCAACTGCCGGGTTCCGATATCCCGAGAGCGCAACGTGACTACTTCTCGAGGCTTACTGAAGCGTGTCGAGCTGTCTGGCCAAGATATGAGGGCGTCGACGATGACAACGCCAGGCCAGCTTTCGCGATTCTTACTGCAATGGCCAAACGTGCAGGAGAAATCCGAGCGATGGACGATACTGCTCGCACAGTCAGTATAGTGGTAGTCCCCGAAGGAAAACCGCTTAACCTGCCAGGAGTCGGTATTCAAAGCCGACCAGATTCAGGAGACGCGGCACGTGTTTTTGCAGCGGCAATATCAAAAGCCAGGCTCGATGCAACTTCCCGTATTCGAGATCCGCTGGTTCACTCGGATGTAATCGCTGCGTTTACGCCGATTAATCTGCGAATTGTGGCTATCGATTCAAAAGAGCCTGGCGGCAATACCGCAGTGACCGTTCGCCTTACCAACTGGACCGACAGACCGATAACAGGAAAGATCACCCTGGTTGTTCCGTCGGGTTGGAATGTGATTGAAATATCTCCCCAGATATATAACTCAGGTTACGCACAGGTTGCTGCTGCTAAATTCGAAGTAACACGACCGGCAGATGCAGGACCAGCAACGATATCGGCTGTGGCCGATTTGACCGTTGACAGAGTAAGCTATCGAACTGTAGCGAAACTCTCAAAATAGATTGGAATGTAATGAATGCCGTATTTTAAGGAAACCGCCGCTGAGGTTAACCAGCTTCAATTCTGGATGGATCTAGCTTACGAACAGGGAGCAGACCCCAAAAGTGTAGAACTGGAGGCCAAGCGACTATTCCGCCAGGCGACAGCTTCTATCTGTGCGCTTCCAAAGCGACAGGACTATCCGTATGTTGAGCCGAACGGCATCGAGGAGATAAAAGCCGATAGGCCAGACGGCCCAAGACGTATGGCACTCGATTTGTCTGACGACGAACTGCTATATCGTATCCACGGAGGATTATTGGGGCGGTCGGCGGGATGTATTTTGGGTGTCCCTGTCGAAGGCCAGAAACGCGAGTTTATAGAGGCGTGGGCGAAGAAGCTGGGGCAGCCGTATCCACTGTCGGAATACTGGAACGACTACCCTGGTGTGCTTCGCATTAACTACGTCGAACCGATTGAAGGGTTCCTGAAAGGCCGAATTGACCACGTTGGAACTGATGACGATTTGGTCTATACAGTTTTGGGGCTTCTGATTCTGGAGGAATACGGGCTCGACTTCACTATGGCAGACGTAGGCAAAGCTTGGCTGGACTACTTGCCGATGGCGTGCACTGCTGAGGAAGTTGCATTAAGAAACTTGAAAAACGGTCTTATTCCGCCCGAAACAGCGCTGGTCGATAACCCATTTGAAGAATGGATCGGAGCAGACATCCGGAGTGACACCTGGGGATATGCTGCTCCGGGTTTGCCTGAAATCGCCGCTCAGTTTGCCTACCGTGATGCCAGAGTCAGCCATACACGTAACGGCATTTACGGAGAGATGTACTTCTCTGCTGCAATTGCTGCTGCTTTCGCTGCAAAGACTGTCCGCGAAGCATTGGAGATTGCTCTTACTGAGATCCCTGCAAAATCTCGAATGGCGGAAACGGTGGAACAGACTATCGACTGGGTCGATGAAGACCGAGACTGGGACAGAACCTGGAACAGAATCGCCGAGCGCTACGAAGGAATGAGTGTCGTCCATACATTGAACAACGCAGCGCTTACAATTGCCGGATTACTGTATGCCGACGGCGATTTTGAACGTGCGATAAGCCTGACTGTTATGGGAGGGCTTGATACCGACTGCACTGGCGCGACTGCTGGTTCGATAATGGGAGTAATGCTCGGCAGGGAAGCACTCCCCGGTAAGTGGATTGAGCCTTTCAATGACAGACTGACAACGTATCTGAAAGGTCACGAAGAACAGCGGATCTCAGATCTTGCCATACGGACGCTTGCCATAGCAAAGAAATCGCGCGCAAGATGGGGCGACAGGTAAACTCCACTACCCGGCCAGTGCTGCACATATCTCTTCGCGCACTTTTGCGTTTGTTTCGCCCGCCAACGCTGATTCTAGTGCACGGCGGGCGGGTGCGCCCCCAAGTCCTGCCAGCGACCAAGCTGCGTGCCCACGCACAATCGGTTCAGAATCGGTTAAAGCTACTATTAGTTCTGGCAGAACACTCGCGTCACCGACGTTGCCAAGTGCGATTGCGGCATTTCGTCGGAGCCTCGTAAGACCGATCCAAGCCATCGCAGTTGCTGCAATTGTCTCTTTGAACTCATCAACAGTCATCCGCAGCACAGAGACAAGATCGAGTTCGCAAGACTCCTCGCGCTCGGTTCGGATGTCTGCGTTCTTCGGGCAGACTAACTGGCACGTATCGCACCCATAGAGCCTGTCTCCCATTATCGTGCGGAACTCCTGTGGGATATATCCTTTCATTTGTGTGATGTGCGAGAGGCACCGTGTCTGGTCGACCACAAAGGGGCGCACGATCGCTCGAGTGGGACACGACTTGATACATATGTCGCATTCTCCGCAGTCTTCGAGGGGCGACGGGGCATCGAAGTCAAGTTTGGCATTTGTTACCAACTCGCCAAGGGCAACCCACGAGCCTGCCTCATCGGTGATAATGGAGGTGTTCTTTCCATAGGAACCTATCCCGGCTTCGCGGGCGCAGGCTCGGTCGATTAGAGGGCTGGTGTCAACGCACACTCGCCATTTGGCGCCGGACTCAGCAGTGAGCCACTTACCGAGCTCCGTCAGGCGCGACTCTACTTCATTGTGGTAGTCAACACCACAGGCGAAGCGCGCTACTCTTCCCAAAAAGCTGCCAACTTCCACCCGGTAGATGGGTGAATGGTAGGGCCAGGCTACTGCCACAACCGAAAGAGCGCCAGGGAGCAAATCTGCCGGCCTGGTAAACGATTCGGGAGGTCTTCGCAGAAATCCGTAATCGTGAAGCAGGCCAGATTTTATCCGTTCGCGCAAAGACTGCGCTGCGGCTTGAAGGGTAGCGGCCGAGGTGACGCCCGCGGCAGAAAACCCCAGTTCTGCTGCACGTGTTTTCAGTCGAGTGGTAAGAGTTGACCCCATATCTGAAAAGAGTATAGCATGTAACGAGGAACTGTCTGGCAACAAGATGAACAGAATGTTCCACCTGCCCGATCGAAAGGTAATTCATGATGGTTGAGAGATCATTGAACAGGTAACAGACTATGAACGGCTTGAGACTCGGGAGAATAGCTGGATTTCCGATTGCTATTGACCGGAGCTGGGTAATACTGCTTGTTTTGGTAGTTCTGGGAGTGCAATCAGCATTTGCTACAACGTACAAATCACTCTCACCTGTTGCCACGTGGACGATGGGACTGGTGGCAGCACTGTTTCTTTTTGCATCTGTCTTAGCCCACGAATTGATGCACAGTGTTGTTGCCAGATGGTACGGCATTGAGATAAAGGGTATCACGCTATACATCTTTGGAGGCGTCGCACTGTTCGGATCTGAACCCAAGAGACCGAGAGCCGAGTTCAACATAACAATTGCCGGCCCACTAACCAGTTTTGCTCTCGGCATTCTATTCCTCGCAATAAGTACTTTGGGATCCAGAAACCACTGGCCAATATCGGTGGTTGCAGTAGCTTCCTACCTCGGCTACATTAATATTGTGCTCGGGGTTTTTAACCTGGTTCCAGGCTTTCCACTCGATGGTGGAAGGGTGCTTCGATCGGTACTCTGGGCTTTGACAGGCAACTACGTGAAATCTACCAAGTTCGCATCAGCCCTCGGGCAGGGTATCGGCATACTAATGATCGCTTACGGGGTATTGCGTATGCTCATACTCGGCGACTTTGGAGCACTGTGGATATCGCTAATCGGTTGGTTCCTAATGAGTGCTGCCAAACAGAGCCGCCTGCAGGTGGTGCTGAAAGAGGCGTTGTCCGAAGTTGAAGTGGAGCACATAATGACTACCGAAGTCCACACTGTTGCTCCAAATGTGACGGTGGAAGACTTCTTCCAAAACTTCTTAATGCATCAGAACTCCACTAGTTATCCCGTGGCTGAAAACGGCAACATTATCGGCATAGCTGGACTGGATGAAGTAAGAGCGATTCCAAGAAACAGCTGGAACTACACTACCGTAAGGCAGATAGCGCTGCCAATCGAAAGCGTATCGACTCTACGGAAGAATGATGATGCGTGGGACGCGTTTATGAAGCTCTCTTCTGAGCCGACCAACCGGCTGTGGGTTGTGGAAGACAACCGTCTGGAAGGAACTTTTGGCCTGGATAGTATTCAGAGGTTTGTGCGGGCGAAGCCGGAACTGGGTATCAGATAGTTAAAAGAAGGCAACTACGCTGCGTCGCACTCGGTCTCTTCTTCGATAGCTCCAGATTTCAAGCTCTCTACCAAGGCTTCTACAATCTCTTCGGAGTAGTGTGTGCCGACACATCTGCGAAGCTCACTGGTAGCCTCATCGGTAGTCATCCGCTGTCTGTACGATCTTTCACTGGTCATAGCTTCGAAGGCGTCTGCAACCGCGATAATACGAGAAAGGAATGGAATTGCCTCGCCCTGAAGCCCATCCGGGTAACCGTTCCCATCGAGTCGTTCGTGATGGTGACGAACGATCGTCGAAATATAGGAGAGTTCCTCTATCGCTCCGACGATCTGACTGCCGACAAGTGGGTGTCGCTGCATTGCGGCCCACTCTTCATCCGAAAGCCGCCCTGGTTTGTTGAGTGCAGAGTCCGGCAGAGAGAGTTTGCCGATGTCGTGCAGTCTGGCTGCAAGCTCAAGAGTGTAACGCTCTTCGGACGGCAAACCCAAAGTATCGGCTATAGCAAGCGATATGTGTGTGACTCGCGCAGTGTGGCCAGCGGTGAGGCTGTCTTTTGCGTCAATTGCTGCGACAAGAGCATCAATAGCCTGCAGGAGTATTCCTGTGCTCTTTTCGAGGAGCATCTGCCGCTCTATGCGTTTTCGTTCCAGGTTTCGCTCGATGACAACCGGAAGTTCCTGCACATTGAACGGTTTGACGAGAAGGTCGGTTATGCCGTGCCGCATCGCTTGCCTGGCTTCATTCGCCATGGACGGTGCTGTGGTGACAACAATGGGCATCATCGGGTGAATCGACGATGCAAGGCCAAGGACTTGCATCCCCTCTGTGCCGAGTATCAGCGAATCTGAAAGCATTATATCGAACTTCTGGCTTCTCAAGAGCCCTATGGCCTCTTGAGTGGAAGATGCGCGAGACAGTTCATAGCCTGCTTGGTGCAAAGCGCTTTCCATAGCACGCCTCGCTTCACGGTCGTTTTCGACCACCAGAACCGTCACTACACGTCCTTCGCTGCTCGACTCGGCTGATATGTTATCCTCCGGTGATGTCGCCCACAGACATACTCGGTTACGACCTGTCAGTTTCGAGTGATAGAGTGCTCTATCTGCCTTTTCCAGCACTTCATTTGCCGTAACGCCATCTGAAGGACATTCGGCAATTCCTCCGGAGATCGTCAGCTTGCCGTTTCTAAACACGAATGTATCGATGGCCTTGCGGATGCGCTCGACTCCGATTCGCGCCAGCGTTTTTGAAGTGTGCGGCATAATTATCGCAAAC
This sequence comes from uncultured bacterium, assembly GCA_964497515.1. Classification (GTDB taxonomy): domain Bacteria; phylum Armatimonadota; class UBA5829; order UBA5829; family DTLH01; genus CAZCCV01. The sequence continues at coordinate 12,668 of CAZCCV010000036.1, read as the reverse complement.
TCTTCTCCGCCGTATCTTGCGGGAAGATCGGCTTCACGGAGCGATTTGGAGATTATTTGAGCAATCTGCTGGAGCGCTAGGTCCCCTTCCTGGTGGCCATATGCGTCGTTGTAAGCCTTGAAATGGTCGACATCCAGCATCGCAACGGAAAATGTTTCTCCGTACCTGCCAACTCGGTGAACGAACTCTGTAAGCCTTTGATGAAACGACCTGTGGTTAGGAAGTCCTGTGAGACCATCGTGCACGGCCTGCTGTTGGAGTCGCTCGTTAGCTTCTTCTAAATCGCGCACTAGGCATCTGGACTGCTCTAAAAGTCTGGAGTAGTTGAGCGCAACCCCGGCATCGAGGGCAAGCACTCGGCAGAGTTCCATCCGGCGTTCACAAGCTGCGTTAGGACGTCGGTACATTGCGACCAGAAGACCAATCGGTTTGCCTCTGTGCCGTAGTTGAAGACCGATGACGCTGCGGATATTCACATCCAGTATTAACTCGCGCAACGGTGATTCCGTCGGAAGCTGCTGCAAATCCGGAACGGAAAGCGGTTCTGATTGGCCGAGAGCATCAAGAAGCATAGACTGCTGCTTGTCGGACTTCGGTTCCACTAGAGCAAAAGGCAGTCTGTCTGAAACAGCGCAGTTCAGACGTTTGGTATGGTCATCCAGAAGGTAAAGCGCGACAGCATCAGCCTCGAGCAGCTCGCTTGCTGACTCGGCAATGGCTGTTATGACCTTATCGTGCCCATCTTCGAGGCTGATTCTATCGGTTATCCGAGAAAGCCATCGGAGTTCGTTGACTTCTTTGGAGAGTTCATTAAGCAGGCGATCGTGTGCACGCATTGGTGCAGCCAACCAGGCCATATTCTTTGCGCTCAAGATTTCGGATTCGTTATAGGAATAGCGTGAAGTGCCCAGCAGAAGTATACCTGTCGACTCGCTGCCGGTAATAGGTATCCCCAGAACGACTTTCGCCCCACAGAGCTCAAAAGCAGGACGAATAGGCGCAGGCAGCTTGGAGATGTCATCGAGCATTGCTTCGCGGTCTTTTGCGATTGTCTTGCCGCAGAATGTGGTTTTACCAAGTGGTACAGAAGCGCCCAGCACACCGTGCGTTTTGACGTTGTGACCTGCCGCTACCTTAAGAGATGCCCCTTCGGATATCAGAACAACAGCGATATCCGATTGAGTTGCTTCTGCGGTGACTTCGGCCAAACGCCGGAGCAGACTATCTGGTACGGACATGGAGGACATCTCCCTCACGCTCGTGTATGATGTTCTCAGACGAACGGACTCGACAGCGAGTAAAAAGGGCAAATGAACAGAACACAGCGGTTAAAATGGCCAATGCACTCAGTACAATTGCACATTCTACCGATAGCCCGGAAAAGCCAATAGCAGCCGCCAGTGCAAACACACCTGCTGCAGCCAGTATTAATCCTGGGTAAGAGTTATTCATCAAGACTCATTATCGGCAGGAGCAGTCTTTTGCTGCAATGTTTGTCAGAATATTGGAAACTATTAATTGTAGATAGGATGAGGCCGTATGAACGAGAACAACATTGTTGGCGAATCTGATCTTCTTCGAGTTGAAGAAGCGGAGTACCGAAAGCTCGTTGAAAGCAGAATTCTCAAGCCGTCACTGCTTCAGGAGAGCCTGGGTGATAAGCGCGTAAGGTGCAACGTGTGTCAGCGAAGATGCGTGATTCCAGATGGCAGAGCAGGCTACTGCCAGACGAGAATCAACGCAGGAGGCACAATCTACACTACAACCTACGGTGTTGTATCGTCTGCTGCCGCCGACCCGATCGAGAAAAAGCCTGTTTACCACTTCAAACCGGGGTCACAGGTCTACTCTGTAGGAAGTCTTGGCTGCAATTTCCGGTGCATGTTCTGTCAGAACTGGCAGATATCATTTGCCGACGCTGTATCTCCCAGCAACCTGTGCCACTATGGTTTCACTCCTGAAGACCTAGTGAGAATTGCGCGCGAATCTGGATGTCAGGGCATAGCCTGGACTTACAATGAACCGAGTATCTGGCTCGAGTACACGCTGGACTCTGCCAAACTTGCCAAAGCATCTGGTCTGTATACCGTATATGTTACTAACGGATATGCTACCGAAGAGCACTTGGATGCCATTGGGCCTTATCTCGACGTTTACAGAGTAGATATCAAGAGTATGTCGAGCGCTTTCTATAGAGAGCTCATCAAAGTCCCGTCGGTCGATGGCGTTTTGGCTACCGCCAAACGTGCAAAGGAGAAGTGGAATATGCACGTGGAGTGTATAACGAATATCATTCCATCCTGGAATGACTCCGAAAGTGAGTTAACACAGATTGCCGAGTGGATACGCGACAACCTTGGAGATCTCACTCCCTGGCACGTAACCAGGTTCTTCCCCTATGCTGAGATGCAGGACGTGCCTCCCACCCCTCCGGAGACGCTCTTTGGAGCGGCAAAGATTGGCAAAGATAGAGGGCTGAAGTTCGTGTATACGGGGAATCTGGCCACGGAAACCGGACAAAACACTTACTGCTACACGGATGGCACTTTGGCGGTGGAACGCACGCATTATCGAACGAAGGTACTTGGTGTTTCTCCAGAAGGCGAATGTGCAACTGACGGAACCGACCTCAACATAGTAATGTGACTACCACAGATCCGGAATCCGCGATATATCTATAGGAAGCGTTGATTTGGGGGGATCGATGTTTTTCTCCATCTCCACAATGGTCCCTTCTGGAGAGGTGGCGAGAACGACGTGGTCTGATCCATCGAGGATAAACGAATAACCAAGGCCCAAAGAAGGTTTTGTAGAGAACCCCTTGCTGAGTGCCGCCTGGGTAAGGACGAATGAATCCATCCCTGGCCCCTTGTCGGCCACGGCCACCCATACAACCCCATTCCTTCTACCTGCAGTAACGGTTCCCGCTCCGGCGTGTTTCACTGCGTTTACAGTAGCTTCGCCCACAGCGAGCACGAAATCGTTCAATCTCTCGCCCTCGAGACCTGCATTGGCTACAAACTCCTTTACCATATGTCTCGCTATCCGAACGTGCATATGCTCGGATACTTCAACAGCCAACTGATCCCCTGCGACTCTGGATCGCATCTGTTCGGGTTCCAATATCTCGAGCTTACCGCGCGTGAGTGCTGTGATCGCCTGGGAATGCAGTCGGCGTTTGTGCCGCTCTAACTCGCGTTCAGCCTCCAAACGCAACTCCTCTGTTCTTTGCCTTTCGGTGACATCCAAAAAACTCGCAAGGATAGCGGGCGTGCCCTTATACTCAATTAGCGCCGACCAGGATTCAACCAAACGTGCCTGACCGTTCTTGTGCATCAATCGATACTCATAGCGTTCGGCAACCCTCTCACCATTTAATCTTCGCATAGCTCTATCCATAACCATTGCTCGATCGTCCGGATGAACAAGATCCCAGGCACTCAACCGCTCGATTTCTTCCCGTGTGTAACCCAGAATCTCGCGCGCACGCTTGTTAGTAAACACAACGCTCGCATCCTGCATTACAAAAACGCCAGCCAGACTGCGGTCGACCAACGTTCTATAGAGGAGTTCTGAGTTACGGAGGGCATCTTGTGTGCGTCTGAAGTCGGTAATGTCTGTAACGCTTGCAAGCACTGCATCTTGACCATCGAAGACGGTTTTCAATGCCTGCCCTTGAACAATGCGCTCCTCGCCAGTCTTTGTTTTCAGCCGATACTCTATAGGTTGCGACACCGGTTGACCAGCGAAAAGCAGTGAGAGTGTATCGTGGAGCCTATCGCTCTCGGCGGGATGCACCAATTGCGAGACTTCCATTCGACTCAATTCTTTCCGTGAATAACCGGTAAGCGCCCGGAAGCGACGGTTTGCATAAACTATACCGGTTCCGCTCACAACTACCACGGCCACAGGAGTATCATTGATAAGAGCACAATACTGTTCTTTTGATTGAATCAGATCTTGTTGAATCTGTTTTCGGTCGGTAACATCCAACCCGCTGGCTACAATACCTTCTGGTTCCCCGTTTGCACCCATTATCGGTGCTCCGCTCCAGAGCATAATCCTTTCTTCGCCAGACTTGGTAAGCATTGGAGCTTCGTAGTCCACAGCGATGGCACCGGCGAATACGGGCTCGAGCATCTTTGTTACAGTCTCTCTGTTGTATTCGGGCACGAATATATCCATAAAATTCTTGCCGATGATTTCTTCGCGCGAATAACCGCTGATCTCTTCGGCATAGGCGTTCATATAGGTGACGATGCCTTCAGGAGTGAAATGGTGTATGTATACTCTGGCGGTTTCGGTTAGAAGCCGGCAGCGTTCTTCAGACGCACGCAGATCAGCGATATTGTCTTCGTGGTGAAACATAGAGGTAAGGAGCAAAAAAACAGGCAGAAGAACACTGCTCACGGAGTAGTCTGTGAGAAGCACTATCGCTGCCGCTGACGCTGCAAAGACTACAGCCAGTCGAATTCCCGTGACCGAGGTAAACATACTATTGTATTATACCCAAACCGTCGCGAGTGTTGCCAAAGTGGAGCTAGAGGTGAAGGCGGGCAACTCGATACAGCCATCTTTACGGAGACTTTTCGGCAGGTGCAAGACCGGTTCCTGGCACAGGCATCTCATTCTCTTACTTCTGCGCCGACCAGAGCGTAACTGTGCCATTCTTCAGATAATGAATCCTTACACCTGGCACAGATGATGACCCATGATGATTATAACAGATGAGTATTATTGCATTTCCCGGATAGTCTATCTCGGGCTTATTATACTCATAGGTCGAGCGGGATTTGTTCTTTTTATCTGATGGACAGTAAAGCACACTCTTGGGGATATAGTCCGGGACAAGGTCGGTGAGTTCGTCGGGATACGCATCGTTTTTATCGGCGTAGCGGCCTAGGGCATCTCCGAGTCGCTGGATGTTGCTTCGACACTCTGCGATGTGCTGATAATATGGGCTGCGGAACAGTGAAATCATCAGCAGCACGAGCACAAAAAGTACAAAAGTTATGAAAACCGAGCACCCAATAAATGCAGTTTTGACCTTCTTTGCATCACCGTTAGTCACTTGCCTTTTTCTCGCCCCATTCAACACGTGCCCTCCTCACAGATAATAGCTGACGGGCTACACTAAGTCAAACGAAACTGAACATTCCAATGGGGCGGGAGTGTCTATCCAGAACAACGGAGAATAGCGCATCGTTCTCGGTTCGTCTTTGCCGTGCTATAATTGGACTCAAGATGGACTATCAGGGGGTACACCGCTTGTTTCGCTTAATACTGATCGTGGGAGTAATGGGAATGACAATTGTCTCCACTGCAGCGATTGCTGGAAAATACACGAACGCTGTTGCCGGGGTCGGCGGGCTGCAGGGTCGGGTGCTTTGGTGCGACGCTGATGCAAACGCTCGCGCCCTTAATACAAAAGAGCAAGTGGCCGCACTGGCAGACCGGTGCAAAGAAGCTAATATCAACGTTATAGTCGTGGATGTTAAGCCGCTTTCGGGCGTGGTGCTGTACAACAGTAAAATCGCACCCAAGCTGAAAGAGTCGAAGGGCGTGCAGTATCCTCAGTATTTTGATTTGCTGAGAGCGATGGTCGAGGAAGGGCATAGAGTCGGAATTGAGGTTCACGCCGCAATCAATGTATTTGCAGAAGGTAGAATCGGTATGGAGGAAGGCGGTTCTGCACTCTCGCACCCCGAATGGCAGTGTATAGAATATGACGTCGAACGCTGGGTTTCTGCGGCTGGTGCCGACGGATACCCGATAAGCTGCACCGATAGACTGCCGCTTCCCGGCAGACTCGCCCTGATAAGCAAAGAGAAGGCCATGCCGACGAACATTCAGGCGGATGTGTTCATCGTGCAGGCGGACGAAAACGGCACTGTGACCGAGGCAGCTTTTGGTGAACCTGTAACACCCTTCCCCGCTAACGGATTTGCTGTTCTTGGCAGCGGTGTAGCAGGCGAATGGCTTACGGCTAACAGCGAAACAGGCAAGTGCATATCGATTGAAGGTCGCCCCAAGTTCGTTCTATCGGGTAAGGCGGCCGACCAGCACAAAGCCATCTTTGTAAACCCAGCTAACCTAGAAGCGAAATCCTACGAGCTTGCAGTAGTAGCCGAGATTGCTACAAACTACGCAGTCGATGGCATTGTTTTCGACAGAATGCGCTACCCAGGTATGTATGCTGATTTTAGTGAGCTTTCGAGGGCGGAGTTCGAAGAATGGTTGGGCAAAAGAGTGGAGAACTTTCCTGAGGACATCTTTGCCATAGACCCCATACCCGGCCGTGAGATGGTGCGAGGCAAGCACTTCGGCAAGTGGATGGAATGGAGAGCCAAGCAAATACGAGACTTTGTTGTGGAAGCTAAGGAGGTAATAAAGTCCATCCGGCCGGATGCGCTCGTTGGAGCCTACGTCGGATCGTGGTACGGTTCGTACTATGACGTTGGTGTAAACTGGGCGAGCCCAGATCATAAGCCTCCTTACGATTTTGCATCCCCTACATATAAGGAAACCGGTTACGCTGATCTCGTGGACTGGATGACCACTGGGTGCTACTATCAATATCCAACGAGAGCCGAAGCGCGCGCAGCAGGAGCTAACGAATCCGGTTCGGTGGAAGCTGCGGGCAAGGAATCGAATGACGTGGTTGAAGATGATACCTTCGTATACGCTGGGCTTTATCTTCTTCAGTACGCAAAGGATCCAGAGGCTTTCATCCGCGCGATTGAGACGGCTAACTCAACAACGCAGGGCGTAATGCTATTCGATCTGGTATATGTTCGCGATTACAACTGGTGGGATTTGCTTAAACGAGCGTTTCCTGCACCGGTAAGACCACCACACGCATTGCCAGGGCTGAAAGAGAAGATTAAAGAACTAAAAACTTTGATAGAGCATCAGTAAGATTAGCGGCTTCTGCCCTTTGTCAACTGGCAAAATTGCCAGTTGACTATTCACCATGCGTAGGATAGCCTGAAGTAAGCTGGTTTGGTGTCACTTATTATACTTATGTATGAGGAGAAGGAGGGCTTAATATGAGGAAGTGTTTGCTCTGTCTGTCCATTCTCTTCCTGGTAGTCGGGTTTTCGTTAGCTGCAATTGCTCAGACGAATATCCTGGCAAATCCCGGATTTGAGGACGGAGAAGGTACTCCACCGCCGCCGTGGATCACTTACGGCTTTGGTGTGGCGGACGGCACAGGTGGTTCGTACTCTATTGTTACTGGCACTCCCGGGGCAACCGTGCACGGGGGAACCAAAGCATTTGCCATAAACGGGACGACGAGCAACCCCATTGTGGGTGCTAACGGACCGCGACAGTGGGCCGTACCTGTCGACCCATCGGGCAAAACCAAATACGACTTCAGAGCGTGGATAAAGAAAACCACTAACGTGAAATGTCGAATACGCTGGCACCAGTTGAGCATTGCCGGCGACATTATCGACGCAGGCTATTCCACATTTGATAGCAGCGCAACCGGTACGTGGAAAGAGATTTCTACCGGACCTATCCAGATGACCGCTGGTTGCTACTATGTGGCAATATCCATTTACGTCGAACCAAATATGGCTCCGCCCACAAACACAGGAACTGTCTATATTGATGACTGTTCCATTGTTGAAGTAGAGGGCGGGAATGAGTTTGGCAAGGTCGCTGGCACTGTAACATATATGGGAGAGCCTGTCCCTGGCGCATTCGTCGGATTCAAACTGACTCCTCAGGCAACATCTGACCCTATGATGTACACCCGAGCAAGAGCCGACGGCAGCTTCGGACCATTTTATATAGCTAACGGCAGCATGTATGTCGCTGCTTGGAAAGACGGCTGGGAGCCAACTGCTGATACTCTAATTCAAAGCGAAGACGGAGTAACATCCGTTGCAGATCTGGAACTGGTAACCAGTCCCGGTGGAAACCTGGCGCTCGGCACAGCCTCCAGACCCGTTGAGGTGCAGTACAGCAGCCAGAGTGGCGCTGCTGAAGATGCTTTTGATAACGACCTCACAACCTCTTGGACTACTGCGAACGACCCGACGGGCTCGCTCTCGGATCAGTACATATACATAGATCTTGATCCAGACAACGGCAACTCATTCGATATCAGATGTGTCACTTTGTACTGGTCGCACTTCTATCCGGCTCAGTATACAGTTGAATATACTGACCAGATGCCGAACCCGTGGTTTGGATGGATACCGATTTATGAAGTGCTGGAGGCGGGTGGCGGTTTCCAGGATGACCCTGCTGCTCCATTCGTCAATCCGATTCGCTTTGAAACGCCTATAAACGCCAGAGCTATCCGGATTCACTGCACCGAATATGGCCGATACGGCCCGAGATACGGTCTGTATGAAGCGGTAATCCACTACGATTCCGAGTTCGAGAATATGGGTTCGGTGCACGGATATATCAAAGATGCCGAAGGCAACCCGATAGACGGCGCGCTGGTTCACATCGGGTTTAGCAAACTGAACCCCGCTGGATACCGCCAGATCTGCACCAACGAGTCGGGCTTCTACAGCTTCTCGTGGTTTAGAAGCCCTACACTGCTTACGGCCGACGCGCTCGGCTTTGCCAACTCCGACGGCATTGTTCCACTCGTGGGCGATGGCACCTCCGTAAGACAGGATATCGTCCTGCAGGCCAAACCGGGCGAGACAAGCCTTGTTCCCAACTGGGACTTCGAGACCCCGGATCCGCTGGATCCCTCTATACCGGCCGACTGGACCATGATGGAATGGGATCCGCAGGGAGAGACAATGTTTGCGAGAGACACCACCCACAACCACACACCCGGAGGAACGGCTTGTGGTATCCTCGATATGCGCGAGACGACCGATCCGGATGACGAAGGCAAGTGGGCAGGTTTGTATGGAACGATGTTCCCAATTAAAGCTGACGGACTGCACGGCTACAACGTGTGGATGTGGCGTACAGGAAGTGAATGGGAAACATATCGCAACTCGCATCGAATCCTCTTCCTTGCCGATGATATGAACACTGTCACCGGAGGACAGACCGTCGCGTTTTATGGCTGGGGGCGATGGGATGCCAACTGGAACTGGTGGAGAACTGAGCCGCAGTATCGCGTAGTCCCGCCTTACGGTTCTGCATATATGCTGATCGACCAGATCGGCACACTGATCTCTGTTGGCAACGGTGAACCAGTCATTCAGGCAGTCGATGACGTGGTTGTTGAGGAAGTGCCTCTGGCATCTCCAGAGAGCAACGTCCTCGCTGACGTTAAGAAGATGCCTGTAGACTCCTATGCCACCCTATTTGCTAAGCAGTTGACTGCTGTCTCCGACGGCGGAGTACCTGAAGGCTTCGCATTCGCTCAAGAGCTCGACAGATCCGCTGGCATTATGCTCGGAACTGACAACCCCATAATCGGTGACGGCTGGGTAGGTGCGGGTGATGCCGTGCAGCTCTCCGGACTCGTCAAAGAGACCGATGACGGCAGAAAGTATCTCGACGTTCAGACTGTGTTCTGGGTGGCTGATACCAGACCTGCTGACTGCCTGGCTATGAATGCAAAAGCTGCCCGGACGTCGCTTGCTCAGGATCTTCTGGTTAAGCTGTCCGGCACTGTAATCGACCTTGGAGCCGATTACTTCGTGCTGGACGATGGCACTGTCGTAGATGGCAACCCTGCACCTGTAAAGGTCTACTGCGGCGAGGAAATCGCTATGCCGCAGGAAGGCGATGTCATTCGCGTCAGAGGGATTGTATCGTCCGAATATGGTGCGCCAGTGCTCTATATGAGAAACGAACAGGTCGACTGGGAGTTGGCGGAATCGAGTATCCATCCGCTGCCATTCCAGGGGCCAATCAAGGCGCTTAGAGACTATCTGTTCGTTGGTGTATTCGGAGAGGGCTTGCTGGATCAGATGACAGCGCTGGAGACCGACTACATCGCCGAAGCGACTGGTGGAGTTCTTACTGAGGCTACCGTAAGACCGAGCGTAGGGGACGCAGTCGGCTCTGAGAGAGCTTGGTTCCGCCACGACGGACTCGATGAGCTGGTTGACCTTGAGGCAATACTCTATCCGCAGGACTGCCACAAGAGAGTCGCTTATGCGCACGTTTACGTGTGGTCGCCGTTCGACCAAATGGTAGATATACCAATTGGCAGCGATGACGGTGTCAAGGTATGGGTAAACGGCCAGGAAGTGTTCTCCAACTACTTTGCGTCGCGAACCGTGGATTATGGTCAGGATAACATCGCTGGAATCCTGCTGAACGCCGGACTTAACAGCGTGCTGATTAAAGTGTTCAACGGCACGGGAGACAGCTTCGGACTTGTCACTCAGTTCGCAGTTCCTGGAACGTACGTCGGTCCAGGATGGGGTGGATCTGAACCCATGTGGGGTTTGGGATACCTGCTGAATAACCAATAGAGGGCTGGCAAAACCAGCCTGATTTAAGGGGTCGCGGGAGTGTTCTCGCGCCCCCTTTTTTTGTGTCTCGCACCTCTCAAATACTGCCATACCTAGAATGCGATATACTGCACAAATCGAGCCTACATTATAACAGTGCGCGTGCAACCTGTTGTACCAGCACGTCTACAGGGTGTATTCTCTGTGGCTTTCCCTAAAACTGGTAATTGTACTAGCTCATAATCGCTGATTGTATCTTGACATATGCTCTGGTGTGTGGTACTTAGTGTATTAACTAGGAGTGGTTCGGTTTTCCTTTCGATTTTTGCTGTCCCAAAACACTGAATCGAGAGAGAAAAGCCACTTAGTTATCCGGCGGATTGGCTGCGGGACTTGCACAAAGATGCGAGCTAAGCGGCCGCCAAATACGATCCGCCAAAACCTGACTGGAAGCGCCAGCCAACAGTAGATAGGGACTACCGTTGGCAACCTGCGCGGTTACGCAGTACCGCACGACGGACTGCGTCAGGGGTAGTGGCCGAAGCGCGAAACGGAGGATGGGATTCCTCTGTATTTGGCGCGAATACTGGGTGCAGGGTTGTCGAAAGACTTCCTGCGCAGAACTCACACTACCTGAAGTGTCAGGAAAGGAGGATGAATCGTTGAACCGATTACTCTCATTGCTGGTTGTCGCCTGCTTCTTAGCAGCGATAGTATCAGTTGGGGCACAGGTATATCCGCCAGAGTCACATCCTAGGCTTAACGCCCAGGCAGTGTTCGCTAATGGCAAGGTATACTGGTTAGCTGGTTCGGCCACTGTTGATTTGGACGATGGCACCCAGCCCGACCCTGATAGATACTGGGCTAACAGGCAGAGCGGAGCCAGTATATATGACCCAGTTACAAACACTTGGGCCGCTGCCAAGTACGATGGCACTGGCCCTAAAGGTGCAGACACCAACAACGATGGTCTCTGCAGTGTAGGTGATGGATCCTACTACGGAACTTCCCAGGCGTTTGCTTACGACAGCGATGGGGACGGAGTGGAAGAAATTTTCATCCACGCCGGTTACCCTACCTGGGACGGCGCGTTCTTCCGCTACGATCCCGCCACAGATAGCTGGCTGAGATACTTGGCTATGCCAGACAACCCATTTGGTGGTGGCTATTTGTCACAGTACCTCGGCTCTGCCGTTATCCACGGCGATACAGCCTACTGCTTGGGTGGGGGATTCTGGGGTCCGGACGGAGCCATAGAGTCGTTTGCGTCGTGTAACCTGCAGACCGGTCAGTGGACACTGATCGATCCGGGACCTGTTGGAGCTATGCATCATGCTGGTGTCGTAGTTGGTGACAAGATGTATATCCTTGGCGGCCAACAGAAGACAGCACAGGGAACTGCGAATTACACGACAGCTATCTGGTCGTACGATATCCCGACAGGGGTATGGTCAACCGATCCGATCGCCGACCTAATTATTGGTGTGCACAGACCTCATACACCTGCTGCCTACAATGGCAAGATCTACATCTGCGGTGGACAGGACGTGGACAATCACGACGTTGCTGATATCCAGTGCTTCGACCCTGCAACAAACACCGTTACCATTGTTGGTCAGATGCCTGTAGGAATGTGCTTCGGCGGTGCTGCAATCGGCCCGGACGGAACACTCTATGTCGGTGGTGGACGCCACAATGGATCTTACACCAATTCTACTGAGTGGTTCAAAGCCAACCTGAATGATCCGTCGCTTACCTGGACTCAGCTTCCTAACGATCCGGCTTCATTCCCATACCAGGACTGGATAAGCGGTGGTGAGATCGTTACGGGTAAGGTCACCATCGGTGGCATCGGTCTTCCGAATGCCGTTGTTGGCATGAGCTTCTTCCCTAATGCAACAGCCGACGCCACTTGGTATGCAACTACTGATGGCGAGGGCAACTACTCATTCTATGCACCGTACGAGAGTCCGGTATACGTTGCTGCGTGGAAAGACGGCTTCACGCCGACTGCCGACGTTGTAATTGCCGTCCCGATGGGTGCAACTGCGGTAGTCGACTTCGCTCTGGACAAGCTTGCTGGCAAGAACATTGTTCAGGGAACTGATTACTATATGGTCAGCACCGAGGAAGGTGCCGGCGTTACCGGTGAGAAGGCTTTCGATGGAAACCTCGAAACCAACTGGGCAACCCCGTGGAACAACCAAGAACCAGACTACCTCATCGTTGACATCGATCCCGATAATATGGTGGGCAAGGAAATCAGCGGAATCA
>CAZCCV010000035.1:0-21455 GCA_964497515.1 uncultured bacterium | reverse complement strand
TGTTCCTTTTAAACAACTTCTACAAGAGATTAGCACCCTCCGTTGCTTCTAGCCACTACTGCACCTATTACAAAAAGGTTCAAATGTCTATATAGTTGCAGTTTTTTCCTGCGGTCTTTTGTGTAAAGCAGAATTGAAAGAGACAATCGAGGTCTTCCTAGGCTCCTTCGTGAACGTGTCCACTTTGATAGTATCATCTTGGCGGTTTCGAGCTTTTTGTAGAGTCGCTCCTGCTTAATTCGGTGAGTATGAAGTATACGGGAAAGCATTCTGAGTCCAGGAGAAATATAAATGGGCTTATTTTTATCCGATTGACAAGTATTGTGATGAATAGTTACGATTTATGTAATGGTGGGTATAATTGCAGATGTACAGTGACATTCGTATCTGTGGGTTTCGCTTTTGTGACAGCTAGTCCGTGGCTTAGCTTCCACCACGGTCTTGAGAAATAGCAAGCGATAGGTGCGAGTGATAGAGAAGAGATAACCTTGGTAGTGTTGACGTTAGCATATGTCACTGACCTGTAAGGTATAAGTGATCGCAGATTTGTAGCGGTCAGCATTTGCAAAGGGAGACTATTACAATAAGAACAGTAAAAACGGGAGGGAATGATGAGTAAGCCAACTCAGAAAAGTAAAGTGCGTGATGCAGTAATTGCATTATTGCGAGAGACACCGGAAGGAATACGCTATACAGAGCTCCTGAAACGATTGCAGTTCGTGTTACCAAATACATCTAGCCATACAATTCGCTGCACCGTTTACGAGTTAGGAACAGGAGGAGACCCGGATATATTCAAACCTAGCCAGGGTCTTTATGAGCTTAGGAATACAGACGAGGAAGCAGTAGATAAGGTAATTAAAGAATCGATAGATCAGAAGAAAATAGACGAGAGCGACTTCTACGAGTCATTTGCTGAGTGGCTCAAAGGCGACCTTGAAGAATACACGGAGGCCATTAGCTTCGGAGGCAACAGAATCGGAAAGAAATGGGGCACTCCAGATGTTATCGGGGTTAACAGACCATCTAAACGAGCGTTGATACAGTTTGATCCGGAAATCATAACAGCTGAAATCAAACTCGATCCTACCGAAGTTATTTCTGCATTTGGCCAAGCTGTGTCGTACAGGCTCTTTAGTAACAAAGTATATCTCGCATTGCCAGAAGAGATCTCTAACGATGATCAGAGCCGTATGGAGGCACTGTGTATGCTATTTGGTTTGGGTTTGGTTCTCTACAAAACAGATCCATCAAATCCGGATTTCCAAATACGTGTTAGAGCACAGAAGCACGACACAGATATGTTCTATACCAATGACTTTGTAGATAGGCTGGAAAAAGCTGACAGTGCGTCGTGCCGAGTACTTTTTGGAGGGTAGATTGAATCCTTGCAGGAGATGAACAGGTGATTATTCTGATACAGTGACTATACAGTATAAGCCAGGTTTGCAGAATACTAGCTGGACTGACCCCGAATAACCGCACTAGTATCGCGCACAAGATGAAGAACCCACTTGAACAACCACTGGCAAGGTGCACTGTTTTCTGTTTTTTTAGCAAGCAATACACGTGTAACGGATGGACGTTATGGATTAGGGGTTGTAGGTCATCTGCAGAAGCTCGAGCACATCTAGTGGAATACCATCCGTTCGTCTCAAACATCGCGGTATTGCTGCAATGTAGTATGACCACTCCAGAGTAAGAGCGTCTCGGTTGTCACTTCATACATTCGTCTGATATAATCCAGGTACTCCAGACGATAGCTCGTTACTGCATCATCCGGATTGAAGGCCAGATTATGCAAGCTCACAGAATCCTCACTGCTGAATGTCTCGAACAGAGGAAATCGACGAGCTGGTTTAAATCCGGCTGGCCAGATGATAACAGGGAGAACAAACTCGATGCAGAGTATGGGTGGGTCAAATGGCTACAAAGAAGAACAGCACTGCCAATGGCAATGATGCAAACCTTGGTTTCGAGGCAAAACTATGGGCTGCTGCCGATGCTTTGCGAAACAATATGGACGCAGCAGAGTATAAGCATGTGGTCCTGGGTCTCATATTCCTGAAGTATATTTCGGACGCATTCGAAGCCAAGCATGCAGAACTCTATAGCGAGCGCGACCAAGGTGAAGATCCGGAAGACCCTGACTATTATCTCGCTGACAATATCTTCTGGGTGCCCAAAGAAGCACGCTGGCAGCATCTGCAGGCTAACGCCAAACAGCCTACCATTGGGAACCTGTTGGACGAAGCAATGTCTGCCATCGAACGCGACAACGAATCACTCAAAGGAGTGCTACCCAAAGACTACGCACGTCCAGGACTCGACAAACAACGGCTTGGTCAGCTCATCGATTTGGTAAGTGACATTGCCCTTGGCAGTGAGGCGGATCGCTCGAGGGATACGCTGGGGCGGGTTTACGAATACTTCCTTGCCCGCTTCGCAAGCGCCGAAGGAAAGAGCGGCGGTCAGTTTTATACTCCAGCGCACGTTGTGCGGGTGTTGGTAGAGATTCTATCGCCTTACAGAGGACGGGTATATGACCCCTGCTGCGGGTCGGGTGGAATGTTTGTCCAAAGCGAGAAGTTCATCGAAGCTCACAGTGGCACTATAGGCGACATCTCTATATACGGACAGGAATCCAACTACACAACCTGGCGACTGGCGAAGATGAACCTTGCAATCCGTGGAATCGATGCGCAGATTGCTTACGGAGACACCTTCCACAATGACCGTCACCCCGACCTCAAAGCCGACTACGTGCTGGCAAATCCGCCCTTCAATGACAGTGACTGGCGGGGGAATCTCCTGAAAGATGATAAGCGCTGGAAGTACGGCGCACCGCCTGCCGGGAATGCAAACTTCGCCTGGGTTCAACACTTCATCCATCATTTGGCGCCAACCGGCATCGCAGGGTTTGTTTTAGCCAATGGTTCGATGTCTTCTAATCAATCCGGCGAAGGGGAGATTCGTAAGAACATAATTGAAGCTGATCTGGTGGATTGTATGGTCGCATTGCCCGGCCAGCTCTTCTATTCGACACAAATTCCGGTGTGTCTTTGGATCATAGCTCGAAATAAGAGTAATAACAGATTCCGAGACCGGCGCGGTGAGACGCTTTTTATAGATGCTCGAAAAATGGGCTCTCTGATCGACCGCGTGCACCGTGAGCTGACAGATGAAGACATTGCGACCATTGCCGACACCTACCATGCATGGCGCGGTGATGAGACCTCGGGAACGTATGAAGACACCTCCGGGTTCTGCAAGGCTGCCACACTCGACGACATCCGCAAGCACGGCCACATACTCACTCCGGGACGGTATGTAGGCGCGGCCGAGGTAGAAGACGATGGCGAGCCATTTGAGGAAAAGATGGCGCGGCTAACTACCCAACTTCGGCAGCAGATGGAAGAGTCCGAAAAGCTCGATAGCCTCATTTGGGCGAATCTGGAGGACATCGGTTATGGGAAATGAGATTATTCCCAACGCTACGAATGAGTTTGTAATCTATCAGACCGAAGACGGATTGACGCGTGTGAATGTCCGGTTTGAAGGAGAGACTGTCTGGCTGACTCAGAGTCAGATGGTAGAGCTGTTCCAATCGAGCAAGGCAAACATCAGCGAGCATATAAAACATGTGTTTGAGGAGGGGGAACTCGACGCTGCGGCAACTGTTCGGAATTTCCGAACAGTTCAAATGGAAGGCACCCGGCAGGTAGAGCGCCTGATCGACCATTACAACCTTGATGTGATTATTTCTGTTGGTTACCGTGTCAAATCCCTTCGTGGTACGCAGTTCCGCATATGGGCTACTCAGAGACTGCGAGAGTACATCGTGAAGGGGTTTGCGATGGATGATGCGCGCTTGAAGGAGGCCGGGGGCGGCGACTATTTTGATGAACTGCTCGAGCGCATCCGCGACATCCGCTCATCTGAGCGCGTCTTCTGGCGTAAGGTGCTTGATATATACGCCACCAGCGTCGATTACGACCCGAACGTAGAAACCTCTAAGCTCTTCTTCCAGACTGTGCAGAACAAGATGCACTGGGCTATTGCCCGGCAGACCGCCGCCGAAATCATCCACACGAGAGCTGACGCTGACAAACCCAATATGGGGCTAACGAGTTGGACCGGCGATAGACCACGCAAGGGCGATGTATGCGTTGCCAAGAACTACCTCTGTGAAGAAGAGCTTAAGGCGCTCAATCTGATCGTTTCGGCATATCTTGACTTCGCCGAACTGCAAGCCGTTGCACGGAAGCCAATGACAATGGCAGACTGGGTGGATAAGCTGGACGATTTTATCCGCATAAGCGACCGTGACATCCTGACCCACGCCGGAACCGTATCGCACGAGGCCGCCAAGCTGAAAGCGGAGCTTGAGTATGAGAAATACCGCAAAACCCAAGATGCGTTGCCTCAGCCTGTTGACCGTCATTTTGTTGAAGCTGTCGATGAGCTCGGGAAGTTGGAAGCCGAGGCGAAGAAGAGGAAGCCCAGGCGCGACAAGAAAGGCGGCGCGCAATGATGGCGAAACTTATCTGGGCCAGCCGGGGGGATATCGGCTATGGCGAGTGAATGGCGGCAATGTGAGTGGGGTGATGTTGCCACATTGGAGTATGGCAAGTCATTGCGCACTTACCAAAGTGAGAGCGGACTATACCGCGTGTTCGGTACCAATGGGCAGATTGGCTGGCACGATGAACCCCTGTGTATGCATCCCGGGGTTGTTGTCGGTCGCAAAGGTGCGTATCGTGGCATTCACTACTCTCCCGAGCCTTTCTTCGTGATCGACACGGCTTTCTTCCTCGATCCGAAGGAAGAGATGGATCTGCGATGGGCATATTACTGCTTGCTGACCTATGACATCAACGGCATGGACAGCGGTTCCGCGATTCCATCGACCAGCCGGGATGCCTTTTACCGATTGCCAGTAAGTGTTCCTCCCATCCGTGAACAGCAGGCCATCGGTTGTATTCTTGGGACGCTGGATGACAAGATCGAACTGAACCGTCGAATGAACCAGACGCTGGAGGAGATGGCGCGGGCAATATTCAAGAGCTGGTTTGTGGATTTTGACCCTGTCCGCGCTAAGGCTTCCGGACAGAAACCAGCCGGCCTAGCCCCACACATCGCCGACCTGTTCCCCGATTCATTCGAAAGTTCAGAACTCGGCGAGATTCCGAAGGGGTGGAAAGTTGCAGGGCTGGATAGCATTGCTTCATTTTTGAATGGACTAGCCCTACAGAAGTACCCAACCAAAACAGATTGCGCGTTTTCCCTACCTGTGATAAAGATTGCACAACTTAGATCGGGTACAACCAATGGTGCTGATAGGGCAAGCTGCGACATACCACCAGCTTACATAGTGGATGATGGGGATGTTCTATTCTCTTGGTCGGGTTCTCTTGAGTGTGTCTTGTGGGCAGGTGGACGCGGTGCTTTGAATCAGCATCTCTTCAAAGTTACATCTGAAACATATCCAAAGTGGTTTTACTATCTATGGTTACACGAACACCTCGGCAGTTTCCGGCATATAGCATCTGCAAAAGCCACAACAATGGGTCACATACAACGTCATCATTTGTCAGAAGCTAAAGTGCTTACAGTACCAGATCCATTGTTGAGTGCCGCTAGCCAGTTGTTAGACAAGATGATAGATGCTATCGTCCACAATCTATTATTATCCCGTACCCTTGCCGCCATTCGCGACACACTACTCCCGAAGCTAATATCTGGCGAGCTGCGGGTTAAGGATGCAGAAAGAATAGTGGAAAGGGCTATATGATATATGAATCGTGGCCTTGGAAGCGCGAAATAGCACGAATAGCGGAATCGTTGAGGCGACGCAAAAACCAAAAACGATGGCGGGCAAAGTCAGCCGTTAACGTAGAACGCGAAATCTTCATCTGCGCTTATATTATTCGAAAACTAATGGATGCCTACAAAATATCTGATGAGGTGGAAGCGTTTACGCTTAACGCCAAAGTACACCCACACTATGGTGAACCGGTAGACATACTGAACAAAGACAAGATTCTTGAGCTTTACAACCTGTCCGAATCCAAAAGAACGACAGTTGGGGTTAGACAGTTCTGTAACCTGGTGATTCACAGCTATGTATTCGCTCCCGTTCAAGGTGAGAGTCTGGGGTTGGATGGGTTTTGTATAGCTTCTGACCGCCATAAGAATCAGCGTCTCTTCTTCTTCGACATAGATTCTATTCTGGATCTTCTAACAAGAGTTGCCAAAGATGACATATGCACGCTTCGCATCGAGCGCAAAGCAATCGGTGCGCCTTGTAAGGTAACGCTAAAATCGTCGGAAGTGAACATACCGAATGAGTAGACAGCTTACTGAGTATGAGGTCGAAGAAGCGACCCTTAGCTGGTTCAGCGCTTTGGGCTACGCAATCCATCACGGCCCAGATATTGCGGCGGACGGGAAGACTCCGGAGCGCAGCGATCCTGATTACCACGATGTAGTGCTGGAAAGACGCCTCCGAAACGCGATTTCCACGTTAAACCCGGATCTGCCACTTGCAGCGCAAGAAGATGCTTACAGAAAGCTGATACGAACTGAAGCGCCATCACTTATGGAACAGAATCGCGCTGCTCATCACCTGATGATAGACGGCGTGACAGTGGAGTATACCCGAGAAGACGGCTCTATCGCCGGTGCCCAAGTTCGGGTAGTCGATTTCGACGATCCGGACAATAACGACTGGTTGGTAGTCAATCAATTCACGGTTTCAGAAGGACATCACACACGAAGGCCGGATGTAGTCGTATTTGTAAACGGTCTGCCGTTAGCTGTAATCGAACTCAAAAATCCAACCGATGAAAATGCCACAATCTGGACGGCGTATCAGCAGCTTCAGACTTATCAGTCCCAGATTCCAACTATCTTCAATACTAATGCGTTGCTGGTGATTTCTGATGGAATTGAGGCGCGCATTGGTGCTTTGGGTGCCGGTAAAGAATGGTTCAAACCGTGGAGAAAACTGGGTGAAGATGATACACGAGAACCTCAGTTGCAGGCGGTTCTGGAAGGTGTTTTTGAGAAGCGTCAGTTCTTGAATCTCATACGCCATTTTATCGTGTTCGAAGACATGGGCGGTGGAGGGATTGTAAAGAAGATTGCCGGTTACCATCAGTTTTACGCTGTTAATGCTGCACTGGAATCGACGCTGGAGGCAGTAGAGATAGGCAGTGATCATCGCGTAGGGGTTGTATGGCATACACAAGGCTCCGGCAAGAGTCTGACGATGGCCTTTTATGCGGGCAGAGTGATTTTGCACCCGGCAATGCAGAACCCAACAGTGGTAGTGATTACTGACCGAAACGATCTGGACGACCAGCTCTTTGGGATGTTCGCTCGATGTCGGGATCTGCTGCGTCAAGCACCTGTTCAAGCCATAGACCGCGCAGATTTGCGAGCGAAACTTGCCGTTGCCTCAGGCGGTGTCGTTTTTAGTACGATTCATAAGTTTTTTGCAGAGCCTGACGGCGACCAAGAGCCGGTATCGAAACGACGCAATATTGTTGTGATTGCTGATGAAGCGCATCGCAGCCAGTACGACTTCATCGACGGGTTCGCACGGCATATGCACGATGCCCTGCCTAATGCATCTTTCATCGGCTTCACCGGCACTCCGATCGAGAAAACCGATGCAAACACTCGCGCAGTATTTGGCGATTATATCAGCATATACGATATTCAGCGCGCGGTGGAAGACGGGGCCACAGTTCCCATCTACTATGAGAGCAGACTCGCTAAGCTGGAGTTGAAGGAATCGGAGAAGCCCAAGATCGATCCGGACTTCGAGGAAGCGACCGAAGGGCAAGAGATGGAACTCAAAGAGAAGTTGAAGTCGAAATGGGCACAGCTAGAAGCTGTTGTCGGCTCGGAGAATCGCATCAAACTGATTGCAAGTGATATGATCGATCACTTCGAGAAGCGGCTTGACACTATGGACGGCAAGGCAATGATCGTGTGTATGAGTCGCCGCATAGCTGTTGATCTATATAACGCACTGGTCGAGCTGCGGCCCGATTGGCACAACGATAGTGATAACGAAGGCTCCTTAAAAGTGGTGATGACTGGCTCTGCTTCGGACCCACTGGAGTGGCAGACTCATATCCGCAACAAACAGCGCCGTGAAGAATTGGCGAAGAGGTTTAGGAATCCTGCAGATTCGTTTCAGATAGTCATTGTTCGCGACATGTGGCTCACCGGCTTTGATGCTCCCAGTCTGCATACAATGTATATGGATAAGCCAATGCGAGGGCACGGACTGATGCAGGCTATTGCGAGAGTCAATCGCGTATTCAAAGATAAACCTGGCGGGCTAGTAGTGGACTATCTGGGACTGGCCGATGAGCTCAAGAAAGCTCTGGCAACCTATACCGAAAGTGGCGGTACCGGCAGCACAGTGATAGATCAGGCAGAAGCGGTGGCATTGATGCTGACAAAGCACGAGGTCTGCACGGAACTATTCCACGGTTTCGATTGGTCGTTCTGGAATACAGGCAATGCAGAAGAGCGGCTTTCGTTGTTGCCAGCGGCACAGGAACACATTTTGGCACAAGAGGACGGCAAGAATCGTTTGATGCAGGCTGTAAGAGAGCTCTCGCAGGCATTTGCGCTGGCAGTACCTCACGAGGCTGCTCTGCGCATACGGGATGATGTCGGCTTCTTCCAAGCTGTGCGTGCAGTATTTGCCAAAAGCGCACCTAGTGAACAACAAAGAGAGGACGACCTCGACCACGCTATTCGACAGATTATCTCTAAGGCGATGGTATCTGATGAAGTTGTAGATATTTTCGCTGCTGCTGGGCTTAAAAAGCCGGATATCTCAATACTCTCAGATGAGTTCTTGGCGGAGGTTCGCAATATGCCGGAGCGAAATCTGGCGGTCGAACTGCTGCAGAAGTTGTTAAGAGGAGAGATAAAAACCAGGTCGAAGCGAAACGTCGTGCAGGCTCGGTCGTTCGCTGAAATGCTGGAAAACTCGTTGCGCCGATACCAGAACCGAGCGATCGAGACCGCGCAAGTGATCGAAGAACTCATAAGTCTGGCAAAGGATATGCGACAAGCCGACAAACGGGGAGAGGAACTCGGCCTGACAGAAGCAGAGATCGCTTTCTACGACGCATTGGGAACGAACGACAGCGCGGTGAAGGTTCTGGGTGATGAGACTCTAAGGACTATTGCTCGGGAGTTGGTAGATACTGTGCGTAAGAATGTCACCATTGACTGGACTCTCCGAGAGAACGTGCGGGCGCAGTTGCGAGTGCTTGTTAAGCGCGTTTTGCGCAAGTACAAATACCCGCCCAATAAGCAGGAAGCGGCGACAGTTACTGTGCTCGAACAGACTGAGTTGCTTTGTGCCGATTGGGCCTAATGGGAACGCTGCTTACCACAACGTGTTTCTTCTTTGAAGTGAGCTGACCCAAGCACACAATTGCTGAGCTATCACCTCCAGATTATGAACCAATTGGAACGCAATCGCACAGCGTTTGCGCAACAGTCACGCTGAAAGGTATTTCGAGTTCTACAAGTCATTCGAGGCGTCAAGACAAAGCGCAGAACGTTTTGATCATCTGAAATAGGCTCTCATATACTGGAAAAACAGGTAGACCTTTGAGACAGCCATTCAATGCTCGGGAGTTTTTGAATCTGTAGAGAGTCTATCTCGCAGCGATGCTTCCTCAGCTAAGGGCTGGGGTGGATATCAGAACCCACCCCCGTATGCAAATCAACTCACCTGGATATTGGCTTACAGTGAGCGCCGGAGGCGCACATTTCCTTCTAAAAAAATACACGTGTAACGCCGTATATCAGGATCAGGGCCGCGAGTATTCAGTATACTCTTTGTACCGGCACAATTGTCTGAAGAAGGTGGAGGGTCGCAAGGGTCGCAAAAAGGCTATTCGAAAAGTTTTTTTTACCACTACCTTCTTACTCTTTTTTTTTAAAAAAAAGGAAGATGATAGTAGAGAAAGAAGGTATATATAAAGAAAGGGCAGACTCTATTTTTGCGTCCCTTTTACGACCCTTGCGTCCCTTACGCCCCTTATAATTTGCGACTTTTTTCATTTTTGCGTCCCTTGTGACCCTTACGACCCTTCTGTTGTTCCATCGTTCCAATAGTTCAGAATACAGACAATGTGAAGCTTCCAGATCTAAACTCATTGGCAAGAAAACCCGTTTTTAGGTAGTGTCGCAGTTTCTAGTCAGGGTGATCAATCTTTTGCCGTTAGATCTTATGCCACATTTGCATTGTATGCCCATCTTTCTCAGGTTAGGAGCCATCCTTTTTAGTTCAGCAGACAGTATACGAGGGCCCTTTCGAAGTAAATCAAACCCGGGATTAAGGGAACCCAGTTCTTTCAAAAGCTCGGTTGCTGTACCTGCCCAAGAGTCTGAATCCATGTTTTTGACAAATTCGATTATTAGACCTGCGGACTCATCACTCTGTAGGATCATCTGGCTCGCTTCAGAACGGTTGTCATTATAGGTTTTTATGAATAGACCCTCTTGCCAAGGTAACGATTCTTCTGCGGCTACTACCCATTTTGCAAAATCAGCCATTCTGGGCAGACTCTTCACATTTACTGTTTTGATGTTTTGTAGCGACGTTGAAATTGCATCATATAAGGCACCTAGAATCTTCGGAACTTCTGTTTCGAATTCTTTCCAAAAGGTATGCTCATCTAGACGTTTGTTATCAGGGATCGGCTCTAGGTCTAATAGAACCGTTCTGTCAAGTAGGTCACCACGAGTGATGATATCAGTAATACTGTTAACGCAAAGAGGGCGCTTTCCTTCGAAGACGGTCTCGTCTAGCGTCTTATAGAGGGTACGTGTCGAATACCCCCCATCTGTACTCAGACAACAAAAGAAGTCACTCAACCACTGCGGTATACTACTCAGGTTGGTGTATGCAAGAAACCAATTTTTCTGTGCCGCAGAAATGACAGATCTATCATCACGAGGTGCCGGTCGGAGTTCGGGTATACCAGGATCGGTTAGACGTTTTAAGACTTTTGCAGTAGTGCTTTTAGCACTACCTTGCTCTCCCTGTAAACATAGAATTGGATACGGACCCCGCGGATTGAAACAACCAACAATATAAGCAACTAACAGAATCCACTGACTATCGGTCACGTTTACAAAGCGGCACAATAGATTCAAATTGCCATCTTTGGTTGGTTTTGGCAGTGGCATCGTTTTCTCACTACGTAAGAACGCAACAGGAGGATTAGTAATAATATCCCAGCCACTGCTATCAATTCTAACCGCTTCGTGAGCATCATTGGCCAAGTCTATGTAAATGCAATCATCCTGACTTGCAACGCGAATGAAAACATCCTCACGTTTTTTCGCAACTCGTATTCTGGCTACAATCGTTTCGGAGACTGTTCGAACCTGCGCAGAAGTGATTGTGCCACCTTTTGTTCGTCTCCAAAGGTCATGTAGAAAGTACTGAAACGAATCAGAATCTGCTCGCATGATCTCTCTGATACCTTGGCGGTTAATATCAACATAGGGATTGCCTTCTTGATCAAGAAACTCTCTGCATATCACTTCCTCTGTTATCTCTAACAGTAAGTCTGACATGGAGTTCGTTTTTGCGGGTCTATTCTGTTGGAGCCTTTCATTAGTAATCAGATTGTCATTTGAATGGTCAGTCTTTTCTGGGTTGTTACGTCTGTTTTCATCCAACGCTATTGCCGCTTTATTGTAATTTCCACCGTGTTTAATAGTCGCGTAGAGAGCAAAAGGACTATATGCCTTGTTAGCTTCAAGCGGGTTGGCATTATTGGAGAAGACGTAGAATTTCTTGCAATTACGGTAGTTCCAAGTAGCTGAGATTCCTGTAGGCTTTCCTGGCCGACGCCAGTACTCTGTTTCATGGTGGAAAAAAACACGTTGCCAACCATCATTGGTTAAGAGAATGCGCCATTCATCTTGACTATTGTACTCATCACCAGGTCTGTTACCATTTTGGCCTGCTATTTCTGTGGGCGATTGTCCCTCTGTTGTATACTCGTTAAGTGATCTACATATATCTAGAAGTAAGCATCGTTCTTCGTAAGTGATTACCGGGATATCGTGTAGATCATTGTACTTGAATTTGTATTCTGTTCCTGTTTCATGACATTTAGCAGGACTACCGGGTGCAATGGTATAACTACCTTTACCTCGAGTTTCAATAAGAATCTTAACCGTCTCTTTACCATTTTCGTTGACTTGCCTCTTCGCTAGCTGATTGCTACCGTCTATTGGCTGTGCACATCGGTAGTATAGGTGGTATCCGCCGCCATCACGTGGTGTTTTTACTAAAGGCAGCTTCTTAGCCAGCTCAACGATACCGCAAGCTTTGCATAGGGTAGCCCAAGGTCTGATTATCTCCGAATCATCGAAATCTATTCGTTCAAGGTTTCCAGATATTGCACCACCAATTATTCCAATGCCAGCATTACCTTTGCCAAACCACTCTTTTAGCTCTTGTTCTGTTGGACGTTTGCTCTGGTATGGTTTCCACTCTGAAATAGCTGGTGCCTTGGAACCGTCGGTGCGTATAGGAATAACTGATAGACCGGACTCAACGTACGATAAAGCAATATTATAGACTTCACTTAGGGTTTCACTCATTCTAAAATTCCTTCCTTCCACGCATTTTGCTTTTTATCTCTTGTGGTCGTCAGACTTAGTACTTTGTTGATCTTCTCAGCAATCTTCACGAAACGTCGACCGTTTAGATTGCTAGAGGATTTCTGGTTACGCAGGTTTCTGACTTTTCGGTGGTTACTAGGACTATTTGGAGCATCTATTGTGTGC
This sequence comes from uncultured bacterium, assembly GCA_964497515.1. Taxonomy (GTDB): domain Bacteria; phylum Armatimonadota; class UBA5829; order UBA5829; family DTLH01; genus CAZCCV01. The sequence continues at coordinate 8,600 of CAZCCV010000035.1, read as the reverse complement.
TCAAATTGATCCGAGGTCTGTACCAACCATTTGACGCTCGTTGCTTGAACCGGCTTATGCAGCTTAGGAGCGCTTCTGTGAGTACCGATCCACAGACTGAGCAATGAAAGGCTCACGTTTTCTACGCTATGAGACCTAATGCCACTCTTCACTTTTTTCACAAGCGGTCTTTGTGTCCCGGCTCTTTTGGAGCAATATGTGTTTACGCATTTGTTGATTGTGACTCTGCGAAAACAATGCTCATGATTACTGCCGCGAACTTCTCTCTGCTGGGCCGACCTAGCTCGCAAACCAGCTTTTGAATAAGTGCAGCCAAACTGTGTAGCAACATCACTCAAGGTGATGTCACGAGTTCTGTATTGGCAAAGTACAGAACTGACTATGTCGTTATGCCCCATTTAGAGACCTCCTAAATTGAAGGGAATCCTTCCCTCTGATATTTTGTTGAGGGTAACAGTCTTATATTGTGAAGACCGACCCAATTGATTATATGCAGTAATGCGAAAGTTATATGTATTGCGTGCAACAACATCACTCAAGGTGATGTCACGAGTTCTGTATTGGCAAAGTATAGAACTGACTATGTCGTTGTGCCTCATATAGAGACCTCCTAAATTGAAGGGAATCCTTCCCTCTGATATTTTGTTGAGGGTAACAGTCTTATGTTGTGAAGACCGACCCAATTGATTATATGCAGCAATGCGAAAGTTATATGCATTACTCAAATAAATAACTAAACGACCGGAAATGGGTTGAGATTATATTTGCTGGGCTGCGAGTTTTTGTGCGTGATGATAAGTTGAGTCTCGTGTGTTGCTCTCGTGTAGTGGATCCCTGCCAAGCACGCGCGGCATTATTGATACGACAATTGGCGGGCGGGATTATTCAGTTGGTAGAGTGCGAGCCCCGAGGCGAAGCTGAGGGATTAGTGAGGAGCCATTGGCTCCGAACACCAAGCTGGCCTGAAAGGGTATTCGTGTTATGCCCCGGATTTTCTTTTGGCAGCATGTTGTTAACTTGGGGGTTTGAGTATATAATAAGTTTTGTGGTCCGCTTTTTTGCAAGGCTGGTTGTCGCCACTATTAGTTCGCGACATCCAGCTTCTGAAAACGTGACAATTACTTAAGGGGGCGTTAACTACCATAAGCGAGTGTTTTGAGCTCGTTCTTACGCTCAGAGGGGATGAAAAAACAGGGGTGTCTGAATGGAGCGGGAGACGGGGTTCGAACCCGCGACATCCAGCTTGGAAGGCTAGCGCTCTACCAACTGAGCTACTCCCGCCCGCTTACGAACACGCTTATTATAACATCAGCTTCGACAGGTCGTCAATTTCCCTTTTGCCGAGAATCTACACTCTGTTCCGAATCCGATGAGAGACCTTCTGCCAAATCCTGCCGGCAACATCCTTAACGCTACCGTGAGCGTCTATTACCACCCATCGGCCTGGTTCGTCTTGTGCCAGCTTCAAAAAACCATCGCGCACGCGATTGTGAAACGCCAGTGACTCTGCCTCAAAACGGTTCTTATCCTGCTGCCGTGCCAATCCAAACTCTACCGGCACATCCAGAAGAATCGTGAGGTCTGGCGTTAGCCCACCTGTCGCGAATCCGTTCAAACGGCTTAGCGTCTCAAGGCATATTCCACGACCATAACCCTGATAAGCAACGCTGGAATCGGCGTATCTATCGCAGATTACTATCGCGTTTCGCTCCAGCGCAGGAAGGATAACTCGAGTTACGTGCTGTGCGCGAGAAGCAAGATAGAGCAGCAGTTCTGCCTCCGGCGTTATCGCTTCCTCGCTGTGAAGCAGTATCTTTCGGATCTCTCGGGCAACAGGGTCTCCACCGGGTTCCGCTGACGTCACAACCTCAAACCCGTCATCACTCAAACGCTCCGCCAGAAGCCTGCTCTGTGTTGTTTTGCCTGAACCTTCTGGCCCTTCGAAGGTCAGAAAGAATCCTCGCCCTGTGGTCACGGTTTCAGTATCCTGACCCTTCTATAAGGTTCGGTGCCGATGCTCTCCGAAGCCAGATGAACCTTTTCCACCAACTGATGCTGGATTCGTCGGATGAAGCTGTTCTGCGGCATCAGTTCCTGAGGCTCTCCGGTCTCCAACACTCGTTCTATGGCATCCTCCGCCTCTCTTATCGCAGCTTCTTCTTCATTGCCAGCACTAATACCGAATATCTCCTGCATTACGCTCGCTATCTGAGTGTATGTGTTGCTCTTCACGACGTATGTCGGTATCTGTCGCATCGAAATATCCTGGAGCTTTGCCGGTTCTTTTCGGTAGTGTGCCTTGAGGGCAATTACTACATCCGCATCGTTTGTGTCTTTTGTAATATACGCCGGTACACGCATTTCTCGAATCGCCCGTTCCAGCCGGTTTCTACTGACTCCATACGGGAAGATCTTCACTATTGCAGGTAGCGCTCTTCCTGGAGATGAGGAAAAGTGCTCGTGCTCGAGACGACCACCAGCATCGTTGGGTCTCGCGTGTATGTCCGCGGGCTGAACGACTTCCACATCGCCTTCGATGTTTCTAACTCGTATCTCAGGTCTCGCCGGATTACCCCTTAGCAGCTTGTCGATTACCTGAGCTACATCGTGATGAATTGCCAGCTTATCAACTTCGACTATCTCTATAACTACATCGAAAGTTGGCGGAGCCTTCCGTTCCAAAACCGATTTCTGTGTTCCTCGCCGCTTTGCCTCTTCATCGGAAAGTGTAACAGTCTGAATCCCACCAACAAGATCCGAGAGCGTAGGGTTCAGCATCAGGTTTTCCAGTGAATTGCCGTGGGCTGTTGCGATGAGCTGGACGCCGCGCTCTGCTATGGTTCTGGCAGCTAACGCTTCAGCTTCTGTGCCGATCTCATCGATCACTATCACTTCCGGCATGTGGTTTTCTACCGCTTCAATCATAACAGCGTGCTGCTGATCCGGAGTAGCTACCTGCATCCGCCGAGCACGTCCAATTGCAGGGTGGGGGATATCTCCATCGCCTGCTATTTCGTTCGATGTATCGACTATTACCACGCGCTTTCTGAACTCATCAGAAAGCACGCGCGCAACCTCTCTAAGCTTTGTGGTCTTTCCAACACCGGGGCGTCCCAGAAGCAGAATGCTCTTGCCACTTTCCACAACGTCGCGGATGATGTCGATAGTGCCGTAGACCGCACGCCCGATGCGACAAGTCAATCCGACAATCTTTCCCTGTCGATTCCTTATCGCCGATATTCTGTGCAGCGTGCGCTCGATGCCTGCGCGGTTGTCCTTGCCAAACGCCCCAACGTGGTTCACAACATAGTCGATCTCTTCTGAAGTGACAGCGGCCTCACAAAGATCAACTACTCTTGCTGGAAATCTGGCTTCTGCAGGCCGACCGAGATCGGTCACTATCTCCAGCAGGTCTTCAAGATCCTCCAGTTCTTCCAAACGCTGTCGTATTGTATGAGGCAAGACCTCAAGTATCTGCTGAAGGTTGTCTGTAACCTTGATCTGCTTGGCCGCTATCGGTTTCGCGGGCGCAGTTGCGTCACTTAGTTTCACGGGATCACTTTTTCTAATGCTTGTTCCCACTACGCCTCCATTTCGTGCAGAACTACTGCTGTTGCCACAATTGCCGCCGTCTCACAGCGGAGAATCCTCTTGCCAAGCGTCGCCGTCCCTGCACCGCTTTCTTGCATCATTTGTGCTTCTTTTTCTTCAAATCCGCCTTCTGGTCCTACAATTAGCAAGACACTTTGGGCAGAAGAGTTCTCACTTAGAAGCTTCTTAAAGCTTATCTGGCTTTCATCCTCCCATAAGCAAATGGCGAGGTCATAATTCTGTATTTGTCGACAGACTTCCTCCAACGAAGAGATACCTTCAACTGTCGGAATCCTTGCCCTGAACGACTGCTCCGCGGCCTCTTTGACTACTCTTTGCCATCTAACAATCTTCTTATCTGCCGACTCGGCCGAGACTTTCGGGATTGTTCTGGCAGAGGTCATTATCTGAAACTCTGCCACCCCTATCTCTGTACCCTTCTGCAGTATGAACTCAAGCTTGTTTCCTTTAGGAAGCGATTGAGCAAGCGCGATTTTTACGCGAGGTTCGGTATCCAGCTCCGACTTTTTCATTATCATTGCAACTACTGCTGCCGGAGATGCCTTTGTTATCTCTGCCGTATAGATGTGTCCGGTTCCGTCGAGCGCAGCAATTCTATCTCCACTTGAAAGCCGAAGAACGGAACAAATCTGGCGGGCATCCGAGCCGTAAATTGACACAGAATCATCGGACACGCATTCTGGGCGGATGAAGAATCTGTGCAGATGCCCTTCTTTTGCCATATGGTCCTATCCCCGCTTGCGCATTACCAGCGCAACCCACTCATCATCGGTTGTCTTCTCGACCATCTCTAACCCTCTGTCGGCCAGATGACCTGCAACCTCGTCTGAGCGAGACTCGATGATACCCGATGCGACAATCAATCCACCTGTATCAACTTTCGCAGCCAGATCATCCACCATTCCAATTATGGTGTTTGCGGTGATATTGGCGACAACGATGTCGAACACACAGGCTGGCGGAGGTGATTCCGACAGCATAACCGATACGGTTTCTGCCACCCCGTTTTGCGCCACATTATTCCTGGCAGCTTCTACCGCTACAGGGTCGTTTTCTGTGGCTTGAACCTCTTTTGCGCCGAGTTTTGCTGCTGCTATTGCGAGTATACCCGAACCAGTGCCGACGTCGAGGAGTCGTTCTCCACCGGTGATGTACTTCTGAAGCGTTTGAATGCACAATTGAGTGGTAGGGTGGTTGCCAGTGCCAAAAGCCATCCCGGGATCTATCTCAACCACAATACTCTCAGGAGTCGATTCAACATCCTCCCAGCTCGGCTTGATGAAAACTCGCCCCACCTGAATCGGTTTGAAATACGATTTCCATGCGGAAGCCCAGTCGGCCTCGTCTACAGGCTTAACGGACAGCTCTCCGGGGCTTATATCGACGCCCACCTCCGGCAGGAGCCACATTCTGTCACGTATCCTCTGCAAGCTTCCTTCCAAACGATCGTCAACGGGTAGATACGCCGTCAGTGTAGCGTGCTCATATACCGGCAGATCTGCCGAGAGTTCAGCATGTCCGGAAGCACGAACGGAGGGGCCGGTGATCGCCACCCCTCCGCAACCTTCTTCCATAAAAATACTCGCAACAGTCTCTGCCGATTCATCGGCTACCACTGCTTTAATCTCAGCCCATCTCATTTTCCACCAAATGCATCTCGCACTCTTTCGAAGAATCCCTTCTCTTCGCGTATTTCAACGTCCTCTCCCCTCAATTCAGCGAATTGCTTGAGCAGTTCCTTCTCTTTGTCGGAGAGTTTTGTGGGAGTCTCCACTTTCACTACAACGTTCAGATCGCCAGCTCTGCGCCCACGTGGGTCGGGCAGTCCTTTTTCAAGCAGACGATAATGATCGCCAGTCTGTGTGCCCTTGTCGACGTAAAGAGTCTCTTCTCCTGTCAGTGTTTTAACCTTAATAGTTGCGCCGAGAGCAGCTTGAGTGAACGATACCGAGATTTCTCGCCACAGATCACTGCCGCGGCGTTCGAATGCTTTGTGAGGTTTGATGTATGTTACTACGAACAGGTCGCCTGGAGCACCGCCTCTTATCCCAGCCTCACCCTCTTCGGGGATGCGGATTCTTGTTCCATCGTCAACACCGGCAGGTATGTGTATGGTTCGCTCGCTGGTACGCCTCGTGCGACCCTGGCCGTTGCAGCTTTTACAAGGATCAGTTATGACAGTGCCACGACCTTCGCACCTTGGGCAAGTGCCAACCACTATTTGGGTTCCAAGGAATGTCTGCTGTCGCTGGCGCACCTGCCCGCTTCCCTGACAGACAGTGCAAGTTTCAGTGGTGCTACCTTCGGCAGCTCCTGAACCTTTGCAGACCTCGCAAGCCTCAAGCCGGGTGAGTCGAATTGTCTTGTCAACACCGGTTGCGACTTCTTCAAGTGTGAGTTGGACATCGTAGCGCAGATCCGAACCGCGAGTGTCGACCTGCTGCGGTCTGGTTGTTGGGCCAGCGCCACCAAAGAACATATCGAAGATATCGCCGAATCCGCCAAAGTCGACCTTGAAGCCGAAGTCACCATAGCCTCCCGGCGCGCCGTTGCCATTTACTGCTGCGTGTCCAAAGCGATCGTAGTTGGCTCGTTTCTGAGGGTCAGAGAGCACTTCGTTAGCTTCGTTGATCTCTTTGAATCTTGCTTCGGCTTTCTCGTCACCGGAGTTTACGTCCGGGTGGTGCTTTCTGGCAAGCCGTCTGTATGCTCTTTTTATCTCCTCTGGAGTCGCATCACGCGAGACCTCGAGGACTTCATAGTAGTCTCTCTGCTCTGCCATTGCTTCACACTATTATCTTTTCCGAGTTTTTGGCGAATGAATCCATATTACACTTCATTTTGAGCGTCTAGCGAGTTTTGCCAGCTATCTCTTCAACTCTATCTTCATCCTGTTTGGTTGCTCCGGCTATCGTAATCTGTTGTTTTCTGCCTGTAGCCTTGTCGCGCGCCGAAACGTGGATTATTCCACTGGCATCTATATCGAACGAAACTTCAATTCTGGGGACACCTCTCGGCGCCGGTTCGATCCCTTCTAGCTGGAAGTTAGTTAGAAAAGTGTTCTTATTCGCCGTTTTGTGCTCACCCTGATACACTTTTATCTCTACCCTGTCCTGATTGTCCGCAGCCGTGGTGAACTCCTGGCTTTTGGTCGTCGGTATGGTGGTGTTACGTTCTATGAGCTCCTGAAAAGCACCACCCAGCGTTTCTATTCCCAGAGAATGTGGAGTCACATCCAGAAGAACCACGTCTCGCACATCCCCAGCGAGAATGCCACCCTGAATCGCGGCTCCTGCTGCAACTGCTGCGTCGGCGTCGATTCCCTTCAGAGGGTCTTTACCGAAGATATTTTTTGCGAGCAGCCGCACTGCAGGCATTCTAGTGGAACCTCCAACCAGAACAATCTTATCTATCTCCCGCGCCTCCAATTGAGCATCTGCAAGAGCTTTTCGCGTAGGGGCTACCATTCGTTTTAATAGGTCGTCTGTCAGCTCCTCCAGTTTTGCTCGGCTGATGTCGATGCTCAGGTGACAAGGGCCATCTTCTGTAATCGAGATAAATGGCAGGCTCACAGTGGTGTTTACCACAGTCGAAAGCTCAATTTTGGCTTTCTCTGCAGCTTCTTGCAGTCGCTGCATCGCGGTGGAATCTTTCCTTATATCTACACTGTCAGTGCGCTCAAAATCTTCTCGAAGCCAGCTTGCCAGTCGTTGGTCCCAGTCATCTCCTCCGAGGGCGCAATCGCCGTTAGTCGCCATCACTTCGCAGACACCTTCGCCAATCTCCAGAATTGACACATCGAAGGTTCCGCCGCCGAGATCCCATACGAGCACGGTGCAAATCTCTTGGCTTTCCACACCAAATGCCAGAGAAGCCGCTGTAGGCTCGTTGATTATTCTAACCACTTCCAGACCAGAAATGCTTCCCGCTTCTTCGGTTGCCTGTCGCTGGCTGTTCGAAAAGTATGCGGGAACCGTAATCACTGCCTTATCGACTGGCTCGCCAAGATACGCTTCTGCATCGGCTTTCAGCTTCTGGAGGATCATAGCGGAGATTTCAGATGGTGTAAGCGTCTTCCCGTCGATAGAAACGCTGTAGTCAGTGCCCATTTTGCGTTTTATCGAGGCTATTGTATGGTCTGGATTGGCCACGGCCTGCCGTTTTGCCATCTGTCCTACTAAACGCTCGCCTGTTTTTGAAAACCCGACTACTGATGGACAGAGACTACCACCCTCCGACACTGGGATAATTGTCGGCGTACCACCTTCGATCACGGCTATCACCGAGTTGGTGGTGCCGAGATCTATACCAACGATTTTAGGCATCCGGCAGGCGCTCCTGTTACTTTTCTACGCTCTCCGGTTCTGCATCGGGCTCAGTTGGTTCTTCGGCAGTCTCATCCCCTTCGGCATCGTCAGCGGCAAGGAGTTCTGCCGCGGCCAACAGGTCTTCGGATTCCTCTTCGGTCTCTTCTTCTTCATCCGGGAGCTTAAGCAGCTCTGCAACTCTAGCGGCTTCATCTACTGGAGTCTCGGCAATCAGTTCGGCTGCTTCTTCTTGAGGAGCTTCTACCTCGGGAATAGCTTCCATTGTCGAGTCAATACCACTAGCGGATATTTCGTCGTGGCTGGGAACATCAAAGGTGACCTTTCCCGCAGCAATCTCTTCGAGCGCGACTGTAAGCGGGTTAGTGGACGAGGTCTCAATCAGCCTTGGAGCGCCCTCGCGAAGCTGTTTCGCTCTCTTTGCGGCCAGAATGACAAGCGTGTATCTGCTCTCCACTTGATCTTGTGGTCGGTCTGTGACAGGGTAACTCATATTTGGTCTGTATCCACCTCACTATAGAAAAACAGCCAGTGCCATCTGGCTGACACAAAACTATCGAACCCTATAATTATATCGCATAGAACCCTCGCGGTCAAATTACGGTGACCGTGGGGTGCATGTCAGATATCCGGAATCAGGCCGCTAATCTGGCTCCCTCGATA
>CAZCCV010000034.1:0-21813 GCA_964497515.1 uncultured bacterium | reverse complement strand
GTCCGATACACACTCACATCTAGTGTCTCTTGCTGCGACATTGAAGGGAACGGCGATGTGACGTGCAATGGGGTAGTAACAAAATAGCTCCGCATATCGGGAGAGTCCAATTTGACCACCCAGATATCGGAGCTACTTGCAGAACAGTTGGGAGCGGGGAGAGGATTTGAACCTCTGACCTTCGGGTTATGAGCCCGACGAGCTACCGGACTGCTCCACCCCGCGTCGACAATTTATTATAGCAGGTCGTATACCGAAAGTAAACCTTTTGCGGAAAAACTTTCTGTCTACTTGCTATGCTTGAGGATGTTCATATACACTGCTGCATTTGACCAATGTCTTTAGAACAATCTAGGGTGACTCCAATACCAATAAGGACTCTGCTATCGGCGGCAGATATAGCTGCTTCTGACCCGTGTAACGATGCGTGTGCCTTGAGCTCATTTAGGGTTCGTCACGACGATACTGATCTGCAGAGCCAATTGGTTAAGTTCTTCAAGACGAGGAGCCGCGAAACTGCGAGTGAACCCTGCAGACTGGCTGTTACTCGGGCATATGCTAGAATGCTGAGTGACGCAGCGTCCAAATGGCAACCTACTGCGGTAGTGCGGATTCTGGCTTCCGATGAAATGCGTGTTGATCCGTCGCGACCTCACTCTCTGCTTGCTAACCTCTTCTGTGAGATGACAGGTGCACACGATTATTCCCACAGGTTCTTTCGCACCGAAATCAGGCGACCTATGAGAATGATTGACAGACTCTCAGGCCCTGAAGTGTTGAAGCAGCGTATTGGCTATGTGATACAGGATCTGTTCGTTCTGCCAGTTCACATAGGCGGCACAGTCATAATACTCGATGATATCTACAATCTTGGAGCAAGCGCAGCGGTTTGTGGAGGGGCGCTCAAGCAACTATGCGGTGTGGAAAGAGTCTACTCGCTCAATCTGGCCGCTACTAGATTTAGAGGTGGAAAAGACAGGTGGGGGCGGCTTGAACTGAACACTGACAGGTTTCTGAGCTTGGCAAAAGACTACATAGGAGCGGAAGATCCAAAGGATTCGTTTGATCAGGTTTGGATAGAGAGGCAGAAGGAGAGCTACCATTCACGCAGAGATTGCAGCTGTATTTCTGATCATCCATACGGATCGCTTGTATTTCTAGCCCGACGAAACCGGATCCCCTGCCCTTCTTGCCAACCGATCCGGAAGAGCAGCGTATTTGCCAGGTGGTTCGGTGTAAAGAGTGGAAACAAATAGAATGGGGCCAGCACTGTGGCTAGCCCCATTTGCATACTTCAGACACTAAACCACGTAATCTACTTCTTGGCATCCTCATTCTTGGATTCCTCAGTAGCTGATTCCTTCGATTGAGTATCCACTGGTTTCGGCTCTTTTGCGTCCGGTTTCGAAGGATCGATTATCCGGATTGTCTTCATGACATCGCCTTGCTGAATCTTCTGAATGACGTCCAGCCCTTCGAACACCTTTCCAAACACAGCGTAGTTCATATCGAGCATTGGCTGTGGCTCGAGGGTAATGTAGAATTGGCTGGTTGCACTGTTTGGGTCGTTAGTTCGTGCCATCGCAAGAATTCCAGCCGCATTGTGTCTCAGCTTCGGTGTAACCTCAAGCTGAATCTTCTTTTCAGACCCACCAGTGCCGTTTCCACTGGGATCGCCACCCTGGATCACAAATCTCGGTACGACTCTGTGCCACTTCAGACCATCGTAGAACTTGCGATCAGCGAGCTCTATGAAGTTCTTCGTGGTTATTGGCGCATCCTTTTCGTAAAGATAAGCCTTGATTGTCCCTTTATTGGTCTCTATCACTGCTACCCTGCCTGTCTCCGGCTGGCTGGTAGCCGCGTACAGCAGGCTTGCCATTAGCATGAAGAAAAGAGACGTGATAATCGTATGTTTCATTATACTGACTCCCAAATAGATTCTCGTTTAGTCATTGCCCTCCGACGGCTTTTCTGGCATCGGCGGAACGGGCATACTGGGATCTTTTCCTTCTGGCATTCGTTTCAGTGCCTCCAGAATCGCTTCCGATTCTTCCTTCGTTGGAACGGCTACAGTAACGCTCTCCATTTTGTCGCCCTGCTTGATTTTGTCGATGACCTCAGTGCCTTCGAAGACGATTGCAAAACACGCATACTGCCCTGTAAGCCAAGGGGCTGGCGCTGTATTGAAGAAGAACTGACTCGACGCGCTGTCTGGATCTTCACTTCGCGCCATTCCTACCATATACTTACCGCCAAACCCAACATTGAGACTGGTTTCCAATTTGATCATCTTGTCGGACCCACCAGTGCCATCACCTTTGGGGTCTCCACCTTGAACTACCCAATCCTCCACTCTGTGGAAAGTGAGTCCGTTGTAAAAGCCTTTGTTCGCTAGATCGACGAAGTTTTTGCTGGTGTTTGGCATATCGTGTTCGAACAACACGAATTTGATAGTTCCACCATCTGTCTTTAGCGTGACAACTCGACCCGTCATAAGAGTCGATTTGTGTGGTGTTTCCTCTACTTTGCCATCACCAACCTTCTCCGCCTCTCTCTCCACCTTCTGCCTCTCGTATTCTCCTGGATTCGCTACACGCGGCAGATAGATTGAGACTGCAACTAGAATTGCGATGGCAGCAATAAGTGCAACAACAGCTTTCATACTCTATGCCCCCGAAATCAATTGTTACAGGGGACGCAGAGCAATAACGCGTCCCCGGAGATTATCCTAGCAGATGCTTTGTTGGATTTCAAGGCTGGTACGCACACTTGCCAATCGATCTCAGTACTGATTCCTGCCTTACACCAAAGTACTTAGACGATTCCCAGCCACAGATATGCTACAATGACTGTGCAATATCAGTGTAAACGGAGTCGCAAGAAGTGGAGAGCATTAAAACGCTACTAAAGTCCGAGCGCCCGATTAAGTGGGTATTTGCCGGAGACAGTATTACTCACGGAGCCGTGCATACATTTGGAGCACGAGACTACGTTCAGTCTTTTGAAGAGCGAGTTCGATGTGAGATGCAGCGACTGTTTGATGTCATAATCAGAACCGCTATTGCCGGGTGGACTACCCGAGATCTGAAGCAACATCTCGACTGGGCTGTTCTTCGATTCAAACCAGATGTTGTCTCGATTATGATTGGTATGAACGATTGTTGCTTTCTGCCACTCAGCGAGTTTCTGGACAATTATTCGCTCATTCTAGAAGAGATTGCTTCCAAGACCAGCGCTAAGATAGTTTTGCACTCGCCGAACCCTATCATTCCGGGAACTGACCCTTCGAGAGAGCCGCACCTTGCATCGTTTGCTGAAGGTACCATTAAACTAGCTGCAGAACGCAATCTACCGTTAGTTGATCACTGGAATCACTGGCATAAGGCTTGGAAAGAAGATCCGCTACGAACCTATGCTTGGATGTCCGACCCCATCCATCCGGGCGATTATGGCCACCGTGCATTTTGTCGCTTGCTTCTGCAAGAACTCGGGATATGGGATGAAACTAGCAGAACGGGTCGACTTATGATTCCTTGATATGGAGCAATAGCCATGGAACCTGTCACTATCGGGCTTCTGCTTGCTCTTGGTGTGGTTATACTGCTACTTCTGTTTATTGCTATGCGAACGTCTAAGCCGTCGGCTGACGCTAATGCAGTTCAACGAATAGCCGAGCAAACAGCTGTGATTTCTGAGAGACTTTCCCACATGGATGGTGTTGTGACATCTGTCAACACCTTGAGCGTTGAACTGCGAGGGCTATCCGAAAGGGTGCTGAAAGTAGAACAGAATCAGTCGAATGCATCACAGAGCATAGTGGCACTTGGTACGGGGCTTACAGAAACAGGGACGGTAGCTAAAGGGATCGCTAACGCTACGGCGGCAATACGGGATGAACTCGTCCGCGCAAAGAACGATCTTACAGAGCTGCAAGCACAAGCCAAAGCACGACTGACACTTGAAGAACAGACTGCAGACTCGATCAAACGACTGGAGGCAATAATCGCCGGCACACAGACCAAGGGTGCGGCTGGAGAAAACATAGTCGAGGTGGTTTTTGCCAAGCTCCCCGCTGAATGGCAGGTTCGCAATATGCGCGTGGGTGACAAGGCTGTGGAGTTTGGGCTCCGTCTGCCAAACAACCTGGTCCTTCCAATTGACAGCAAATGGGCTGCTACTAATCTGTTGGAACAATTCATTGCAAGTGATGACCCTGATGAACAGATCAAACTGAAATCTCAGATCGAAAACGCTGTGATCGGTCGAATGAAGGAAGTACGCAAGTACATCGACCCACATCTTACTGTGAATTTTGCGATTGCTACTGTTCCTGATGCAATCTACGATCTCTGCTCAGGCATTCACTCGCAGATATTTGAGATGAATGTTGTTCTGATTAGTTACAGTATGCTGGTGCCTTATCTGCTTCTGGTGTTTCAGACTGTTCTTCGAAGCGGGCATAGTATTGATCTTCAAAGACTGGATGCGTACCTTCAAAGCGCTCAATCAAGCATTAAATCTGCGCAGAACGAACTCGACGGCAGATTCTCCCGTGCGCTCACTATGTTGGGTAATTCGCGTGACGACATGGCCGGATACTTGGCCAAGGCTGCGGGTGGTCTGACCAGTCTGCAGATGAGCACATCCGATCATCTTCCTCCGCTAGAGTCTGGCGTTGAAGAGGCGGAAGGCACTCTGATGCTGGATGAGTAGAAGGAATACAAGCGTTTAATCCATAAATATGTGGTGTGGAGACTGCACCTAATCAGCAGAGTATAATAGAGGCCGTACTCGGAGCTCCTGGCGTCGCAGTTATTATCGGTGATACAGACACTGGCAAATCGACTCTCGCCAGAGAACTTGCTAATGCTGCCGTCTCGGCTGGTGTCTCGACAGCAGTGGTTGACGCTGACCTAGGGCAGTCGGAGCTAGGCCCCCCGGCAACAATCAGTATGGCGTTTCTCGGTGAACCTGTAGAGTCTTTGCGAACCGTGAAGCCCAGACGGATGTATTTCGTCGGTTCTACCTCGCCAGTGGAGCATATGCTGCCAACAGTAATCGGCGTTAAGCGCATGGTCGACATCGCCATAGCTCGTGGCTCACAGATCGTCATTGCTGATACATCCGGGCTTGTTCGCGATAGGATTGGTCGCACGCTCAAGCTGCACAAGATAGATATTCTTAGACCCAAGCACATTATAGGACTGCAGAAGGCCAGTGAGCTTGACCATATCCTTTCGGTTGTCTCCCGAATCGACGATTATGCAGTGCATACTATCAAGGTGTCGGAGGAAGTAGGCGTCAAACAGCCAACATATCGGACATCCCGAAGAGAGAGTCGGTTCTTTGAGTATTTCAAAGATGCAGACCGACAATTCATCAGATTGGACGACATAGTCTGTTGGGGTTCGTACTTCACCACGGGCAGGTTGGTTAGATGGCAACATTTCAGGGTTCTTGAACGAATATTAGAGACGAAAGTCTTGCATGCTGAAGTTGTAGCTGGACGAATGTACATAGTTGTGGAGTGTCGCCCTGGGATGGCAGGGGTGGAAGCACTTAGGAAACACTACGGAGCTCGACAGTTTTCTTTGGTGTGTGGCAGGGATTTTACAAATGTTCTTGTCGGTCTTGCTGATGCACACGGTAATACACTGGGGTTAGGTCTGATCGAAGCGCTGGACTTCAAACAAAGGCGCATATCGGTTCTCACTCCGATGAAGACAGTGACTCCCGTGAGAATTGTGCAACTCGGAGTGATGAGGGTTCGACCGGACGGAGTCGAAGAAGAAAGGATCAGACCTGGCGAGATATGACAAGATTCATCCTGATAAGACATGGAGAGACCACCTGGAATGCGGAAGGCAGGATTCAGGGTCATAAGGATATACCCCTGACAGATAAAGGGCTTCGCCAGGCGCAACTTGCAGCAGAACGCTTGCGACACACCACTATTGACGCTGTTTTCTCTAGTGATTTGAGTCGTGCTTCAGCAACTGCAGCCGCTTTAGCCACAATACACAATCTGCCCGTAGTAACCACACCATTGCTCAGAGAAGCCCGACTTGGGGTGTGGCAGGGAATGACGGTTAAAGAGGCTGCCGATAAATATCCCGAAGCGTATGAACTCTATCGAACGGATTCCGTTTCAAACCGCCCGCCTGGTGCTGAGTATTTGGAGGAAGTCATTGCCCGCTGTCGAGAATTCATAGAAATTGCTCTGAACGATTATCCCAACGGAACTGTAGCTATCGCCTGTCACGGTGGATCTGTAAGAGGGCTAATTGCTGCGGCATATGGCCTAGGGCCAGAATTCTACCGCAAAGTAAGACTCGACAATGGTGGGATTTCTGTCTTTTCTGTAACGGATGACAAACCGCTTCTGGAAAGCCTGAATGACACCTGTCATTTGACGGAGGAAGTAATCGGCAGCGGAGTTGATAGGTGATCGCAAGCAGTTGGTATATGTCTAATTTGGCGAGTGCGGATGGCGGTTTCTCTGCTTTGCGCGACGCGCGTGCTCACGTTCCATTTCTGTGATTGTGCGCTGGTGAGGATTGTCGCTGGTGTTCTTCCTGAAGCGCGATATGAACGACTCTTTGCCTTCTGTAGAAGCGGCGTTTTCGGCATCGTCGTTTTGACCGTGAGACCATTCGTCAAGATCAATAGCCACGGCCTCATCAACACTGCCCTCGACATTTTCTTGCGGTAGATCGACTTCTGCCGCCGCAGAGTCAGTATCTTCATCCGATGAGTCTACTGGCTCGGCGTTCTTTCGGGTGCCTGACAATCGGCTCCTTATGCGCGCAAAGACGCCCGCCTTGGGTTTTTCGGTATCGGGCACGGAGTCATTGTCGGCGTCGGTATCTTGAGTTCCGAACAGCCGGTCGATCTGTTCTCGTCGATCATCTTGCGCTCCATCAGTGTACTCGACTGTTGAAACAGGCTGCTCTTCTTCTGGAATCCCTGCTGATACTACCGTTTCTTCTTGAGGGACAACAGGTTCGGGAATTACCTCGATAATCTCTGGTTCGGGATCGGGTTCTGTTTCTGTCTCGCATTCTGCCACTGCTGAAACCGGTTCTGGTTCATCTTCGGAGGCCTCTTCAGCTGCAATATTGGCCGGGTCCACAGGAGTGTGAGGTTTGCCAATCGGTCGCTTGAAGACTTCATCGCTCAGTTCGTCCGCCATCTCGCCGGTCTTCTTGAACAGATCATTTATCTTCTTGACCCGTTCCTCCCAGTCCGGATTATCTGGCGCGGGAAGCTCCTTCACAAGTTCGGTAAACTCTGTAGAGAGCGCGGTATTCGCTTCCTGGATTCTGTGGACGAACGAATTCGCAAGGTGAAGCATATAGCTCATCTCGCGCTGTCGCTCGAGAAGCTCATTTACCACATGATCATTCTGATCTTCCCGGCCCTTCAATTCCTCGAGCTGTTCTGCCAGGCGTTTGCTGCGCTCCGTTAGAACAGCCTTGTCTTTCAGGGCTCTATACAACTTTTGCTGCATCCTTTGCAGCTGTTCCAGGTCGATTCCTTCCGACACGATTGATTATCCTCGCAACGATCTTACGTACTAACGAGATTATTGGCCATCTGCAGCCTCGACTTCAGTCTGCTACTCGTCCGCAGATTTCTTTGTGGCCTCTGGTTTCAGATGATGCCACACGTAAAAGGCAATCCCTGCAGCAATTACTATTCCTATTACAATGTCAGCATTGTGGAAATAGTCTCTCAGTTGATCCCAGCGATCCCCCATATACTTCCCGACCCAAGCCAGGGCATAGCACCAAGGCAGCGAACCGAGAAATGTATAGATAATAAATGTACCCATTCTTACCCGGGATATCCCAGCAGGGAACGAAATGAATGTTCTTATTACAGGCAGCAGTCGAGAGACGAACACAGCTGCGTTGCCGTACTTGGCAAACCACTTGTCAGCCTTGTCCAGATCCTTGCGCTTGATGAGAACGTATTTCCCATAGCGTTCAACAAGTGGTCTGCCTCCATAAAGTCCAGCATAATAAGCTACAATAGAACCGAATACGCAGCCCAGCGCTCCAGCCACTGCCACACCAATAAGAGAGAATTGCTCCGGGTGCTTGCTTACCATGAACCCGGCAAAAGGCATTATGACTTCACTGGGCAGCGGGATACACGCACTCTCTATTCCCATAAGCAGAACCACGCCGTAGTACCCTAGTGACGTAATCTGCTCTGTAATCCACCCAGTGACAACTGCAAAGATTTGATCCAAGCCCTTGTGTTCCTCTCCTATTTGGTTGCTAACAATTGATAATCACGGACTATTCAGCGCTTTCAGACTGCGTAGCACGTGTTGTGGTTGTCTTTGATGCCTGAGCTTCCAGAAATGCCAGGACATCGGACAGCCTGAATCTACGCTGGTTCCCGGCCGTTCTGATGTGGTTCAGCGTCCCCTTATTCGTATACCTACGCACAGTAGTCGGGCAGACGTTCAGAATCCTGGCTGTCTCTTCCAAAGATATCATTGGATCGAGCAGTCTGGAGATCAAATCTTCACGAGACTCTTTGAACTGCTTGTAGGAATTCTGTGCAACCTCGCCACTTGGGGTCTCCATCAACAGCCGGATGTGCTTGGGAAGTTTCCCCCACATTTCATTGACTGCAGCATCTTGCGTTTCCACTGGCTTCGAGGAAGCTTCTTCTCGAAGAACAGCCGCTGACACTACATTCTGCTTCTCTGGCTCCTGAATTCTCTCAACTGGTGGCGTAGCTTCCTCGCGCTTTGGCGGCTCAACCACTACCTGAGACGCAATTGGAGGCTCAACCGGTTTGACAGTGTCTTCGACCGGTGGCTGGGTAGGACGAATAATCGGCTTCGGCTCACCAGTTCCTTCACTGAAAGGAAGACTCGGCTCATCGAGCAATGGCTTCTCCACTGAACGATCTTCAATAATTGAGCGATGCCCCACCCGTTCTTCTGGGATACGAACCTGGTTCTCAGGCTCACGCAGGAAGGGCAAAAAGTCTTCCACATCTGGAACATCGGTCTCTTCAAATAGCGCCGGTTCGCGGCGCTCAACCTCTCGAGGACGCTCAATCAGTGACGAGTCCGCAATAATTGATGTCGGATCGGTGCCCGGCAAATCGTCTGCTATCGGGCGACCCATTCGATCGCGAAGCATCAGCTTCTCCTGCAGACGCTCCTGCTCGAGTCTAGCGTCGGACACCGCCTGCTGGGAATCAGCCACACTCTTTTCATCATCGCTCACATCCTGTTGAACGGCACCGACCTGCTGTTCCACATACTTCAGCCACTCCTTGAGCTTATTGTCGTAGTTGTTCATATTCCCCTCCCGAATCTTCTATAAGTGACAGCGCACAACATCAGCAGATTAGCATGGCGTCCCCAAAACTCAAGAAGCGATAGCGTTCACGAATGGCTTCTTTATACGCCTTCTGAATACTCTCTGTTCCTGCCAGTGCGCTTACCAATATCATCAGCGTCGAACGCGGCATGTGAAAGTTTGTTACAAGTGCGTCTACAATCTTAAACTCATACCCCGGAGTCATAAAGAGTCTTGTCTCTTCGCACATCGGTCGGACTCTGTGTTCTGCTACGGCAGCGCTTTCCAAAGCTCGAGCAGTAGTCGTTCCAACGCACACTATTCGGCCTTTGCACGCATTGACTCGCTCGGCTGCTTCCTCACTCAATAACACACTCTCTGCGTGCATCTCGTGATCTTCTATATTTTCGACTCTAACGGGACGGAACGTGCCAATACCAACATGCAGTGTTATGAACGCCATTTCGATGCCCATGCTGCGAATAGCACTTAGTATCTGCTCTGTAAAATGCAGTCCCGCCGTTGGAGCCGCTGCAGAACCATCGTGTGTTGCGTAAACTGTTTGATATCGCTGCCGGTCTTCAAGCTTCTTTCCGATATAAGGCGGTAACGGCACTTCACCCAGCCGTCCGATCAACTCGTCGCAATTGCCGTTCCCGCTGAACTCCAGAACTCGCCCGCCGTCCGGAAGCCGCTCCACAGCGACCGCCTCTAGGTCTTCATTTCCAAAGGCTATCTGCGTACCTACGGGCACACGTCTGCCAGGCTTCACTATCGCCTTCCAGCGATTGTCTGCCAACCTTGCAGTAAGCAGCGCTTCCACAAAGCCGCCGGTAGCCGGCTTAACCCCGCGGAGCCTCGTTGCCACAACTCTAGTATCGTTAAAGACCATTAGGTCGTCGGGTCTCAGATACTCGAGCACATCCGTAAAGCAGCGGTGAGCAATATCGCCCGTAACTTTGTCGAGCACCAATAAGCGCGACTGATCACGCTCTTTCAGAGGGTCCTGAGCAATCAAATCCACAGTTAACCCATAGTCGAAATCCCGTATGTTCATCCCTACCCCCGCAGTACGAACCGGAGCACCAGGTTCAGCACAATGGTAAAGATTATGCTCACGAGTATCATTGTGACTATGGGGAAATAAACTGTAGTTCCACTCCTCCGCCACACGAGATCCCCGGGCAGACCGTGCCTGTCCGTGTAGCGCTCGATGGTCATCAGAACAATGCCGGCTAATAGAATCAGGATACCGGCAAGCACTACAACTTTGCCCAAAATCGGTGTCCAACTTTCACTTGTGAAACTTATACGCAAGCTATTTTAATGCTGCAGAAGGACAAAGTCAAGCGGGCAATGTTCCCCGTACTTGTACTAGTTTTACAATTGCCCTCTTATTTAGTAGTGCATGAACCCGATAATTTATCTCGGAAACAAGATTACCGAAGGAATAATACCGTTGATACCGTGTTTTCGCGGTAGTCGTCACGACATGGCGTCCGGGTAGACGATAAAGCGACCTCTGTGTACGCATTCGCCTCCTTCAACGCTTCTTGTCGTGCAGGTTTCGTATAGCCGAAGGGGGTTAACCAAGAAGTGCTATCACAGCTATTTGGCAGGGAAACCATAGTTGGCATCGACATCGGGAGTAGCCATATTAAGGCTATTGAGGTGGAACCGGCGACGACTGGCTTCCGTCTTGCAAGCGCATCCCTGCAGGCAACGCCTCCCGACTCATGCCGCGATGGTGTCATCACAAACTTCCTAGATGTCGCACAGTCCATCAAGAGTCTTCTCCGGACAGCAAACATCCGAAGTACCAGTGCAGTGGCCGCTGTCACTGGACCTCAAGTCATTGTACGGCAAGTCCAATTGCCGAAGATGAATGAGATGCAACTCCGCAAGTCTATCCACTTCGAGGCTTCAAAGTACATCTCTGCATCTGTCGAAGACAGCATCGTGGAGTTTGAGATTCTCGAAGAACTCGAGGGTGGCGAGCAAATGAACGTTATGCTCGTTGCTGCACCCAAGGAACTCGTAGAATCCAAAGTCAACGTTCTTGAAGCAGCAGGACTGGAGCCTGTGGCTGTCGATGTGGAGGCATTTTCCATTATCCGCTCCCTGGTGGAGAACCGGACAGACTCAGATCTTCTGACCAAAACCGTAGCTCTAGTCGATATGGGTGCCAGCCATACAGATGTGAATATCGTCTCGAATGGCACGTTTGCTTTGACCAGAAGCATCCCTATCGCTGGCGAAAGTTTCACTAACGCCATTAAGACGCTGACGGGCTTCAGCTATGAGGATGCCGAACGTATGAAGTTCGAAATGACTGCGGAGGACTCTATAGACAGGCTATCCAACCTGGATGGCGAAAACAAGTCCTGGAGAGTGGTTCAGCCACTGCTTGATGAGCTGCTTCGCGAGATCAGAAGGTCGATTCATTATTATCAGTCGCAGTTCCCGGAAGGCGCCGAGCAGGCGGCGGTTTCTGAGATTGTAATCACTGGCGGAACCGCCAGAATGCCCGGAATGGCCAGTTATGTAGCCTCTAAGCTGAACGTACCCGCCGAACTCGGCGACCCGTTCTCTGCTGGCAACATAGCCCTCGGGCGCTATTCTCAAGAGTTTGTTGACGAGTACGGACCCACACTAGTAGTAGGTACCGGACTCGCACTTAAAGAGGAGATGACAAGAGCCAGGCAGCGTCCCGCTGCGTGAGCGCGAAAGGAGCTCTACCCATGCCCTCAATTAATATGATCGCTCCAAGGCGCGCGGAAAAACGACGCCTGGAGTCAAATGTCCGCAGGCTGTTGATTGCTATCGTCGTCGAAGTTGCGCTGGTGGCGCTTGTCGGCGGCTTTATGATGTCACAGATATACCGGACACGGTCAATGGCCCAGTCGCTGGACGTACAGCTCACGAAACTACAGCCAACAGTCAGTAAGATTCAGAGCTTTGAGAAAATGACCAAAGGCCTTGGTCCGAAACTCGACACTCTGAATGACGCGAAGACTGATACGTTTCGTTGGTGCAGAGTAATGCACAACCTGAGTCTGAGCGTTCCAGACCATACTTGGTTTACCCGAATATCGACCGAGCACGCTATGCAAGATGCAGACACCGTGAAGGTAAACATCAATGGACTGTCCATAAGCCAGGAAATGGTTGGACTGACTATGCTGAGACTTCACGACAACGTGCCCGACTTTTCTACAGTCGATCTGCAGTACACTCAGAAGGCCAGTGCAGGCTCGATGAACGGAGTCGAATTCGAGGTTGCCGCCGGAATCCAGCTTCCTAAGAAGGACGATAAGGAGGTGGCAAAGAGTTGAAACAGTTATCTCCGCGCCTGCGTGGGTCTATCAAAATCAGACCAACTACGCGAACACTGACCATGCTGGCAGTGATTGCGGCCTTCCTTTGCATTGTAGGTGTTCTTGTCTATATGGTTGGATCGAAACACTTGCACGCTGTTTCTACCTCGCTTACTGAAAAGCAAAAACAGGTGGAAGACAGCACACGCATCGCTGGCCGACTCAAACAGGCTCAGGCAGAGTGCAACAAAGCTCAAATGGAGATCAGCTTCCTTGAAACCTCCGTTTCAACATTCGCCTATGTCCCGACGCTCTTGGGACAGTTGGAAGAGCTGGGGAAGCAGCACTCTTTGAAGGTGACGTCAGTCAGACCACGCCCCGCACCAATCGAGGCTCCCAGGCCCGCGCCTAAGGCCGAAGATGGTGGAACGAGTGGTAAGACTGCTGCCGCTGAAAAGTCAGAGCCGGTTAAGCCATATGATGAGCTACTTATCGATCTGGAACTGGAAGGCACTTACTGGAACATTCACGATTTTATGTTCAGTCTTACCAGATTCCCGAAGATTGTGGCCGTGAACCAAATCGAAATGGCACCTATGGCTGCTGCTGAAAAGAAAGGATCCCCTACTCTGCTTGTGAAGCTTGGACTGACCGCTTTTGTATTCAAAGAGAGTACTCCGGACAAGAAACCAGTACACCAGGCTTTCGGGGGACAGGCTGCACCAGCACCGACCAGCAGGGCAGCCTTAGCTGACGGGAGGTCGAATAACAATGAAGGATAAGAAGAGCCAACCGCTGATAATCGGTGTTATCGCCATTATAGCTGTTCTGGCTGGCTTCCTGGTGATGAAGATGACGGCACAGCCGACTAAAAAGCCGTCGGAAGTAGCCAAAAAGCCTGCCCAAACCGCTAATACCGGCAGTGGTCCGAAGCAGCCAATGGGAACTGAAGATCCGGCGTGCACTGTTGAACTGGAAGAGCAGCAAATTCAGATTCAAGCAGCGGCGCTCCCCGGTGAGAACAGAAGAGATCCCTTCTCACCCACAATGGACATTTCCATTAAGGTGGACACGCCGTCTGCCTATACTCGCCCACACACTCCGATTCCCCCGGTAACCGTTAGTGCCAATGGATATGGTGGGTCTGGGTACAGTGGTTTTCTGCCTGGCTCCGGCGTGCAAGGCAGTAACACTGGCTACGATGATTCGTCTGACTACCGCCAGTCGGCGAATGCTGTTGAAGAACCTTTCCCTAGGTTCGTAGTAACAGGCATCATAACTGGGCGGACAAACGTGGCCGTAATCCGCCTTGGCGAAGAACGATACATCGCCAAAGAGGGCCAAACCATTAGCGGATCATATAAGGTTGTCTCGGTGTCTGCGGACGGAGTCCAGCTTTCCCGCGACGGCCGCAGCGTCTTCTTGAAGCTAGGAGGAGAAGGTAATGCGAGTTAGAATCAGTGCGCGGAAATGTGGGACCGCGTTTGCGGCCGCGCTTTGGTGTGTGCTCGTTTTGGCAGTAGCAGCGTCTGCGACACCGACCGCTACACCCACAGAACTCAATCATCAGACAGTGTTTGTTCAGGCTTCGCCCAAGATTACTGAGCCTACTACTGGTATTATCACTACCGGCACCAAAGGCACACAGCCTGCCACGCCCGCCGGTGTTGGCAGTGGGCCGATGGATGCCAAGGGCATTAATCTGGACTTCCACGCAGCCGATATCACAGATGTGCTCAAAGCACTCTCGATCCAGAGTGGAGTGAATATCGTAACAGGATCCGATGTCAAGGGACTTGTTACAGTCACACTGAACAAGGTGTCGATGCGTGAAGCACTCGATATGATAACTAAACTGTCAGGCTTCAAATATGCCGCAATGACAGCGGATACATATATTGTCGGTACCACTGCGGGTCTTAACGCTGTAACTGGTAACGATCTTGCCGGAGACCGGACTGTTTTCGACGCGATTCCCATCCGTTACGCGAATCCTGCAGACCTTGCCAAGGCAGTGCAGGAGCAACTCCCAACGGTGAAGGTTTCGGTTGGCAGTGCTCCTCCGAACGATCAGAAGGACGACAAGGATGTAAAGAAAGCCACTGTTGACGACGTGCCGAAGTCGGTAGTCAAGTATCTCGGTACCATACTGGTTAGTGGGCCGGAGAGCGACGTTGCTATTGCTAGAGAGATTATCTCTCGCGTAGAAGAGACTATCCAGAGCGGTGGTCCTGAGACCGTCACAAAAGTATATCAGATCAAGTATGCCGACGCACAGGAACTTGTGGCGATGATTACGAGCGCTGTTCCTGGTGTGTCTGTAGCATTTGGCCCTCGATCCGGTTTCGAGCGCAAAGCTGGAGATATGGTTCAGAGTGGTTACACGAGTTCTGGCGGCTCTGATGCCAACGACAAAGGCAAAGATACCTATGAGCTCAAAAACCAGCCGGAGAACATAGTTCTCACAGGCTTTGCTGCCGATGTTGATCGTGCTCTTAAACTGGTTGTGGAGGTCGACATCCGGCCGATGCAGATACTCATTGAGGCAAAAGTCATTGACCTCAACAACGAAGATGCTAAGGATATCGGTGTTGAGTGGACCTGGGATGGTCTCTCCGTGCAAGGCAAGAGAGAAGTTGAGGGCACAATCGTGCCACCGGCTTCCTCAGGACTGAAAGAGATCACCCGCACAGCCGTATTCGGCCCTGCGACGATACAGGCGAACTTGAACCTGATGGTCTCCAATGGAAAGGCGAAACTGCTCGCCAGCCCACAAGTGGCGATGGTAAGTGGCAAGCCCGCAAGAATCTTCATCGGTGATGAAGTAAGATATATCTCAGAGACAGTGCTTGGCCCAGGACAGTCGAGTCAGAAGACCGAAGTCGTTCCGGTGGGAATACTGCTTGACGCCGTTGGTGTAGTAGGAAGCGACGACGAGATCACTCTCTACCTGCACCCTGAAGTAAGCACTGTCACCAAGTATATAGGCAACATCCCGCAGATTGCTCGACGATACACCGACAGCACCATACGCGTGAAAAACGGTGGAACCGTTGTCATCGGCGGACTGATTAGAGACGAAGACAGAGTCACTATGTCACAGATACCGCTGCTGGGTGACCTGCCGGTTGTCGGAAGACTGTTCAAGAGTACATCAAGAGGAACAACACGTTCTGAGGTGACAATTTTCATCACCGCAACTATTCTGAAGGACTAGTGCTCCGGCACATCCATTGCATATGAGCTGGGTGGCCGGGAGGAGTATCTTCCGGCCGCTTGGCTGATATAAAACTAAGGCTGTTTATGAGGAGAAAACCCTTAAGCTCACAAGGCTGTTCAGCCGATAACTAGATATGGAAGACCCATCCTCTGACAGGGATGTCATAACCAGAGACTCCACACCATAGAAAGCAGGAATCGCACGGGAGTTTGTGACTCCGTGTGGGCAGGGCAAGAATGGCTAGACCACAGGCAATTGGCGAAATTTGTGTTCGACTGAAGCTCATAACCCAGGACCAGCTTGAACAAGCCCTGGAGAAACAAAAACAATTGAAGACGCAGGAGTCCCTGGGCGATGTACTCGTCAACATGGGCTTCATCGGCGAGAGGGATAGAGTTCGCGGACTAGGCGAACAGTGGGGGGTTCCCTACGTTGACCTCAACGAGATCGAGTTTGATGCTGATGCAACTAAGATGATCTCCCAGGAAGTCGCCCGCAGGCACAAGGTCATTCCAACCGGCAAATCAAACGGCAAGATCCGACTTGCAATGAAGAACCCTCTGGACATTTTCGTCATCGACGAAATCCGCCTTATGACTGGTGTAGACGTCGAGCCGCTGATTGCACACGAAGAGGACATCGTAGCTGCCATCAACCGCAACTACCACAGCGAAGCATCTGTTAAACAGGTAGTAAGCGAAGTTATGCGCGACATCCAGGGTGGCGAGATTGACTTCACAACAACAGAGGATCAGAAAGAAGAAGATATCTCCATCGAGCAGCTTAAGGAGCTGTCTGAGGAAGCGCCTGTCATCCGACTGGCCAACTTGATAATCAGCAGAGCTGTTCATGATGGAGCTAGTGACATACATATTGAACCGGCCAGAGAGGCAGTTCGCGTCAGGTTCAGGGTAGACGGGATTCTTAACGAAGCTATGGCAGCGCCCAAGAAGGTGCAGGCTTCACTGATATCCAGAATCAAAATTATGGCCGAAATGGACATTGCTGAAAAGCGAGCACCGCAGGACGGCAGAATCGGCGCAATGATCGATGGCAGACAGTTTGACTTCCGTGTTTCGACTCTGCCATCTGTTCACGGTGAGAAAATCGTTCTCAGAATTCTGGATAAGAGTTCTATCTCTATCGGGCTGAACAGACTCGGACTGCTGCCGGAAACACTAGAAGACTTTGAATCGCTAATTCTGAGATCATACGGAATTATTCTGGTCACAGGACCTACTGGTAGTGGTAAATCGACCACGCTTTATTCGGTTCTGTCTAAGCTGAACTCAGGCGAGAAGAATATTCTCACGATTGAAGACCCGGTTGAATATGAGCTGGCCGGCGTGACGCAGGTGCAGATTAACAATCGCGCGGGTCTCACCTTTGCGGCTGGGCTTAGAACTATGCTGCGACAGGACCCCAACATCGTTATGGTCGGTGAAATCCGAGATGCAGAGACAGCGATTATTGCAACGGAAGCGGCGCTTACTGGTCACTTGGTGCTCTCTACTCTGCACACAAATGACGCTCCTGGAGCAGTCACAAGATTGATCGATATGGGAATTGAGCCATTCTTGATATCATCCTCAGTTATCGGCGTCTTGGCGCAGAGGTTAGTTCGATGCATATGCACTAAGTGCAAAGAACAATATAAGCCGCCGCTCGATGCTGTGAAGCGGTTGGGATTGTCGCTCGATGACAACGCGACGGTTACTTTCTACCGTGGCAAAGGGTGCGACCACTGCAAAGGTTCTGGTTACAAAGGTAGAATCGGCATTTACGAACTTATGATGGTCAATGACAGAATCAAAGACCAGATAATACAGAGATCATCATCACATATTGTCAGAGAGTGCGCCATTGAGGCTGGTATGAAGACTCTGCGAGAAGACGCTATGCAGAAGATTCTGCTGGGCACGACATCGCTTGAAGAGGCTCTCAGAGTCATCTACTCGGGTTAGGAGGCAGCCAGTGAGAGACGATTTTTCACTTCAGGACTATAGTGAATTTGTGTATCAGTCCGATGCGGCTAAATCTGCAGAGGACGTTCACATCGACGATTTGCTGAGGGAGGCTACCGAAAGAGGGGCGTCCGACTTGCACTTGTCGGTAGGATTGCCTCCGGTGCTTCGAATCGACGGCAAGCTGGTGCACACTGCGTACGCACCGCTGGCTCCCGTCGAAATTCAGCGCCTGGTTTACGATATTCTGAGCGCCGACCAGATCCAGTGGCTGGAGAAAACCAGAGAACTTGACTTCTCTTACGGTGTCCGGGACGTGGGGCGTTTCAGAGTGAACGTGTATCGCCAGAGGGGTTCTCTTGGCGCTGCACTTCGTTCGATTCCCAACCAGATTCCATCCTTCGAACAGTTGAGGCTTCCGCCCGTTTTGAGAGATCTGGCTCGAAAGCACAGTGGGTTGGTACTCGTGACTGGTCCGACCGGAAGCGGTAAGTCAACAACTATCGCTTGTATGATGGATCAGATTAACTCTGAGCGGGAAGTCCACATCATGACTATGGAGGATCCAATCGAGTATCTCCATAGGCACAAACGTGCGATGGTAAACCAGCGAGAGCTGAACACCGATACAGACTCGTTCGATAATGCTCTAAGAGCCGTATTGCGAGAAGACCCAGACGTAATTCTCATTGGTGAGATGCGTGACCTTGAAACAATTATGGCTGCCCTGACGTTGGCGGAAACCGGTCACCTTGTCTTTGGAAGCTTGCACACCAGAAACGCTCCTCAGACAATCGACCGTGTCATCGACGTATTTCCGCCGTACCAGCAGGCGCAGATTCGCGTGCAGTTATCTAACACTCTGGAAGGAATTGTAGCCCAGCAGCTTATGCCGCGTTTGGGTGGTGGACGAGTGGCCGGCTTCGAGGTGCTGATTGCAACTTCTGCAGTCAGAAACCTTATCAGAGAAGGCAAAACATTCCAGATCCACTCAGCTATAGAGACTGGTGCCCAATTTGGCATGCAGTCTATGGATAAGGTGCTCGCGGATCTGCACCGCTCAGGTCAGGTAAGCTACAACGACGCGGCAACGCGATCGATCGACCCTGAGAACTTCCAGAGATTCCTAGAAGGAGGCTAAACTATGTCCAATTTTGTCTACACCGCTGTCGACCAGACTGGCAAAACGACAAAAGGCAAGATGGAGGCGGACTCCGAACAGGCGGCACTGGCTCGCTTGCACGATCAGCGCCTCCACGTTGTCAGTGTTGCGAAAGTCAGGGAAGGGCTGAAAATGCCGTCCCTTGGAAACAAGAAAGTCAAACTGAAATCTATGGTGGTTTTCAGCCGCCAGTTCGCCACTATGATTGACGCTGGAATTGCTGTAGTCCGCTGCCTTGATATTCTGGAAGGTCAGACGAAAGACGAAGCTCTAAAAGTTGCGATCGGGCAGTCTAAGCGCGATGTAAAAGCCGGACTCTCGCTGACGGATGCTTTCAGCAAGCATCCAACAGTATTCTCCAGATTGTATATCAACATGGTCCGCGCTGCCGAGACTGGTGGTATCCTCGACCAGATTCTCGATAGATTGTCCTCATTCTTGGAGAAGGAAGAGGAGGTTCGCAGCAAGATCAAATCGGCCATGATATATCCTATCCTGGTGCTCGCTTTTGCTGTTGTAATGCTTGCTGCGCTGTTCTTGTTCGTGCTTCCGAAGTTCAAGGAGATCTTTGTGAGCATGAACGTGAAAATGCCAGTAGTTACGCGAATGATGTTCGATGGCAGCACATTCCTTAAGAACTACTGGTACGTTGGGCTTCTGCTCCTCGTTGGCGGTATTGTGGGTTACAAAATCCAATCCAACACGGAACGCGGACGCTTCATAATCGATGGTATGAAGCTTAGAGTCCCAGTCATTGGAGAATTGGTTCAGAAGATGGCAATCTCCAGATTCTCACGAACGTTCGCTACTCTCATTGCAAGTGGCGTACCTATGATGAGATCACTCGAGATAGTTGGTGAGACTTCAGGTAACGTTGTCATCGCTAAGACCGTAGAAAACGCTCGAAACGCCATTCGTGAGGGCCAGAAGATCAGCTCTCCACTTGCATCCAGTCGACTCTTCCCCAGTATGGTCACTCATATGATAGATATCGGTGAAGAGACCGGGCGACTGTCGGATATGCTGGTAAAGGTGTCAGACTTCTACGACCAGGAAGTCGATGGTGCCGTTAAGGCGCTTACATCCCTTATCGAGCCTTGTCTGATCGTATTTATGGGAGGGATCGTCGGTTTCATAGCTGTGTCCATTATGGCACCGATATTCAAGCTGGTCAGCTCCATTGGATGATCGGAAGAGATTAGAGGCCGGGGGCACATCCCCCGGCCAAACCAATGTCCGGTCTTCACCCCCGGACAACCCCGGCGTTTATTCATTGCCGGAAACTGATTATTGCAATAATACAACAAGGAGCGACTGTGCGTGCGCACGGATGCAATCGCCAGTCACATGCGCCAAGAATGATAAATGCTGCTCGTAATCAAAAGCTTACGGAAGAGGAAGTCCAGGCACTGTTAGCAGACTACGCCAAGACGGCGGACGTCTCGACTCGTGATTGCATTGTGCTTCAGTATACGAACCTAGTGGAGAGTATTGCACGACGCTTTGCCGGTGCTTGTGAACCACTGGAGGATCTCGTTCAGGAAGGATACATTGGCCTTATCACGTCGGTAGATCTCTATGACCCTACAAAGGGAGTGAAGTTCTCGACTTACGCTACACATTTCGTGATTGGCCAAATCAAACACTACCTGAGAGACAAAGGCAAAATTATAAAAGAGCCTGCTTGGCTGCAGGAGCTGAACCAGCGTATGACTCGTGTCATTGAGTCACTCAGCCAGAAGCACGGTCGCTCACCTACTGAGAAGGAAATCGCCGCGGTGATGGATTTACCAGAAGATACCGTCGTCGATATGCTTACAACTCGCGAGGTTTTCAAGGTTTCATCGCTTGACGCAGGGATAGAGCGAGAGGATGGCTCGCTGTTTCCCGTGGATACCGAAAAGATCCGGGACAACAAGTGCACCACTTTCCAGCTTCCAATTGAAGACAGAATCGTTCTCGAGACTGCAATGGAACGACTGAAAGGCATTGAACAGCGTGTTATTCAGGAGTTCTTCTTCCAAGATCATAATCAGACGGAAATTGCAAAGAAGCTCGATATCTCGTGCAACTATGTCTCGCATATTCTCCGAAACAGCACAAAGAAGCTGAAGAAAATACTGATGACCGAAGAGATACGCGATGCGCACATACAAATGGCGCAAAACACTCGCCGGACTCAGGATGTCAGGGCTCAAGAGGATGTCTCTGTCATAGACTCCAGCACCGGAGTCTACAATCAGCCATACTTGCTGAATCGCACGGAGGAAGAAATCAGTAGAGCACACAGACAGAAGCACGAGCTTAGCTTGCTGTTCATAAGGATACTTCTGCCCGAAAGCGTTGGCGAGCTTACTCGCGTTGTTCGCACAGATGACATCCTTCAGCAGGCAGCCGATCGCCTCAAGTGTACGTGCAGGCGAGGCGATGTGCTGGCGCGCTATTCGGAAGATATCTTTGGTCTCTTGCTACCATACACTGGTGAAACCGCTGAGATTGTAGCCGACCGTATGCGATGTGCTATAGAGAAGCAACCATTCCAGGGAGCCGGACCAAACAACCCGATTCACGCCGAGGTCACGACATCCTGGTCTACATATCCCAACCCAGCTACAGATACACTCGAGCTGGTCAATCTGGCGTTTGATGGTTTGGGGCTGGATGAGGACACTACACAACGCAAAGCTGCATAACGTGCTTTGATTGTGGCTTAGTATACTAGACGGCTGTCACCCGACAGCCGTCTTTTCTGTTTGTCTGATTGCTGTTATAGCAGAGGGACTATGTCCCCTTTTTTGCAAAGGGAAAATGTCCCCTT
>CAZCCV010000033.1:0-23131 GCA_964497515.1 uncultured bacterium | reverse complement strand
AGTATTCCAATCTTTTTTCAGCCTCCCCTTTTTCCGTAACTTTGACACGCACCCATCTATATCAGGCACTATATCCCTCTTGAGCTGCCCCGGAAGTCCGTTCGGGTCCGACTGGCCGTAGTATTCATACTGCCTGATCGGATCTATTGATGCCCATTGTTGGTCTGTAGGGGCCTGACCGTTTATAGGAGCCGATACCTTGATCGACAATATGTTTTGAAGTGCATTTGGATCACGGTCATAGTAGGTGTAGTCCCCACGCACGTCTTTTACAGTCTTGGTCCAGATGGTATCGCCATAGTAGGTATACTCAATCGTATGACGAGTTCCTCCAACCTCAGGATACGTGACCTTCTTCAACGTGCCGGCCGGGTTGTTGTTATACTCATAGTCGGTTTGCCGGCCAAGAGCATCCGTGACCTGATAGACATTCCCTTTCAACGTACCGCTGGTATACGTGTCGTAGGTAATGGCCTTTCCGAGAGGGTCGGTTACCTGATAGACGTATGTCTTCTTACCACCATCGGTATAGAACGTATATTCTGTCGACTGGTCCAGGTTCGAGTCGGTAGGATGTTTCCTCGTGATAGTGGTGGTACTGGAGCCATAGAGGTATTCCGCATTGATCTGTGGTGATGTCCCGACTTCAGTGACCGTTATCTTGTCGGTATCCCATAGGTACAGGGCCACCCTGCTGCCTTTGGTTACCATCTCGACCTTGTCGTCCTCGTTGTAGGTATAGGTAATCTGAGACAGAGGATCGCCTGTCTTGCTGCTGTCGGCCCAGACCTTGACGAAATCGGGTTTCCCAATGCCGTATCCACTCTGTACGTATGCAGTCTCGATATATGTCCCGTCAGGAGCGGTGACAGAGGTGATCTTTGCATCTCCTGATGTATGTCCGTATGTCCAAGTCTCCCCGGTAGGTGTCGTTACCGATTCAACTGCTCCTGTGATGGAGTTGCGATTGAATGTAGTTGTCAGCCCCGTCGCATCAGTGACCTGAACCGGTCCTGCTGGGCTGCTATACCAGCCGTTGAACTTTTCCTGGCTTCCATTGGGGGTATTGACGGTAAATGTCCCATCCCAGATGGAACCACTGCGGTTCTTTGTTACATATGCTCCTCCTTCAAGACTGGCTTGCCAGGTAGATGGTGGAAATGTTATACGATTTGTCTTGCCACTCCCATCCCAGTAATCGACATATCGACCTTGGCTGTCCAGAGTTTGAAGTACGTTTCGTTTGAAGCCGTTGGGTCCTGAATTGCTGCCGTCAGCACCGGGACCGGCAAGACCACCCGCAGCCTGCGCCAGGTCGTAATAGACGGTCTTCTCTCGCATACTAGGCGATGGAAAACCTTCGCTTCCTCCACAGGAAGAAGAACATCCGCCTCCACTTGATTCATCGCATCCCTGGTCGCTTCCATCTTCTCCGTTGCCCGTAGGAGGAGGCGGATCGACCGGTGGGTCAGGGTTTTCCGTGACTATGACCGTGAAGTTTACGGTTGCTGGCCCATCGTTACCGCACAGCCCGTCATCATCGACTGTGCATGATACCTGATACGTACCCGGCGTGGCCCAAGAAGCTGATGCACTGCTGCCGGTCCCGGTAGCGCCGCTCCAGTAGTAGACTAATGGCGCGTCTGACACTGGATATGGGTCACCGCAGATATCTGTGTCAGAAGCCGTAATTGAGAAGTAGACCGTCTTATTCACGCCGACTATCATAGCCGTTTGAGTGCCACTCGCCTGGATCGCTGGCCCTGCTGCTTTTGGACCCGTACAGGAGCTACATGCAGCCCATCCTGCCATCGACAAGCGCAGCAGCAGTATTGTGACCATCAAAGTGGCAAAACAAGCTCTTTGCATTGATGCCTTCAACTTCGTGTCCCTACCTTTCCGTGAGTTCGTAGACTGCCTGAGTAGCGAGAACTGCCCAAGGATCTGTAGAGTGTTCGGTCCTCAGCTTGTTCCACACTTTTATTGCCTTATCGATATCGCCTGCACGTTCGTAGCAATCACCGATCATGTAGAGGGTCAGGCAGTGATAGTTACTTGGGTCTTCATACTGAAGAGTAGCTTCAAACAACCTCGCTGCTTCGAGATAGTTCTGCTCTTTGTAGGCGCAAGTGCCTAGGTCTCCACGGATAAAAGCCATCTGGTCGTAATCCGGATGCTGCTCTTCAAATACGCGCAGAAGCAGTCTAGCCTGTATAACATCATTCAGTCCGTGAAGTGTAATCCCTGCAATGCGAGCCTTGGCATGCATTATAGACTCTGACTCAGGGTAGTCTGCTAGGAGTTGCTCAAGATCAGCTATCGCTTCATTAAACTGCTTCTTCTCATCACTCTTCACGATAGATCGTCTCATAAGGACGTTTTCTCTTAGTTCAGGATGTTCACTGTATAGCTGGTCTAGGTATGCTAGTCTCTCATCAACTTTCTTCTGCTCACCCAGATAGTCATCTACCTTGAGAAGTGCTACTCCAGCCATACTGGGATAGCTGTGCGCTACAGTGTTACACAGAGCAATAGCCTTTTCGTAGTCCTTCTTGCCCACGTAGCAGGTCGCAAGATCGAGCTTGTGATTCGGAGCATCTTCAGGATAGTCTTCTGCAAGAGCAGTGTAGAGAGTGATAGCACTGTCCCAATCTGCGATAGCTTTATAGCACTCGCCAAGCCGGTAATTTGTGTACTTGACATAGTAGTTTTCTTTGGATATTTCAGCAGGAATATCAGCTACTCCTGCCTTGAATGCAGATATTGCCTCAGTATATTTCTCCTGAACTTGATAACAATATCCTATCCAGAACTTTGCTCTTAGAGCGTATTTTGCTGTTGATTCCGCAACATTGGCAAACTGCTGAACAGCCTGATCATACTCTTCCTGCACGTGGTATATCTCACCCATTCTCAAAGTAGCCTCAGCAGCAGCATCGGTTCCGGGATAGTCAGTGAGTATCTTCTGGTAGCTAGTGAAAGCCCGGTCATAGCTTCCAGCTTTGTAGAGAGAGTCGCATCTTGCTATGTCACTTGCTGCGTCTGCACAACAGATACCTGCAGCAAGAGTAAGCAGAAGTACAACTACTCCTGGTAATAAAACTTTCCCCTTCAATTGTCTTTCCTCCTTTAGTCTTAGTTGATACAAACCGTAGGTTTATTCATCCCGATTGATCAGTCGAGCACCTCCTTTCTTGTCGGGCAATGCTTTGTTCAACGGAAAACACAAGTAGGTTACTTAACCCAATGCTTTTGCAGTGGTCTGTTTCAAACGGTTGCATCAGAAGCATTGAGCAATTGGTTGCGACCGTAACTTGCTATCTGTGTATGCGAGGAATCCCAGAGAGAATAGGGGAGGCCGCAATACTGTACAGACACTTCTGCCATAGAAGCACACCCTTTTGCCTTACGTTTGATATTAATTCAGACGTTTGCCCCAGTATTGCAGGCTTGTGTTGTATTATACAGTGAGGTTTGCGACATGTCAATTAATGTCAGTTAAAAAAATAAGGATATTTATTTAATACACGTGTGAGGAAGTGGCTTGATAGTGTAATCGTTGTTCTGTGATATAGCTGGGCATCACTTCAACGACGTCTGTTGTGCTTTTCATATTCACCAAAGGTCAAATTGGGCCTTGCTGGTCTCCCTGCCATCCAATATCTATATGAAGACGGCGTTTACCAGTGTGAGATGTGCTCCTCTCTCGGGAACAGTCCGACGACTTGGGCCCTTCTTCTGTTCTTCTTGTTCAGCCACTCAAGGCTGTTGGTCGTTCGGATTAGCTAGAGACGGCTATCACGGAAGGAGAATGTCGTCGGCCTATCGGGCGAGTTCTCATCGATCCACAAAGACGGCGTAGGACCCCTCCTGCGATGCTTGTCTACAGTCTACTTCAGCAGGGCGTCTGCATCAGATGTGTCCCTTGAGGATACACCCGATATCACCCGCTACCTCCGTCTTCATCTCGAGCTTCAGAACATATGATTACGCATTCTGCTGAGGGTAGAACTGCCGCCCCAAGGCCGGACGTGCAGGCGTCAACCGCCCGCGATCAGAGTGCTTCTGGCCGGTGGATGCTTTGGAACTGGCTAGTCAACTCATTTCAATGGAAACCAAGTAAACAGGAGGCGATCGTGCCAAAGAAACCATAGTCACATCACATCGTGCCCAGCGCCGACGGCGGCTAGGACGTTAAGAAAAGACGGCGCGACCCGTAGCAGCAGTCACTCCGACAATAAGTAGTAAGCATAACAAGGGCAGCCACGGGAACAATGCTCATCCGCTATGAGAGCGACCGCGTCGGCTCGGAAAAAGCAGGCGAAAGATTGAAGCTGTGCGGGATGTTTGACTCTTTGGTGCATTCTCATTATTCGGTTTAACTAATACAACCTAACTCTAGCAATCGGAATGCTCTAATCCTAATTCTTCAGTTGCTTCTGCTCCGAACACGTCTCGAATGCTGTGGGTTCAATCGTGTCATATCTTTGTACGGCACACTAGACAAATTGTGTCAGTTTCGTATTGACAAAAATACATTCAATTGTTAATATAAGGATGCGATCAATGCCTGCAATTCCGGGGCATTTTCTGATGGTAAGATGATCCTGGAGTGAGTTGGCGTATCAATTGCAACAAACCCTCTTTGAACCACAACTCTTCCCTAGTCGTCACCACTGTGTTTTTAATGCAAGTCTATAAGGCGTCTTGGTGCGTCTGGTGCAGCAAGTAGTTAAATGGTATAACCCGTTTTACTCCGCCAAAAAGGTGGTTGGACTATTGAATGGCGGGCAAATAACATATTCTTTTTGTGTGTAAAATCGGTTGTGGATAGCGGTGTAGTAATGGCTAGAATCAACTGAGGGTGCCAATCTTTTGTAGAAGTTGTCTAAAAGGAACAATCAAGAGAGGAGCACCCATGAGTAGTATGACGCTAGAGGAAGTATTAGAGAAAGTG
Source organism: uncultured bacterium (assembly GCA_964497515.1). Taxonomy (GTDB): domain Bacteria; phylum Armatimonadota; class UBA5829; order UBA5829; family DTLH01; genus CAZCCV01. Next base: position 18,174 of record CAZCCV010000033.1, on the reverse strand, counting down.
GCTTGCTCCAGGTCAGGGAGATGATATGCTGCGTTATAACGAATAATCAAGCAAGCTATCAGTAAGTTTATCAAATGATGTAAGTTGTTGGAAAATCAACAGCATTTGTAGACAATTGCATGCTTTTCAAAAGGAGGAACGAGCTTAATGCGCAACTATCGAACGACTGCGCAACTGTCGGTCATCTTGATACTGACTGTGATTCTACTGGCTTCCAGTGTGGGAGCTACGCCATTGGGCTGGAGAACCAGGCAGGGCACAGTGGGATGGGCCTTGTCACTGCAAGACGGGACCCATGTTTACCTTGATGCTGTTATAATCGACAAGATACGAGCAAACATACCGAATCCCTATTTCACCGTCCGAGAATGCTTCTACGCAGCCGACAGGCTGGTTATACTTTCGGCTCCTTCGACTCTACTCCGTATGGGACAGTTGATAGATGTCGAAGGAGATCTGGTAACCCTTCCCAATGGTGACCGTGGGCTTCAGAACGTGACCGTCTGGGGCTATAAAGATAAGGATGGGGTTTTACTTACCCGCGGCGGTCCACTCAGCAAAGGCATCTGGAATCGGACCACATGGGATTATATGGTCGATCTGACAGTTAGCACTTCTGTTAGAGCCGCAACAGAACCCTCTTCCAATGATGAACCCAATACAGATCCTGCCGAACGTCCAAACTACTACCCCAACATATCGGACATCCTCGATACTGAAAGTGCCCGGACACAGAGCTTTCGAACGCAATCTTACTACGACGGAATACCGGGCGTTCGGGGGCTTTCTGATGGCTCGCTTGTAGAACTTGAGTGTAAAGGAATAACAGCGGCAGGTACAGAGAACATCGGAGGTACGCACTACAACTACTTTGACATGATAGAAAATCCGCCCGCGACCGATACTATACGCTGTTATTACTCCGGCACGGCGTCTGTGACAGACCGGGTCAACAAGATCACTGGTCAGATACGACATGTCGGCACGGAGCCGGTGATATGTGTGGACACGGGTCCTGATTATGACCCGCAGATACTCAAAGGTGGATGCCAGTTAGTCTCTCAAGGCTCACTTGCTTGGGTGAAGACGTTCCCGGATGGCACTCAGCTACCAGCAGGACTGCCGGGAAAAGTTGTCTCCGGTGACTTCAACCAGTGGTGCCTTGGTTACTTCTTTATCCAAGAGTCAAGTGGAGCATCAGGCATTCGGGTAGATCTATCTCCTAACGCGTGGTGGTGGTTTTGGTTTTCTCCGGGTGCCCAGGTGACAATTGCGGGCGGCCAGGTGACCACAGTAGACAACCAGCGAGCCATTATAGTGGATACTGAGAACATAGAATGGCTCGACTTTGGTACCGTGAATCCGCTCGGACTGAACAACAGGGCAGTAGCAGGCGGTCCGTTCAATGTATACACGCCTGGTGCTACCGATGCCTTCGGCCTGAACAATGTTGGACTGCTGATCAAGACCTGGGGCTTAGCAAGTAACGTGCAACCTAGCTACTTCTATATCAACGATGGCTCCGATGATGTCGGTGTGAAGATAGACTTGAATATGGGCTATTACAACATCTCCCATAGCGTTCAGGCCGGCGACTACGCTGCTGTAACTGGTATTGCACAACTCGAAACGGTCAACGACCAGAAAATGCGAGTGATCAAACCACGAGACTACCATGATATCGTAACCAGAGTTCCGCACTTCACCAATATCACCGTTACGCCGGATAAGGCTGGAGTGGGTGAGATAGTAGATATTAGCTTCAATGTGGACCAGACTCTAGCGGAGAATCCAACTGTAACTGTCAATGGGCATTCTGCTACCTACTACGGTGGCGGCTATTACAGCTACACTTACAGATACACCGTATCGGCTGATGATCCAGCCGGTTGGGCTACGATAGCAATCTCAGGGAAAGGTTCCGGAGGACTATCCGGTTCAGCGACGAAGTCGGATGCACTGTGGATCACTGATGCAACATTTGATGATAACGGCAACCGCAGGACATCTCGCGACCCACGGGGATTCACGTATTATGAATACGATGTACTCAGGCGGCTTATAAAGGTCACCTATCCAGATGGCAGTTGGATAGCATACGAGTATGATCTCAAGAACAACCGAACAAAGATGACTGTACACCTGAGTGATGATCCGCTGGTCGAGCATATAACGGACTACAAATACAACAACTCTAATAAACTGTGGAAAGTCTACGACCAGCTTGCCGATAGAGACACAAATGGTGACCCTACTCCAAGTGCCGTATACACGAGCTATACATACAAGGATAATGGGCTTCTGGATACAATCACCTACCCAAACGGCACGAAGACAGTTCACAGCTACAACAGCCGGAACTTACTTACGTCTATCAGCAACCGGAAGTCTGATAACACGATAATAGCCGAGTTTGCCTATTCTTATGATGCCACCCATTGGGGCAAGAATGGGACCAAGACCAAGGTCATCGAGAACATACTCAAGCCTGATGGCAGTCGCATCAGCGCGCAGGTGGACTATGAATATGATGATCTTTACAGGCTTACTCGTGAACACAGAACGGCTTATAGCGGCGGTGACCCAGGCGTGGTCTACGACTACTATTATGCCTACGACGCGGCGGGCAACCGAACGAGTTGGCAGGTGGCCGGAGGAGCCACGACCAACTATACCTATGACGCAGCTAACAAGATGACCGGTCCTGGTTCGTTCACTTACGATGACAAAGGCAATACGCTGACGCATACAATTGGCGGCATTACAACCTCTTACACTTGGGACTACCTGAACCGCCTGACCAGGTGGGAGAAGACAGGTGAGACGACGCAGGATTATGTCTATAATGGTGACGGAATGCGCGTGAGAAAGACACTGAGTGGAGGGACAGTAACAGACTTCCTGCTTGACGGTGTGGAGGTTGCGGAGGAATTAACAGGAGAAAACAATATCGCCTACGTAGGCCGTGGGCTGATCAGCAGGATAGTGGATACAGTCCGCACGGTATATCACGCCGACAGCCTCGGTAGCACAAGAGCGATAAGCGATAACAGCCAAGCTATACAAGAAGCAGTAATCCTCGACGCCTATGGTAATGTGCAGTCAGGCTTCGCAGGTTCGTCAAGCTTTGGGTATGCAGGCAAGTGGCGCTACTATACTGATGCAAACGGATTGCATTACCTAAAGGCCAGGTATTACGATTCCTCAGTGGGTCGGTTCATATCGAGAGACCCAATTGGATTCAAAGGCGGATTCAACCTCTACGCCTATGTAGAGAACTGTCCGGTTACGAGCGTTGACCCTAGCGGTCTCCAATGCTGTCGAGGAGGTGACACCTCATGCCCCGACTGCAAGCAAGAATACAACGTTTGCATGGCAGATGCTCTAAATCAGTACAGAGAATGCTTCCAGAGCGTTTTCGGTGCCAGTGACTTGTTTCCTGGTGGTCTTGGGGCCTGTGCTGCTGGCTGTGCTGTTGCGAGCCTCTGGAATGGAGAACTCACCTTTCCCGTTTGCCTTGCTAGTTGTAGTATTGCTTCGGGAATCTACACTGCCATTAGTTGGACAGCCGCTAGGTGGGCATGTGCTGGGCCATATGAACGAGCAATGGAACTATGCGACTGGCAATGTCAGAACTGCCGTCATAATCAATAGCTGAAGACAATCATTCTAGAGAAGGTCAGAAAGATGATGCGATTGAGTGTTTGGGTTGGCTGGGCTTTAGTTCTCGCTGTGGGTGTATTGCTCCGCAGTGATTATAAGAGCATTTGGCTAGCAACCGTAATTGCTGCAGCATCAGTGTTATTAATGCTGGACTCCGAGTTCCCTAATCGTAGCTTGGCTCTCAGAATGTCATGGATAGGTCCGCTGTTACTGGTTTCCAATCGGGCAATTTGTGTGGCTGCAGCTTCCGCGACTTCTAGCGGAACTGTCCTGAACATTATAGCGCAAGGATTCCTGTTGATGCTGTCCATGGTTTGGCTGTGGCGTGGATATGGAGCTGTATTGCTCCTTGCCATTCCTGCAAGACTAGTATCACAGAGGAACCGGGCTTCAATCGAGAAAGCAGCCCGTGAGTATCCGTTTCGATGGTGGTGGCTAGCGCCGCTAAGCACGTTATTGCTTTGTCTAGGTATTGCATTTGATATCTATCACGTCACTCGTAACTAAACATGAGTTGCAGAGGAGAAAAAATATGAAACCCAAAGCCTTGATGGGCTTACTGTTGTGTATCTTGACCACAATGCTTGTCGGCACAGCTTGGGCACTGGATGAAGCCGTCCTCACGCCCACACCGGAACGAATGGTCGCTGGTCTGAGCACTGCAGAACAAGAAAAAGAAAAGGCGGATGCAGAAAAGTTGATGTCTATTGAACTGCAGGATGAAGCAGAAAAGTGGCTACAGGGAGTGATTGATGAGGTCTCTCCGAAAGTGGAACTGGTACTCCTATGTAGACAGCAATCCGCTAATGCGCGTCAATCCGACTGGCCTGGATTGGGATGGCCCACCGCCAGCCAGAAGATCGCTGACTCTCTAACAGCCGACTCTATCGAGGTCAAGCAACTGCTATTGGAACTACTACTCTTGCTTCGTTCTGATGGGCACACTCATCCGTAAGAAGATCCATGGGGCCGAAATCTATGAGGTGTAATGATGCAGATGCTTCCAATAGTGCTGTTTGGGTTCATGCTGCTACTGATTGTAATATGTGTTGCATACCTGCTTCGTCTGACGCGGGTTTCAGGTTGCGTATTGTCAGCAGGTGTTGGAACCGTTTTGGTTCTATACTGCTTGTTTTTTATATTGCAACTCAGCACGCTGGCATCACAAGCCCCTTACCTGAACGTTGTTGGGCTAGATTCACACAACACAGGATTACTTCTAGGCAAACCGAACAAAGTTATTTCGATGGGAGAACCAACTCCGCGCATCTACCCAAACCGTCCGCAGGGGGAAAGGTCGGGAGATATTTGGGTTTATTATCTTGGCTCCAGGTTTTCGGACCGTGCCGTCTATGTATTTTTCAACAGTTCGACTGCTCGGGTACAGACAGTACTCTTCGGTTGGCGCTGAATAGGAGGATGATCTATGGAAACAAGACCAAGCAAAGTTAGCACGACTCGTGTAGTTATACTCATAGCCATTGTTGTCGTGCTCTTGTTGCAGGGGGCTTGGATCGCCTCTCTGAATGAACTATACGGGTTGCTTTCTGGAAGCGTAGTCGGATTATCTGAACGTGATGTGCGCAACCTTATCGGAGAGCCAGTGTCGGTTGTCCGGCAGGGCGCGGTACAGCCAATACCAGCCTATCAACCAGAACCCTCCGCCGGTGCGCCAACTGGGGGCAAAATACTCGTATATAAGAGATTCCGGTACGTTGCTTATGTTTACATCAGTTCAGATGAACGTGTCGAATCGAGCTTTGTTGCACACCGGTTCTAGTTAGAATGGTAATCTCAACAGAATGGAGAAACACATGAGACTAAGAACACTGAATGGGATATTGGTGCTCTTGTGCATTGCCGCAATACTAACCAGCGGCACGGCTTGGGCACTGGATGAAGCCGTCCTCACGCCTACGCCAGAACGAACGGTCGCTGGTCTGAGCACTGCAGAAACGGAAAAGAACAAGGCGGATGCAGAAAAGTAGATGTCTATTGAACTGCAGGATGAAGCAGAAAAGTGGCTACAGGAAGTTTGTAATGCGCAGAAGCAATGCCAGAGAGAGTACAGAATCTATTGCATTAGGGGGAAAATGGTGCTTCAACAAGACAATTATCGAATACAAAGGTACGTGCGGTTGGAACCATTGCCCCTTTGTATGCTTGCGTTTAGGCTACTGGTGTTATCCGCAGCGATCTTGATTATCTTCTGCTCGGAATGCTGGTCTGCTGCAACTCAGCAACTGCAGACAGTATTTCCGTTACCAGCAAGTTCCAAGACCAATAGCGCCGTTATGTATTATCAGAAACTAGGGGTCGCATTTGTCTTGCGTGACTTACGATTTGGAGGAATCGAGAGGGTTTACGTATTCCCACCAAGCAACCACACATCACAAGCAGAGCTTAGTCGCCAATCTGTTATCGGCGACGATGAAGTCGTGCCTGGGTAGAGGGCTTTTGGCATCAGGCTTGGTTCAACGCCTCTTTCGATACCAACAGACAGTGTGTGGAGTACGTCCAAATCGGTAGATGCTCCTCAGTGGGTTGCGTTTTATCAGGGCACGACACGTACTGCGTATGTTGTTGATAATGGCATAGTATCACAACTTGTTGCAGAAGGATCATTCAGGACTCCTGAGGGAATAACTGAACGAAGCACAAATCCAGATATTTGGAGGGCATACGGCGAACCTGACGTATTTTGGTATACAAGAGGAGCCAGATCCTGGTCACTGAGTAATATCGCATTCCCTCTGGTTATGCTGTTGGGTGGTATAGTCGCAGGCTATTTGCTTCGCGTTTACCATAGACGGGAAGCAGCAGGGAGGCTTCCTGTAACAATCCTGATTCCGCTCCTCTTGGGCGCGGGATCGGCTACAGTGTCCGCTACGATAGGCTTCTGGATTGTGGCTGGGTATCAGATACCAATGCTCCTTTACCCAGCTATAGTAGTCACATCATTCGTAATCGGTCTGTTAGTCACGGGCATCTTTGAGGCAATGGGCAGGTGGTCTACTTCATTGCTGAGGCACATTGCTGTGCTGGTCTTGATGGTGCTGGGAGCATTACTCGCAGAATGGGTTGTCTTCTTGCTATATCCAAAGGGTATCGTAACGTGGAGCATAATATGGTCGGGGATACTCCACTCGTTATTCAGCCTAGGACTACTCTTGAGTGTAAAACTACGTAGATCCAGCGAGGAAAATCAGCAACAAGCTAATTCTGGTTTGTAGAACCTCAATCGACATTTAGTAAAAGAAAACTGAAAGGAATAACCTTGAAAACAAGCATTTTGCACAAGCTATTGGCATCCTTGAGTCTAGTTGTTCTATTTATGGGTGTTGAGTGTGCCTAGGCCATGGACGAGGCGGAATTTATACCAACAAACAAGGCGGCTGTTGTCAATGAAGACAAGCAGTTCAACGACGCGATGTCCATCTGGTTCAATCACAAGTACAAAGATGGGGCGAAGCTACTGCGGGAGTATCTGGTTATAGGTCGGTGGGTAACATCGAGTTTCAACTCCTTACATACCGCATGTATTCACCCGAGCACGGCCGTTTCTCTTCCATTGACCCAGCACGTTTTGGCAAGATCTTCTATGTCTATGCTGGTAATAATCCAGTGCTTATGGTGGATCCTTACGGCCTGTTCAACCTGCTTGGTGTAGGCTCTGCAGAGGGAGCCGGTGTTGGAGATATGGCCGGTGAGATATGTGATTCACGATACTGCGACCCGTGTCCACCACAAGGCTCTCCTTGGGGACATCCTGGATGCACCTTGGCATCTGCCATTTCCGGTGGAGTCATGGGTTGTCTCGGCAGTTACTTATCTGATGAGGGGCTGGAGGAGGCTATTAAGAATGCTATATACGCCATAATCTCTGAACTCACTGGAACTAATGTAGGCAACTACTGTCGACTTTTTAGTGATTTATAGGAGGTGGTCCGACAGCAATGGCAGATCAACGCTTCAAGATATTCCATTATGAAGATCGTCTTGTATCTCTTTTCTTTGCAGCGTTTCTTATACTGGCACCTATTATTATCGCTCTGTTTGAAATGTTCGGAAACCGAGCCCGGTTGAATGTTACGCTGCTTATGTTCGGGTTCGCCGCAATAGGAACAGTAGCATGGGTAGTGATCTACCGAGGACTGCGTTCGCGCCTGCTTGCTATATCAGAAAGAGGACTTGTTGAGAGTGGTTTTCTATTTGGATCAAAGGAGATGAAATGGGATGATATATGTCTGGCGAAGGCATCCGAGTATCGTCCATCATTTCATTGGCAAAAGCCTGCTCGAAAAGTCACTCAACTTGATATTGTTGACACTTCTGGACACACCATTAGGATCAATGGTTCTATAGAGGGATTTGATGAAATAATCGAGTTGCTGCGCCTAATGATACCTGAAGGAGCTTGGCAGTAATTTGATAGTAATTCCAATTAATGGGAGAAACAAATGAGCAGAATAAAGATAAATGCAGTCTTGGTGCTACTATGTATTATAATGCTGAATGTTGGAGATGCTTGGTGCATGGACGAGGCGGAATTTATACCAACAAACAAGGCGGCTGTTGTCAATGAAGACAAGCAGTTCAACGACGCGATGTCCATCTGGTTCAAGCACAAGTACAAAGATGGAGCCAAGCTGCTGCGGGAGTTTTCAGAGAAGAACCCGAACAGCAGATGGGCTGCTGAAGCAGACCTGCATGTCGGCTGCTATCTCACATATCTGAACCACTTGGGTGAGGCACGTACGATATTCGACAAGCTGATCGAGAAGCATCCGAACCATATTGTAGCCACTAAAGCAAAGATCCGCCTCGGAAACGTGGCAGAACGAGCTGGACGGTTCGATGAGGCGATCAGCCACTATACAAATTCCCTGGCAATGAACCCTACCTGGGACCAGTTCAGATATGCCAACTACCGTGCTCGTAAGCTCATTATGGCCAAAGGTAAGTTACAGGCACGCATCAACTGCGGGCCTGTCGCTCTTGCCGCCTGTCTTGATTCGCTTGGGAAGCAGTCTGAAGCTGCTGGTGCAAGGAATCTGCAGGCCGGAATTGACGGGATGTCTCTTGCACAGCTAAAGGATGAAGCTGACAAGCTTGGTGTGCGGGTACAGCCTGTGATGATGTCGTTGGAGGATATCAAGAAGACGGCTCTTCCGCTACTTGCGCATGTCAATCCCAACCATTACATTGCTGTCACGGCCATCGAAGCCAACACTGCTCAATTGGAGGATTCTATAAGCGGCAAGCATGAGATGTCTCTGGAGGCTCTTGAGAAGGTATGGTCGGGCATCGTCCTGAGTTTCAATCCTGATATCGATGCACCTCCTGTGGCTATGGCCGTTGCAAAAGAGACCTGGGGCGGCTGCTGTGGACAGGCAGATGACGATGAGTGCCTCGGAGATTGTCCTGATGAATGCCAACAGTTTTTTTCCAGCGGCGATAGGTCTGGTGGCTGTGGTGGCCCTGGTTCTCCATGTGCCTATGCTGCCGGTGCTCCTCCCAGTGGAGGTTCACCTACATGGAAAGTTAATGTCATCAACTTGAATCTGCTCGTTAAGGACACGCCGATTTGGTACAACCCAGGCAAGGGACCTCAAATCGCCTTCACGCTCACTTACAGCAACGAGAACTCCAACACCGGTATCTTCGGTCGCGGCTGGCGCAGCCCTTATGACATGAAGGTCTTCTTCCTGCCGTCTAACTATCCAAGTTATCCTTCATTGCAGGTGCACAGAGACAACGGTAGGATCGAAACCTATGAATGGTATGGAAACCAGTATCTTGGTCGGGCTTCTATGCGGAGTTACGGCTATCGCGATACTATCGAGAAGCAGCAGGATGGCACCGTGGTTCTATCACTCAAGGGAGGCGGTAAATACTACTTCATGCCGGAAGGCACCGCTGCTGAGGGAAGAATCAGATACATAGAAGACCAGGCTGGCAACCGTGTGACCTGCGAGTATGATTCTCAGACGGGAAATCTTGTTGCTGTAAAGGATGCCAATAACAGGGTGACAGAAATCGACACAGACGGCAGCGGAATCACCGAAAGGGTAACAAAAGTCACTATCCCCGATGGTCGCTTTGCTCTGTTCGGCTACTCGAACGGTTACCTCACCTCAATAACCGATATGGGAACACTCGCTAACCCCGGTCAGACTTCAACCTTAACGTATGATGCACTGGCATGGGGAAATGAGATTACAGCTTATTTGACTCAGAGTATTACAGCTTCACCGTTGTTTCCTGAAAATGGTGGCAGCCTAGGTGTGAATCAATACGTTGATCCATTCTGGGCGGGAACGGATGGCTTTCCCTCAAGTGGGACTCTGAAGATTATTAACTCCAGCCAGGAAGAGGAGTTCGTTACATACACAAGCAAGGCTACAGACAGATTTTACGGCATCACAAGAGGTGCGACACCCATTGACGCAGCGATAGGCTCGACTGTCAGAAGTTGTGGCGGCAGCACGGTTCCATATCTGAACACAATAGAAACCCCATCAAGGAAGACGATGTTCACTTATGAGTGGTGGACATTTGATGGACTTGATCGACCAATAGCCGCTTTACACGAAGTATACGAATGTGCTCCCGGCCAGAATTATCCTGAAGTGCCAACCATCCATTATGCATGGTGTTCAGCGGCATTCTCATACGGACAACCGCAGTACACTAATGAGACCCGATATCCGACATCTGTAACGCCTGGCGGATCAGGATGCACTGTTCACTGGACGGGCGGACTGACAAGGAAGTATAAGGTCTACCAAACTACGGAAGACGCGATTGGCAGTGTTGTGGATGTTATTGACGGTGTTGACCAGCCTCCAACCGTGGTATATGAGGAATATGACTGGAACCGGAATAGAACGAAGGTCAAGGATGGAAACGGAAATCTCACGACCTTTACCTACGACAGTAACCGCAACATGACTTCTCGCAAGCCGCCGTTTGGTGGAACATGGTCGTATGAGTATGTGAATAATCACCCTCATGTGGAGAAAGACCCCGCCAACAACAAGGTAAAAATATATACCTATAACGGCGTCGGTCAGATCACTAAGATTGAAACAGAACTCACTCCAGGCGTTAGGTCGACCCTGGTTGAAAACTACTACTATCCGGGCGGGTCGAATCCTTATAAAGTTGCCGGGCAACTGGACTATACGGTAGACGGTCGAGGCAAGATCACCAACTACTATTACAATCAGAACAGTGAAACGCGTGGGTTCCTGACCTCTGTCGAAGATCCCGAAGGCCACAAGACCTGGTATCAGTACGACGAGAAGGGGCGACGCAACAAGGTTACTGACGCAAACGACAACACTACAGAGTATGAGTACGACAACCTCGACAGGATAGTCAAGATCATCAACCCGGACAACACCACTGTGGAAATGCATTACACTTGCTGCCAAAGAGAGTGGGTTAAGGATGAGAATGGCAAGGTTACCAAGTATGAGTACGACAAGAGGAACCGGCTCTGGTTGACTATAAGGGCGGCAATCGGCACAACTCTTGCACAAGCCATTAATGATACTGACACTCAGATTCCCCTGTCCAGTGTTACGGATTTGACGAGCAGTGGCTCGCTTCTACTCAAAGCACCAAACGGTGATGCCGAAATCGTCACCTACAGCGGGATCAACGGCAATGTTCTGACAGGAGTTACCCGAGCCAGATTCGGAACAGCAGCAAGAGCATTTACTTCCGCAGATGCAACTGCGGGTAATATGACTGTTGATGTCTATGATGAGGATATACTGGATGGAAATGGTAACTACATCCATCGAGGTATCTTGGATCGAAAGATCGGCCTCTATGACCCGAACGGCAATCTCACACAATATGAGTATTATGCCAATAACAGGCTCAAAAAGACGATATATCCGGATGGGACATGGGAACACTACACCTACGACCCGGCAGGAAACATGACAAAGAAAGAATACGGCCATGCTGCGATTCCGACAAAGACTATTAACTATGTCTATGACGCGAATAACCGTCTGGTAAGCACATACGGGCAGTAGAAGCATTTTCTGAGCCTGGTGAAAGAATCACTCTGGCACCAGGCTCATATTAAGAATATCACATCAGATTTGAATAGAAAGGAGACAGGCATAATGAGACTCTTAAACATTATCTTGGGACTGATATTGTGCGTTGTTCTTGTTGGGAATGCCGCCTTTGCTGGCTCACTATATTCGTGGGGTTATAACAGCGATGGCCAAGCCAATGTGCCAAGTGGAGACAACTTTATTGCAGTAGCGGCAGGCGGAATACATAGTCTGGCTCTTCGAACTGACGGTTCCATTGTGGCATGGGGCAGTAACGGTGCCGGACAGACAGATGTGCCGATTGGAAGCAGCTTTGTGGCGGTAGCGGCAGGAGCGAGCCACAGCTTGGCTTTAAGGGCCGATGGCTCCATTGCAGCATGGGGTAATAACCTGTTAGGACAAGCCAATGCACCATCAGGCAATAACTTTAGCATGATTTCCGCAGGAAGAGGTCACAGCCTAGCTTTACGTTCCGATGGTTCGCTCATCGGATGGGGGTCTAACAGCCACGGCCAAACCAATGTTCCTATAGGCAACAGTTTCGTAGCTGTTGCCGCTGGCGGTTGGCACAGCGTAGCTCTGAGAGCAGACGGTTCTTTAGCGGCCTGGGGCAGCAACCGCTATGGTGAAACAAATGTACCTCAAGGAAATGATTTTGTTGCAGTTGCAGCCGGTTATTGCCACAGTGTGGCTTTGCGTTCAGATGGCTCTGTGGTGGCCTGGGGACAAAATGCATACGGTGAATCGATAGCGCCAACAGGTGCTGGCTTTGCTGAGGTCGTTGCCGGAAGGTACTATAGCCTCGCACGCAGATCCGATGGGTCTGTAGTAGTCTGGGGTATTAATGCTATCAACGGAGGACCTGCGTACCGTGGCCAGACAAATGTACCGGCTGGAATGGCTTTCAGTAGTCTGGCGGCAGGATGGGATCATACGATAGCTGTCGTAGCAGTTCCCGAACCTGCGAGTATGCTCGCCTTAGCATGTGGTTTGGCTGGTCTTCTGCCTATGACTTTACGACAAAGAAAGCGCTGATTGCTTAGTGTTTTGCTTGTCGACTGTACGGCGGCTGGCTTGCGGTAAATTGCTCTGCACGGCCGCCATTCTTATATATATGCTTCTGATTTCACCGAATCTAGTCGGTGGAGCAACGAGTTCGGATATCCAAACAGGAGAGATCCGTATCATATACACAAATGATACCGTCGGCTATCTTGAGCCCTGCAACTGCAGCGGCCGATATCTTGGAGGACTTGCTCGACGTGCAACTGCCATATCCAGCCTGGTCAGCGAGAATCCACACTGCCTGATCATCGACAGCGGTAACATCTCAAACACACGTGCTAATATCGGTATCGTAGTGTCTCTTATGTCTGGGTTGAAGTATTCTGCCGTGGGCATGGGCGCACTTGATATTGGTATGGCAGAAGAGTTCCTTCAATCCACTGCGAAACATGGGCTGAAGGTAGTAGATACAGCATCAATCCTGCCGGACTCAACACATCCTTATATCACCAAATCTGTAAACGGCTTAACAGTTGGCATAGTTTCCTACAACGCCCACTCTACCAATAAAAACGTCTCATCTGAAATACTGCAGCAATTCTACTCCAATTATAAAATAGCTCGCGATTCTTGTGATCTTCTGATACTCTTGGACCAGGGTGAGATTGTCTCGAAGGATTGGCAGGAGCGTTGGGGCAATAAACTCGGCGCTCCCGATATAGTTATAGCTGGAGTAACCAAGATGCCGCTGTAAAAGACGGAAGTAATCGGAAAGACGCATATTGTCCCCACATCAGTACAGGGTCGTGCGATTGGTGTGATAGATGCAGAGAAGCTCGCAGACAATCTGATAAGCATTTCGACCCGTCTGATCACCATAGATAAGAGCATTGCCGAGGACGAGGAAGTAAAAAGACAGATCGATGACTTCATAAAAAGACCACGGATACTTGCGTCTTTCTCTCCAGCAAGCCTCAATTTCGGCACCATCAAGAAAAGCTCCAAAAAAGAAGAGCATGTTATCCTGACTCCCAGCGGAGTAGAGGATGTTATGATAAGCAAAGCCTACTCCTCTGGAGAACGCGTTAACGCTTCTGAGTGGACACGCTCCCCTGATGGTAGCTATAGGATTAAGGTAACAATAGACGCAGGCAATGCCACAGGCAGAGTTCTTGAGACTCTGTCATTCAAGCTCTCTCTGCCGGATGAGCCGGTGCTCAATCTGCTTGTATTTGGGAATGTTGTAGATGAGTAAGAAAAAGATATTTCATAGTTTGGGCAGGCTGGTGCCGGGAATGCTTGCAATATTGCTGCTTGGTGCTGGAATGGGACTTACGGCTAATATGCTCCGGCCTGATGGTCTTCCGCTTATTCGTAAGCCGCTTCGCGAGACAAGGTCTTACATAACAGCTGCTGATATCCTGGCAGGATCACAAAAAAGCCCTGTGATTCCAGCACCAAAGACGGTTTCAGATCAGCCGATGAGTGATATAGAAATCGTTACTCAAGGTTCATTGGAATCTCCTGAACCAGGCAACCATTCCGTTCCGAAGATCGGTATGAAAGCAGAGCAGTCGGTTATATCACAGGTAAAGTCACGAGCCGATGAGCAGACTCCATCGGAGTCAAAGATCGTGATCCAGCCCGCAAACACCCTGGAAAAGCCAAAGAATGTGGAAGCTCTTTTCACAACACTGGAGGATGCCAAGTCACTGCACGATAAGAACGCGGCTCTATTCCTTGACGGCAGGTTGCCGATTGATTTCAGTGCTGAGCACATACCGAGTGCTGTCAATCTTTTCTGCGAGAAGATCGACGAGTTATATGAAAAAGTCTTGGGAAACGTGCCGAAGGATAAGGTAATCGTCACCTATTGCAGCGACCTGGAGTGCACTGAAGCCATAGCTCTTGCCGATGCACTTGTTGCAAGAGGACATACCAATGTTGTGATATTTCTCGAGGGTCTTCCCGGATGGAAAAGTGCTGGATATCCAACTGTTAAGAAGGAGATGAGATAGATGAGAAATGCTCTTGCAAGCCAATATCTTACACTCATCTGTCGAGTTGTAATGGCGGCAGTTTTCATCTTCGCCGCTCTAGGGAAGATGGGGGATCCGAGTGATTTCTCCGATGCTGTCGCGGCCTTTCGGATACTTCCTGTAACTTCGGTCAACGTCTTCACAATCATTCTTCCCTGGGTGGAGCTTCTGGTAGGTCTGTCTATATTATCGGGCACACAGCTTAGGCAGTCAGCATTCCTTTCGGTTATTCTGAATCTGATGTTCATCATAGCGGCTGGATTGGCAATGGCACGAGGATTGGACATCAAATGTGGGTGCTTTACCCTTTCCAAATCGCACACCTCGGTTGGCTGGACTTTAATTGCAAGGGACGTAGTGTTCATCGTGATCGCTATTCAGGTGCTCTACGGCACAGCGAGTAGAACAGTAGGCAATCACAAGAAAATAGTTGTCTTGGTAGACGAAGGCAACGAATTGGTCAACATATAGAATGATCTAGTGCTGTCTGGTTTTCAGGATAGGGTTCAAGCTCTTTCCGTGGTGTGATGAAGAGGGAATTCTTCATCCTTTGGACTTCAGAGAATCTCCCTGACGATTGTTGCGGAGGTAACATCTCCTCCACTTCGTCGAGGGCCTTATGAACCGCTGGGCGGACAAGGAGCTTCTTGACGATAACCGCAAAAGCTACAAGTCGCGAACGCACTATGACCGCGACAGCATACGATCTCTCATAGAAAATCTCGCGTCAGAGGCGCACGGCAAATACAAAACCGTCATCATGTCCTACCGCGACCGAGCGTTCCCTACCGAGAAGGAGATCAAAGGTATCTTCGCAGACCGGTTTAGACAGGTCCAGGTCAAGGGGATGGAGGTCGAGTACAACATCGTGCTCGGCAGAGAAGGTGAAGGCAAGAACGCGCGCGAGCTTCTTTTCATAGCATCGGGTTCCAGGCAGGCTTCCAGGTCAACTGCTTCGGCGGGTGTTTCAAACTGCCACACGACAATCCCCGTGGAAGTGAGTCTGAATGTCACAGACAGACTCTCTACCGAGGCGGTTGACCTGAACCCCAATGCTGGTGATCCGCAGTTCGGATTTGTGATGTGCCGGGCTGGAACCAACAGGAACGGCGACCATTTCACGCCGGACGAGCTGGAGGCAAGATACACTACGGCCATAAACAAGAAGATAGACCTGAAGCACTCTCAGGATCTGACCGACATCGTCGGAGGTATCGTCTCTTCCGACTTCGTAGAAGACGAGTCGGGCGGCCGGGTGGAGTGCGTGGGCGAGCTTTATGTAGCGGACACCCCCACCGCCGCGCTCGCCTACAAGCTTATGAAGCGAGGGATTATCTCCCAGGTCTCGATGGAGTGCGACTACGAGTCCGGTGAGTGCTCTATCTGCGGGAAAACCGTCACATCGAAGTCCGACTACTGCGTCCATCTCCGTAAATACAAGGGCGGCGAGTATCAGGGGAAGCCCGTATTCGAGACACTGCACGGGGTAACGTTCACCGGCCTCGGACTGCTCGACCGAAAAGGCGCTGACGAGAACGCAAAGATTACCCAGGTCGCCTCCGATGAGAGGCAGACCGATATACCAACTTCAGGAGGCGACAGAGTGGAAGACCACGATAAGGACAAGTCTGACGAGCAGCGCCAGGACGCTGCAAAGAAGGATACATCCGCCGGTGGAGACGACGCATCGGCAGACGATAAGACCCGAGTGAGGGAGCTTGAGGCGGAGAACAAGGAATTGAAGAACCAGTTGCTTGAGCTTCAGAAGCGGATCGATGAGCTTGAAGCGGAAAGCAAAGCAGCCGCGAACAAGTCCCGTGCTGAGAAGCTCATAGAGAAGCTGGAGAAGTCGGGAATGGCTTTCGCATCCGACGGGGAGCGGGAGAAGGAACTCGCGCGGCTCGCGGAGCTTTCGGACGATGCCTTCGCCGCGACCGAAGCCGCTTTCGACAGGGCAATACAGGCAAAGCATGCCCTGAGCAATGTCGAAGGGTCGGCGTGCTCGAAAACTGATGCGGACACGAAAAACAACGGCGGCGACGGAAAGTCCAAGCCGGAATCTGCTCAGGCAGAACGCCAACTTCGCGCCGACGCGGGTGTACGTCCGCTTGATGTTGATGACAGGAAATCATCCCTTGAGGACAGGCTCCGCGACGGCTTTATGACTGCCTATCGTGAGCGAGTCGGCGCTGCATCCGGCAACAGAAACTAACGAGGAGGAAAACGTGGCATTTCTTAACCCCAATCATCGCGGCCTTGCATACGGTGACGGCTACATGCAGGGTGCGGGTTCGTGCGGACAGTTCGTGAAGCTGGTCGGAAACGATCTGTTTGCCGTCAATACCGATCCGACCGCCAAATCGTTTGGCGTGCTCATCAGGGACTACAAGTCAGGCGAGATGCCGGGCATCTTCTGCATGGGCGGCATCTACGAGACCGATGTCTTCGAAGGCACGATCAACGCCGGTGACGATCTAAAGGTCTCCGAGAACGGCAGGCTCACAGCGGGCGTATCGGAAGGCGACGAGGTGGTCGCCAGGGCTGTTTCGGTATCGAGCGGGACGCTCAAGTTCCGCCTGCTTATCTAAAGGAGGGAGTGTTGGAAACAAAGGAAGTGAACATTCACAGCCAGGAATATATGGAGGCGATGGCCCGCCTTATGAGCGAGGCCCTCGAGTCTCCCGAAGGGATGCGCGCGCTTGCCGCAGCCATCGCCGAGCCTATCGAGCAGGAGATAAAGAGGAAGGAGATAACCTCGCTTCTCCTAACGCAGCACACTCTTCCCAAGGGAGAGCGCCCGGTCTACCAGAAGAAGCCGAAGGTCAAAGCTTACTGGATAAGCAACGAAGGTGAAGCGAGAGAGCAGGAGTTGGGACAGGACGAGGTGGAATTCCCGACCCACAGGATCCACTCGACACCTATGGTGGACGTAAGCGTGCTCAAGAACGGGAACATTGGGACGCTCATGGACATTCAGACCTCTGCAGCGGACGAGATTCGCAAGGAGATCGACAAGAGAACCCTCACAGTCCTCTCGGCGGCGATCCCAGCGGCGAACACCGTCGAGGTGACCGGAGGGAAGCTCACCGATGACGCTCTGAATGAAGCTATCTCCATCATCGAGGACCTGGAGCTTTCGGTCAAGTACATCGTGATGCGTGGTCGGCGGTTCAATGACATGCGCGACTGGGACCTCGACCCTGAGACGAGGTCGGAGCTTCGCACGAAGGGTGTCATAAAGAACTACGGCACCGGGGGCATCCTTCTCACCGCTTCCGCCGACATCACGGAGATATTGCTCGTCCCGGATGAGGAAGTCGGTAAGATGCCTGTCAGGGAGTCGTTGAAGACCGAAGCCATCGAGCAGAAGACCAGGTTCAAGGCGG
>CAZCCV010000032.1:0-27444 GCA_964497515.1 uncultured bacterium | reverse complement strand
GGGACATTATCCCACGGCAGTTATGGGGGACATAGTCGCTCTGCATATACACATTTTGCTGTCAGCTTGACCGTCCGAACCGTATAGGTTTACAATAGCTTAGAAACTCAAGGAAGTAAGTTGCCGATTTGACACGTATACTCGACCGCATCGAATCGCCAAGCGATTTGAAAACACTGAATATCGCTGAGCTTACATCGCTAGCCGCTGAGATGAGGGACGAGATCATTCAAACGGTCTCTCGCACAGGGGGGCATTTGGCGTCAAATCTTGGTGTGGTCGAGCTGGCAATTTCGCTTCACGCAACTTTCGACAGCCCCAAAGATAAGATCCTTTGGGATGTCAGCCACCAGTCGTATCCCCACAAGCTGTTAACAGGCCGCAAAAGCAGGTTTTGCACGCTGCGGAGTGAGGGAGGGCTTTGTGGGTTCCTCAGACGTGACGAGTCCGAGCACGATCCATTCGGAGCAGGTCACGCGAGCACATCAATCTCTGCAGCGCTCGGGCTGGCAAAAGCAAGAGACCTAAGTGGCGGCGACGAATCAGTCGTTGCTGTAATCGGCGATGGTGCACTGACGGGTGGGCTGGCGCTTGAGGGTTTGAACAACGCCTGCGATCTTAATACGAATCTGATTGTGATTCTAAACGACAATCAGATGTCTATCGCTGAGAATGTTACAGGCATCTCCTACCACTTAGCCAGGCTCAGGATGGCTCCTTTCTACCAGCGGATGGAAATGAAAGCGAAAAGCACCCTGGAGCGCTCCAATATCGGTAAGCACCTGGCACGCACCGCTGAAGGGTTCAGCCATGGCGTAACATACCTCCTCGGTTCAAAGCGCGGTATTGTGTTCGAGGAGCTCGGTTTCAGATATCTGGGGCCGATAGACGGACACAATATTACACTGTTGCGCGAAGTCCTGGAAAGCGCAAAAAAGATGACTGGGCCGATTCTGATTCACGTGGTAACAGTAAAGGGCAAGGGCTACGATTTTGCCGTGGCCAACTCGCGGCAATTTCACGGTATATCTGGCTTCACGGTGGCAGACGGCAAAGTGGAAAAGGGTAACGGCAACACGAGCTTTGTGTCTGCGTTTTCGGATACGCTTCTCGAACTTGCCGACAACGACCCACGAATAGTAGCTATAACGGCAGCTATGCCAGACGGAACGGGCTTGGCAGGTTTTGCGGAAAAGTATCCCGATAGGTTCTACGATGTAGGTATTGCCGAAGAACACGCGGTAACCTTCGCTGCCGGGTTGGCGGCTGGCGGCATGCGTCCGGTGGTTGCAGTCTACTCCACATTTCTGCAACGAGCTTACGATCAGATTATCCACGATGTCTGCTTGCAGAACCTGCCGGTAGTCTTTGCTATAGACAGAGCTGGTTTGGTGGGAGAAGACGGCCCCACACATCACGGAGTATTCGACCTTTCGTATCTCAGGCATATTCCAGGGATGACCGTTATGGCTCCCAGAGACACGAACGAGCTCAGAAATATGCTTGCGACTGCGCTCACGTACGACGGGCCAATTGCGCTTCGCTACCCCCGCGGAGGAGGACCCACCGTCTACGAGCGAAATCCCGCTGAAGTGCTCACGATTGGACAATCCGAAGAGCTTCGAAGCGGCGACGATCTCTGCTTGCTCGCTGTTGGTACCTGTGTGTACGATTGCCTGCAGGCGGCGGACATTCTAGCGACAGAAGGGCTGAGTGTCAGTGTAATCGATGCCAAGTTCATTAAGCCTCTCGACGAAAAGGCTATCCTCGCAGCAGCAAAATCCTGTGGTCGCCTGGTGACCGTGGAGGAGAACTCAAAGATGGGCGGGTTCGGGTCTGCAGTAGTCGAGCTGCTAGCCGAAAACAATATGAATGCCGCTGTTCAACTTGTAGGCACCCCCGACAGGTTCCTTGAGCACTCAACTCCGAGCGTGCTAAAAGAGAAAGTCGGCTTGGAAGCTGCAAATATCGCTGCCGCTGCACGCGAGCTGATCCCCACAGTCGCCAACCCTGCTGAGGATCTGCAGATAACAGATCTGAAGCTGCGAAAGCCGGCAGTGCAGTCGTAAGTGCATCAAAGCGAATTTATAAATGTCACCCGTTCACGCACGGGTTATTTTTTGACCTTCCCAAGCTGAGCTAGTATGATTAAGTAGTACAGCGTTGTATTCGCGTAATCTCCAGTGTTCTTCGGAAAGGGTATTCGTTATGTTAAGAAAGTTCCTCCTTCCAGCCTTCGTGCTTTTCTCATTTGCAATAGTGGGAGTTCTCCACGCACAGCTTCCTGTACCGGAGCCCAAGCCAATAATCGGTGGGCGAATGCCTGCGCTTTCTCCCGATGGAAGTAAGCTGGCTTTCGTCTATCGTGGCGATGTGTGGATTGCTGACTCCAACGGAGGCCGAGCGACAGCCCTTACCAGGAATGTGGAATACGATGCCTTCCCTCAGTTTTCACCGGATGGCGAATGGGTCTCATTCTCCAGTACAAGAAACGGCAACTGGGATATTTTTATAGTTCCGGCGATAGGTGGTCAGGTTCGACAACTGACCAATCATCAATTTGGCGATATCAGCTTCAGTTGGAATCCAGACGGTAAGAGTCTGCTGTTTAGCTCCAAACGAGATTCGGTAGATAATCTGCTGTTCAATCTCGACATCGAGACCCTGCGTTTGCATAAGCTCTCCGAGGACTATCAGGGGATGAACTATGCCAGCTACTCTCCCGATGGGCAGTATGTCGTCTTCGGACGTAATGGATTCTTCCATTGGACAAGACCCCGTTACGTCGGTTCTGCGGCGCAGCAGATGTGGTTGCTCGATGTTACGAAGGGCGAGCGGCGAGCCATACTTCCGAACGAAAAACAGCAGCTTTGGCCACGGTTCATGCCCGACGGAAAGAGCATAATGGTGGTGACCTTTTCGGATGTAACACCATCTACAAGCAAGCTCGGTAAATCCATTGGCAAGATTGTCGATTCTCCCGCACGCACCCCTAACATCTGGATATTCACCCTTGACGGCAAAGGAAAGCAGTTGACGCATTTTACGGGAGGTTCAGTGCGATTCCCGAATGTTGCTGCGAAGGCAGGTGACATCGTTTTCGAATATGAACACGACCTGTGGATGCTGAGATCAGGGGAAAAGGAACCCAAGAAAATATCACTATTTGCTGCGGAAGATGATGTTCAAAACACCGTGAGACACGAAGTGGCTAAGACAGGCGTCACCGAAGCTGAGCCTTCTCCCGACGGAAAGACGTTTGCATTTGGTATCCACGGAGACATTTGGACAGTCCTTATAGACAAACCCAAAGGTATTGAAGGAAAAGCTGCTGTATTCGCCCGAAAACTGACTGATTGGGTCGGAATGGACTCTGATTTTGTCTGGGCGAATGATGGAAAAAAGCTATACTTCACATCGGATCGAGAATTGAACAATAGAATCTACGAGTTGGATGTGGAGACTCTGGCTGTAAAGCCGTTGTGGAACCGTTCTGAGGATGTCACGGGTTTGCGGATGTCTCCGGATGGCAAAGAGCTGGCCTTCTGGGTTTCAGGCCCAAAGGGTGGGTTATATACGATGGTTATCGAGAGCGGAGAGCTTTGCCAAGTGGTTGATCGCCCAGGCATCCAGACCTATGGTTACGGTGGCGGTGATATGGCCTGGTCACCTGATATGCGCTGGATTGCTTACAATATGGACGAAGAAACTTGGACTTGGAACATTTGGATTGTCCCTGCAAAAGGCGGCACTCCCGTAAACGTCACTAGGCTTAACTCCTGGCACGGAAATCCGTCGTGGTCGCCTGATGGCAAATACCTCTTTTTCCAGAGCAATCGTGATGGTGATGGTCTGTTCGTCCTTCCACTCGAAAAAGAGCCCGCGAGGCTAGGGGACGCCGACATCAAATACGAGAAGCCAACTGATCTGGTGAAAGTAGACATCGACTTTGCGAACATCGACCGACGCATCAGAAAGCTGTCCTCACAGAGTCCAGACACGCCTCCTCTCGTCACTGCAGAGGGCAAGATCGTGTTCATCTCGAGTGGAGACATTTGGTCTGTCAGTTATGATGGCAAAGACTCGAAGCGAATGACCTCAGGCGGCGGCTGCAGTAGTCTGCGTATCGACAAGGAAGGCAAGAAAGGGTTCTTTATAAAGAACGGCGATCTTTCGACTATCACTCTAGACGATTCTGCAAAGCAGGAGAAGGTGGAGTTTACTGCTGAGTGGGATTTGGATATTCGAGCCGAAAGGCGTGCCGCTTTCACGCAGTTCTGGCGGAACTACAACCGGCTTTTCTACGACCCAAATATGCACGGACGCGATTGGGAT
Organism: uncultured bacterium; assembly: GCA_964497515.1. Classification (GTDB taxonomy): domain Bacteria; phylum Armatimonadota; class UBA5829; order UBA5829; family DTLH01; genus CAZCCV01. The sequence continues at coordinate 23,109 of CAZCCV010000032.1, read as the reverse complement.
GTGATACGACAAAGGTACGAACCTCTTCTCGATTCAGTGGAGGCTCCTTTGGAGTTCTCTACTGTCCTGTTAATGATGGTGGGAGAGCTCGAAAGCTCCCATTCCGAGGTTGGTGCCGCTAGTGGTGGTAATCCGAGTCCCGTTACCCCGCATCTCGGGTTTACATTCGACTACAGCTATGTTGGCTCCGGTATAAAGGTCGACAAAGTTCCGTCTGGCGCGCCGGGCTCTTTTACAAACACAAAGATCAATCCGGGCGAATATGTGTTGTCGATCAACGGTGAGGATGTGACACTCGACGAAAACCTGTTTAGAACCATAAACAACAAACAGGGTCGAGAACTTACATTCCTTGTCAATTCAACGCCTTCAAAAGAGGGTGCCCGAACAGTCAAATATCAGGGGCTTTCGTGGTCAGAGTGGTCGGATGTTCACTACAAGAATCGTATTGACCGCCTCCGAAGAATAGTCGATGAAAGAAGCGGTGGCGAGATAGGCTATATTCACGTTGCAGCTATGGGCAAGAACGACCAGCAGCGGTTTGAGCGTGAGTTCTACGAGTACTCGCTTGGTAAGAGGGCAATGATCATCGACGTCCGTTTCAATGGCGGCGGCAATGTATCCGATACTCTAATCGACTGGTTAGAGCGAAAACCGCACGGCTGGAGAATGACCCGCGACGATACTCCTCGCCAATCGCCTGTCAGAGTCTGGAACAAACCGATTGTCGTGCTGATCAACGAAGCCAGCTACTCTAATGGTGAGATGTTCCCGAGTGCCATGAAAGAGCGCGGTCTGGCGAAAATCGTCGGTGTTCCAACTCCGGGTTACGTAATCGCTGTTTACCCGTTACCTTTGGTGGATGGCACCAGTGCGCGGATGCCATTCGTTGGTATCTATCGACCAGATGGCACTACGCTGGAAAATGATGGAGAGCGTCCGGACTATCTGGTAGAGTTGACTCCCGATGATTGGGTTGCAGAACGAGACCCACAGCTCGACAAAGCACTTTCGCTACTTGCACAATAGGATGATACGGTAAGGCTGATGACACATTTTGTGTGTTTTCAGTGCTTCTGAACTATGGAGTGTATTAAGTGACTAAAGAACAATCCTTGGTAATAACGGTAACTCTAAACGCCGCTGTCGATAAAACGTATACGGTTTCCGATTTCGGGCTCGACCGTATCCATCGGCCGTCGGCGGAGCGGAGTGTTGCCGGAGGCAAGGGGATAAACGTCGCCCGGGTGCTCACAACCCTCAAACAGCCTGCGCTCGCTTCAGGGTTCATTGGTGGACATAATGGCGGGCTGATTCAGGACAGCCTCAACCGCGAAAACATCCGAAACGACTTTGTACACACCCGAGGAGAATCCAGAATCTGTATCGCAGTTGTCGACCCAGTGAACCGCACACAGACCGAAGTCAACGAAAACGGCCCGGAGGTTAACGCTGAAGAGGTCGATGCGATGCACCGCAAGATCGAATCGCTGCTGCCTCTAGCATCTTACATAGCGTTCTCCGGCAGTGCTCCTCCGGGAGTGCCATCAGATTTCTATGCACGCGCTATAACTAGTGCCAAGGCCGCCGGAGTTGTTACGGTGCTCGATACAAGCGGCGAACACTTCCGCGCAGGTGTCGAAGCCCAACCGTTTATGGTAAAGCCAAATGCTGTTGAACTGTCGGCCTATATGGGGTCTGAATTGTACACGGTTGAGGAGTTGATAGAAGGCGCACGCAAACTCGCAGCCTCAGGAATCAGCCTTGTCGTAGTTTCGATGGGGAAATCGGGCGCACTCGTTGTAGACGGATCATCGATATGGCAGGCAGTACCTCCCGAGATTGAGTTCGCAAGTGCGGTCGGTTCCGGAGATTCCTTGGTAGCAGCATTTGTAGATGCGTTGATTCGTGGATGCGATGTTTCCGATGCGCTAGTTGCCGGTACAGCTGCCGGAGCTGCCAACGCAATGATTTACGGAGCAGGGTTCTGCAGCCTCGAATCCATCGAGGCTGTGAAATCGCAGGTGACGCTGGTTCGTCTGGGTTAGCCGGAAAGATTTCAACACCTATTGCAGTCCGAGTCGGCTCCCAATTTTGCTGCGTCGTTGCACGGATCTGCTCGGTTGTCGTATAATGGCGGGGGACGGCTGGAAATGCTGGAAGATCTAAAACAACTCGTATGTGAACTGAATAAAGAATTGCCTCGAAATGGTCTGGTTACAATGACCAGCGGTAATGTCTCCGCTAGAGACTCCGCGACGAACTACGTTGTAATAAAGCCAAGCGGTGTGTCATTCGATTTGCTGCAACCAGACGATATGGCAGTAGTGGACTTGGACGGAGCAGTAATCGAAGGTGCAAGAAAGCCTTCCGTAGATACCGCAACACACCTTTATATCTACCGCCATATGCCAGATATCTGCGGCGTCGTACACACACACTCCAACTACGCCACGAGTTTTGCGGCGCTCGCGAAACCAATCCCAGCTGTCCTAACGGCGATTGCCGACGAGTTTGGAGGCCCAATTCCTTGTGGGCCTTATTGCCAGATCGGGGAAGAAGAGATAGGCCGAGTTGTGGTCGAGCACATCGGTAGCAGCCCGGCAATCCTGCTGCAGAATCACGGTGTGTTCACGGTAGGGCAGACGCCGGAGGCAGCACTCAAAGCCGCAGTGATGACAGAAGATGCGGCAAAGACAGTTCATCTTGCGATGCTGCTCGGAGAGCCCATTCCCATTCCAGAAGACGAAATCGTACGTGGACACCAGCGCTACGTAAACAAATACGGCCAGTAGAGCAATAGCTGAGGAGGATGCCTGAGTGGCAGCGAAATATAAGGTTCGACCGAAGCCTGCAGAGCACGCAATAGAAGAACAGCAAATATGGTGGGTGGTGCCTTGCATCATCGGCTGTTGTCTGCTGGGCATAATCTTTGCTTATCTGCACGTCAGAATGACAGGCATGCCGATCGTTTATGCTATTGGGCTAGCAGTAGCTAACGTCGTGATCTTCTTGGTCTCATATGCCATTATTGTCCGAGTGACACCCAAGCACGACGGCTCATTTAGTGCGTTTCTCTCCAGTCTCGTTATATCTCTGCCTGTATTTGTTGTCGGGTTCATAGGTCTGGCATACGAAATCTCTGTAATTGGAGATTTTGTGGGAATGTACGTCGTAGGCGCGTGGATGGCATCCAGCGTGACCACCGAAAAGCTGCAACATAGCTAGGGAGAGTCTGAACCCATCTCAGCTGCTATCGCTCTTGCTGCCACCACCGGATCTTCTGCTCTTGTTATCGGCCGTCCAATTACCAGGTGGCTCGATCCAGTCTCCATCGCAGCTTTGGGAGTCATAATCCGTTTTTGGTCACCAACGTCAGCGCCAGTTGGCCTTACTCCCGGTGTGACTATCAGCAGATCAGGGCCGCAGGCATCTCGTATGTGTTTCACTTCCTGTGGAGATGCCACAACACCATCCATCCCTGAAGACTGAGCCATCCTTGCCAGATGCACGACCTGACTGACGAGTCCGGAAGCAATACGCAACTCCTCAGAAAGCATCATTACATCGATACTGGTCAATATGGTAACAGCAATCATTTTTGGTGGTTCGATGCCGCATTCCTGAGATTGCTCTTTTGCGGCTTCGACTGCGGCTTTCATCATAGTCTTGCCACCAGAAGCGTGGACGTTTAGCATCCAGACTCCATTGCGCGTTGCCGCACGCACAGAAGAAGCAACCGTGTTTGGAATATCATGGAATTTAGCATCGTAAAACAACCGCTTCGCACCGGCCACCTTTAGTGCGTCGAATATCCGTGGGCCCGCTATGTTGAAGAGTTCCAGACCCACCTTGAAAGCACCAACCTCGCCCGAAAGACTGCCAACCACTTCAACGGCTTTCTGTTCGGTATCGACATCTAACGCAACAATGATTCTATCTTTACTCAAGTCTGGTTTCTCCTTCCTCAGTTGCCCAAACTTCACTGCAGTTCTCGGACGCTCCCTACAAGCGTGCTGATGTCCTCGATGCCCATTTTCACCATATAAGAAGTGATTTCTTCGACCACATCGACGACGGCCTTTGGGTTCACAAATGTCCCAGTGCCGATAGCGACAGCGTCAGCACCAGCCAGAAGGAATTCAATCGCATCAAGACCATTCACAATGCCGCCCATTCCGATAACTGGCACATCTACCGACTGCGCAACCTGCCATACCATCCGTAGTGCAACGGGCTTTATGGCGGGTCCGGAGAGTCCCCCGACTATGTTCGCCAATTTGAAAGTCTTTGTCCAAGGGTCAATCGCTGTGCCTTGCAGCGTGTTTATCAGCGAAATAGCGTCTGTTCCAGCGCTGCAGGCTGCTTTGGCGAGAGCTGCCACATCCGTCACATTCGGTGTTAGTTTGGTGATTACGGTTTTTGACGTGGCTTTTCTAACAGCGCTGACCACTTCGGCAGTGCCTTCGGGGGAGCTTCCGAAAGCCAGGCATCCGGCTTTCACATTCGGGCAGGAAATATTGATTTCGAGCCCGTGAACACCCTCAGTGAAGTCCAGCTTTCTGGCCACTTCGGCGTACTCATCCACGGTTTGCCCGACGACATTTACAATTACAGGAGTATCAAACTCTCTAAGGAACGGCAGCTTTTCGGTTATGAAGTTGTCTACACCGTCGTTCTGCAGGCCAATGGAGTTCAGCATTCCCGATGCAGTCTCGACTGTGCGCGGATACGGGTTGCCGCTCCAGGGTTCAAGTGAGACTCCTTTTACAACTATTGCCCCCAGTTTGCTGAGATCAACGATGTCCGACAGCTCTTTTCCGGAGCCAAACGTCCCAGATGCGGTCATCACCGGGTTTTTCATCGTTATAGAACCAATCTTTACCGACAGGTTCATCACCACAGGAGCTCCTTTGCATTGTAGACTGGCCCGTCGGTGCATGTTCGGCTGTACTGCCAATAGGAGTCGTCATCGCCTCCCGTGTTTGTCTTGTCCTGACTGTCACACGAGCACTTGTGGGTCTTTGTGACACATCCCATGCATACACCGATTCCGCACGCCATCGCGCGCTCAAGAGACAATTGGCACGAGTCAATCCCTCGGGCTTCACATACATCCGCTACAGCTCTCAGCATCGGCATCGGTCCGCACGAGTATATGCGCACTTCATTATCACGTGGGGACTGCAGGCGACTGTTCAAGAGGTCTGTCACCAGGCCTTTGAACCCAAATGAGCCATCTTCTGTAGCGACTTCTACCGCAACTCCGTGTGCAACGAATTCCGCGTAGCAGAGCACGCCATCCTCTGCTTTTGCTCCGACCAAAACAGTCACTCTATCACACCCAAACCTGCTGCATAGCCAGTCGGAGAGGAAATGGATAGGAGCAGCACCACAACCGCCTGCAACTAACACGTGCTCCGCCTTTGGGTTCTCCCCAACATCGAACCACGATCCCAGCGGTCCGACAACGCTCACCTTATCACCCTCGCGCATATTCATTAGCAGCCTGGTGCCGCGTCCAACGACATCGTACAGCAGGGAAAATGAGCCATCCCTATGGTTAACCGCGTGGACAGAAAATGGCCTTCTTAAGAGTGGGTCATAGCATCCACAGACTCGCACATTCACAAACTGGCCAGGTTTGCTCTCCTGCGCTATCGTTGGGCTGGCGAGCACTGTTCTAAACACAGTTGGAGCAATCTCTGTCTGTTTGATTATCTCGCAGTCTTCCACGACGCGTTTGCCCAGCATTTCCATAAGCATCCAATCTTCGTCAGAGTTCGGTACTCCTACGACCGTTTTGTGGAGATAGAGAGAGCTCCCAGCACCCCAAGTCCCGTAAGAATCCCCGGAGCAATTGGTGGCGGCACTATATCCCCAGCGACATCTTTCATCAGAAGGTTCGCATCTTCTACGTTGAACAGTCGGACAAATGCAGCCTTATCGAAATCCGTATGCATATATATACCGCCCACACCGATAGCTGCAATCAAGAGGAAAATAGCTATGGCCATGGTTCTTATCTCCCGGCCTCGCAGCATACCGAATACACACGCAAATACTCCAGCGGCGCAGACAAGTATGGGAACCCAGGCTATCATTGTCGTGTGAACAGCGACCTGATGAAGATACCGGGTCTCAATTCCTGTTAAAATAAAGCCCAGCATCAGTACCAACAGAATCATACGGTTCTTTCGCAAAACTCTTCTCCTAGCATCCGTGCTGAAAGTTTGGTTTCAGTCTATCACGTGAGTTCGGCACTAACAAGGTCGTCTGGTTTGTCTGTATTCGCCAAGTATCTGTCGATCGTCAAGCACTCAAACCGCTCACCATCACGCCTGCACGAAAGCGCAGCAAGCAGTGCTCTCGCGGTATCAAGAGACGTCAGACACGGCACACCGTGCTGGACACTGGCCTTCCTGATGACTGCTGCTTCCATCTCGATTCGCTTGTCCTTCGACATTGTGTTGACCAGCAAATCGACTTCACCAGATCTAATAAGCTCCAATAGGTTTGGGGAAGCGGCATCACTGATTTTGTTGACTTGTGTGTTTGCAATGCCGTTCGACGACAGGAATGCTGCAGTTCCTCCTGTAGCATATATCTTGAACCCGAGATCAGCAAACCCTTTGATTATCGACAGCGCCTCGTCTTTGTCCTGATCCGCTACAGTCGCAATCATCTTTCCGTGTGCCGGAACATCGACTCCGGCAGCGACCATTGCTTTGTATAGAGCTCTCGAATAGTCGGTGTCGATGCCCATAATCTCTCCGGTAGATTTCATCTCAGGACCTAAAGAGATGTCCACTTCGGTCAGTTTCTGGAACGAGAAGACAGGAGCCTTAACCGCCAGACTCCCTTTCTTCTGATACAGCCCCACGCCATATCCTTGAGATACCAGACTCTGACCAAGAATGACGTTTGTGGCCACTTTAATCATAGGAACACCGGTGATCTTAGATAGGTACGGCACTGTTCGGCTTGCTCGTGGGTTCACTTCAATCACTTGAACCACTTCGTCTTCGACCACGTATTGGATGTTCATCATACCCTTTACGTCGAGAGCGCCAGCGAGTGCTACAGAATGGCGAACGATCTGGTCGATAACATCATCCGAAAGCGTCTGCGGCGGGCAAACAGCCATAGAGTCTCCGGAGTGAACTCCTGCGCGCTCGATGTGTTCCATAATTCCAGGAATCAGACAGTCCACGCCGTCGGAGATAACGTCCACTTCAACTTCCTTGCCTACCACGTATTTGTCTACCAGAATCGGAGCTTCCGGAGAGACATCCACCGCATACTGCATGTATGTAAGCAGCTCCAGTCGGTTATAGACGATTTCCATCGCGCGGCCGCCGAGCACCCAGCTAGGTCTGACCAGCACCGGGTATCCTATCTCCTCCGCCACCTGAACGGCATCTTCCACCGTTGTCACAGCTCGTCCCGCAGGTTTGGGGATATTTAGTTCTCGAAGGATTCTCTCGAACTTATCCCGGTCTTCAGCAAGAGCAATCGATTCATAGCTCGAGCCAAATATCGGAACTCCCGCTTGATGCAGCGGGCCGGCCAGGTTAATCGCCGTCTGTCCGCCGAACTGCACAATCACTCCGTCCGGCCGCTCTTCGTCGATGATGTTTAACACATCCTCAGCAGTAAGCGGCTCAAAGTAGAGCCTGTCAGAGGTGTCAAAGTCCGTAGATACTGTCTCGGGGTTGTTGTTGATAATAATCGACTGATATCCTGCTTCTCGCAGCGCCCCAACGCAATGTACACTGCAATAATCGAACTCAATACCCTGGCCTATTCTTATAGGTCCAGCGCCTATTACTATCGCTTTACGTATTGTGGAAGGCTCAGCCGCATCGGAGGCTTCATCTTCACTCTCCACGCACGAGTAGAAGTAGGGTGTTACGGCTTCAAACTCAGCCGCACAGGTATCTACCATTTTGTAAGTCGGTTTGAGGTGCAGCTTTCTGGCCAGCCAGCGCAAATGCCGGTCACCGATACCTGTCAGGTCGCTTATCAATTTATCTGGGAACCTGAGCTGTTTGGCCAAGCGCAAGAGTTCGATGGCATCGGCATCCGATTGTCCCGCACCGATTGCCTTTATACTTTCCGCTGAATCTCTGAGCCTACGCTCGAGATCGATTATCTCCTTGATCTTTCGCAAGAACCAGGGATCGATACCCGAGAGATCCGCTACCTCATCCACCATCATACCCCTGCGGAAGGCTTCTGCGATAACAAACAGTCGTTCGTCGCTGGGAGATCTCAGTCCATCTTCGATCTCCATATCCGTTAGCAGTTGTGAGGTCTTGGCGCGTAACGAGTAGCATCCGATCTCAAGGGAGCGCACAGCCTTCATCAGAGCGGCTTCGAAGGTTCGGTCTATCGACATCACTTCGCCGGTGGCTTTCATCTGAGTGCCGATTGTTCTATCCGCCTGAGAGAATTTGTCGAACGGCCATCGTGGGATCTTGACTACAACGTAGTCCAGCGCCGGCTCGAAACAAGCCTGAGTCGTTTTAGTAATAACGTTTGGTATTTCGTCGAGTGTCATTCCTACAGCGATTTTTGCAGCGACGCGTGCAATCGGATAACCTGTGGCTTTCGATGCAAGCGCCGAAGACCTGCTAACTCTCGGGTTCACTTCAATCACATAGTATTCGTAACTCTGCGGGTTCAGCGCCAACTGAACGTTGCACCCGCCTTGAATATCTAGCGATCGGATGATCCTAAGTGATGCCGAACGGAGCATCTGGCACTCAGTGTCCGACAGTGTCTGTGTCGGAGCAACCACTATTGAGTCGCCTGTATGCACTCCCATCGGGTCGAAGTTCTCCATATTGCAGATGGCTATGCAGTTATCTGCACCATCCCGCATTACTTCGTATTCGATCTCTTTCCATCCAATCAGCGAGCGTTCGATCATAACCTGGCTGCGCATCGATAGCTTAAGCCCCCTGGCTCCGATCTCTCTTAACTCATCAGGGTTGTGCGCTATGCCGCCTCCAGTGCCGCCGAGTGTATATGCAGGGCGAACAATAAGCGGAAATGGAGGCTCCTCCGAGATTATTTCCTCCAATTGCTCGACCTTCTCCACTATCCAGCTTTCAGGAACAGGTTCGCCGATGTTTCGCATAAGCTTGCGGAAAAGCTCTCTGTCCTCAGCCTTCTGGATGGCTGCAAGCGGTGTTCCGAGGAGTTCGACATTGAATTTTCCTAAAATGCCTTGAGCTGCCAATTGTGCAGCGAGATTCAGCCCGGTCTGTCCGCCGAGTGTTGGCAGCAGTCCGTCGGGGCGTTCCTTTTCGATGATTTTTGCCGCAAACTCCACATTCAGCGGTTCAATGTAGACCATATCTGCAGTTTCAGTGTCCGTCATAATCGTAGCTGGGTTGGAGTTCAGAAGAACTACTTCGATGCCTTCTTCACGAAGCGCCGTACACGCCTGAGTGCCTGCGTAGTCAAACTCCGCCGCCTGTCCGATGACAATCGGTCCAGAACCGATAACCATAACTCTCTTTATGTCTGTGCGTTTCGGCATATTACTCCTGTTCCTGCGCCAAATCCTTTTGCCGGCAGTCTATCTATATCCGTAAGAAGAGCCTCTAGCAACTCTCCAACGATTTTACAAAGTCAACGAACAACTGAGCTCTATCTTTCTCTTCAGGTTTTCCTTCCGGGTAATACTGAATCGAAAAGACTTTGAGGTCTTTAATTTGTAATCCTTCCACGGAGCCATCGTTTAAGCTCACCATTTTGATTTCTGCTCCAGTGCCCGCGAGCGACTCCGGATCTACAGCGTAACCGTGGTTCTGATTGGTGATGTGCACTTTGCCGCTTGCGGTATCTTTAACCGGATGGTTTGACCCTCTATGGCCAAACTTCAGTTTGACAGTCCGTCCGCCGAGCGCCATCGACAGAAGCTGGTGTCCCAGGCCGACACCGAGCATCGGCTTCTTTCCGATCAGTTTCTTGACTTCCTGCGCTACATATCCCAGATTCTCAGGATTTCCGGGGCCCGGTGATATCACAATCCCACACGGTTCTGCCGCAAGAATCTCCTCGGATTTTGTGCCACAAGGAAAGAGATTGATCCTGTAGCCTAGTGATCGGATATCCTGCAGTATGCTCCTTCTGACCCCACAGTCTAAAACGGCAATCGTTCCGTGCGGCTCAGGTGCATCACTCTCACCCATCCATTCGCCGGCTCTATTGCAAGAGACAAGCTTTGCTAAATCGGCCTTAGAATAGCTCTGTTGCTCTTGGATTCTCTCTTTCAGTTCGCTTGAGGAATGCTCTGTAGATATTGCACCCATCATCACGCCGTTTGTCCGAATATGCTTTGCGAGCTTTCTGGTATCTATTCCTTCGATACCTACCACACTCTGTCTCGTCAGAAAACTCTGCAGGCTTTCAGTGCTTCTCCAGTTGGAGGGCTCTGCACACATTTGTCTGACTATGAAACCCGCCACCTGTGGTTTTTCAGACTCACTGTCGGTTTCAGTAATACCGTAATTGCCGACGAGAGGATATGTAAGAGCAAGAAGCTGACCTCCGTAGCTTGGATCGGTCAGCATCTCCTGATAGCCGGTCATTGATGTGGAAAAGACGACTTCACCAAAGGTGGTTCCCGGAACACCGATAGATATTCCTTCGAACACCGAGCCGTCTTCGAGTGTGAGAATAGCTTTCAAAACTTCCTCCGAACCGAGAAATGGGATCAATTGGCAGGAATCATATCTGCCACTCGTCCCTAGCTTCCAAACTGGTTAGCACGTATGAACTCCAGCGTTTGCTTGCGCATATCTTCAGATACCTTGCCATGCTTAACAAGGGTGTCGAGCGCTTCGGACAGTGTAATAAGAGAGTGCAACCGATAGCCGGCATCTGCCAGTATCTTACGTCCTCCCTGCTCTCTATCGAGGATGATCAACACATCCTTCACAATAAGCCCCACATCTTCCAGGGGCTTCACAGCTTCAAGTTTTGCCCCGCCGTCAGTTATGACATCATCTACAATGAGCGCGGTCTCTCCCTGTTTATAAGCGCCTTCGATGAGCTTGGCCGTGCCGTAGCTTTTCGCCTCTTTGCGAGGGTAAATCATAGGAGCGCCGGCTTGGAGAGAGAGAGCCACGCCAATAGGAAGACCAGCGTACGGCAGTGCGGCGATTCGGTCAAACTCCAGCCCGTTCAATCTGCGCGCCATATGTTCAGCCACGAACGAAAGGAGCTTGGGATTCGACACCAGAACCCTGAAGTCTGCATAGACGGGTGACATAATGCCGCTCTTTAGCTTGAATTCACCGAACTTAATACAGCCCGCATCGAAGAGCGCTATACAGAGGTCATCCATCAATGGCACTCCCGTCCCCAACTCGAGCTGCAGATTTATTCTTCTGCACGATTTCTGGCAAACTTCCATACGCTAAACTGCCCTGAGCAATAGTTGCCACTACAGCGCCCTTCAGTTTCCAACCATCAAACGGGGTGTTTCTGCCTTTAGACTTAAACTCAGATGCCTCCACCGTGATTTCAGCCTCGGGGTCAAAGACTACTACATCAGCGGGCGCTCCTGCCACTAGAGTGCCTCTATGCAGCCCCAAGGCCTTGGCTGGAGCTCTGGTGAGTTTTTCCAATGCTTTAGAAAGCGAAAGCACACCTCCGTCCACCAGTTTCGTTAGAGTGAGTGCCAGCGCGGTCTCAAGACCGACCATCCCAAACGAAGCCCTCTGCATCTCAACTTCCTTGTCTTCGGCCGAGTGCGGCGCATGGTCGGTTGCAATTATGTCGATGGTTCCATCGGCGAGTCCGCACTTGACCGCCTCCACATCTTTTTCTGTACGAAGCGGTGGGTTGCACTTGGCATTTGTATCGTAATCGGACAGCGCTTCATCAGTGAGTGCAAAGTACTGCGGGCACGTCTCTGCCGTGACTCTGGCTCCTCTTGCTTTCATTTTTCGAATAGACTCCACAGATTCCGCGCACGACACGTGCTGAATGTGTACGTGGCAGCCTGCGAGTTCTGCCAGCATAATGTTCCTTTCGACCATACTCACTTCAGCCGCGTTTGGGATGCCTCTTAGACCGATGATTGTGGAAGCAATGCTTTCGTTCATCACTCCGTCCGCTGATAGTGTCTTGTCCTCACAGTGCACTAGCACCGGCAGGTTCAGCATTCCAGAGTACTCCATTACCCTGCGCATAATCAGCGAGTCCTGTATCGGGTATCCATCATCGCTTACGGCAACCACGCCTGCATCAACCAGTTCACCAAGTTCGGCCATTTCCCGACCTTCCATCCCCTTGGTAAGAGCACCTGCAACCAGCACGTTGACGGGTGTTGCTTTTCCCTTTTGATGGATGAAGTCCACAACGCTCGCGTTATCCGGCACGACTTTGGTGTTGGGCATAGCCACCACTGTGGTAAATCCTCCGGCAAGTGCGGCGGCAGCGCCGGTCTCGATGGTCTCCTTGTGTTCGTCTCCCGGTTCACGGAGGTGGACGTGCATATCTATCAGTCCAGGAGCGAGAACTTTACCAGTTGCATCTAGGACTCTTCCGGGTTCACCATCGACAGGATGACTACTGATCCTGCCAATCTTCGCAATCTCCCCGTTTTGAATGAGGATATCTGCTATTTCGTCCATATCTTGCGACGGGTCAACCACCCGGCCGCCTTTAAGCAGCAACCACACTACTACCACCTCCCAGCAGAAGGTAAAGAAGCGCCATTCGAATGGCCACTCCGTTTGTCACCTGATCCGTAATTACGGCATACTCCCCATCTGCCACGTCGGGTGTAATCTCAATACCGCGGTTGATTGGCCCAGGATGCATAACCGTCACATCGGCCTTAGCTCTCTTCAGCCGTTCTTTGTTGATTCCAAAAAGCCTTGCGTACTCCCGAGCACTAGGGAAGAATCCGCTGTTCATACGTTCCAACTGAATTCTAAGCACATTTATAATGTCTGCGCCTTCAACTGCAGCGTCGATATCGGTATAGACTTCGACAGGGAGCATTTTAATATCCATCGGAAGCAGAGTGCTTGGTCCTACTATTCGCACAGTGGCTCCCATTTTCGTCAGCCCCCATATGTTGGAGCGAGCGACTCTGCTGTGAAGGATATCACCTACTACAGTAACCACCAGCCCTTCAATTTTGCCTTTGACGTCGCTAATAGTCAGCATATCGAGCAGCCCCTGGCTGGGGTGTTCGTGCATCCCGTCGCCTGCATTAAGCACGTGGCCTCTCACTATCTTAGCGGCGTAGTGCGGTGCACCCCCGGACTGATGTCGAATGATAAACGCATCAACGCCCATTGCCTGAAGTGTGAGCAGGGTGTCCTTGAATGATTCGCCTTTGCTGATAGATGATGTCGCAGTTGCGATGCTCGATACATCAGCCGAAAGCGCTTTAGCTGCCATCTCGAAGCTGGTTCTCGTGCGAGTGCTAGGTTCGTAGAAGAGCGTGCATATCGTCTTGCCTCTTAGTGTGGGAACTTTCTTGACTGGGCGCGCAAGAATCTCTTTCATAGATGATGCCGTATCGAGTACGAGTTGGATCTCCGTGGGGGACATTTCCTGCAGCCCCAGCACATCCTTACTCGCCAGCAGACCTTCCATCATGCTCCCTCCTTGATACAGAACGGAAAATGTCGGTACTTCCAGCTTCTTGCGTTAAGTGGCACTGGTTGTTCCTCCGGCGTCTCGAGTAATAACGACCCTGTCTTCGCCATCGGTCTCTTTGAGGTGAACGAAAACACGTTCTTTGCGGGCAGTGGGAAGATTTTTGCCTACGTAGTCTGCTCTAATAGGAAGCTCTCTGTGCCCGCGGTCGACCAGCACAGCCAACTGAACCATTGCAGGGCGCCCCATATCCATTATTGCTGCGAGCGCCGACCGAATAGTCCGCCCAGTGAATATTACTTCATCCACTAGGACAATTCGTTTGTCTGTAACATCAAAATCGAGTTCTGTTTTGCCGGGAATAGGGGCAATTCTGGTTGCAAAATCGTCTCTGTAGAGAGCGACGTTCAGGCTTCCAACCGGGACGGAGGTGCCCTCAATCTGTTCTATCAGTTGAGCCAGCCTGTATGCTATGGGCACTCCTCGGCGCTGGATGCCGACTATGGCTACCTTATCCGCTCCCTTGTTCTTTTCGATTATCTCGTGGGCGATGCGGATTACTGCTCGGCGGATTTCATCCGCGTCCATTACCTGATTGCCGTCGATTTTTTCTGGCATATCATCCCCCCAATGCACAAAACGCCTCCTGCTTCGTTGGCAAGGAGGCGCAAATAATGCATGTATCCCAGTATTTCGACTCGACCTTGCCAGCCTCACAGGGCCTGCTTAAAGGCATTTTGATTTCTCGGATTATAGCAGTCTGGTCGGGCTATGTCAACAACAATTTTCGCTCTTGGGTATTATGTTAAGCAGATCATACTTCAACGCTTCTTGAACAACCTCAGTAGTGGGCGATTGAGTTGTGAACGCACCTGCGCTGTGGTATAATATGACTGGTTCTGGCGGGCGCCGGGAGTGACAGTCCGGCTCGCCAGGAGCAGGAGGACGTGTTCTTGAATCGATACCTTAGAAACCTTATTATAATCGCTGCTATTGTCTTCGCTTTTGTTCTCATTCGCTCCGGTGGTGGCCAATTTGGTCAGTGGGGTGAAAGGAGAGAAAACGTAGACTATACCACGGCCATGAAGTATGCCACGAGCGGCGATATTGTGCGTGGGAGCATCAGGAAAAACATTTTCGACGGCGAACTGAAGAACGGAAAGAAGTTCCTGGTCACACTGTTCCAGCAAGACGACGCTAACAAGGACTTCTATACCGAGCTCAGAAATCACAATGTGAAGTTCAAAATCGAAGATGCTGGAATGTCGGATCTCACACAGACCCTAGTATTCTCGATAGTGATTCCGTTCGGGCTTATAGCGGTGCTCTACATATTCTTTATGAGGCAGGCGCAAGCCGGTGGGAATCAGGCTATGTCGTTCGGCCGCGCGAAAGCAAAGCGGCTTTCTGAAAGTGTGCCAAAGGTCACTTTCGACGATGTAGCCGGAGTCGATGAGGCAAAACAGGAGCTTCAAGAGGTAGTAGAGTTTTTGAGAAACGCTAAAAAGTTTCAGGCGCTCGGTGCAAAAATCCCCAAGGGTGTTCTGCTGCTGGGCCCTCCAGGAAGTGGAAAGACGCTCCTTGCACGAGCCATAGCAGGGGAAGCGGGAGTTCCATTCTTCCATATCAGCGGATCCGATTTTGTAGAGATGTTCGTCGGAGTCGGTGCATCAAGAGTGCGCGATCTGTTTGATACAGCGAAGGCGAACCGCCCGAGTTTGGTGTTCATCGATGAGATTGACGCAGTTGGCCGACAGCGTGGCGCAGGTCTTGGCGGTGGTCACGATGAACGTGAACAGACGCTCAACCAGTTGCTGGTGGAGATGGATGGGTTCGATCCCAACGCTGGAGTAATTCTGATTGCTGCGACTAACAGGCCAGACGTTCTCGACCCCGCACTGCTTCGCCCAGGCCGATTCGACCGACGGGTTGTTGTCGATAACCCCGATGCGGTCGGCCGCGAGGCGATACTTAAGGTGCACGTTCGAGGCAAACCTTTGGCGGATGATGTGGATCTCGAGGTGCTCGCCCGACGAACGCCCGGGTTCTCTGGTGCCGACTTGGCTAACGTTGTGAACGAAGCAGCTCTGTTGGCTGCAAGGCTTGAAAAGACCAAAATCTTTATGGTGGATTTCGCCGAGGCAGTCGATAGAGTGGTGGCT
The DNA here is from genome assembly GCA_964497515.1 of uncultured bacterium. Classification (GTDB taxonomy): domain Bacteria; phylum Armatimonadota; class UBA5829; order UBA5829; family DTLH01; genus CAZCCV01. Next base: position 7,312 of record CAZCCV010000032.1, on the reverse strand, counting down.
GGTCCGGAGCGCAAGAGCCGAATCATTAGTGATAAGGAAAAAGAAATGGTGGCTTACCACGAAGTTGGTCACGCCATCGTATCGGAGGTTCTTCCGCTTGCTGATCCGGTGCACAAGATATCGATTTTGCCGCGTGGAATGGCGCTTGGTTACACAATGATGTTCCCGCTGCAGGACAAGTATCTGACTACCAAAAGCGAGCTGCTCGACGATATCGCCGGGCTTCTCGGTGGCAGAGTTGCCGAACAGTTGGTCTTTGGCGAGCTTACAACAGGGGCGAATAACGACCTCGACCGAGCCACTGAGATCGCACGGGCTATGGTCTGCGAGTTCGGAATGAGTGAAACACTCGGCCCGCTCACACTCGGCAAACGCCATGGCAACCCATTCCTCGGTAGAGACATTATGGACGAACGCAACTACAGTGAAGAGATTGCTATGTCCATAGACAAGGAAGTTCGGAAAATCATCGAAGCGGCTTATCAGCGAGCTAAGGCGCTTCTTACCGATAACCGCGATAAAATGGACGAAATTGTCAGGGTGCTCATCGAAAAGGAAGCTCTCGAGCGCGAAGAGTTCCAGGCGCTTATGGAAGGGGCTAAGCTGCCCGAGTATATGCATCCGGAGATCACCAAAGAAGGCGAAGAAGCCTCCGATGTTCCTGTAAAGAAACACGTGACAGAGACGACCAAACCCAGGTTAGAACCGGGTATGGCGTAACCATTGGCGATTTCGCACCTTTTTTGAGGGCTCCGAGGAAATGGGACTCGGAGCCCTTGACTATATTCGAATGTTCGGTTGCTTGACATAGACATATGGCTCATCTATAATTTCGCAATAGAGACATGCTGTTTTTCTTCAAGCGAGCTCTCTATCAAAAAATCGGATTGAATACAACGCGTGAGCGCATCTATAACTGACTCGATTGCTCCAAAAGACGAAGTGGTTCTTCAGTGGCGAGTTCATCTTGCAAAAGAGGAACCAACCAAGCTGATCGTGGTCATCGCGATTACGGTGATTACGGGACTGCTTTCGCTCATCTGGTTTGGGGGCAACATTTTTCCCTTCATTATGATTGGTTCCGCATTCCTGGGGATGCTTTCTGATTACCTGCTTCCAGTTACCTTCACAATCACCACTACCCACGTCTCGCATCATACTCTGGTTAGCAAGCGGATTATGGCTTGGAAGGATGTGAAACGTGTGTATCTGGACGATTATGGAGTCAAATTGAGTCCGTTAGGCAGGCAAACGAGGTTGGAGGCATATCGCGGAGTGTATTTGAGGTTTGTGGATAACGAGGAAGAAGTGCTCGACGCGGTTAAGAGGCTAAGACCCAAAAATGTTTGATCAATACGGCGAACCTCTCTCTGAAGAAGAGACTGAGGAGTTCGTAAACGATGTTGCCAAAGCCGTAGTGAAGCGCCGACTTGAAACACCGGCAGTACTGTTTCTCGAAATGCACAAGCCGCTCGGTTATATTGCGAGTCAGGGGCTTATTGTTGTAATGCCTTTTCTGGCGCCGATTGTTGGCCACGACCGACTTTCTAAGTTCAGTCGATTTCTGGCAGCACGTGATAACATCGAACGGATGATACAGCGAATAGAAGATTTGTCTGAAGAGCGCGAACACGCAAAAGAGAAGGAAGCGCAGGAGTAACTATGCAGCACGCTAGCCTTATGGTCTATTTTCTCGAGGGGTTAATTGTATTCTTCATCCTCTACAAGATACGCTCGGCCAGAACGGGAAAACAGCTCTTTATCCGACGGATTCCGGGGTTGGCAGCTATAGACGAAGCTGTTGGACGAGCAACTGAAATGGGGCGGCCGATGATGTTCTCTACCGGCCTGTCTGGTTTTGGAATCGTAGCCCTGCAGGCACTGTCGATACTCGGACATATTATCTCCATTGCTGCAAAGTACCGCTCCCGCATTATTGTTCCTGTAATTGACCCGGTGTTGTACTCGATTGCCGAAGAAACTGCGCGAGATGCTTACGAGAACCAGGGCGCACCGGAAGCCTTCAACAGAGATGATATTCGGTTTCTCTCAGGAGACCAGTTTGCTTACGCTTCCGGAATTGTCGGCATACTGAACCGCGAAAGGGTGGCAGGAGCGTTCTACTTCGGAGACTTCTACGCTGAGTCTCTAATTCTCACAGAGAACGGTCAGCAGGTTGGAGCCATTCAGGTAGCCGGAACGCCGCAGATTATTCAGATTCCATTTTTCATTGCATCGTGCGATTACACTATCATTGGCGACGAGTTCTACGCAGCCAGTGCGTACTTGTCCAGGGAACCCACACTGCTGGGGAGTCTGGTTGGTCAGGACTATGGCAAGGCGATTATTCTTACCTTAATTGTGCTGGGCATCATATCAATTAGTTGCCTGACCGTAGCAGGAGCGCCGTTCCTTCAGTCCGTGTTTCTCAGAATAACAAACGCGTTCGGCAGCTAGGGGATATATGAATACGATGAATCTACCGTTAAACAGTTTTGCATTCAGCCTGTTTGTTCCGAAATCGGGGCCGACGCTTTGGATACTGATAAGCATCTGTGTTGCCTTATGTATCGGTGTTCTTGTGCTCCTCACTGTGCTTCCGAGCAAAGCGCGCAAACCTTTGGTTGTGGCTCTGACCTTCATAATGGGAACCTACTATTTCACAGAGTTTATGTTCCCGGGAAGGCAGTTGGCTCCCATAAGAAGCTCCCTTTCGGCGGCAGTTCCGAGGATTCGGGGAGCCAAACAGGATCTTTACGCAATAGCTTTAGGAAAGAAAGACAAAGCTGCTCGATTAGCTCACGCTACAAAGATGCTTCAGGAAGCGGAAGGGTATCTTGATCGGGCGTCAAGGCAGATAGAAGAGGCAAAAAAGCGTGCTGCACAGCAGTCCGATGACGCTGCCAAAGAAGCGGAGGAGTGGGCAAAGAGGTACAACGTCTCCGACGACCTTCTCACCCGTGACACCGACAGCAACAAAATTATGGATCTCCGCACACAGGCACTGCAGAAGCGTATCGACGACCTTAACGCGGCGGGAACTGCCGTCAGTGGAATCACTGCTAACGGTGAGAACAAGCAAGGGGCAAAGCAGGTTGTACAACGGGCAACATCCCGGTTGAAAGGGGCGTCAACTGAAGATTTCGCCGAAATGAGCACAGAGTTGGGTGACATCTCCGATCGTCTTTCACTTTCGATTTCGAACCTTACCGACAACAACCTGACTCCGTACAACCAGCCAGTTGGAGATACAGTCATCGTTGTTGGAGCATTGACATTCGGATTGGGGCTCATCAGTCTCGGTTCAATTCACGGTAAGGTAGTTATGAAGCGGCGCCAGGGTTGGTATAACAGCTTGGCGTTCTTCATCGCAGCAATATCCATAGCACTTGCTGGTTTCTTTAAGGACTACATGCAAAACCAGCAGGTTCAGTCGATCAGCAGCACAGCATACTTCATTCTCTTCAATGGAATTCTGAAAGCGCTGGCTGCTACGATGTTCTCCCTCGTTGCGTTCTACATAGTCTCTGCTGCTTACAGAGCGTTTAGAGTGAAGTCAACCGAAGCCGGCCTTATGATGGCTGCCGCCTTCCTGATTATGTTGGCGATAGTCCCGTTCGGTGTAATGATAACCGACGGATTGCACGGCGGGTGGAGCGCGCTGCGGTTAGAGAATGTCGGAAACTGGATTTTGAAATACCCGAACGCGGCCGCACAGCGAGGAATAATGTTCGGCATTGGTGTTGGCGGGTTGGCTATGGCAATTCGGCTTTGGCTCAGTCTTGAGCGCGGCAGTTACTTTGACAAACAGATGTAAGGGGCAAATATGGGCTTTCTTAGCAATCTCCAAAAGATAGACCGACGTATAACATACCTCTTGCTGGCTGTGGTTGTGTTTATTCCACTCAAGTGGGATATTCTGGGCACATCACTGCCGGTAATGTCGGAGGTTAGAAGTTCCTACGATGCAGTAGAGAATGTCAAGCCCGACCAGATCGCGCTGGTATCTGTAGTCTGGGGCCCCGGAACGCAAGCGGAGAATCGAACGCAGACTGAGGTTGTAGTTCGACATCTGTTTAGAAAAGGCGTGCCGTTTGTTCTCCTATGTTGGGAGCTTCAGGGTGCACCGCTCGCAGAAGAGCTCGTAAGAGATCTGGCGAAAGAGTACAACAAAGTCGAAGGCGTAGATTGGGCTACTACCGGTTACCGTCCGGCTTATATCCTGTATTTCATCAAGGGTATGTGTCAGAATCTGAACCAGACTCTCGGTAAGGAACCAAATCTTAACAAGTCTTTTGCTGATATACCGATTACGAAGGACAAGACTATCGACGACGTTGGACTGCTGGTTGAGGCTACCGCCTCCGCAACTCTTCCGACGTGGATATCTTTCTTGGGGCAGACCAAAGCAGTTCCCATAGTCTACTGCCCGACTGCGGTTATGGTGCCGGAGGGTTACAACTACGTAGATACCAAGCAGGTTGCGGGAATGCTGCCCGGATTAGTTGGGGCAGCGCAGTACGACGAGCTATTGGAACACAAGGGTTTTGCTCGCCGCGGAGCCAACGCACTTTCTATGGCTCACGCGCTCATCATAGCACTTATCATTCTCGGCAACATCGGCTATGTCGTATCGCGCCGACAGGCGGCGCAGGATTAAGGGGGACAGGCTGTGTTGGAGAGTCTAGCAGGATATTTGGCAGCACATAAGGTGGCAGTCTCCATTTGGCTGGGTGCAGTCTTCACCTTCGGCATTTATTCAGTGCTGTATAAGGAGAACCCTTACTATAGATTGGCAGAGCACGTATTTATCGGTCTTGCTACCGGTCTGGGTGTGTATCTGACTTGGAGCAATGCCCTTAAGCCCAAGTGGTGGGATATGATGGTCGGCAAGGGCCAGTGGTGGTGGGCTCTTGCCCTTCTTGGTGGCGCGATGTTCTACTTCATCTACAGCAAACGCCACGGATGGATCAGCCGTTTGATTATGGGTTCGATGATGGGATTAGGTGCTGGAGCTGAGTTCCAGAACTTCGCCAACCTGTACTTCCCGATGATACGAGGTTCTTTCAAGCCGGTTGTACCTACGGCCGTCCGGGTAGCAGAGGGATCACCAGGCCTCGGGTTATCACTGGCAGCCAGCAACCTGGTGTTTGTAATCATCCTGATTACGGTTATGGCATATTTCTTCTTCTCTGTTGATCACCGGTCGAAAAGTATGCGCAACACTGCTTCTCTTGGTCGTTGGTTCCTGATGTTTGCGTTCGGTGCGATGTTTGGATCCACGGTTATGGCCAGGATGGCGCTTTTCATCGGGCGTCTCGACTTCATAACAACAGAGTGGGTACCAATTGTGCCGCCGTGGTTCTGGATTGCCTTAACAGCTTTGGTTGTGCTGTTGATAGGATATGTCATATTCCGCCCGCGACCACCAAAGAATGCACAAGCAGAAACATCCGATGAACTGAAGTCAACTTAGTCGCTACAGTAATGAGTGTATTGCGACAGTGGAATCAAATATGGAGGCGGAGTCGATTCGACGTCCGCCTCCTTCTGCTTTATGGCCTTTTACTTACGATTAAGCTGTGGGCGTTTTAGATTCCAATGGGAGACCTGCATCTTTCCATGCTTTGAATCCCCCGGAAATCACTCTTGCTTTTAATCCGTTTTCAATGAGTATGCGCGCCACACGGGCGCCAGTTGCTTCACGGGTTCATGTGCAGTAGGTGATTATCTCTTTATCTTTTGGAAGCTCATCAAGATGAATCTCGGCCTCTTTCGGCGGGATTCTGTGCGCTCCGTGGGCTTTTACGTCGCTCTTATCCCAGGAACCGGTTCGCACATCGAGCAGAACCGCGTTTCCTTTCTCTACTTCCTGAAGAGCTTGATCTGCCGTTATTCTTTCAACCATTGCACACATCACCTCCATCGCTATTTACCGCTTTTTGCAGAGGTTTAAGCTTTGTTTGGAGAATAAATCGTAGGGGTAGAACCAAAACGCCCACAAACCCAACTGCATAGAGGTAATCATTTATGGAAGAGTTAAACGTTTTGCTGGCGGAAGCGCGGTCGGTAACCAACGACATTCTAGTGCAAGTTGAACAGGCGGAATACTTCGATCACGAGAGCGATGTGCGTGAGACAATACAGGGTGCAGTGCATATGGGTGCAAAGGTGCTCGATTTGTTATCGGAGGCGATGGATGTTGCCGATTCAGAAGCTATGCAAGATAGAATAGAAGCCGCCACATTCCACATTGAAGATGCTATCGATGCAGGGCAGATTGCGCTGAAGTCTAACGAGTTTGAGGAGGCTTTGGAGGATCTGATACTAAGAACGAAGGATGCACTCTCGCTGCTAATGTCGGACGATATCGATCTAGAAGGCGAATAGGCCAGGTGCCAGCTATTCCCATTACTTTCTGCACAGGCAGTTGAATTGATCCGGGATTGTGGCGACCGCGCCAGTCAGTGCCAAAGCCAGGCGTTCCTGCACTTTGCTCATAGCGCTTACCACTTCAGCATGTGACAATGGGGTGGGTGACAGTCCGGCGGCGTAGTTGGTTATTATCGCTACAGCTCCGTAACATAAGCCAGCTTCTCGGCACAGTATCGCTTCAGGAGCGTTGGTCATCCCCACGACATCAGCGCCCCACGCGCGAAACATTGATAATTCGGCAGGTGTCTCGTAACGTGGGCCGTCGGCGCATATGTAGGTGCACGGTGTGGTGACCTCCAAACCTTCCTTCTCGAGTGCATTCAGCAGCGAGTTCGAAACATCAGAACAGTAAGGCTCAGTGAAGTCAGTGTGTACAACACCCTGTTTTATCGTATCGAAAAACGTAACAGGGTCACTTCGGGTGAAGTCAATAAAATCAGTCAGTACAGCAGTGGTGCCGGGCGCCAAATCTGTAGTCAGTGAACCGACTGCTGCAGTGCCGATAACACGCTCCGCGCCATGGTCCTTCAACGCAGTTACAATAGCCCGGTAGTTGACAAGGTGAGGAGCTGTAGAGTGAAAGCTGCCGTGGCGAGGTACGAACAAGACTGTTCTCCCGTGAATCTCACCACGCCGCACCTCGGCGACGCCGTAGCGAGTCTGCGTCATACAGGAGTCCCAGTTTTTGAAAGGTTCCAGGCTTTCAGCCCCAGAGCCAGCAATAATACCTGCTATCATCCTATGTAGAGTGTAGTGATAGAACAGAAATTTGTAAATAGAGGGTACGTTTTCACCCGATAAGGATGAGTCTGGTTCTCGCTCGGTAGCGTATTCTTTTTGTGTGTAAAATCAGTTGTGTATAGTGGTGCAGTAATGG
>CAZCCV010000031.1:0-27640 GCA_964497515.1 uncultured bacterium | reverse complement strand
AGGGGACATTTTCCCTTTGCAAAAAAGGGGACATAGTCCCTCTGCTATAACAGGCAGACTAAAAGGGCCCGGCATGCGCTGGAAGAAACCCGGAATAGAGGCAATAGCTCATCTGCGTTCGGCTGTATTAAATAGAAGAACAGACTATATTATCGAGGGAGCCAGATTAGCGGCCTGATTCCGGATATCTGACATGCACCCAGCACTTGGCTCTAAATGGTATTCATGCTACAGTTGTGCTAAGATATAAAGGAGAGGGTGAAGCGGCAGGGGGCTGCCGGGCTTCACACAGACAGGCAAAGGACTATCAACGAAGATATGTGCTCCTATTCTCTTGGGAACCGCTGCAATATGGTTCGTGTCGACATAGACGTTCAGGAGTTGTGCTTGCGCAGTGCCTTCTGGTCGCTCAGACCGGATAACGGAGGTTCTGCTGCTGTTTTTTCTGCTTGTGCCCTCCTTATCGATAACACTCTTCCTCCCTCAAACGATTACTTCAGTGATACACTATATTCAGTGATACAACAGCCGCTTCCTATGTTGGCTGTCGGGTGGGACTACTATGACTGAAACAAAGCAAGCTGCGGCGAAGCCGAAGTACAGAGTCATCATCAATCAAGACTGGTGCAAGGGCTGCGGAATATGCATTTTCTTCTGCCCTAAGAAGATCCTGGAAGCTGAGGGTCTCGACCAGAAGGTGAGGGTGACCGACGAGAGCCTGTGCATCAACTGCGGGCTCTGTGAAGTCCACTGCCCGGACTTTGCCATCCAGATTATTCCCAGTGAGGCAACGAAATGAGCAGTGCTAGGTTTATGCAGGGCAATGAAGCATGTGCAGAAGGCGCGATTTTTGCCGGATGCCGGTTCTTTGCAGGCTATCCCATTACTCCATCGAGCGAGATAGCAGAGATACTAGCCCGCAGACTTCCTCAGGTGGGTGGAAAGTTCATCCAGATGGAAGACGAAATCGCGTCGATGGCTGCAGTCTGCGGGGCATCGCTTACCGGAACAAAGGCGATGACAGCCACAAGCGGACCAGGGTTTTCTCTCAAACAAGAGAACCTGGGCTACGCTTCGTTTACTGAGATCCCTTGTGTTGTAGTTAACGTTATGCGAGCCGGTCCAAGCACTGGTTCACCCACATCACCGGCTCAGGGCGATGTTATGCAGGCAAGGTGGGGCACTCACGGTGATCATCCGATAATTGTGCTCTCCTGCGCATCGGTGAAAGATATGTACGAACTTACGGTGCGCTCTTTCAACCTGTCGGAGAGATTCCGAGTGCCGGTCGTGTTGCTGTCCGACGAAATCGTAGCGCATATGAGAGAAAAGGTGGATATCGGCGCGCTTCAGAGCTTGGAAGTTGCCTCGCGCCCTAAGCCTACTTGTGCTCCTGAGGACTATCTGCCGTATCGTGCAGATTCCGAGACGGATGTTCCTCCTATGGCCAGCTTTGGCGAAGGCTACCGATACCATATAACCGGGCTGACTCACGATGAGACCGGTTTTACTACCCAGAAACCGCAGAAGATTAGCGATCTTCACGAAAGATTGAATCGCAAGATAGAGAACCACAGAGAAGAGATCATCGAGACTCGGAACTACTATCTGGACGATGCTCAGATAGCAGTCTTTGCATACGGGTGCACGTCGCGTTCTGCCTTGGGCGCAGTCAGAGCCGCCAGAGAGAAAGGTATCAAAGCCGGGCTTATTCAGGCTGTAACTCTTTGGCCTTTCCCGGACGAACTGATTCGCCAGGTCGCTGCTCAGGTGGATGCAATCATAGTCCCGGAGATGAATCTTGGGATGATGGTGCGCGAAGTGGAACGTGCAGCACACGGAATGACAGAAGTAGTAGCACAATCGCTTGTCACTTGGGAAATGTTTACTCCTGCCCAGGTGCTCGATAAGATCGAAGGGGTTTACAATTGGGTGACATCAAGCATTACCTCCGAAAGCAGACCTTCCCCCACATCTGGTGTGCAGGCTGCGGCAACGGAATAGTCCTTTACGCTATACTGTCGGCTGTAGATAAACTCGGGCTCGAGAAAGACAACGTGGCTATGGTCTCCGGGATCGGGTGTTCGAGCCGTGCTACAGGTTACGTCGACTTCAACACTCTTCACACCACGCACGGCCGTGCACTGCCGTTTGCTACCGGAATCAAACTGGCAAAGCCCGAGATGAATGTAATTGTAGTCACTGGCGATGGAGATAGTACTGCTATAGGCGGAAATCATCTGATCCACGCAGCCAGAAGAAACATAGATGTCACTGTCTTGCTCTTCAACAACTCCACGTACGGTATGACAAGTGGGCAGTATTCCCCTGCAACCCCAACAGGAGCGGTCGGCACAACCGCACCTTACGGAAACGCTGAGCGACCCTTCGATATATGCAAGCTGGCAGAGGCTGCCGGCGCAACGTACGTTGCAAGGAGCACCGCGTATCACGCAAAAGTGCTGCCGAACCTTATCGAGAAGGCCATCACCAACAAGGGGTTTTCTATTGTTGAGGTCATCACTCAGTGTCCTATCTACTTTGGCAGGATGAATAGAATAGGTGGCGCAGTGGAGATGATGAAGCGGCAGAAGGAACACGCCATAGGCAGAAAAGAGGCTGCGGGACTCACACCGGAAGAGATCGGCGACAGGTTTGTTATAGGTGAATTGTACAATCAGCCGGCTCCGGAATATTGCGAGCAGTACGAAAAAATCATAGCAAAAGCCCAGGGGAAGGTATAAGGGAGGCGGATCAGATATGAGCGACAACAGATACGAGGTCCGGCTTTCCGGCTCTGGGGGGCAAGGGCTTATTCTGGCCGGAATAATTCTTGCGGAAGCTGCGTCTATCCACGAAGGTAAGGAAGCAGTGCAGACGCAGAGTTACGGTCCGGAGTCTCGCGGCGGTGCGAGCAAATCGGAGGTTGTAATAAGCGATGCCGAGATCGACTACCCCAAGGTTACATCACCGGATCTTCTGCTCGCTATGACTCAGGAGGCTTGCAACCGCTACATCGATGATCTCAAAAGCACTGGTATTGCGATCTTCGACAGCGTATTCGTCGAAAATCCACCAAAAATGCCTAATGTCATTTCGCTGCCTCTAACTTCACTCGCTAAGGAAACGACCGGTAAGACTATCGTCGCGAATATTGTGGCACTGGGAGCTATTACCGCAGTAAGCAAAGTTGTAAGCAAGGAAGCAATCGAAAAGGCAGTGCTGGCGCGCGTTCCGAAAGGGACAGAAGAGATCAATCTGAAAGCTCTGCACGCGGGGTTTGAAGCGGTCGAAAACAGATAAATCTAAGCCGTTTATTGGTAGGGAATGGGAGATAGGCTTTGAAGATACACGAATATCAGGCAAAGCAAGTGCTGAAACAGTATGGGGTGCCAATCCCCGATGGTGAGGTGTGTACAACTGCGGCAGATGCGCTTCGATTAGCCGAACAGATGAAGAACCCTGTGGTTGTTAAAGCTCAGGTTCACGTAGGCGGGCGTGGCAAAGCTGGCGGCGTCAAAGTCGCCAAGAATCCTGCAGAGGCTCATAGCTCTGCTGAACAGATTATCGGTATGCAGATCAAGGGGCTTACTGTTTTGAAAGTCCTGGTTGAACGCGCTATAGATATCGATCAGGAATACTATCTTGGCATTACCTTGGATCGAAACGCCCAGAAGAATGTTGTTATGGTCAGCGCTGCTGGTGGGGTTGACATAGAAGAAGTTGCTGCAACCACTCCAGAGAAAATCGCGAAGCTCCACGTAGACCCGTTTGTCGGGTTGATGGACTATCAGATACGCCAGGTCGCACTCGATGCGGCGCTGCCAAGAGAGATAGTCAATCAGGTGACTAAGTTCCTGCGGGCACTGTATCAGGCGTACGTCGACTCAGATGCATCCCTTGCCGAGATCAACCCTCTGGTACTCACGAAACAAGGCGAATTGATAGCTGCAGATGCGAAGATTAATATCGACGATAACGCACTGTTCAGGCACCCTGAGTTCAGCGAATACAAAGAAGAGAGCGAAGAAGATCCGATTGAAGCAGAAGCGCACCGACGCGGGATTCAGTACGTTAAACTCGATGGGCATATTGGAATCCTCGGAAATGGTGCCGGGTTGGTTATGGCTACGCTCGATGAAGTGAAGCGAGCCGGCGGCGCAGCAGCAAACTTCCTCGATATCGGAGGAGGCGCACAGGCAGATATGGTTCGAAGCGCCCTTGAGGTCGTTCTGATGGATCCCAAAGTGAAAGGTGTCTTTTTCAACGTATTCGGCGGCATTACTCGCTGCGATGAGGTTGCGAAAGGGATTCTTGAAGCTACTTCAACAATGGAGATTAATGTGCCCATAGTCGCGAGGCTCACCGGAACGATGGCTGAGGCTGGTCAGAAGATACTGGAAGGCAGCAAATTGATTCCTGCAACTACTATGCAGGAAGCAGCGGCTAAGATTGTTGAATTGGCGAGATAACCAGGAGCAGTAGATTGAGCATACTCATTGATCAGAATACAAGAGTGTTGGTACAGGGGCTGACAGGGCGCGAAGGGCAGTTCCACTCACGACAGATGATAGACTACGGCACAAACATAGTGGCAGGTGTGACTCCTGGCAAAGGTGGGATGACTGTTCTCGATGTGCCCGTCTTCGATACAGTCCGAGAGGCTGTAAAAGAGACCGGTGCAAACGCTGCCTGTATCTTCGTTCCTGCTCGCACTGCTATGGACGCCATATTCGAAGAGATCGAAGCAGGACTCGATGTAATAGTAGCGATTACCGATGGCATACCTACTCAGGATATGATAAAAGCCGTCGAAGCAGTCCGAAGGTCAAAAGGAACTACGCTGATTGGTCCCAACTGCCCAGGTATTACCTCTGCAGGCAAGTGCAAAATGGGTATTATGCCAGGAAATATCTTCAAACAGGGGAACGTGGGGGTTATATCGCGAAGCGGAACGCTTACGTACGAGATTGTCGATGAGCTGAGTCGCGCCGGTTTGGGGCAGACAACGTGTATTGGCATCGGTGGTGATCCGGTGCTTGGAATGCGGTTTATCGACGCGCTGCCACTCTTTGAGGCGGATACAGAGACTGAAGCAGTTGTGCTCGTAGGCGAAATCGGCGGCAGCGACGAGGAGATAGCTGCTGATTACATCAAGACCATGTCAAAGCCGGTTGTAGGGTTCATCTCTGGGAGGAGTGCACCTCCAGGGAAGCGGATGGGGCATGCAGGAGCTATCATCTCCGGCCGTTCGGGAACGGCAGAGGCCAAGCTCGAGGCTCTAACCGCTGCCGGTGTTCCCGTTGCCGACACTACAAAGGACATTCCGGCGCTGGTTGCAGAGGCGCTGAAACGCGGATAGATCGACGTATGGCCTTATACAGACGCAAACTCGTCGATAATCGTGTTCATTGTCTTCAGGTCGTCGTCTGAGATAAGTGCACCGCCGGCAGCGGAGTTTTCTTCAGCCTGCGCTATATTCCTTACACCAACCAGTGCCGATGTCATTCCCGGCTGGCTGAGTGTCCAGGATATCGTAAGCTGAGTCTGCGTCAGGCCATATTTCTCACGAAACGGAGCGAATTTGTCGAGCATTGAGTTGATTTCGGCAATCGGTTCGTAGCTGAAACGTGGGTTGACAGATCGGGGATCTGTCGGAGGATACTGCCTGTCCGCTGCCACTTTGCCGGTGAGCAGCCCAAGTGCGATCGACGAATACGAAAGCACCGCAATACTGTGATCTTCACAGAATGGTATATCATCCTCTTCTATGCTGCGGTCGAGCATATTGTACAGCGGTTGATTAGACTCTATCCGCCCAAGCTCCAGATACTGTAACATATCCGCCGGGGTGGCGTTACTTACGCCAATTGCGCGAATCTTACCTTCTTCTTTCAGCTTTAGCAGCTCGGCCATTGTATCGTATATTGGCGTTGAGGGATCCTGCCAATGCGTCTGGTAGATATCTATATGATCCACGTTTATTCGCCGCAGACTTGCTTCAACCTCTTTTCGAATGCTGGCAGGCCGCAGATTGCGGTTGACTCTGATTCCATCGGATTCAAAGAAAAATGTGCCGTCGTCGGTGTTCCAGGTGAGTCCAACCTTCGTTGCTATTATAACGCTCTCCCGGTTGCGGCCTCTGATCGCCCGACCAACAGCTTCTTCTGCAAGCCCATAGCCGTAAGAAGGCGCTGTATCAATGAGATTGATTCCAGCGTCGAGCCCCGCCTGAATTGCCGCGATGGAGTCGGACTCCTGTGCACTTCCCCACCAGGTTCCACCGATAGCCCACGTTCCGAGCCCAACGGCGGAAACTTCTATATCCGATTGCCCAAGCTGGCGGTAAATCATACAAAGCTCCTTTACAGTAACAGCACAGTCTGCAAAAATTATGGGGAAGACGGCTTCAGTCTGTGTCTTCCCCTCTCTTATATCAACTTCTAGCCGGTTTCTACACCTCAGGAATCCAGACTGTCATATTCCCTTTCCCGCGATTCGCCCACGAGTAGTAGGGAATAGCAGTTATCTTTGTCTGCTTCACAGCCGAATCGTCTGCACGATAGATCTCGCCGTCCCAGGCGGAACTATCCATACAGAGTGCTTCACCGGTTATGACAGCAATGCCGTCCAGCATATCCGGTTTCCGCTCCACTGTGAGCCTGGCATCCTTCGGAAGCACGATCTGGTGGATAGGTGAGCCGTTGTCTGGCTCTTCCAGGCAGTAGACTATTGGCCCACGCTGGAGCGCTGTGCGACCGACATCCTGTCTGACCTTGGGGTTGGCCTTCACTCGCTCGATTGGCATCGGCAGGTTGAGCTCCACCACGTCCCCAGACTTCCATTCGCGCTCTATCCGAACATAACCCTTCTCGGGCTTTCCGGTGAACGCTTCCCCGTTTATCCTTATGGTGGCACCTTTGCACCAACTGGGAATGCGGAGTCTCAGCCCGAAGGTTGCAGCTTTGTCGGTTTGAACCGCTATGCTGACCTTGCCATCCCAAGGATACTCGGTGGTCTGCTTCAGTGTGACACCAGTCTCACCCACCTTAAGAGAACTCTCTCCCTGTATGTACAGGTGAACAATTGCATCAGTTTCGGTAGTGGAGTACATATACTGTCCGAGCGATGCCAGCAGCCTCGCGATGTTTGGCGGGCAGCACGCGCAGCCAAACCATTCCGAGCGCTCTTTGTTCCCAATGCTCGCGAGAGGGTTATCGTAGAAGAACCTTTTGCCATCGAGCGATACACCACTTAGTGCGCCGTTATACAGTGCTCGTTCCATAACGTCGGCAAAGCGTCCGTCGCAGTCAAGCTGAAGCATTCTGTGGTTCCAGAATATGAGAGCGATAGCTGCGCAGGTTTCAGCGTAAGCCGTTTCGTTAGGTAGATCGTAGTCGAAGGTAAAGCCCTCGTTTTTGGCATCAGGGCCAACGCCGCCAGTGATGTACATTCTCTTCAGACATACGCTGTCCCAGAGTTTCTCGCACGTATCAAGGAGAGTCTCATCGCCATATTCGCCCGCAAGATCTGCCATCGCGCTGTACATATAGAGCGCACGAACCGCGTGGCCGGTGACTTCGTGCTGTTCACGAACCGGAACGTGGCTCTGGCAGTACTCGTACGTCTTCGCCCAGAAATCCTTCGGGTCGTCACCACGTGCAATGGCTTCTTTGTCGAAGTAGTAAGGCTTCTTACCTCTCTCATCTATAAAGAACTTGCTAAGCGCAAGGTATTTCTCGTTTCCAGTTACGTGATACAGTCGTACTAGTGCAAGCTCGAGCTCTTGATGGCCGCAGTAGCCCTGCATCTTGCCTTCTTCGGGGCCGAAGGCAGAGTCGATGTAGTCTGCATAGCGACAGAGGATATCAAGAAGCGTCTTCTTGCCTGTGGCCTGATAGTGTGCAACTGCGGCTTCGATAAGGTGTCCTGCACAGTAAAGCTCGTGGCAGTCCCGCAGGTTGGCCCAGCGTTTCTCCGGCTCTACGAAGCTGAAGAATGTGTTGAGATAACCGTCTGGCTGCAGTGCCTTGCCGATAAGATCGATGACTCCATCAAGAAGCGCGTCCAGCTTCGGGTCTGGGTGGGTTGCAAGGCTGTAGCTGGCAGCTTCGATCCACTTGGCCACGTCGGAGTCGTTGAACATGTGCCTGTATTCGCTGTCGCTTTTGGGTGTCCATTCAGGATCAAACCCGTCAATCCTGCCTGTCTTTTTGCACTCGTTGTACTCATGCGGGAGTGTCTGCTCGCGGTTTACACGAATCCGCGGAGACCAAAATATGTCGTCAATTTTAACGTCCGTAAACTGGACTGGCGTCAACTGACGCTTTACCTTGGATGCCACGATGGTTTCTCCTTAAAAGCCGTGTGGGATTCTGTTCCCAATACCTTTTACACAATTATGCAGAGGAACTGAGCCCTCTGCTGAAAAGAGTATATATGTATTATGCCTTCTTGACAAGGCTAGCCTCCCGTTGCTCAGAATCGCAGCGATTGCGCATTGTTTGGCGGGTTCTTGGTGTTTGCAGCCAGATAGTGGTTGACATTTCCCGGCAAAAACAGGTAATATCTAATTACCGAGGCTTGTTCCGCGGACGGGGCTGCTCTCGACGTGGCAAGCAGACGACCAAGAGAATAGGCGAAGAATGCCTGTGGCTGTAAGTCCGGTTGTATGTGCAATGAAGCACGAAACGCAATACCGTAATCTTGGGCGACAGAAATCCCCAACTCGTTCTGCAATGACGCTGGGCGCTGAACAGTGGTTCGTTTTTCCTGCGAACTATTGCGCGTTTGTACGCGAGCTCCTGATCCGCCGACTTGTCCCAATTCCGTTATATAATGTATTCAAGGAGTGCAGTTATGGCGCCGAGTTTTGAAACTGAACCGCGAGAGTGTTCGTGCCATTCAGGGGAGATCGATCGCGAACAGGTTCTGAAGATCATCGAACAGCACGGCAAAGAAGAGGCCGCTCTTATTCCGGTGCTCGATGATATTCAGGCGCTCTACACTTATCTTCCCAGCGAAGCACTGAAACTGGTTGCTGAGACAACTGGCAGATCTCTCGTCGATGTCTACGGCGTCGCGACTTTCTATCATTCGTTTAGTCTCAAGCCCAGAGGCAAACATATTATTACCGTTTGCAGTGGAACTGCCTGTCACTTGCGCGGCGGGCCATCTGTTGCCAAGGAGTTCGAACGACAGTTGGGAGTCTGTGCTGGCGAGACGACACCAGACGGTGAATTCACTCTAGAAGCCGTCAACTGCCTTGGTGTTTGTGCCCTTGGCCCGATGGTTATGGCAGGTAATCGTTTCTTCTCACACGTTGACGAATCGAAAGTTAGCCAGATTATCGAGCGTGTGAGAGAAGGACTCGATAAGGGAGACGCTACTTCGGACAACTGATAAGGATCGTATAAATGGAACGACTTAATTCGATAAAAGACTTCTTTGCGCTGAGAGATCGTCTTATGAGTGCTACTGATCCTGCTGTTCCGACGATTATCATACCAGCCGGAACTTGTGGGCAAGCTCGCGGTGCTAACGACCTGATAGAAGCGACAAAACAATACTTGTCGGAAAATGGCCTTGCCGACAGAATCCATCTGCGGGTAACAGGTTGCCACGGATTTTGCGAAATGGAAGCATCGGTTCTCGTGGAGCCCGATCGAACCTTTTACCCTCAGCTTCGTGCGGAGGATATGCCGCGCATTATAGACTCGGTGCTCGAGGGAACTGTGGCCGAGGATCTCCTTTACAAGGATCCAAAGACAGGGAAACCGATACCTTGCCAGGATGATATACCGTTTTTCGCAAAGCAGACCCGCACCATTCTCGCAAATAACGAGCGGATGGATCCTGTAAGTATAGAGGATTACATCCGAATCGGTGGATACTCTCAGATTGCGAAGGCGTTGCACGAAATGACGCCCGAGCAGGCTATCGAAGAGGTGAAGACATCGGGACTGAGAGGTCGCGGTGGAGCAGGGTTCCCCACAGCGTTTAAGTGGGCAATGCTGGCAGATCGTCCGGGAGAAGATGGAAAATACCTTGTCTGCAATGCCGACGAAGGGAATCCCGGCGCATATATGGACAGGACTATCCTCGAAGGCAACCCGCACAGCATATACGAAGGGATGCTCATTGGAGCGTATGCTACAGGAGCTGACCGCGGCGTCATATACATCAGAGCAGAGTATCCTGTTGCAATCAAACATCTGAACATCGCACTTCAGCAGGCTCGAGAATTGGGGCTGTTGGGCGACAACATCCTGGGAACAGAGTTTTCGTTCGACGTTCAGATTGTAAAAGGTGCTGGAGCATACGTCTGTGGTGAAGAGATAGCTCTCATCAGTTCTATCGAAGGTGGAATGGGAGAGCCGCGCCAGCGACCACCATACCCGGTGCAGAAAGGTATTTTTGGCAGACCTACCGTTATCAACAACGTCGAAACCTGGGCTAACATACCGATCATCATTCGCGATGGCGGAGCAAATTACGCAAGCGTAGGAACTGCTAATAATACTGGCACTAAAATACTCAGTTTGGTGGGTAAGGTAAAGAATAGTGGGTTGGTCGAGATTCCGATGGGAATGTCAATATCGGAAGTCGTCTACGACATTGGCGGCGGACCTGTGGGGGAATCCAGAATTAAGGCTATGCAGACCGGAGGGCCGTCTGGTGGATGTATTCCAGAGGAACGCTTCGACCTGCCTATCGACTTCGATACCCTTTCAAAAGCGGGATGGGTTCTCGGGTCTGGTGGAGTCATTATCCTGGACGAAACCTCTTGTATTGTCGATTTGACGAAACATGTAATGGCGTTTCTTAAAGACGAGTCCTGCGGCAAATGTTACACCTGTCGCAAGGGCACGCAGAGGATGTATGAACTGCTCGACGACATTACAAATGGGACGGCGAGGCCGGAACATCTGGACCTGCTCGAAGAGCTGGCAGTTGTAGTGAAGGATACCACGATGTGTGGTCTAGGTCAGACTGCGCCGATTCCGGTGCTCAGTTCCATCAGAGATTTCAGGGACGAATACGAACGACATATTCACAACAAGAAGTGCGATGCAAATGTGTGCACCCTACAGGCAGACCCAGCGAGTCAAACGCCAGTGGGAGGCGCAAGCTGATCTCGGCTTTGGGCTTCGTTCTCGCTTGGCGGAGTCCTTGGCAGATCGCGAGGGATAGCAGAGATGGTTAGTTTAACGATAAATGGATTGCAGGTATCGGTTGAGGAAGGTGCTACGATCCTGGAAGCTGCGCAGTTCTACGGTTTTCCGATACCGACGCTCTGCCACATGGAAGGGTTGACTCCTTACGGGGCGTGTCGACTGTGTGTGGTTGAGATTGGGCAGGGTTCAAAAGCACGGCTCGTGAGTTCGTGCACGTATCCGGTGGAGCAGGGATTGGTTGTGAGAACTGCATCCGAGCGCGTCATGAGAGCTCGCAGGATGATTCTGGAGCTTCTTCTGGCGTCGTGTCCGCAGTCGAAAACCATTCAGGATCTCGCTTCGGAGTATCAGATACGTCAACAAAGGTTTAGGCAAGAATACGAAGACTGTATTATGTGCGGGCGCTGTATCCGAATGTGTGAGGAGCAGATGCAGGCGAAAGCTATCGGCTTCCGTCAACGCGGAGACAGGCGCAGCATCGGCACTCCGTTTGACATCAAAAGCGATGTCTGCAGGCTGTGCGGCGGATGTATGTATGTGTGTCCGGCCTGCCAGCTTAGATGCACTTATAACGAGCCCGAAAAGGCGATATGTGGCGGATGCGCTAATCTGACTCCGCCGTGTCTGGACAAAGACTCTTACAATGACAAAATGTGCTACATGGACCCCTGTGTGGCGTGTGAGATAGAGAAGGAAACTTAATAGAGGAGCAGAATAATGTCGAGTACTTTTTCGAGAGTGAATTCGTCTGCAGCAACTCTGACGAAGAACCGAACCGAAGGTTCAGTAAATCCCGCCTCCGGCATGTGTGTAACTTGCGTGGATGGCTGCATTGGTATGTGCGAGATTGGCAAATCCGCGTACAGGGGACATGAGGTTATATACCCACAGCCGTTCGGCGTGATTACTACCGCTGCCGAAAAAACTTACCCTGTGGATTATTCCCATTTCAATATTATGGGCACAACAGCCGGGGTACACGGGATTGAGGCCGATAGCGACAAGGTAATCTTTCCTAACGTGAGCCTGGAAGTTCGATTCGGACACGATAAAGAGCTGAAGTTCAGAATGCCGTTTATCGTTCCGGGCGTGGGATCAACCAGTATTGCAAAAAACAACTGGGAAGGGCTCGCAATCGGCTCTGCCCTTTCTGGCACGGGACTGACGATAGGGGAAAACGTCGTCGGAATGGATCCGAAGTCGGTCTTCAAAAACGGACAAGCCATAGATACAGCCGACCTCAAACGAAGAGTCAAGCTGTACAAAGAGCATCAGATTGATGGCTACGGGGCAATAGTCGTTCAGGCCAATGTGGAGGATTCACGTCTTGGAGCTCACGAATACGCCATTCAGGAGCTCGGCGTCCGCTGTGTAGAGATGAAGTGGGGACAGGGAGCCAAGGACATTGGCGGCGAGGTCAAAGTAAACGATCTCAAAAGGGCGCAACTGCTGCACGAACGCGGCTATATTGTGATTCCCAACCCGACTGATCCAAAAGTGATTGAATCGTTCAACAAGGGCGAGTTCAAAGAGTTCGAGCGGCACTCGAGAGTAGGCATTGTCGACGAAGAGAGCTTCGCTAAGAGAGTTGAAGGCTTGAGGAAAGTCGGTGCAAAGTATGTGTTCCTGAAGACTGGTGCATATCGCCCTGCAGACCTTGCGAGAGCCATATCCTGGTCGTCAAAGTACGGTATCGACCTTCTTACTGTCGATGGTGCTGGCGGCGGAACTGGTATGAGTCCGTGGAGAATGATGAACGAATGGGGCGTGCCACCGGTTTATCTGCACTCGATCCTGTATTCGTGCGCCAAAAAGCTGTCTGATGCTGGTAGACGCCTGCCTGCAATTACTGTTGCGGGTGGGTTTACATTTGAGGATCAGATATTCAAAGGGCTGGCACTGGGTGCTCCGTTTGTTAAGCTCGTTGGAATGGCGCGCGGCCCTGTAGCTGCAGCGATGGTCGGAAAGACGATCGGCAAGACTATCGACGAAGGTCAGCTTCCGGTATACGTGGAGCGCTTCGGAAGAACAAGAGATCAGGTATTCGTTACAGCGAGTCACCTGCGGAGTATTGTGGGGGACAAAGAGTTCGAGAAGATGCCGACGGGTGCGATCGGGCTTTATACCTACTTCGAAAGACTCTCTCAGGGTCTTCAGCAGCTTATGGCTGGCAGCAGGAAGTTCTCACCGGAGTATATCAGCCGCGATGACATCGCAGCTCTTACTCCCGAAGCTGCACAGGTTAGTGGAATCAGGTATATCACTGATGTGGATGCTGAACTGATCGACGACATTCTGGGAGTATAGATTCCCATTACAAACCATAAGGCACGGCCGATCTAGAGTGTTCGGTCGTGCTGTCTTTTTTGGGTATAACTGCTCAGTATGTATTTTCCAACCTGGAGGTCAGAAATTGGCTGATGTAACCAATGAGTTCTTCGATATCCAACGTGCAGTAGCCCATCTGGATCTCGGGCTAAAAGCCTACTTTGCAGCCGAAGAAGACAGGGTGGATGCTGCAAGGCTGCTTACGGCTATCGATACCGAACTGGAGCGTTTGATATCTGCGGCTGAGAGCGCCAGAGCGAAGATCCAGCATTATCTCAATACTCCGGCAGCCTCTGTAGAATAAATGACCAGGAAGAAGACTGCCGAGCATTAGCAGCATTTTCGACTATTTCCCTACGGTTTCTCGAGCTTTCTGAAGCTGTTTCTGCACTGCTGATAGCCCTGTGCCGCCCGGTACAGATCTGGATTCAGCACTGGCGGCTGGCTGCAGTATTCTTCGCGCATCTTCGCCTAGGAGTGGCTCGATACGTCTCAAATCTTCCAGTGAGAGTTTCTCAAGACCATGGTTTGAAGACAAGCACTCCGCCACCAACTTCCCGACGATTTCGTGCGCCTGCCTAAACGGCATTCCCGTGCGAACTAGATAGTCCGCCAGGTCTGTCGCAGTGGAGAAGTCTCCTTCGAGCCGCATTTTCATTTTGGCTGAATTGAACTTTGCGGTTGCGATCATTGGGATGAAAACAGAAAGCGCTCCTCGCAGCGTATCTGCAGCATCAAAAAGCGGCTCTTTGTCTTCCTGGAGATCTCGGTTGTAACTTAAGGGCAACCCTTTCTGCACCGTAAGAATAGCCATCAGATCACCGAAGACGCGCCCGGTTTTTCCTCGTGTAAGCTCGGCAGCGTCAGGGTTTTTCTTCTGAGGCATAATGCTGGAGCCCGTTGTAACGGAGTCGTCCAATTCGACGAAGCCGAACTCAAAGCTCGACCAAAGCACAAGCTCTTCGGAAAACCTTGAAAGATGCGTCATAGCGATAGAGGCTGCAGCGAGGAACTCCGAAACGAAATCCCTGTCCGAGACAGCGTCCAGGCTATTCTCTGAGATACTCGCAAACCCAAGTTCGCGCGCTACCATCTCCCGATCGATATTGAATCCGGTTCCTGCCAGCGCTCCCGAACCCAACGGAAGAACATCGACACGCTTGCGACAGTCGATGAACCGGCCTTTGTCACGCTCAATCATCCAGAAGTAAGCGAGCAGATGATGTGCTAGAAGCACAGGCTGCGCGTGCTGCAGGTGTGTGTAACCTGGCATGAGTGTGTCAAGGTGTTCTTCGGCTTGTTCGATGAGCACAAACTGAAACGCAGACATCAGCCCCAGAATCTCGTCTATGGCTTCTTTCGTCCACATTCTGACGTCTGTTGCCACTTGATCGTTGCGGCTGCGGGCCGTATGGAGCCTTCCTGCAGCAGTTCCTATACTGTCGCGCAGCAGCTTTTCGACGTTCATGTGTACATCCTCTGCGGATTTGTCGAACTCCAGCTTGCCCTGCTTGTAGTCTTCGAGAAGAGAGTTGAGCCCAGCGATGATGCTTTCTGCGTCTTTCTCATCGATTATCTGCTGTTCGCCGAGCATTCTGGCGTGTGCGATCGACCCCCGCACGTCTTGCTCGAAGAGGCGTGAGTCGAAATGGACTGAGGCCGTGAATTCCTCCACGGCCTTGTTCGTCGATTTTGCGAAGCGTCCGCCCCACAGTTTTTTTGAGCTATCAGCCATTGGCCCTCAGTGCATCCAGTCTTTCTTTTGTGCCCGGTACCATCTCTATGAAGCTCGAAAGCTTCTCACAGAGGTAATCGCTGCAACCGGCGCAGTTGCTTAACTCTCGTTCCACCGCACAAGCGCGGATTTCGCACTCTCCGCAGTGGCCACACTTGCGGGCGGAGTCCGTCATACAACCGTCGCACCAGACTCCCTCGGCCGTAATACCTCCGCCAAACTGCTTATTCCAGTCTTCAACGACTGAATCGATCCATTTGGAGTCATCAGCCTGTGTTGCTTTATAGGCTTCGCACTCACTACATTGTAAGCCACACGCTCCTAGAATCATTTCTATCTCCTCTTGTAAGATTGTTACCGCACCTGACGATACATTCTTGCCTGCAGGCCATGCGCGGCGACGGCTCCTTCCATCTTCGATTGATCGAAGGTCTTTGAGTCGAAGCTGGCAAGGTCTTCGGAATAGAGCGCAAACTTGCTCGCTCGTCCCATAACCTTGACGGATCCCTTAAAGAACCTCAGCTTCACCGTTCCAGTAACTCTCTCCTGAGTCTTATTGATAAACGCGTCCAAGTCCTCCTTAAAGGGATCGAACCAGAGGCCGCGGTAAACCAAATCGCCCCACTCCTGGTCGACCAGCGTCTTGAACCTTATCTCGTCCTTTGTGAACACCAACGCCTCGAGCGCTTTGTGTGCAGCCAGAATGGCGACCGCTGCCGGGCACTCGTAGTTCTCGCGCACCTTGAGACCGAGCATTCTGTCTTCCATAATGTCGATTCGTCCGACCCCGTGCTCGCCGGCGATTTTGTTCATTTCAACTACAATGTCGTGTGGCGACAGGTTCTTCCCGTCGATCGATGTCGGGACGCCTTCTTCAAATCCGAGCACCATATTGAACGGCTCGTTCGGTGCATCCGCAAGACTCTTTGTCCACTCGTATATCTCTTCCGGAGCCGTGTAGTCTGGCTCTTCAAGGCGTCCACCTTCTATTGATCGACCCCACATATTCTCGTCGATCGACCAGATTTTGTCGGTGCTCTGAGAGATGGGCACACCCTTCTCTTTGGCGTATTCTATCTCCCAGGTTCTGGTCATATTGCGTTCTCGCATCGGAGCGATGATCTCTGCTTCCGGCGAATGAGCTCGGATTCCAAACTCAATTCGAAACTGATCATTTCCCTTGCCGGTGCAACCGTGACAGAACGCAGAGGTTCCAACCTTTTCCGCTATTTCTACAGCCTTTACGGCGATAAGCGGCCTCGCAATAGATGTGCTGAGCGGATAGCCCTGATAGTCGCTGTTTGCTTTGATTGCAGGAAAAATATAGTCCCGAGCAAACTCTGCCTTCACATCGACTGTGTAGTGTTCGGTGCCGAGAGCCTTTGCTCGCTCTTCCGCCTGTTTTATATCAGCGGCAGGCTGACCAACGTCGATGGTCGCTGTCACTATTCTATCGAACCCGTAATCTTCCCGCATCATCGGGATACAGACTGATGTATCCAACCCGCCTGAGTAGACGAGCACCACTGTGCGCATTAATGTATTCCTCCTAACCTTTTCCTAATCGGTCTTCCCTCTTCATCCCACCAGCGCAAGCAGCGCCTTTTGTGCGTGAAGTCTGTTTTCTGCTTCATCGAATACGGCCGAATGAGGGCCGTCTAAAACCTCGTCGGTGATCTCTTCGCCTCTGTGGGCGGGCAAACAATGCAAAACAATAACGTCAGGCTTTGCACGCCTCACTAGAGTATCGTTTACTTGGAATCCTGTAAATGCCTCCCTGCGAACTGTGGCCTCGGCTTCCTGACCCATAGAGGTCCAAACATCCGTGTAGATGACGTCTGCGCCTTGTACTGCTTCGTAAGGATCGTTCACTGTTTCAATGGTAGCACCAGTCTTTTCTGCACTCTGTTGTGCAGTATCGATTATCGAATCGTACGGCTCGTAGCCAGGAGGCGATGCTATCACGAAGTTGGTACCTACCTTTGCTGCAAGGAGCATCACGCTGTTCGCGACATTGTTGCCATCACCAATAAATGCGAGCTTCAAACCGTTAAGCTCGCTTTTGCGCTCCTTGATCGTCTGAAAATCAGCTAGAGCCTGGCAGGGGTGTTCGCGGTCGCACAAGCCGTTAATCACCGGAACCGTAGCGTGCTCTGCAAGCGCTTTGATCGACTTGTGTGAGAACACTCGAGCCATAATAATGTCGCACCAGCGTGAGAGGTTTCGCGCCACATCTGGCACTGACTCACGCGACCCAAGCTGAATATCGGCGGGCGCAAGATAAGATGCAAACCCGCCTAACTGCTGCATTCCGACTTCGAATGTCACTCTGGTTCTAAGTGACGGCTTTTCGAAGATCATAGCAAGCGTTCGCGCCGGTAGAATGCCCAAATGAGCATTGGGATCCTTCTTAATAGTCTCTTTTAGCAACGCAGCGACAGTAAGAACATTTTGAGCTTCCTCGATGCTCAGATCCTCAATCGATGCAATGCTTCTGCTCCTAAGAGTACTCGCCGAAATAAGATTCATAAGTTCACTATTTTGCATGTCCAACTCCGTGACCTTTCAGTTTGCCTGCCCTGCCGCAGTATGGATCGCATTACGAAGGATGTCAACGGCCAGATCTGCATCTTCTTTGGTGATAGTCAGTGGAGGCAGTATCCGGATGATACTCTCTCCGATCGCGTTTAAAATAAGGCCGTTCTCCAGAGCAGTAGACGCGACTGATCTTGCTAAAGGGTTGGCAAACTCAATTGCGATCATGAGACCAAGCCCTCGAACCTCTCTAACGGGTGCACCCGGAATATCCAGTTCTCTCAGCTTGCCGTGCAGATAGCTGCCCATTTGTTCTGCATTATCTACAAGCTGTTCATCGCGAATGGTCGAAATCGTCGCTATGGCAGCCGAGCAGGCGAGCGGATTACCGCCAAAGGTTGCTGCGTGGTCTCCAGGTTCAAAAACATACGCAGCTTCTCCTCGGGCGAGCATAGCGCCAATCGGGAAGCCTGCTCCGAGCGTTTTGGCAAGAGTCATAACGTCCGGCACCACATTATAATGTTCGTAAGCGAACAGCTTGCCGGTTCTACCCAGCCCAGTCTGAACCTCATCGAAAATGAGCAGGGCTCCCACCTTGTCGCACAGATCCCTTGCCGCCTGCAGATACTCTTCTTTAGCAGGATGCACTCCGCTTTCGCCCTGAACTGGTTCGAGAATCACCGCGCATGTTGCGTTTGATACTGCAGCAGCCAACGCTTCGATATCGTTATACGGCACATAATCAAACCCAGGAACGAGTGGGGCGAAGGACTTCTGATACTTCGGTTGTCCGGTAGCGGTTATCGCACCCATTGTCCGTCCGTGGAAAGAATTGACTGCAGAGACGATTCCAGTTTTCTCTTCCTCTGTTCGTTTTCCCCATTTCCGTGCAAGTTTTAGTGCAGCTTCGTTGGCTTCTGCCCCACTGCTGCAAAAAAACGCGCGGTCGAACTCGGAACTATCGACTAGCATCTGTGCCAGTGTGGGCTGACCCTCGGTATAGTATAGATTGCTGGTGTGAATTAACACGCCTGCTTGCTCGCGTATAGCTGCAACTACCTTCGGATGGCAGTGCCCGAGGCCATTGACGGCAATTCCCGCTACAAAGTCGAGATACTCTTTTCCTTCGGTATCCCACACACGCGTTCCACGCCCCCGGACGATGGTGAGCGGCTGCCGTCCGTATGTGCTCATCACATACTTTTTGTCTAGTTCTTGTATATGTTCCTTTTTCATTTTGCTCCTCGTCTAGGGAATAAGGTATAAGGGATAGTGTAAGCGCGATGGTAGTCAACCCAGTCGACGCGACACCGCAGGATGTTTTGTTTCATCCGTGTTAGTCGCTATCTGGTCGCGAGGTACGTCGACGCTTCTTGAGCTTGGGGTAAATCTCCTCGAGCGCCTCAGTGAGGTCGAAGACAAACGACGTCAGATCCCTGTCCTGCTCTTTCAGATTTCTCAGTTCGAGCAGCAGAACATCCTTAAATTGCTGAAGCTGTCGTGCCTGCAGCTCCCGGAGTTCCTGCAACTCTTCTCTGAACTGTTCCATCGAATTAGCGACCTGTTCGGCAGGAACCGTAATTCGCTCTCCGACTTCTCTAGCCATGCCAGAGTCTTCCAGAAACCGTTCCAGAGCAGACTGACTGATCATTCGTCGGTTGCCTTCGGGAAACTTAACCAGAATGGAGTCCAGCTCCCCGCTTTCCAGGAGCCGTGCTGTTGCTTCCTCGGATAATCCCAGCAGCAATTTCACTTCGGACTCGGATACCCTGTAGTCTCCCACAGGTTCCGGAAAGACGATCGGTTCCAGTCCGACCTGCTCCTTTTTGTCGTTCGTTGGTGCAAGTCCGAGCTTCACCCATTCGTCCCGCAGACGCATTATGCCGGCCGGAAGCTCGCTTTCGGGTTGCGGCGTGCTTTCCGCTTGGGGTTCCTGTTCCAGGTTTTGGTCGTTTGTCTCTGTCATATCTAGCAAATGTGCTGGGAATTCCATTGTAGGTATTCCACAGGTCACAGTACAACAATAGATACATTTCGACAGATGCGCAAGCTATACCTTCTCTTTGCACTCCAGAAATCATTAAAATGCGAGGAACTCTGCCGGGTATTATTTGCTCAATTAGCCGTGTTACACTCCCGCCACTGGCCACCTAGCGGCGTATTGACACCCCATGCCCTCGGGAGTATACTCACATACTGTGTGTCGGCATTTGTCGGAGGAGTTGTCGATGAAGATCATTATACTGGGATGCGGTCGAATGGGTTCGACTATGGCTATGAGGCTGTCTGGCGAAGGTCACGATGTTGTGATTGTGGACAAAGACGCCAACGCCTTCCGCAGGCTGCAGGATTATACCGGAAAGACGGTTCTTGGCAACGGAATAGACCCCGATGTGCTGAGAAAAGCCGGAATAGAGAGCGCGGATGCCTTTGTAGCAGTCACAAATGGGGATAACCGAAATATCACCTCTGTACAGATTGCCAAAGAGTTCTTTAATGTTTCCAAAGTGCTGGCACGCATCTACGACCCAATGAGAGCCGCCGCTTATGAAGAGTTTGGCATCCCCACTTTGTGCACTACTGTGATAGGCGCCGGTCTTATGGTGGACTTCCTGCTTGATAAAGAGTGGGGCGACATCCACAAGTACTGTGAGATTCCGCTCGATTAGCCGGAGGATACTGATATGTATGTCATAGTTGCCGGAGGCGGCAAAGTTGGATACTATCTCACGAAGACACTCTTAGCCGAAGGCCACGAAGTGCTTCTGATCGAACAGGATGAGACAGAAGTCAATCGAATGGCAGAGGAACTGGGAGAAGACATAATGCTCGGTGATGCATCCGAAATGCGCATCCTCAAGGAGGCTGGGATCGAGCGAGCTGATGTTGTTGTAGCTGTTACCGGTGATGATGGCGACAACCTGGTTATATCTCAGTTGGCCAAAAGGAAGTTTGGGCTGCCCAGGGTCATAGCCAGGGTCAACAATCCCCAAAATGAAGAGCTTTTCAAGAGGCTCGGCATCGATCAAACTGTAGTCAGCACGCGGATTATCTTCAACCTTATTGAGCAACAGATAGAGTCGGATCAGGTTGTTCCTATTGCGGCGCTGCAGCGCGGAAATGTGGAGATAGTCAGTATAGATATTTCGGAAGACTCCCCTGTACTCGGATTGAAAGTCTCCGAACTCGATTTACCGCCTAATGCGCTGATCGTGTCGATTGTACGTGGCAGTCAAGCGATGATACCATCCGGGGATACAGTGATTGAAGCGCAGGACAGTGTTGTTGCTCTCGTGAGCGCAGAGCGCGAAGCTGATCTCAGAATAGCCTTCAGCGAA
The DNA here is from genome assembly GCA_964497515.1 of uncultured bacterium. Taxonomy (GTDB): domain Bacteria; phylum Armatimonadota; class UBA5829; order UBA5829; family DTLH01; genus CAZCCV01. The sequence continues at coordinate 6,527 of CAZCCV010000031.1, read as the reverse complement.
CCGGTGTTGTAGCCTGTCAGACAGACGAAAAACCCCTCAGGACGAAGCTGACGTTTTCCTTAACGGCTTCGCCATTGGAAGGATGGGCCGGGAACCCACCTGGCCCGCAGGCCTTTTACATTTTTGTGCAGGCTAGCAACGAAGTGCCTAAATAAGTCCGATAATCGCCTGTGATGATCGCCTCAAATGTCTCGCCTACGCGTTCGCCAGCGTCTTTGACAACAACCATAGTCTCATCTGGCAGGTGTGCAATACCTTCGCTGGCACACAGACCCTGTCGGTCGATCGTGACGACGATTTCGTCCCCAGCCTGATACTTGATCATCTCCACACTCCCAACTAATCCTCGATCTTCACCGGCTTCTCTCCCGCAAAATAGAATTGCATACCTCTTCCGGCTACAACCGAACCTACAAGCACCATAATGAACAGTGCTCCAATTCGGATTAACAGGGAAAGTGCCGAGGCACCAAAGTCTACAGTTGCTGGAGAAGAGCCGGATGCAGATGGCGATGCTGCCATGCTCGCCTTCGTGAACAGCTCGCGTGCATTGATAAACGAGTATACTAAAATGGCTATTCCAAGTGAGAATGCTAGTAAGCCGACGATGCCGGCCGTCAGATTGCGTCTTTTCATCAATTCCTCGTCAGGCGCCTTTCGGCGCCGCCAATCTCACTGATAATCTCTTAGACACAACAAACGAATACTCCTCCACAGATTACACGTTTTGCCAAATCAATTGTACATAACTACAGACGGATTAGGCGTACGCGCGTTACATGCTTCAAGTGGTGTTTCTGCCGTTCTCAGGGGATAGGTGGCGAGCCAATTCTTACAGATCGACCGGAGGTTCGGTATCTGTATCGCCTTCAGAGGGTTTTTCTGCTGCCTCTGGCTTTTCAGGTTCGGAATGTGAGAGAGGCGCAATCGCTATCTGGCGGTTCACAGCAGCAAGGAGAGCAGCCGCTGCAGCGCGATGTGGGTCGGAATGGCGGACTACAGCACTTCCAGCAGTGGTGTTCGTCGATCTAGGAGTGATGAATGTTGCTATTACTGAGACAACATCTCTATCGTCTCCTGTTCGGAAGGTGGTTACATCATCGATTGTGACCCCGTGCCCAGGAGAGAGTGACTTCGATACTGAAGAGGCAGTCGCTTCCGCCACTAGTCTGAGCAAGCTTCTCCCGCCTGTCGAGTAACCCGATGCGGCGTGTGTATACTCTCTTTCGCCGAGGGATAACGTCACCTGTGCAGTAGAGCCCGAAGGGCTAGTGGATATACGTATAGTCTGAATCTTGAGTCTTTCGTGGTAGGAGCCGAGTGCGCCAACCGGTATCGGCACAGTTTCCGAAGTTGCTCTTTCTTCGGTAACCGGTTCACTTGCCACGGGTTCTTCTTCCGCTGCTTCTTGCTTGTGTGGTTTCAGCAGCGTGCAGTTCAGGCTGGCGTTATTGATTAGGTCGTCGAGGGTGGCCGCAGAGTGAGCCTGTTCTCTTCCTCCTATTCTCCTCCCGCCTGCAATACCGAAAGTCGCTCCAATGGTTTCGGGAAGCCCTGGCAACTCGATCTGACCGATGCGTTCCACAAGCCTCGTGCCCAGTTCTGTTGCATCCTGTGACGATCTGAGGCTTGCTATTGCGAACTCATCTCCACCGTAGCGGCACAGGAAGTCCCTTTCAATGTCCACCATCGAAGACATAACATTAGCCACGCTTTTCAGCACGTTGTCTCCCATTACGTGGCCATAGTTTTTGTTGAACTTGCCAAACAGGTCGAGATCCAGCAGGACTATGGATATCTCGCGCCCGCGGTCGAGCATTCCGATGCTCCATTCTCTTAGGGCATCCTGCCACGGAAGCCGTGTGAGAGTGTCGTACGATTTGCCCAACTCAGCTACAACGTCGCTTCTTGATACAATTCCCGTCATCCTGCCCGCTTCTACGATCAGCAGATGGCTGTGGCCTCCCACTTTCATCATTTCGGCTGCCTGATATACAGGTGTATCTGGCGAGACGGTAACGAAGTTCTTATCCATGACGTCGAGCACCGAAGAACTCTCGTCCTGCCCGAGCAAGTTGGAGCTATAGATGATGCCAACAACTGCATCGTGCGAATAGACTACGGGAAGGGCATCTATCGCATGTCCTTTAAGTAGTATAATGGCTGTCTTGACTCGTGCGGAAGGACTGATCCACACCACATCGGATGTCATTACGTCTTTGAGTGTTTTCATCAGGTAAAGACTCTTTTAGGCCGCTGGACCTGTGGGTTATTGGTGTGTTATAAGTCACACTATCCCTTTATGCATTATATGTTACGCATTCCACATTAGCTACCCGCAAGAATACGGGTATTTTACTAGAGCCTGTTTTCTTTGTAAAAGTAGCGGCAAAAAACCAGCACGGAATGCGGCTATCGGAACTCGGGTGGAGAGGAAATATGAAACCCTGGTCGCGTTATACGTTAGCAGGTGGTTTAGCTGCTGGCATTGGGTTTTTCGTATTCGACAGATTGTATGGAAAGCCGAAAATTACCGTAATTGTTAATCAGAAAATGCCGGCTGCAGCGTCCAATGTCATAGATATTATCAAACAGGTTGAGCGGGAATCCGAATTGATTCCGTTCATCTCCTCTGTTACAGTTCACGAACGCTCAAAGAGCAGTGTCCGATACACAGTTCAAGCAGCGGCAGGAGTGCCAGCAGCCGTTCATTACTTCAAGATGTGGGATTATGATGAGCCCGCAGTCTACTGGTGTTCGGAGAGGGGCACGTTAGGTTTTCATCATAACGGGGTTATTCGTTTTGTCGAGAAGAATGGACAATGCGAGGCACAGTTGAGCTCAGAGCACTGGTTAACAGCACCGCTCATTGGACGACTCACTGGTTCGGTGTTGAAAGCTGCAATGGAGACTGCCCTTGAAATATGGTTTAGAAGGATATCCAGCTTACTGGAAGAGGAGAAAGAATGATATACAAACCGTTTAGCCGCTTCTAGCTGGGTGTAGGGGCGACGGACGAATAGGGATGCACGCGAGCTAAGGATCGGATAGCGGCTCGACTACGACCAATTGACTCGCTATTTGGCTTGTCTTTTGGTTCTCAACTCCAGTGCATTAAGAATCAATTCGGTAGCTTCGTCTACATCGAACGAATCCATCTTCAGCACCAAGTCGAAGTTCAGCGGGTCACTTACATCCTTGTTGAATGCACGGCGGATGAACTCTGCTCGTTCGCGGTCAGTGCGGTTTACAAGTTCTTTGGCTTCTTCGCGAGATATGCCAAGTTCAGCCCTAATGTTTTCTGTGCGGAATTGTTCTGTAGCTATCAGACGAACGTTAAGTGCTTGGGGCACCAAGAAGCTGGAGCCTCTGCCCAAGATAACGGCATAACCATACTTTGCTACAGACATCAGTACCTTGGCAAGGTGTCGTTCGTAGTTGAATCCTCCGGCCTCATACTTGCCTATGAGTGAATGGGCAAGTCGATCAATTTCGGAGATCGTGCGCTCGTCAAACGATTCAACTACACGTCGGCTGACTTCCGCGTCACGTGCAATGGTGTCTACGAGGTCTTTGTCCCACAGGCTCCAGTCTAAGCGTTCTGAGAGGCGGGTAGCAACGAGTCTGCCGCGGCTGCCGAACTGACGAGAGACAGTGATAACAGTCTCCGGGCCAGAGAGATCACGGCCGTAGTCTTCCTCGCTCATAGCAGCACGTCTTAAAGCCGTCGACCGACTAATCTGGCGGTCCACCAAGTGTTGGATATCCATAGCCATATTGTGCCTCCTAGCTTCTATTTGAAGTATACCCGTTGGGCACTATAAGTCAATATCGAATATTGCTGAGGTTAATACCTGAATAGTGGAACTACCACTGGTTTTTAGCAAATTGGGAAGCACCACAACCACCCAAGGTCGACTCCATCTAGTGTGTGAACACTCGCTGTTCACCTTGGCCTCTTGACCCTTGTCCTCGCCAAAGTTACAATTGAATGTCTTTCTAGCGACTCTCGGGAGGAACCTGTTTAGTGGTTGATGTCAATAATGAAGCGACGCCAGCGGCGGTAACTATGGAAAAAATCGTAGAACTCTGCAAGAGGCGAGGGTTTGTTTTTCAGTCGGGTGAGATCTACGGCGGGATAGGGAGCACGTGGGACTATGGCCCCCTCGGCGTAGAGCTTAAACGCAACATTAGGGAAGCTTGGTGGCGGGACAATGTGCGGATGCGTGACGATGTTGTAGGTATCGAAGCAGCAGTCATCACGAATCCTCGCGTATGGGAAGCATCGGGTCACGTTGCGGGTTTTACCGATCCTATGGTCGACTGCAAAGAGTGCAAGCAGCGTTTTCGGGCTGATCACGTAGAAGGTGACAGATGCCCTTCCTGCAACGGGGAGCTGACCGAAGCTCGGCAGTTCAATATGATGTTCAAGACGTTTATGGGGCCGGTAGAAGAGAGTGCCTCTATTGCGTACCTGCGGCCTGAGACCGCCCAGGGGATGTTCGTCAATTTCAAGAACGTGCAGCAAGCCATCAGAAAGAGACTTCCATTCGGCATCGCACAAATAGGCAAGTCGTTCCGCAACGAGATCACTCCTGGCAATTTCATATTCCGAACCCGAGAGTTTGAGCAGGCCGAGATAGAGTTTTTTGTGATGCCGGGCACAGACGACGAATGGTACGAGCGATGGATAACCGATCGCTTCAACTGGTATATAAAGTACGGAATTACTCCCGAACGCTTGAGGCTCCGGCCGCACGACCCCGAAGAACTCGCCTTCTATTCCAAGGCTACCACTGACATCGAGTATCTCTTCCCTATTGGCTGGTCGGAACTTGAGGGCATTGCGAACCGCACCGACTATGACCTGAAAAAGCATATGGAGATCTCTGGCGAGAACCTCACATACTTTGACGAAGCTGCCGGAGAGAGCATTGTTCCATACTGCATCGAACCAGCCGGTGGAGTGGACAGGTCGGTTCTGGCGTTTCTGGTGGATGCTTACGAAGAAGAGGTAATTCAGAAGGGCGAAAAGAAAGACAAACGAACAATTCTCCGCTTCCATAAGGTGTTGGCTCCCATCAAAGTTGCAGTAATGCCGCTTCTTAGAAATCGCCCGGAAATAGTTGAAACGGCAAAGAAGCTCGCCGATGAGCTTAGGCCACATATGGCTGTGATGTACGACGATACGGCTTCTATCGGTCGGCTTTATAGACGTCAGGACGAAGTGGGGACGCTCTGGTGCGTTACTGTCGATGTCCAGACGGTCGAAGAAGATAATCAGGTTACTATACGTGACCGAGACACAATGGAGCAGATCAGAGTTCCGATAGAAGACGTCAAATCGCTCCTCATTGAGAGATTGAACTCGTAGCATTTGATCCGTACATCTGAAGTGACAATAAGAGAAGACTATGAACTGAGAGAGAGGGAGTCTCTTTCTCCTTACGCAGTGCTCTCTGCAGAATCCAAAGGCAGGGTGCGCGAAGAGGAGAAAGACCCTGTTCGTACGGATTTTCAACGCGACAGAGACAGGATACTCCATTCAAAAGCCTTCCGACGGCTGAAACACAAGACTCAGGTGTTTATCAGCCCAGAAGAGGATCACTTCAGAACCCGGCTGACTCACACGCTTGAGGTCTCCCAGATTGCGCGCACCATCGCCAGGGCGCTTCGACTTAACGAGGATCTGACAGAGGCTATTGCCCTAGGTCACGACCTCGGCCACGCGCCTTTTGGCCACGTTGGCGAACAGGCACTCGATGAAGTCCTGCGGGAGTATGTGCCCAGCGCACATTTTCATCATGCGGAGCAGAGCCTTAGAGTCGTAGAGTACGTGGAGAACAAGGGCGCTGGCTTGAACCTGACTTGGGAAGTCAGAAACGGGATCGCTCACCATTCAAAGGGGCGGGAAGATCTTGGGATAGACCTCCGCGGGCCTGCGACGCTCGAAGGCAAGGTGGTTCGCATCGCCGACCGCATTGCATACATTAATCACGACATCGACGACGCCATAAGTGCCGGCATTATTACCAGCTCCGATCTGCCAGAAGACTGTATACGGGTGCTCGGAAGTCGGTATTCGGAGCGGATAGCCAGCATGGTCATCGATGTTGTCACTTCATCTGCGGGCAAAGGGTCGATTTCAGTCAGTGAGTCGCACAGAAGGGCAATGAACCGCCTGAAGGACTTTCTATTCGAGCGCGTCTATGTCGCAGATCATCCCGGAATCATTGAATTGCAGGAAGCTGCTGTCATGTTAAAATCGTTGTTCAAGCATTATATGGAGCATCCTAACTCCGAAGCCGCATCACTCGATATTGAATCTCGAGCCCGTGCAACGATGGATTTTGTAGCTGGAATGACCGACAGATACGCCGAAAGAGCATTCCGTGAACAGGTGCAGTCGTCGACATCCAAGACCTGACGCGCTACCTAAAATCGGGACGCACGAAATTGGAATGCTATTGCTAGGTTACCTCTTCTAAAGTGTGTAAAATTGGTTTTGCATATCTCTTGGCAAGAAG
>CAZCCV010000030.1:0-29250 GCA_964497515.1 uncultured bacterium | reverse complement strand
CAACTGTAAGGATACTCCCTTTTCTAAATCTACACACTCACATAGTACACTAAGGTAAACTGCAGGATTGTTGACACGAGGATATGCCACGGGTATACTTTTGCAGGAATCGATTAGCTTAGCGTGCAGAAACACACCTGGTAATAGTGCAGCGCGCTTTTCTCCGGGTCTCACAGGTGTTTCTCGTAATTATCTATGATGTACTGGAGGTTACAGACTTGGCATCAGCCATAGAAATCCAGGGCCTGACAAAGACGTTCAAGGGTTCAGCTGGCGGAAGAGTGAAAGCTGTCGACAACCTGACCCTCGAAGTCAACAAAGGCGAAATCTTCGGTTTTCTCGGACCTAACGGTGCAGGAAAAACCACCACTATCAAAATGTTGCTGGGACTCACATTTCCTTCTTCAGGCAAGGCCACGGTTCTGGGCAAACCCGCTGGAGATATCAAGACCAAGCACTCTATCAGCTATCTGCCTGAGAGTCCTTATTTTTATGAGTATATGAGTGCACGGGAACTGCTGCGGTTCTACTCCGATCTGTTTCGCATACCGAAAATGGCGAGAGAGACTAAGGTCGACCAGCTTATGGAGCAGGTTGGTCTTACTGGAGCCGCCGACAGGCCACTCGGACACTACTCGAAGGGAATGCTTCAAAGAGCTGGAATTGCGCAGTCGCTCTTGAACGATCCGGAACTCGTTTTTCTCGACGAGCCGACCTCTGGACTCGACCCGATTGCTCACACCGATATCTGCAACCTGATTCTCGATCTCAAAGCACAGGGAAAGACTGTATTCGTAAGCTCCCACCAGCTAGGAGATGTCGAGATGATTGCCGATCGTGTGGCTATTCTGGTTGAAGGCAAGCTCGCTATGATGGGCGAAGTGAAAGAGCTTCTTACTACCAAGCAGGAAGAAGTGGTTGCAGACAACGTTTCAGAGGAATTGGCTGCAAAAATTAAAGAGACTGCCGACGAGGCGGAGCTTCATGCCGGCCGGCTTACTGCCTATCTTCCGGACGGAGATCCAACACGAAGCGCTATTAATCTGCTGCTTGCGGAGGGTGCAAGGCTCGTATCTGTGAACCCGCGCCGCCGCAGCCTCGAAAAACTCTTCGTTGATACTGTGAGGGGAGGACGCTAAATGGTCATTTGGACAATTGCTAAAACTACCTTCGGCGAAGCAATGAGGAAGAAGATCCTCAACATCTTCATCATCGTCGCTATTGCCCTTATGATACTCGCTATGAGTTTCCCTCAGCTCGGCTTCAAACAGGATCTGACCACGGTTAAAAGCCTTGGTCTACTGGTTATTCTTGTTACCGGTTTCGTGATTAGCGTTACATTAAGTGTCTCGCTTATTCCGAACGAGGTAGACAGACGGACTATTTACACGATCCTCTCAAAACCTGTGAACCGATATGAGTTTATCATCGGAAAGTTTTTGGGCGGATTACTCACACTGTTTGTCAACATCTTCCTGATCGGTGTAGTCTTTATGATAATGATTACCATAAAGGCTGCAATGGGTGGGCAGATGTCGCAAGCCGCGTCTCAGGTTGCGCAGACGGTAGGAGCAGAGTCAGGAGAGAAAGTGAAAGCAGGTATCTGGGACAACCAGCTTCTGCTTGGAATCGTGCTTATATACTTCCAGTTCGCATTGCTTTCCGCTGTCTCGGTGTTCTTCTCGATCTTTATGACTCCTACAGTCAACTTCTTTGCAAGTGCAGGCGTCTGGATTGTCGGAAGTGCATCCGGTGCATTGCGAGCCATTGCCGAGACTAAGAGCGATCAATTGGTTCCGTTCATAAAGTATCTGTACTTCATTCTCAGCAGAGTGATTCCTAACTTCGATTACTATAACGTCCAAAACAAACTGATACACCCTCATACTGAAGCGAGAAGTCTGCCGATGTATGTTGCATTCGTTATCGCATACTCAGTTGTGTTCTCGTTGGTGTTGATGATTATTGGCGTGCTCTCTTTCGACAAGCGGGAGGTGTAGCACATGAACTGGCAGGCACGTTGCGGTGTTATAGGGATTCTTATCGTGCTGCTCGCGTGTTCGGTAGCTGTTCAGCAGCCGCTAAACACTATGCGTTACGACAAGAACTCGAACTCCGGATTGGTGCTCGAATCTGCGTTTCAGGACAAAAGCGGGAAAGAATCCGACCTGATGTTCGAGATGTCACTGCAGTACATTGGCGCGGCAGCTATGGGTATGCGCGAAGCTGTTGCAAGCGTGCTCTGGGTGCAGGCCGATCAGTTCTTCCATACAGGAGAATACGAAGCTGTCCTCCCGTTGGTTCGTCTTGTAACGTGGCTCGATCCACATCAGATCGATGTTTACAGCACTGGTGCGTGGCAGCTCGATTACAACCTGGTCGACTCCCACGAACGCTCCGACAGGAGATACATTCCAGCGGCTATCAGTCTGTTGAAAGAAGGAATACGCAACAACCCGGACATATACGACCTCTACTTCGATCTCGGTTGGATGCATTATATGCAGAAGCTGAAAGAGTATGAGGGCGGAGCATATTGGATTGCTGAGGCAACCAAACACGGTGCAAAAGACCCGAACACTGGAGAAGACCAGCCAAGACCTTCTTTTGTAGATCGAATGCTTGCCCACGCCTATGAGAAGCGCGGGCTCATCCGTGTGCCGGATCACATGATAGACCGCGACAAGTCCGGCAAGCCTGTAATGGAGAACGAGACATTCCTCGACAAGTGCGAAATCCAGTGGCGAAAGAACCTGGCGTACGAAAAGATTCGAGCTGCTGACAAGAAGAAGAACCCGATGGCATATCAGGAAGTAGCTCTGTGCCAGAAGAATCTTGGGCTTATGCTGCTTCGTCGAGCGTGGCGCTTTGGTGATATGGATGCCTACAAGAGAGGGCTCGATATTCTTTCCGAAATAGAATCCCCCGATCCTGGTCAGGCAATTGCGCTCGCTGCAGCAAAGAAAGACTATGCATCTAGAATTGCAAGCGGCAAGGTTCCGCACGATGTCTACCCTCCGGTAGATGCCAAGTTCCAACCTACTTGGAAAAGGATCGCTCCGAAAGTGCTTCAGATTGAAGGCACTGCTAATCTGGTGCCGATAGAAGCATACAAAGGGCTAGGCGTTGAGGTTTATACCAACTTCTACGAGGACAATAGCAAACTGCCGCCAGATCGGCAGGCTAAGACTGTAAACGGATGCAGAGTCAATATTCTGCTCCAGGACTACGATTATGACTACTTCAAAATTGCTGATGAGCAAGTCTTCACGTGGGAGGCAGACAGCAAGCGGACTATTCTTGTCGATGACTGCATGATCCGAGATGGCAAGTTCAAAGCGAAGATCGATATGAGCTCTGATCCGGACAAGTACCCTCTGCTCAAAGACAAATACAAGCTGATTCTGTGGTTCAACCCGCAGGCTGCTCCGGATGACGTCCAGGACCGAATTGGGTGGCTCGGAGAAGGGATGACCGATGCCAAGTATATCGATACCAAAATGATTCCTGGTGTGCGCATTCTAAAGGCGGAGTACATCCTGACTAAAGAGGACATTGTCGGAAAAGTTAAGTAGTAAGTAGCTTATAGCCTGCCTGCGTTTGTCGCCAAATGTGGGAAAAGGTAGTATAATAGTAAGGTTCGAGGATATGAAGGCCGGGGGCTGTGTCTCCGGCCTTCGCGACCCCCATTTGGTGATCGTGCTAGACGGGGAGCCAGCGGTGCCCTGTACCCGCAATCCGCTATAGCGGGGTCGAATTCCTGCTCGAGGTGCGTCTGCTCGTGGCGTACTTGTGTGTGTGGACGATGAAAGTCTGGCCCTGCGCAATGCGCGGCTTGCGAACCCCGTCAGGTCCGGGAGGAAGCAGCGGTCAGCTTGTTTGCCCATGTGCCGCCTGGTGTCCGGGCTGGAGTCTGCTTGCATAGGGTAACACTCGGATGGGCGTATCGACAGCAGGTGCGTGATCACCAAATAGGGGTTGAACCCCGATGTGAAACATAAGGGGCGTCGGGTGAGTATAACAGCTCTTCTTTGCTGTAGCTCGCCAGCTTCCTCGGGTATTGCTTATGGCCTACGTCTCTCTCTACCGCAAATACCGGTCGCAGACATTCGACGATGTAGTCGGACAAGACCACGTTACAAAGACACTGCGAAACGCAATCAGCTCTGGGCGGATTGGCCACGCATACCTCTTCTGCGGCTCCAGGGGTACAGGCAAGACCACTGTTGCGAGACTCCTCGCGAAAGCGGTGAACTGCGTTCATGGCCCGACACCCGATCCGTGTAACGAGTGCGAAGCCTGCGTAAGTATCACTGATGGTTCCGCTGTCGATGTAGTTGAGCTCGATGCTGCCTCCAACCGAAGTATTCAGGATATAAAAGACATCCGCGATAACGTTAAATATCCTCCGATGCAGCTACGCTATAAGATTCACGTGATCGACGAAGCTCATCAGCTCTCGAGCGACGCTAAAGACGCATTTCTCAAGACTCTCGAGGAACCACCCCCTCACGCCATATTTGTGCTGGCAACTACTGAAGCTCATGAAATCCCGCTCACAATTCGTTCCAGATGCCAGCAGTTCGATTTTAGACGCGGCAGTGTTGCTGACATTGAAAGTCGACTGAACTATGTCCTCGAGCATGAAGGCCGAAAAGCCGATGATGCTGCAGTCGCAATTATTGCTCGTAACGCCCGCGGCTCCTGGCGAGATTCCCTCAGCCTCTTGGAGCAGGTTCTGGCATATACCGACGAACACATCACGGCAGACCGCGTGAACACCGTTCTCGGCACAGTTGATGAGGATATGCTCTTTGAAGTGTCGGATGTAATAGGTCGAAAGGATACTGCAGGAGCTTTCGAGCTCGCAGCAAAACTAATTCACGAAGGTAAGGATGTCCGCGAATTGATCAAGGCAATTGCGGGGCATTTTCGCGACCTATTGGCCGCATCTGTCGGTGCGGGATCAGATGCCAGCCTGAAAGCGGTTGAGCGTGCCAGACAGTTCGACACCGAGCGCCTTGTAAGCATCATCGATGTTTTTGCTGCCGCCGAAAAGGATATTCGCTGGAACGAACAACATCATCTTGCGCTTGAAATGGCTCTGCTCAAAGCGATTTACCCGCAGACACAACCAACACAGGTTGGCGTGCAGCACGTTCAGCAGGATAGGCCGTCGGCTCCCCCCAAGGTGGCGCCCTCGAAACCTGTGCGACCAGCTTCGCCGAGCAGTGTTGAAGACAAGCCAAAACAGGAGACTGCAGCCCAGGAAGAACCTGTCGCTCCCACAGTGCCGTTATCGGATGGAGAGGTCACTCTAGCGAAGGTTCGGCAGGCTTGGCCTGCTGTTGTAAACCATCTAAAGGCGGTGCAGAGAAAAGCGCTTCTTTTGGGTATTCTTCGCGAGGCCGTCGTTGCTGCAGTAGAAGGCAATGTGGTGCATCTCGCGTTCGATGCAAAGTTTGCATTTCACGTTCAAAACGTGCAGCAAGAATCGAATGTCGAGGCCATCGAAAATGCGTTTGAGGCGGTACTCGGCAGGAGAATGAAGATTAAGGCTGGCGTTGCCGGTTCGATAGAAACTGCTCCGGTGGACAATCTGCCGGAGCCCACGATCGATACAACAGCTCCTGTACTGCCAAATAACGGCGATATGGTTCAGGATGTCCTTGAAATGTTCGGCGGCAAAGTGGTCGACGAATCAGATGAGAAATAAAGTCCTTGGAAGGAGAAGTATATGCCTAAATTTCCAGGTGGTGGATTTGGTGGACTCAATATTCAGGCTATGATGAAGCAGGCTCAGAAGCTTCAAGACGATATGGCCAAAATGGAAGATGAACTGGCCGAAGAGATGGTTGAGGCCAGCTCTGGCGGTGGAGTGGTCACTGCTGTAGTGAACGGCCGTGGCGAGCTTCAGTCGGTTGTGATTAGCCCCGATGTGGTCGACCCGGAAGATGTTGAAATGCTGCAGGATCTGGTGACAAGTGCAGTTCGCGAAGCGGTCGATCAGGCAGGTGAGCTTCGTAAGAGTCGAATGGAGGAGATGACTGGTGCGCTCGGCCTGCCTCCAGGCATGGGTTTGCCCGGATTCTAATTTATCTTCTGTTTAATACGGACGTGTCGCGTCTGGGGAAGGGAAAAACCTCCTCCCCAGCAATAGGAAAACGCCCAGATGTTCTCATCTGGGCTTATCTTTCTTATCCCTCATCCGTGAGCCTCATTCTAGTACACAAAAACGGCAGGCTTCCGTAGTGCGGTCACCTGCCGATTGCATAGTAATCCATTTCGGTCTGGGAAGGCCGAGCTTAACGTTCCGTAGCTTTCTTTCTACCGCCGCCGTGGCTAGCTTCGCCACCTTTGCGGCCTGCAATTCGGGCTTCATCGCTATCCCATCTGTGAGCAGTGCCTTTCTCGTGCGCGGCACGTCCGCCCTTGCGAGCAATCTCACGCTGCTTCTCAGGATCCATCGATGCAAAGCCTCTCCTCTTTGCTGACATAGGACACCTCCTTTGTGCAAGACTATCTCTCATGTCGAGGTTGTGCCTATGCATGCTTACCCTGAGGTATAACGGGCTAAACACATCAGTCAATCCCATTCAAATAAAAATAGGACAATCGATTCTTTGAATCCTCTACAGAATAAACAGCATCTCTGCATATGTCGGTAGCGGCCACATTTCAGCATCTACAATCATTTCCAGAGCATCGGCATCTGCACGGACTCTATCCATTGCAGGAATCACCAAATCGCGATAGAACTCTGCTTCTAGCACTACGTCGTCAGTTCCATTCGGCTTTTCCATCACTTCTTCAAGTTCATCTATGTGTTTCTGAAGCGAACTGACGAGCGCGCAGACTCTATACAGCGACTCTTTGTGCCCCTCTGCGGACGCACCGACCGCCCGAACAGCACCCGCTGCCCCAGCAACTGTATTCGAATACTTTATCGCGGCAGGGAGTATCTGACGCTTTGCCATATGCACCGTTGTGAGCGCCTCTATTCTGATGGCTTTGCTATACCGTTCGATGAGTATCTCGAATCGTGCAAGAAGCTCCTCTTTCGAGAGCACACCGTGCTTTACGAAGAGTTTCTCTACGTCTTCGTCGAGCATCGCCTTCAGGCCGTCAATAGTGTTGGTGATGTTCGGCAGACTCCGCCTTCTGGCTTCTTCTGGCCAAGTGCCGGAGTAGTTGTCACCATTGAAGATGACGTCTTTATGCTCGCTCGCGATTCTCCTCAGCAGATCATTGGCTTTATTCGGGACATCTTTTGCTTTTTCGAGCTCGTCAGCGATTTCAGAGAGCACTTCGGCAACTGCGGCGTTCAGAACAAAGCTCGGCCCACTTGTCGACTGTGAAGACCCCACCATCCTAAACTCAAATCGGTTGCCGGTAAACGCAAATGGCGTGGTTCTGTTGCGATCGGTGCAGTCCTTCGGAAGAGGAGGTAGTGTGCTTACACCGAGCTTCAGTTTTCCTCCAGTTTTCGACGACTTCACGCCGCCGTTAGCCAGTTGATTCAAAATGTCAGTGAGTTGGTCGCCCAGGAATATCGAGATTATCCCCGGAGGAGCTTCATCTTTTCCGAGCCTGTGGTCATTTCCCGCTACTGCAACGCTTGCCCGAATCAATTTGGAATACTTGTCGACTGCCCGAATTACTGCACAAAGGAATATTAGAAACTGCAGATTTTCGTGCGGAGTAGTGCCCGGATCAAGCAAATTGATGCCGTCGTCTGTCAACAGACTCCAGTTGTTATGCTTTCCTGAACCGTTGACCCCAGCAAACGGCTTCTCGTGCAGCAGACATACAAACCCATGCCTCGGTGCCACCTTCAGCATTGTGTCCATAATCAGTTGGTTATGGTCGGTAGCTATGTTGACCGACGCAAAGACTGGCGCTAGCTCGAACTGAGCCGGTGCCACTTCGTTGTGTTGTGTGCGTGCCGATATTCCAAGACGCCATAGTTCGGTGTTCAACTCGTGCATGAAGTTCGCTATGCGCTCGTGGATTGTACCAAAATAATGATCTTCGAGCTCCTGCCCTTTGGGAGGCGCTGCACCGAAGAGTGTCCGTCCGGTCAGCATAAGGTCGAGCCGCTTTTCGATGAATCTGCTGTCAACCAGGAAGTACTCCTGCTCTGCTCCCAGTGTCGCTGTAATACGTGTGGAGGTCGTATTTCCAAGAGCTCTTAGCACTCGCAGAGTCTGTTTGTTGAGCGCATCCATTGAGCGGAGCAGAGGTGTTTTCTTGTCGAGAGCCTGACTGCGATAAGAACAGAATGCACTGGGAATGTACAGCACAACATTCGCCCCGTTCTCCTTCACAAACACAGGGGAAGTGCAGTCCCAGGCCGTATAACCGCGAGCCTCAAAAGTTGATCTTAGCCCACCCGACGGGAAAGATGATGCGTCCGGCTCTCCTTGAATCAGTTCCTTGCCGCTAAACACCATAATGCTGCGGCCGTCAGCGGTAGGGGATACAAACGAATCATGCTTTTCTGCAGTCATTCCTGTCATAGGCTGGAACCAGTGGCAGAAATGTGTTGCTCCCTTTTCAACTGCCCAATCCTTCATAGCATTTGCTACTGTGTTCGCCATTTCAGAGTCGAGCGGTGTTCCATCATCAATAGCTGCTCTTAACGCCGCAAAGACGTCTCTCGGCAGACGTTCGCGCACAACTGCTTCGCTGAACACGTTGCAGCCAAAAAAGCTGCTTACGGGTTCTTTGCTTTCACTCATCGAGTTTCTAGTGCTCCTGTTGTTTCTCTAGTATGCGATTCATCAGTCGCGCTATTATCGCATATGAATGTTTCGAGAATGTTGCACATAAGACACTTGGCACAAAACATTCGGAATCGCATCTGTATTTATTCGTGACAATCGGTGTATCGATTCTTGACAGTCATCCGGCAACCGTGGTACGATTGATCCTCGGCCAAGCGTGCCGTGGAGGTCGCAAATGCTGCTACATGAATTTGCCGCATTCCTTAAGTCTAAGCCCAAAGATTTGTCGTTTCATGTTGCTCTGGCGAGCGACCAGGATGAAGACTCACGCGGCCCAGTCTCCGAGCCAGAACTTCGCACAGGGTATGCAGAGATTGTGGAAGGGCAGGGGATGGCGTCATGCACCGTCGGCAAACCTGCTGGCACGGGGTTTTCCTGTTTCCTCGATGGCGCACAGATTGCCAGACGAATTGGATTCTACAACTACACCGTGCCGATAGTCTATGGGTACATTGGGGCTGTGATACGGCGCCGTGGAGAAGACAGGCGCATGTCTACATTAGTCAAAGAATGTGCTGAAAACCTATACTTCTCTTTCGATCATCTGTCCCCTTCAACCTTCGCCGCGTCGGGCGTGTCCGCCAGAAATGCCCGGATCACCGGCAAAGAGTCTTCCTCGGTAGGAGACGCTCACCCGCTGAAGCTGATTCAAGCTGCCAGAGAATCGGTCAATAACGACCGCTCAGAACTCGAACGCCGCCTCATCAAGAAATGGGCTATTGAATGTGGTAACTCCGATGAATGGCTTTTCTGGGACGGCTCGATTACAGGCAGCGATGACGCAGCGAAGCATCCGAGGGTAGTTGGCATTATCAAAAGCCACCAGACACAGTATTTTTCCGGCGAAGATCAGCATCGTATTCTTTCGCTCAAGGTGGGTGAGAGATCGACTGTCTTTAAGGTGCGTGGCCGTGGAAGAGAATCGGCATATAGCTGGTACCTTAGATTGCATCCGTTTGAAGGTCGAGATATCTACTTTGGCCTCGTGAGAGTTGAGGCTGCCGCTCGGCCTGAGACTATCACTAATGCGGACGATATCTCGCGCTGGCTCCTGGCTGAGCGTTCGCCGCTTGCGCTTCCCGACGGCCGATGGGATAGAATGGTCTACCCGATCCGCGACTGCGAACAGTATTTGAGAAGTATTTTCCCTAGCAGGGTGGCTATAGAAGCTGCACTAGCTGGAGTGTAGAGGTGAATGATGGAACAGACTAACCTGGTGCAAGTAGGAAAAGTAATCGCGACTGAAAACAAGCCAAACACTGCTTACAGCTTCAATTTCTGGACGCCGATGGATTCCCCTGTTGGCATCGGTACACTGGTGCAGGTGCACGCGGTCGACAAGGATATTTACGGTGTTGTCGTAGAGGGATTCGGATTTACCGATCTGGCATCGGCTCTGCACGATTTTCTGGCTGCTGAGGGTGATCCTGGCTCTGAACCTGCTACTCTGCGTCCGGAGATCAGATGCTACACTGCAGCCGTTCTCAGAGTAGAACCGGAAGAACCACTGCAGCCTGTTCCGGTTGGTCCGGTCTATCTGGCAGATGACCTGGCCGTAAGTTGCGCGCTTCGGATGGATGCGTTTCAGGAAACCTCTGGGATTCCTGTCGGGTTATATCAAAACGGCGAGTTTCTGTCTCCTGTATACCTCGATGCACAGTTTCTGCTAGGCCCGGAGGCGGCACACCTCAACCTTACGGGCGTCTCCGGACTTGCTACCAAAACAAGCTCCATCGAGTTCATTCTCTCCAGTATATTTGCGCATTTCAAAGAGGACGTCGCCGTTGTATGCTTCAATGTGAAAGGGCCCGATATGCTCTTTCTCGACTTTCCAGCGGAAGTCGCACCGGACTGTCGTTTTTCGGACAAGTATAACGAATTCGGCATCCGCACCCTCGACGATAGAGATAGGGAAATGTACAAGCTGCTTAACATCCCGCTTGAACCGTTCCCTAAAGTCGAATACTACGCGCCATTTAAGTCCGACAGGATGAATCTCAATACGCTTAGGACTAACCCCGAGGTAACAGCAAACGTCAAGCCACTTTCTTGGGGGCTTCAGGATATTATGCGGTTTACCGAAGTGGTGCTTAACCGCGACGATGTGGACGCCAAAGCCGATGCACTGATTCAGTACATCAATCAGCGGGTTGTCGAAAAGCCGACGGTGGTTGGTGAGGAACATATCACGGTCGAGAATTTTCAGGATCTTTCGCGCTGGTTCGATCTTGTGCTGAAGCAAATGGAATTACAGAACAAATCGGAGTACCAGACCCACCATTACGCTACGATTAGAAAGGTGTACAACAGACTCTCGAACTTGGTTACACGCTACCGTGGGTTGATAAGTCCGGACGAAACCCGGCAGGATCTCCCCTGGGGAGAGTTCAAAGATAGAACTACTTATGTAATCGATATAGCGGGTGTAGATCCCCAGGCACAGGATCTGGTATTTACCCGTGTTGTAAGTATGCTGCGAGAGCATCTGGAGAAGAAAACACTCGGTGTGGAGCACGTTGTAGTCGTCGTTGACGAGCTCAATAAGTATGCTCCGTCTGATGGGCCCGACACCTACCTGAAACAGACGCTTCTCGATATTTCGGAGCGTGGCAGGTATCTCGGTTTGGTTCTGTTCTCAGCGCAGCAGTTCAGGAGTCAGGTTCATAAGCGTGTAGTCGGAAACAGCGCAACCTGCATTTACGGCCGCATGGATATGGACGAACTGGCTACTCCGGGTTATCAGGTGCTCACAGCGGCCACCAAAGAGAAGCTCGCGACGCTCTCCAAGGGACAGCTTATGCTGCGGCACCCGCACTTCTCACAGCCCATTTTTGTGAAGTTCCCCAGGCCGAACGTTCTCCGCGGGCCGGATGGCATCAAGATGTTCCCTCCCGCTGAAGACCAGCCGCTCGATGAGGCTGTGTTTCGCCAACTGAGCAAGAAGAGCAGCACAATCACTCGCGAGCAGATTCGGTCGGTCATTGATCTGGCAGGAAACGATCAGGATGAGGTTATACGTGCGATGAATCTTACATTGATCCAAAACAAGGGCGAGGACGCAGCCGAATTCTTCCGCCGAAGCATTTTGAAGAATGCAAATATATCGAATCTGGTATCGAATGAGCCATCACTCAATGTTCTGTCCACGCCGGACGCTGAGGATCCATTTGTCGAATAGTAGCATTCAAGGGTTTGTACGGCGAGTGCAGAGGAGTTTTTTTCGTCCGCAACTAATTGAGCTTAGGAAACGTTGTATAGTGTAGCAGCACACGCGCCGTAAGAGCATTCGTCTTTGGCGCTGATGGAGGCACAAACTGAAAAAACAGAATAGCATCGGCGGCGAATGGTCAATTGTGATGACGGGCTGGGAGGGCGAACGAATAAAGGAGTTTAGAGATGTTGCCCAGGATGCCTTTGGTCGAAAAGGGCTAGATTCCAGCAGTCTGATCCACTTTAGCTCAAACCATCTGCCAGCCGAGCTTTCCGAAGGCCTCACGAGGGATTCTGCAGAATCGATAGCAGCCAGGCTGCGAGATGTCGGCGGAGTGCTCGAAGTCGCGCGCACGGCTCAGTTGACTGGTTTAAGGCATAGGGCAGCGGATGTTTGGGCCACTCAGTGCAACGGAGCGTTTACCTTTACCGAGATCGACGGGTTAATCATTCTCCTGAGTGCGCTGAACGCACGTGGCAATGTTGAGTGCCTTAAGTCGCGCAATCCGGACTCACCGGTTTGGGAGATAGAACGCGCCTTGAATCATTTCCATCCTGCACCGATAGATCCTCCCAAAAAGGCTATCGAAAAAGAGAGTCTCAGTGCCGACAGTCTCGAGGCTGCACTAAGAGGCTCATTTCCGGATAGAGCCTTCACCATTGTGCATTCGCCAACTCATTCGGTCTCGTTCTGGCAGACTGCAACCGATTCGCCTAAGGATTCTTGTCGGGCAGTAGAATCGAAAGAACAGGACGGACAAATATACTGCGACTGCTGTCGACACGTGAGTTGTTTCAGTCGAACGGACTTTGTGCACCCGGATTTCCCGCACGCGGAGTGGGGCAAGTGCGATTCTTGTGGGGGAGAGGTTCTCGTCCGCGGATGTGAAAAACTGAGGTTCATTGAACCCGCCAAGAGTTGAACCTCTACCGGTTTGCCAAATTTGCGCTTGACCACTTAGTGCTGATTTGCTAGAATAATGCATCGGCAGCAGCCGTGTTCCTCGAATGGGCGGTTAGATCAGGGGGAGATCGCTTCGTTGACACCGAAGAGGCCATTGGTTCAAATCCAATACCGCCCACCACATCAGAAACCGGTTTTTCAACTCTTCCTGCCCCTCAATTTTCTCAGTGCTTTTTATGGGTGCTCTTTTTGAATGAAACGGTTCACCCCCACGTGTGTGGGGATCACAACACAATGCCGAACGCCATATCTCCAATATTCGGTTCACCCCCACGTGTGTGGGGATCACGGCGTAACCTCAATCTTCGCGTTTGTCATTTTCGGTTCACCCCCACGTGTGTGGGGATCACGAACGAGGGATAGACTCAAGTCCGGCAGGCATCGGTTCACCCCCACGTGTGTGGGGATCACGATTCGATTTCGTATCTGTAGTTCAGGATGACCGGTTCACCCCCACGTGTGTGGGGATCACTGTGTCTGTTGGGTGTCTATCTGTGACGGTTTCGGTTCACCCCCACGTGTGTGGGGATCACAGTGGCTTTTGCGGCTGGTTCGGCACGCTCACCGGTTCACCCCCACGTGTGTGGGGATCACCATTAGTGAAGGATTGCCAGGTGGAGGTTAAACGGTTCACCCCCACGTGTGTGGGGATCACTCCGAGATAAACATAGAGCGCTGACCGTCTGCCGGTTCACCCCCACGTGTGTGGGGATCACTTTTAGGATATCCCAAGTGTCTCGTTTTAGGTAGGTTCACCCCCACGTGTGTGGGGATCACCCTATGGTGACTACTTTGTGTTTATGCGAACCATCCACAAGCCATCACAGTCAATCATCTGTCGTGATGTGCCGCCATAGGTGTTAATTGTAAATCCTTGTTCATTATTTGTACTGTAAATGATTGTGACACCTCCACCCTTGGAACCACTGCAGGCTTTTCGCCACAGCTTCTCTCTCACCATTGCCGAAATCTTTCCAACAAAAACACCTGCACGAGGTTCTATCATCCATCTGCTGATCTCGCCGCGCAGACCAGTTGGTACCTTTTCAAGTATCAGCACTACCATTCTTATCCTTCTCTTTGGACAATTCGTTGCTTGGTGTCCATAATTCAGCCGGGAGAGCTTCATCTTCGTCAAATAGGCTCAAATCATCCTCATCACCAATCTCTCCAAGCACAAGACGTATATCTGGAATTATCCTTTGAACAAGCTTGGCTTCGCGAAATATATCCCGACAAGCGAGACGTACGCTCCGCTCAACATTCCTCGGCGGATCAGCAGCAATGCGAAACGCTAGTGGTAATGTCAGGTCAACTTTGTAAAGGTCGGCAATGTCGTAAACGAAAGACAGTTGTTTGCCGGTGTGAATGAAACCGATAGCAGGGCTATACCCTGCAGACAATATGGCTGCGTGGCATAACCCATAAAGACAGGAATTTGCGGCAGAGATTGCACGGTTCACCACATCTGTCGATTGCCAGTTGTGCCTGTCATAGTTGCGGCCACTCCACGCTATTCCTGTTTCAGTACTTATTGTGGAATACGCTTGCCGAACTCTGGCTCCTTCCATTCCTCTGAGTATTTCTACGCTGGTTTCTTCAGGCAGATCTTCCTCGAATCGCATTCGATACATTCTTTTTACCACCTGCAAACGAGTAACCTCATTGGACGCAAGACGCGCTTGTCTCAATAGTCTGGAAGCGCTACGTGTGCCACCCATGCCGCAGGCATAAAACCGAACATTCTCTTCACCACACCAAATGACAAGACAATTATTGTCTGCTAATGTGCTAATAGCTGCCTGAGATATACTGGTACCGGGTCCCAGCATCAGAACAGCAATAGATGCAACGGGAACCGGAGTCTTTCCGTCTGCATCCTGGTAAGCTATGCTCTGATCCTGCTTGTCAATTCTTGCGTGTTCCACATATAGATATGATAGACTGTCTTTGAACTTTGGCAGGAGATGAAGGTCTTTGATCCTTGTGTCGCGGTTCATTTGAAGTCATCCTTGATAAGGTGCAATCGATAGCAAACCGAATCCAAAACCTTTAGCCGAACCAATGCCATTAGAGACTGCAGATTGAAACAAGTCGCTATCTGTAACTTGCAGTATCCCGTCGAAGGTTACGCCATAATGTTTGATCCATTCACCGTGATGTTGTTTTCTGCTCTTGTAGTCACGCTGTTCTGAGACTCGGCAATCTATAACTCGAAATCCTCCTTTCTCAGCTTTGCCCCTAAGCCATTCCATTTGCCGTTTATCACTGAAGAGTTGAACGCGTCCACGTTTTGGTCTGCCATTCTCATCCCTTTGAGACTCGTCAACTATCTTCCGTGCCGTCGGGTTTGCCTTTAGCCTGAAGCGCAGTTCGGTGTTGACAGGAACCACAATGTTGAATGGTTTGCATTGGGCGCTCACAAGAACATCATCATTCAGTAATGGATGCCAGTCTGGTTTTATACCAGACTGGACCAATACGACAACAGGACGCTTCTTCTCAGTGGCTTCCAGCCTGAACAACACTCTCCCCGGCCCACCATCTTCAGCATTTGGAAATCCCTGCCAGACTGTCCTATGCGTTTCATAGGGATTCACAATTGATCTTACGCCCATAGGATTGTGCGTGTTAATCACTAGCTTCGAGAGGTACACGGCCATACACCTCCATCAATCAGTTCATTCGCCTCTATCCAATCTGTATACACCTTCCGTAATCCGAAACGGCGATTGTCGAAATCAAGTGGTACATCATTTCTGGTCAGATTGTCATTCTTTGATTCTGCAGCTTCTGCAACAATTCTCACAGGTTCTGATGGCATTTCTTCCCATTTTCGCATTCTATGGAAAGGGTACTCCGTCAGAGCCTGACGAAGTGTTTTGTCCTGCTCTATTGAACTCTTCGGAAGAAATACAGGCACGGACGGCACGAATGACTTCCGCCCGAGAAATATGGGCCAAACTGGCTTTCTTAACGCTGCGTCAATATCCTCCAACAAGCCGAGATCATCTGATTCCAATCCTACAAGAAATCTAGCATCAGAAAGATAGTGTCGTTGTGATGTAACTGTTCCCGTTCCTTTGCCGTCGGCCTTAATCACATCCATAGCTGTGTGAAAATCAACCATTACGCGACCCGGGGAATCTATACGCACTCCCATTCTGAGTCGATTGAATACTGATATGTTGCTATTGCGTGAGATCCCCATTGCCGCACAGATTAGTCCGATGATCCCGCTCCGGCTAGGTTCCAGACCAGTATCACGGTAATCAAACCTGCTACGATGTCCCCAGGATTGCATCGGTCCCACAAGAGGCATAAGCAGTGTGTGCATGGTTAAGCCTCCGTAGCTTTTGTGACAGCCTCCATTGCCGTTTTCAGCGCAGCGGTAAATGAAGATCCATCATTATCTTTGAGATCACCAAGCCTTTGTTCGTGCCCAAGGTGCCAGACTGACTCATCTACTATTCCATCAGACCCATAGACCTCTTTTATCTTGGGATGCAGTTTGCACAAAGCTTCAATGCTCAATCCAACCAGGTCTTCATCGGTTCCAGGTCTGACTCTCACCGGTTGTGCGAAGGCATTGGCAAGAGAACATGGGAAGCCGTCTTTTCTTACCACGATCATGCCGAAGTCTGGCGGGTTCTGTGCTGCAAACGAGTTTTGCTTGCCCGTAGGTATTGCCATCACTGATGCTTCAATAAATGCGCGGATCACTTTATCCGCCAAGCCTACATCACCTTTGAGGTTTTTGATCAGTTGATCTCTGTCTATCAGAGCATACCGATAGAAGCACGCACTGTTAAAACCAGTTTCCCCCATCATTCCTGCTCCGGTCTCTGACTCGGGGTTCAAATCATCCACCGCAGTGAAGAAGTCGAAGTCCATATCCACTCTATGCGTGGATATCGCGTGCGCGACTTGGACGGCGGCATCGGTTCTCATCTCGGGATTCTCGGCGAGCATTCTACCAAAAAGCGCGATATCAGCAGATAACCCGGCACTCTTAAGACGGTTGGCAATGTCTTTATCTACGGAGAGTTTCGCGTCCTTTTTGGACTTTTTCCCATCACCTTCGTTTTGATCCATTGCGAACTCTGTCAGTTGTTCCCATAGATCCTGAACACAAGCAACTGCCTCTTCTATCTCAGATTCAGATATGTAGAGTAGCACTGCAGTCTGACCAGCCTTTTTTGAATCGGATTTGGAGTAGTAGGTCTTAACAAACACATCCGACGCTGCCGAAGCCAATTCCTCAGTTTTTCCTGATGCAATTAATCGGGCTTCCAGTTCCTTCTTGAGCAATTTGGTTCGTTTGCCGATATCTACCGAACCGGTATCTCGGAAATAGATGCGCTCGCTTCGCTTCAAGCACTGTGATGATATGCGGGCACGCCTTACACTTCCAAACTCACAGTCTTTGGGTGCGTTTGCATCATCGCGGTTGAGGCATGACGGTGCGAAGTTCTGTATGAGATGCAGTTCGATCTTGATGTTGCTATTCACCGTTGTCGTCTCCTTCTTCTTTCTTGTTATCGGACTTGCGATAGTAATCACGTGCCCATCGGTTCTGCACGTGCCGGTCTGGGCTATCCCAGGATATCAGGTCGCGCAGCAGTCTGTAGTAATCCAAACCGAGGTCCTTGGATTTCATCAAGCCTGTCGCGTGGAAAAGATGGGCATGGACATCATCGGAATGCGCTCCCAACAAGGCAACAAACCGTTTCTCTATGCTTTCGCTGCCTTTGTTAGTGAGTACTCTGAAGCACTTACCCATCGTATTTCCCTGCACATATTTGGGATTAGCCCCAAACATCGCGCCGACGACATAGAACCAGCGGTCGCCACGATTCTCCCGCTCTCCAAGTCTCGGGACCACGTGTTGATACATGCGAGGAGCCTGGCCTGGGCCCACCCGCAGGCCACTTCGCAGGTCGGCAAGCGCTCCTCGGTCTTCCTTGCCTTCCCGGGCCAGAGTTTTCAGATAATTGATGAACTCTTCAATGCGAACATCCATTTCCGTCATACTGTCACCTCCTCCTTCTTTTGATTTGCAGTATCCTACCGAGAATCAAAAATCGGATACACAAGTGCTCGCGCTCGGATAGCACGAGCCGACTGCCCGAGTTGTCCAGCGGACTTGTTGAACGCGGCATAGGCTTCTCTGATAATTGTCTGATACCATGTCTCTGATGCAGCATCTTTGTCCAGCGGCAATTGGCGCAAGAGAGTGTAGAAGTGTCCCTCCAGCTTCGCCCAATAGTCACGGTGTGGATTTAACTTCTCAGATAGGTTATCAACGTCTTTCGGTTGAGGAACTCGTTCTCCAAGCGAGAGGTAATGGCGACACAACTCGCGGGTAGAATCTTTTAGGCGACGACCAATTCGCTCGGCTTCGTTCAATAGCCAGCTAAGACGCTCTACTAGGTCATTGTTATGTAGAAGGCAGGACTGAACGCGCATCCTCTCGTGTCGCCAGCACCAAATCTTCGCTCGATCACTCACGGTGCCGAACACATTCAATTCGACTTCGCGACTGTTGAACTCTTGCTCTAACTTATCCGCAACGTAATCAAAAAAATACAGAGACAACGGCGGACGATTTCCTCCGTTAGATTTGGGCCAAATTGCCAACAGCGCGTGCAAGTCTCGCCAAGACGCCCGGTTCTGTTTTAAATTCCACGGAGATATCTCTTTCTTATCATTGCTGACCATATAGCAGAACATTGGGTCGCGTAGATGGGATGGCAACTCCTTTTCACTTTCCATAACTAATCCCTGTGTCACAACAATTGGAGAACCAACCACGCCATTTTTCTCATATATTCTGATGAGGCGCGATTGCCAAGTATATCTGTCGGCATATCCGCAGGGCCGCGATTCATCATATCCATTTAGAACTTCAAATTCCCAGGCAGTTCTATCCATATCTGCTGCGTTGTCAGGGAGATTGGCTTCCGCCGCATCATATGGGACCAGGTTTAGCATTAAGGTTTCAAATAAGGTTTCCCCGCAAATCATAATAGCTGCACCACGCTGAAGAACCCCATGTGTGTAATTTCTCTTGCTCGGTGGATAGATGCGTTGCCCGATGCAAATGCTAGAGTTATTGCCGCCTCCTAACGCACAGGATTGGTATGCAACCAGCTTGCGTGCGACTACAGACGGAAATTCTGAAGAACAGACTTCGTTTATGCTGTGGTCAAACAGCGTTCGGTTAGTGTTGCTGGCTCTCTCGGTAAAGAGAATGCTTAATGGTGAAGTGCAGTTTTCCTCTCTATTACAGGGAACTTGGAGAAACGGATTCATGTCACTGAACAGGTAAAAACACGGTGCTACATCTTTGAGATATTTCAGCAAAGCTTCGCGTGGAAAACAACCATCACTCCAGATGTCGAACCAGTCGGATTCCACTGGCTTTAGCGCACGGTACAATATGGCGAGCAATAGACGATGTAAGGAAATAGTCACAAGTGGTGAGTTATCGTAGATTTCCCTGTACTCCGATGCATTAGTCAGGGCATCTACAATCCCAACTTCAACTGCCGATCCTCCTCCGACCGGCACGCATGGAATCCATTTTTCGTCAATCAGGTTAAAACTTGCTTTCATTACTCCACCTTTCCTATCACAAGACCAAGTTTCCGGGTTAACCTTAGCGGACAAGGATATTCATTCGTTGCTTCGTCAATAAACTCTACTGCACGATGATAACGTAAATGCGGATTATTCATCCATCCCTTCGGTGTTGATTGTTTAAGCAGCGCTTGATATAGATATTCGTTTTGCACGGGTAATGAAGATGCCAGTAGTTCCCTGGTCAGTTGCACATCCGGGTCTGACATTAGTTTGACGTGATGCTCTCCGCACACAGGAAACAGCATATCTTCCTGTCGGTTCAAGCACACGATCTGAATAGACGGCTTACCATCACGAGTTTTCGCCCGGAGTGATTGTGTGGTAGTAGGATTATCATCATCCTCGTCAAGCTCCAAGCTTAAAGATCTAACCAATCGTTCTGGCTTGTCAGGCTTCGAAACAAGCCGGCCATCTGCATCCTCCCGAGAATCCTTCGTTCTCTTGTCTATCTTGTCATACCACTTGTCGAGTTCATCGTTCCACTCTTGCGTCAGACCATTCGGCTTGTCATCTCCATACACCCACTGCACCAGATCATCAATATCGTGGGGCAATTCTATTGTAGACTTCTTTTCAATTGCCAACCAAGACCGAAGCAGAATGTACCTCTCATATATTCCGGCATTAGCGAATTCTGGCGGTAAACCATCGTCCTCACCAGCACTCATAATCGTGAGCACAGGTTGTCTCAAACTCTTAGGTCTATCTGGTCGTCTATGACGATGCTCTCTCCCTAAGCGCTGCAACAAGAGATCAATAGGAGCCATATCAGTGAGAATCCAATCAAAATCGAGGTCCAAGCTCTGCTCAATTACGGATGTTGCTACAACTATCGCTCTGTGAGGTCTGTTTGGGGAATCACCCTCCTCATCCGGCTTTCCGAACTTACGCAGGATTTCTTCTTCTATTTCTTTCCTCCAAGCAAATGGAGTACGAGCATGGAACAGTATTAGTTCGCAATCTAGTGATTTATTCCTTATTTCGTTCTCAATCGCTTCGTGAACATCTTGGGAACGAGCCACCGTATTGCAGATGACCGCAGCACATCCCCCATTCTTGAGCCGGCCCGTAACCAGATCTGCAACGCTGAATGCATCATCGCTTTTGAACTCCAGGGAAACAGACTCGGTCTCATAGTCTTTGTCAACCGCAATACAGTCCGGTTGAGCCGAACGTTTGGCCAGAGTAATGCGCGGATAGTCCGCTAATGTCGTAAGCTGCTTTCCACCATAAGCCGTAACCAATTCAGCAAGCCGCTCCTTCGGAAGAGTGGCAGAAAGAAGGATTACCGAGCAGTCCAGCTTGGAGAGCCACTCCATCAGTCGGTCGAGCAGCGTGCTCGTGTAGGTATCGTACGCATGTACCTCGTCAAAGATAACCACTTTATTTGCAAGGCCAAATAGTCTGACAAACCAATGGCGCGTCTGCAACACACTCAAGAGAGCCTGATCGATGGTCCCGACTCCGAATGGAGCCAGCAATGACCTTTTGCGAGCGGTAAACCAGGACTTTGCGGAGACATCCGATTCCTCCCCGTTTTTCTCTTGGCAAATGTTGGTTACATTTACTAGTTTGTCCAACAATGCATTACCGTGGACCAACTGAATATTATCTTGGATATTGGAGTGTCTTCGTCTCTCAAGATAGTCCTTCTTCAATCTGTCAAACATAGCATTGCTCGTGGCTTGAGTCGGCAATGCGATATAGAGGCCTCGAGATAGACCTGTACATAGTAAATAATCAGCGGCATAGAGTGCAGCTTCTGTCTTGCCTTGACCCATCTGCGCTTCTATTGCCAGCAGGAAAGGTTCTGTCTGTTTATTGACTAGGTTGATTACTGAGCACTGCATTTCGTTTGGAGTAAAGGTGAACATTTCTTCAAATGATGCCCGATTGGCATACGAAGGCGCTGGAAGCCATCCGATAGAAGAGAGAGCTTTGATAGCCCTTTGTTCTGAAAGTTGGGCGTATTTGGTGAGGTTGCTTTGAGAGTCAAACTTGAAATAGTCCGTGTTGGAGCCAATCCAATCGGCCACAGAGGTTAATCCAGCAAGCAGTGGGATAATTGCAGGATTGGCTGGCTCCTGCCATTTGATTCTTGACAATTGGTCATCGCCAGGATTCAATATCTTCCAAAGGTGGTTGGCGATCGAAAACCTGAAGCTGGCCCAGTTATTGTCGCCTAATGAGTCAGCACCTAGACGCTGAAGGTCATGCGCGAAAACACCGTGATGAGCCCCTACAATCTTAGACAGAATAGTGGCAGTCTTTTTGCTTGCCTGTTCGATGATATTGCCATCCTGCAACAGTTTGGTGAGTTCTTTTGTAGTAATAGATCCGTGAGATTTGGCTTTACCTGGCCCAATGGTAAGACCCACCTTCTGCAAATCCAACAAGTCAGGTCCGAGTGACTGAAACTGAAAAGCCGGTGATACTTTTCCTAGATCGTGCAGTCCTGCAAGGAATGCAATGACTGCGGTTGCAGCTTGGCCTTGTATACCAATATCCTTCTCCACGAGAGACCGCACATTCTGGGGAAGGCATTCCCGCCACATGAACCGAGTGACGAATGCCACATCAATCAAATGATACAAAACAGGATGATAGTGTTTCCGATTTTGACTGCTAACCTTGGCCCACAACAGCTTCATATCCTCAGCAGAAGCACGATTTGAACAACCCATTCTTTGTCCTCAATATGAATTGTGATAATTTGCGATTATTATACCACAACATTGGGTCAAATGATTTGAATGAGTCAGTCCCATCAATCGTGTGTGGAAAAACAGACGATTATCAATGTGCTCTTCCGTTCAAATTCCACCTATTACTCTAATGTGAATTGAGGACAGATGATTCTGTTGAGGGAACAGTTTGACAAACACCGTAAGCACACTATAATTGCTCCTGACTAGAGTGATCGAAGAGACTTTCAATAATCCAAGGATATTGCCACCTTTGTTCTGCAACATAGCTGGTCAGCTACGTTCTTATGTTTTTCTCAGTCGCTATAGGTCAACTGAATGTTGCGGGGCTCCCAGTCTCCGACATCTCCATTAAGACTGCGCTTATGAGGTTCTGACTGGACATACTTCTACAGAAAGCATTATACACTGGCAAATGTCCGGGAAACTGGTTGCAGGTCAATAACGGCAATGGATCTTCTCGGCCGCCGCGGAACAATCAGAAGCTTAAAGATGATTGAGCCGTTCCTGTCTAATCCCAATTATCTTGATAGGGCTTTTGCATTAAATACGACAATTCACACCAAACTATATGATGTAATACCCTATCTACCTAATGCGCTATCTGATGAAGAACCTGCTCTTAGGTACAAGGCAGCTAAATGGTTGAATTTGTTTACTGGACAGGACTTCGGAACACCTCCGACTATAACTTCCGAGATAGCCAACAAATGGAGAGAATGGTGGGAAGCCAACAAGTCCAAGTATCCATCCGGAGGTAAGTTCGACATAGAAGTGCCCTACTTCAAGAAATCACCAATATAGATACTATGGCTGCTCCGAATGATATCGGTCTGGCGCAGCGTGACGGCGCACGCGTCTGGCTCGATGGGGTGAAAGGATGGCACGTCAGCGAAAAGCAGGTTTCGGTGCACGCCGCCATGGAAGCGGTATTGCGCGCCGCGGGTGAGGCGATCAGCTACGAATACCTTATCGGCGTCTCCGGGCTGGCCTTCCGCCTGCAAGTAAGTGGCTTTTGCCCCAGTTCGCCACATCCGGCGTGTGGGTTTCAATGCTTGGAGTTGGCGCAGGCCGCTTCCCCGTGGCAGCAGGAGGGTCTCTATGCCTACCAGGTGGAGAGTGCTGTGGAAAAGCAGGCTATGCTCGATAAGGTCAAAGCGAGCATTGACCGTGGCATCGCCGTCCAATACGGCTCCGAAGAGGACGGTGTCGTGGTGGGATATCAGCAAGACACCGAGTTGCTCTGTCTGCACCCATACAAAGATCACACCAAGCCATTCGTGGAAACAGAGTGGCCGTGGAGATTCTCCTTGTATACGATGAAGAAAGCGGGGGCGCCTGATCGGCACGCATTAGCGATCGCATCACTGCGGCAAGCCGTGGCGATGGCGCATGAGCCTAGTCGCGAGGGCTACGGGCTCGGTTTCTGTGCTTGGGAACAGTACATTGGCAATCTCACCGCCCTCGACCAAGCGGATGAGGTGGTGCGCAAAGGCAGCATGCAAGGCAACGCTTGGATCTATGAGTGCCTCTGCGCGGGTCGCAAAGTTGCTGCTACATATCTGCGCGAGATCGCGGATGACTTTGCCCCGGAGGTCACCGATCATCTACTCGCTGCCGCCGAACGGTACGATTACATGATCGCCGGCGCACTCTGCACTGATGGTAAAAGCTCCAAAGATATCGCTCCTTACCCAAGGATGCTGAAAGACGGGGAGACTTGGCGCGATGAGGTGCGTCGTGCACAGATTCACCGCCTACAGAAAGCGTATCCATTGGAACGGCAGGCCATCGCCGAACTGGAAAAAGCCGTGGCGCTCATCAGGATGTAAATACTGGTGAGCAGAGTCCTGTATGACTTGCTGGGCTCTGGTCTACGATTCTGCTGGCTCAGCAACAAAATATAGAGTTACCAATGAACTTTGTGAAGAAAGAGATGACCATAAGAGAAGAGAAGCTCTATGGGACATAGTCCTATTAGCTTTGCCTGAGATGAAGAAAAGGCTTTGTCAATTGGAATACCAGGATATTGATAGGATACACGGGGTCACCTCGGATTGTCTTGAAAACACTTCACCGTTGGTGCTGGATTTTGGCCTGAACAGATTTCTCTCGGATCAATCAGGCCTGGAATTGTTAAAGAGCAGAGGCTAATTATCACTCCAGCAAAATCAGAAGGATTTACAATTGAAAAGGTGGAATCGAACGGGAAGCGAGTGAGTGTGAAGGATCTAAGGAAGCGTTGCGGGACTATAAATCATTAGATTAGTCTCGGTGAAGTGCCGCGAGTGATCGTCGTATCTCGTATTGATTTGCGACGACAGTGAACTCTGAACTGAGTTAGGTTTGCACCCAAGAGCCCATTGGTTCAAATTCAACCGCCCACCACATCTCTCGCTGTAACTTCTACGTCTGTGCTATAATGCAGCCGAGATAATTCCTATCTGGAGATACAGCCATCAAGTTCGAAATCACAAGCGAAAGCACTGAATCAAGAGCTCGTCGCGGCATACTCACCCTGCCGCACGCAGTAGTCGAAACCCCTGTTTTTATGCCTGTTGGCACGCAGGCCACAGTAAAATCGATGAGTCAGGAAGAACTCACCGAAATCGGCTTCAAGATAATCCTTGGAAACACATATCATCTATACTTGCGTCCCGGGCACGACACTATCGAATCTGCCGGCGGCATCCATAGGTTCATCAACTGGCCGGGAGCTGTTCTCACTGACAGCGGAGGCTTCCAGGTGTTCAGTCTGGAGCACCTGCGGGTTATTGGCGAAAACGACGTTGTCTTCAAATCGTACATAGATGGCTCATCACACACATTCTCACCAGAATCAGTTATCAAAATTGAGCGCGCCATAGGTGCAGATATCATAATGGCGTTCGATGAATGTGTGGAGTATCCCGTTCCTCACGAACGTGCGAAGGCCGCAATGGAGCGCACACACGCTTGGGCTACCCGCTGTAAGGAAGAGTGGGCTTCCAACCCCGGTAGTCAATCGCTTTTCGGAATTATTCAAGGCAGCACTTATGAGGACTTGCGAAGAATCAGCGCACGTGCCATTGTCGATTTAGACTTTCCTGGTATCGCCATCGGCGGTGTATCTGTAGGTGAGCCCAAACAATCGATGCTCGATGCAATGGATTGGGTTGTGCCGGAACTGCCCAGAGAGAAACCCCGTTATCTTATGGGAGTGGGAACGCCGGAAGACCTGCTCGATGCCGTTTGGCGGGGTGTCGATATGTTCGACTGCGTACTGCCAACCCGCCTGGGGCGAAACGGATCACTCTACACTACCTACGGCAGAATCAACATCAAGAATGCAAAGTACAAAGACGATTTCACACCTGTAGACCCCGAGTGCGAGTGCAAAATGTGCCGAAGCTATTCGGCCGCATACCTAAGGCACTTATATATGGCAGGCGAGATTCTGGCGTCGCGGATTGCAACATATCATAACCTGTATTTCTATCACAAACTGATGGCTGACATCCGAAGCGCTATCGAATGTGACGCGCTGAAAGAGTTTCGCAAGGGTTTTCTTTCCAAATACAGGAAACACCGCGCGAAAGCAGATGAGGCATCTTCAAGGGAGATAGAGTAGCTGAACATTCGTAGGAAAACAAAATGGAACGACAGTTAATCACACTCGAACACGTCCGCAAAGACGATAGTATCCGCACATACATACAGATGGCGAATTCTCAGATGAGCGCCCTCGGATACACTGAGCACGGTTTTCGACACGCAGGGATAGTAGCAGAGAACGCGCGGAGCATTCCTGAGAGTCTTGGCCTGGACCCCAGACTGGCAGAACTTGCTGCTATCGCCGGCTATATGCACGATATTGGTAACGCAATAAACAGGAATATCCACTGCGAAACAGGCGCCGTTATGGCGTTCAACCTGCTCACGAAAATGGGAATGGCGACCGAAGAGATTGCGCAGATTATCGCAGCCATAGGTAACCACGAAGAAGAACTCGGTTCTCCCGTTTCCCCAGTGGGAGCGGCATTGATACTCGCTGACAAAGCCGACGTTCATCATTCTAGGGTGCAAAACCCGAATCCGTTGGCATTTGACATCCACGACCGCGTAAACCATGCGGTTCAACGCTCGGTGCTTAGGGTCGACAAGGAACACAAAACAATCAATTTGGAGTTGGAAACAGATGCTCAAGCAGCAACTGTGATGGAGTACTTTGAGATCTTCCTGGTGAGGATGCTTATGTGCCGCCGTGCAGCCGACTATTTCGGTTATCGGTTCAGACTGATTATAAACGGAACCGACCTCTAACCTGACTCAACGGACATATGACTGCGGCAAGGGCAGAGATTGTGACTGCCCTTGCCGCTATTGCTTACACAGCCTTTTCGACCTCGGCATTTTCGGCTTCGGCCTCAGCTTTGGCGCTCTTCTTATAGCCTTTTTCTTCGTAGTTACACTCGGTAGATGTGCATACATAGCCGGTCAGTCGGCCTCTAAAGCGTTTTTCAGCGAGAACAGAGCCGCACTCTGGGCATTTGCGATCGATTGGCTTGCCCCAGCTTACGAAGGTGCATTCCGGATACCTGTTGCACCCGTAGAATATCTTGCGCTTCTTCGATATCTTCTCTACCACGTCGCCCTCTATGCAAACAGGGCATTTGATGCCGATCTTTTTATCGATAGACATAGTGGTTTTGCACTCCGGGTAGCCGGAGCAACCCAAGAACTGGCCGGTTCGCCCTTCGCGAACCAGCATTTTCTTACCGCAGTTGGGGCAGTCGATATCCGTTTCCTTAGGAGCAAGCTCCGGAATGTTCTCCCGCTCCACCTTCAGAATGGTCTTGCACTCCGGATAACCGGAACAACCGAGAAATTGACCAAACCTGCCGCGCTTCATTACCATATCCCGGCCACAATTGGGGCAGGTTCGTTGAGCGCCTTCTGGCCCCCACTGTGCTTCTTCCAGCGATTTGGAAAACGGTGCGTAGAAGTCCTTAAGCAGCTTCTGCCATCCGAGCTTTCCGCTTTCAACCTGGTCGAGTTCGGACTCGATTGAGGCGGTAAATCTCACATCAAGGATCTTCGGGAACTTGTTCACCAGATAGTCTGTTACGATGAACCCGAGATCGGTAGCGTGAAACTTTCGCTGCTCCATCGACACATAGCCGCGATCTTGGATTGTTGAAATAATCGTCGCGTAAGTGCTGGGTCTACCGATGCCCTTTTCCTCCAGAGCCTTAACTAGAGTGGCCTCTGTAAATCGTGGCGGCGGCTCTGTAAAATGTTGAGCAGATTTGAGATCCAGCAGACGAAGAATTTCATCGACGGACATTTCCGGAAGCGGCGGACGCTCCTCATCTACTATCTCGGCGTCGTCTCGACCCTCGGTATAGACGGTTCTAAAGCCTGCGAACTTCACCGTCGAACCGGTAGATCTGAAGGTGAAACGATTGGCCTTTACATCCACAGCCACCACATTGAACACCGCAGAAGCCATCTGGCTGGCAACAAACCTTTGCCAGATCAGCTTGTAGAGCCGCGCCTGATCTCGCGACAGCACCGATGCTAAATCCTCCGGGCGCCGCATGACAGAAGTGGGGCGAATTGCTTCGTGCGCATCCTGCGCGCCCTTTCTCCTTATCTGACGCGGGGTGGGGGGCAGATACTCTTTGCCGTAGGTCGTCGCAATGAACTCTCTCACTTCAGCTATGGCTTCTGATGACACACGTGTTGAGTCCGTTCGCATATATGTAATCAGTCCCACGTGTCCAGCGCTTCCGAGATCGATTCCTTCGTAAAGCTGCTGAGCAGTCGACATCGTTCGTTTGGCCGAGAATCCGAGCTTTCGCGAAGCCTCTTGCTGCAGCGTGCTTGTGATAAAAGGTGCAGCAGGGTTGCCTTTTTTGTCTTTTTTGGTGATCTCGGCTACTCTGTATTCGGCACCTTTGAGTTCATCTACAATCGACTTTGCATCCTGCTCGTTGTGCACTTCAGCTTTGCTGCCGTTTATCTTATGGAGCTTGGCTTGGAACTCTGCCATTCGATCCTGTGGAGACAAAGTCGCAGCGATAGTCCAGTACTCAACAGGAACGAAAGCCTGAATCTCGCGTTCACGGTCGCAGATCAGTCGAACTGTCACCGATTGTACTCGTCCTGCAGAGAGATTCCTTTTCACCTTTTGCCAGAGCAGTGGGCTCAGTTGGTACCCTACCAGGCGATCGAGAACTCTGCGCGCCTGCTGAGCGTTTACCTTGTCCAGGTTGAGCTCTCTCGGTTGCTCCAACGCGCTTGTAACGGCCGATTTGGTTATTTCATTAAACTGAATACGCTTTGCTGACTTGAGCTTGAGAGCCTCCTGGAGGTGCCAGGCGATCGCCTCACCCTCTCTATCGGGGTCAGATGCTAGATATACTTCATCAGCTTTCTTGATAGCGTCTTTCAGCTTCTTTATAACGTCTTTGCGCTCGGTAATCGTGTTATATTTCGGTGTGAAGTCGTTTTCTACATCGACTCCGAGTTCCCTTTTGGGTAAGTCGCGCACGTGACCCATCGAAGCCTCGATCAGGTAGTCCTGCCCGAGGAAGTTCTTAAGTGTGCGTGTCTTAGCCGGCGATTCTACTATGATGAGCGATTTCCCCATCTGTTATCTCTTACACTCTCCTATACGCTGGTTGCCCCTGCTTCAAAGATACGACGACTCTTCATCTATCGAGGTTTCGCCGTTGAAACAGGATTCCTCTGTAGGGATTATCGGAAGCAGTGGTTCAACAAAGTAGCAATAACCCTGGATCACGCTCACGGTGCATCCAGGGTTACCGTGATTCTCTTTACGAATGCTATCAGCGCAGTATGTTACCACGTGCCAATAGTAACGTCAAGAAGGCAGGCTACGCTTGTATATGCAGAGCGATAATGTCCCCCATAACTGCCGTGGGATAATGTCCCC
>CAZCCV010000029.1:0-33493 GCA_964497515.1 uncultured bacterium | reverse complement strand
GTCCGATACACACTCACATCTAGTGTCTCTTGCTGCGACATTGAAGGGAACGGCGGTGTGAGGTGCGTCTGGTGGTTTTGAAAGATGGAGGACTATCTACAGCACGAAAAACGTTCACGAGGGCAAACATCCAACAAGCCCTTCTTCGATTGTGACATAGACTTACAACCCTAACTCACTCAGCACTTACTACTGGGAACTTGAAACAAATATCAGTGTTGACTTAAGATGAATATGATAATACCCGGCGGTAAAAATGCCGCCGGGTATTCTGGGATTAGGAGACTGCAATGACAAGCGTTAGATTGACAATACTGGTAATACTTCTTCTTTCAACGAACATAGCCCAGGCAGCCAACGATTTGCGTGCGCCTCCTCGATGTCTTATTGTCTACAGCAAGCTCTTGCGAGACGTAGACCATGCGAACCTGCGTGTTTGGGAGCGATATGATCTTTTCCTGAGATATTCGGATAAGCCAAACGTAGACCGTTTGACTACTCGATACAATAATGGATTGGGAACCACCGTCTGGTATCCGTTATTCGCACCAAACGGTCAGAAAATCCTTTTTAGCTCCAGTGAGCCTTTTACTATGACCTATAGCGGCAGTCCCAGCAAGGCTGTAGCCGGTGATGAGTCTACATACCCTATATCATTAGGGCAATTTGAGTGGTATGATTCACCTGTATACGGTGAATCCGGGCTGAACCTATGGACGATTTCTATATACTCGAAGAAACTACATAGGTTGAATAGTGACCGTTCCGGTTACCAAGAGTTGAGCTGGTCACCAGACAGCAAGTGGATTGCTGTGGTCGTTGGTAACACTGTGGGGCCAAATTATTTATACACGTTTGATCTGGCAAACAACCACAGATACTTGTTGAGTAAGACTCAAAATGCCGACGAAGGGATATTCAATGTCTTCTGGTCGAAGGACAGTAGGAATGTCTATTATAATGATTACCACTCAATGCCGCGTATTGGCGGAAAGAGCAAAAGGGCGGCATTCTCCATAGGAAACAATATTAAGTATTCTCCCGACGGAAAACGAGTAGCTTACACAAAAGACTACAGCAATGTCTTCATAACTCAGATTGCGAATCCGAAAGAGACCTTGGTGTTCGCGCAAACCGGCAGCGAACTCGATTACGAGTGGTCAAGTGATTCCAGAATGTTAGCTGTGGTCGAGGTGAAGAATACTGTGACTACCGACAACCACGCTGCCAAACACCAGACTGTCCTATATCTGTTTGATGTGAACAGCCTCGGCCTATCCACGATTGCCACATTAGATTACAACACAACAGATGCTAAGTGGTCTAACGATGGAATGTGGTTGTTCGTAAAGGTTAGAGTTTCAGGTGAAACGAAAGAACCTAATCCTGTAACCTCTTGGTACAGGTATGATCGAGAAGGTCTTCTAGCCGTATCAATTGCAGACGGTAGTGTAGTAACCTTGAAAGAGCCAAACGAAGAGACAAGAGGCTTGGATTGGTTTGAGATTAAGTAACTTGGATTTGCTCACAAATTTGAGTTACCAATTAGTTGCTCGCAGCTTTCGGCCCAGACTTGTTCGATGAGATGGTTTCTGAGATAAAGAAGCAGTAGTAAGATAAAGGGGCAGTGAGGTCGAGGCCGGAACCCACTGCGCTCATACTCAGCAGCTCTCAAATCATCTATGTCGTCGTGCTTGCTATAAACTGATTATTCTCCAAAGTCTCTACCCCGATTTGTCTGATGGATCCTGTCCCCATACGTCCAGTTGATCAAACATTCTCTCCAGTGCTACTATTGCCAAGGGGGTCTCCTTTCCTTTCGCTTCTGCGAAACTGTTTTGCAACTGTAAGGATATTCCCTTCTCTAAATTTTACACACTCGCATAGTACACTAAGAACCGCGGGAGGCGAATTGACACCGAGTGTGAGTGATGGTATTCTTGCAATCGAACGGAAGCGACACGAAGGTATCCGCTGTGAGAAAGATTACACGGAGGTTTGGTTTTCGCAGAAGGCTGGCTCGTGGCCATCGATTGACGCTGGCAGGCTGCCTCATGGTACTGCTAATGTGCCTTTCTCCAGGTTCGTACAACACAACTAAGGATGCCTCCAAAGCTCAAGCTGCCGGAAGCCGGGAAGTCGGCGAAATGAATGAAATCTGGCAGCGTGTAACCAGAACCCCGGCGTTCCTCACGAGTTCTATCGATGGCAAGTTCATAATTACGGTCGACAACGATGGCACTCTTCGCTGCTTTGGCGAAAACGGTAGAGTCGTATGGAAGCTCGTTATTCCCGGGGTCGATCGCGTTGCTGCAGCCTCGGATGGCTCTGCTGTAGCCTACTCTTTCCTAAATCCTGTCGATTCCACAGCCTATTTCATTTCATCAGAAGGAAAGCTGCTCTGGAAGCATAAGACTGCTGGAGCGATCTGGTCTGGCTCGGCCTCTTCAAAGGTGGGTCAGTTTGCAGTTGGGACCGGTGAGAAGTACGTTTACATCTACACTATCTCCGCCAGAAGTCATCGTTACAGGCGTTGGAAGATCCCAGGTGCGCCGTGCACGGTGGGTTTCACTCGCGATGGAGAGTCAGTAGTTGTCGGCACCTGGCAGAACTCAGGTGTGGGTAGATTCACGCTCACTGGCAGACAGTTGGCGTGGCGAGCTGGGATGTCCGACCGGCTGCACTCGATCGAGACGTACGCAGAGGGTGATGGTCTGTTGGTGACTGCCAGACCAAACAAGGATGCTCCCAAATGTACTATCTATCTGAAAGATGAGAGTCTGCGTGATTACTGGGTGCGGGAGTTCAACGACTACAAAGTGACAGCGGACGCCTGCACCGAGAGTGACTGTGTGGCAGTAGGGTTCCAACGGCCGATAACACACGGTGGCAAAGACGTTCTGGAGAACCGCATTGCCCTATACGACCGGCGTGGAAATGAAAGATGGGAAAAAGGCGGAATGTTCGGCAAATGGAATCTGCTGCAAGTCTGTTCAAATGGTCAGGTATTAGTCTACGATGGCTCGTCAGTCTATTTGATTGGGCGCACAGGAAATGTGCTTCTTAAGAAGCAACTCCCCGGCACCATACACGCATTTGCCAGATCGCCGATGAGAAATCGTATCGCCCTCGCACTGTCTAACGGTCAAATTAGCCTATTTGAGGTGAAGTAGCCAGCATTGTAAGCCGATAATCTATGTGGTACGAGAGCACGGAGGACAGGCTTAACAGATGCGCTCTGCAATCCAAATATCGAATTTGACGAAGGTTTACCATCTACCGCGCGGCAAAAAGAAGACGGCTGTAAATTCGATCGATCTCGAAGTGCAGCCCGGTGAGATTTTCGGTTTTCTCGGTCCAAACGGAGCTGGTAAGACAAGCACTGTAAAAATACTCCTGGGTTTCATCAAGCCCACGTCTGGGTCAGCATCGCTGCTTGGAATACCCATAGATAATCCAAAAGCGAGAGCCTCGGTAGGATACCTCCCGGAACAGCCTTACTTCCACAAGTTCATGACGCCCGCTGAGGTAGTTTCAGTGCACGCAGGGCTTGCAGACGTTCCGCGACGGGAGCGAAAGCGCCGAGTGACTGAATCTATCGAAACAGTGGGACTCGCCGAGCTTGCGAGGACTCCTATATCCAAGATGTCCAAAGGTCAAGTGCAGCGGGTTGGGCTCGCACAGGCGTTGGTGGGAGACCCGGAACTGCTTATCCTCGACGAACCGGCTTCGGGACTCGATCCTTTGGGAAGACGCCAGGTGCGTGATCTCCTGATGAAACTGAAGGATGCTGGCAAAACCATCTTCTTAAGTTCCCACTTGCTATCTGAAATCGAGACTGTCTGCGACCGTGTGGCGGTATTGTCGCACGGCAAGCTGATGGCTGCCGGAACACCAGAAGAACTGAAAAACGGCGCTAATGGCACGCGCGTAGTTACGGGCCTTGTTGATAGTCGGCTGGAAGAGTACATCAGTGACATTGGTGGCGAGATAAGCGCGGATAGAAAGGAAACGACAATTACGATTGAATCGGAGAGACTCTACGATCTGATCGATTTGCTGCGAACAGCAGGGCAGCCGCTGATTTCTGTATCTGCCGATCGGGAGAGCCTGGAAGAGGCCTTCCTAAGACTGGCAGCGTAGATGTGGAGTAAACAAATGCTGCAAATCTGGATTATTGCAGAAATGTCGATTCTGGAGAATGCCAGAAAGCAGATTTTCCACGTTGTGATGCTTATCACGCTGGCGGTTATCTGTTCTTCCGTGCTGCTCTCTTTCTTCACTTTCGGAGTGCAAGTGAAGATAATGAAGGATCTTTCCTGCACGAGCATTCTGCTTTGCGGCGGAATTCTGGCGATAGCTCTTGCATCTACGGCTCTGCCTGCAGAGATGGAGTCGAGAACGTGCTATCCGGTGCTTGCACGACCGATTACCAGAACACAACTCGTGCTTGGCAAATACTTCGGAACTCTTCTTACCATAAGCCTCGGGTTGGCTTTGATTGGGCTCACTTTCGCAGGACTGTTGTACAGTATGGGAGCCTTGGATTGGTATCTAATTGTTGCAGTGGGTTATGCGCTGCTCGAGGTTGCTGTAATAGCATCGATAGCAATGCTTCTTTCAGTAGCGAGCACCCCTGCTGTAGCCGCGATGGTAACCCTCTTGGTCTACATAGTGGGAACGGTAAAAATCGGTTACTTCAAGCCTCTGGTGCAGAGCTTGCAAAGTCCGCTTGCGGGGAAAGCTGCAAAGGTCGTTTATCACCTGCTGCCGAATCTGGAATCCTTCAACTTCAAGGAAGCGCTGGTGCACCATCAGCACGTGCCTAATGCCTATCTCATTCAGGTAGCAGTGTATGGAGTGTGCTACACGGCGATGATGATAGCCGTTGCTTCGCTGGCGTTTGCCAGGAGGGAGTTGTAAAAGATGTGGGCTGTTATTCGTCGGGCTGTATGGGTTTGGTTGGCTCTTTTTGCATCCCCTGCCCTTGCACACGATGATGGGCACCACTGCCACGGATGCCTCGGTCATCACTGGCAGTCTCCGAAATACTGGGCAGAGATGCGCTGCCAACTCGTATATATGGTTGGCGTGGTGATGCTCTTTGTAGCATACAGACTGCTAAAATATGCGTGGAGGTCGTGGAGATGCGTGTAGCTTCTGTAGTGTTGATGCTTACAATGCTTGCTGGGATATCCACCCTCGATAATACCATATCGAAAAGTAAGCCAAAGAGTGCAGCCGGAGCCAAAGATTCGGCTGCTATTGCGCTTGCTGGCGAGTTTCGCACCGTCTTTGCGAATCTGCTTTGGATTAAAGCCGATCAGTATCATCACGAGTTCATCGCCCACAACAACGATTGGGAGATGAACACAGATGTCATCGGGCTCGACAGGCTGATAACAAAGCTCGATCCCCACTTCGATGAAGCGTACGCAGCCGGAGCTAGAATGCTATCCGGTACCGGCCAACTGAATGAGGCTGTGTCGTTTCTGGAAGAAGGAGTGACGAACAATCCCAATTCCCGAATGCTCCACGAAGAATTGGGCACCCTTCTCGCACGACACAAAAAGGACTACGAGCGCGCACTCCTCCACCTGAAGCGTGCGTATGTGCTGTCTGATGAGGATTTCGATACCAAACGGCTGCGCAGACTAATCGGAACAGTCCGCGAGATGGCGGAGACTTAAAAGTCTTCTATCACACGCGTCTCAGCTTCCATCGCCCCGTTTTGAACCATAGCCCTATGGTTATACCGTACAGCATCGTTGTCGATGCCAGAGCAATCCACACACCAAGCACTCCCAAGTCCATATGAACCGACAAAAACCATGCAAGAGGTAATCTGATTATAATGCTTGCAAAGAGCTCGATAATCATTGGAGTCAGAGTATCCCCTGCCCCCTGAAGCGCTCCTGTAAGAACCATTGCAACCGCAAGGAAGGGTTCGGCAATTGCGTTGATTCTAAGGTACGATACAACCCCAGCTACGACAGGTTTCGAGTTAGTGAAGAACTCTGCCAGCAGCTTCGGTACTGTAAGGTAAACAACAGCGATCGCCGACATAATAGCCACCGCATGTACGGTAGCGACCAACGCGCAGTGTTCGGCTCGTTTGGGCTTTCCGGCTCCGAGGTTCTGGCCGACTAACGGAGTAGCCGCAATACCGTAAGCGTTCCCCGGCATAAAGGCGATCATCTCTATCGGGTAAGCAATTGTCAGCGCGGCCTGTGCGTGCGTTGCAGCCTGTGCGTCGATGCTGTCTGGCAATTTCCCGAGCACCCAAACGAGCATCGCAAATCCCACCGACCACAACACGTTTTGAATAATCGCCGGATAACCAATTCTCAGTATGCGCGCGTACCATCCCATATGAGGCTGCATTCGTCGGACAGCACCGTCGAGCACCGACCTCTTGAGGAAGTGCATAACAACTATCAGTCCGGCAAACTGAGATACTACCGTCCCAATAGCTGCCCCTCGCACACCCATTGCAGGAAACGGTCCGGGCCCCCAGATAAGCAGCCAGTCCACGAGTATGTTCACCACCACTATTACGATGCCTGTATAAAGCGGGCTCTTTGCATCTCCGGCACTTCGAAGAGCTATTAGAACAGTGGTGCGCAGGAACATCGGTACCGAGCCGTAGAAGGCGATAATCCGTAGATAGTCTGCAGCAAGATATGCGCTTTCTGGTTTTGCACCAGCTAAACGAACAGCAGGTAACGCCCAGATCGAAAGAGGCAGCAGAGTGATGATCGCCACTATTGTGGTAAGTGCCATAGATTGCCCTACGGCCTTTTGAGCGCTTCTGACATCCTCCGATCCGAGGAAACGTGACGACAGTGCTGACGATCCCGTGCAAATGCCGAACATTATGGCTTGCTGAATCATCAACCAAACCTGGCCAATACCGAGAGCTGCCATTGAAGGCGCAGAGTCCCCCGGGATGTGCCCCATGAAGAACCTATTGATGATGTTGTAGGCCGCATATACCAGCATATTGATGATGGTAGGTGCCGCCATAAACCATACAGCCTCCGAT
Organism: uncultured bacterium; assembly: GCA_964497515.1. Taxonomy (GTDB): domain Bacteria; phylum Armatimonadota; class UBA5829; order UBA5829; family DTLH01; genus CAZCCV01. The sequence continues at coordinate 26,448 of CAZCCV010000029.1, read as the reverse complement.
ATTCGGCCGTTCGTAATTATTTCGCTCGCCTTGTCGCGAGGAACTTTTTCAATCACTTGGTCAGACATAAGCGCAATCTATATACAAATAAGCGTGCATCATCTTTGGTGCAGGCTAAACTTTCTGAGTTTTCCAACGCCCCATCTTGAACCACACAGCAGCAAGGATACCGGATAGTGCAGTGGAGGCGGACATAGCAATCCAAGCTCCCGTGACACCGTAACCGAGCTTAATAGCAAGCAAATAGGTTACCGGCAATCTGAAGCCAACCAGTGAGATGAATGTCAAGACGGTTGGGATTGAGACATCGCCAGCGCCCTGGAGCGCACCTCTTAGCGTCATACCAACAGCAAAGAGCGGTTCCGAGAGCGCATTGATTCTCAGATAAGATACAATGAGCGGTACAATAGCAGCGCTGCTTGCCGCCTGATCTTTTCCAATGAACGCCCTGGCCAGTGGATGAGGGGCGACCAGGAAGATAATGCCCATCACCGACATCAGCGCAGCAGCCTGGTATGTGGCAACCAGTGCGGCTCTTTCGGCGCGTTTTGGGTTCCCGGCTCCTAAGTTCTGGCCGACAAGTGCAGTTGCCGCCGCTGCGTACGCTCCTCCTGGCATGTACGCAATTCCTTCGAGAGCAAATGAAGGGCCGAGTGCTGCCTGCGCTGCCATCGCATTAGGCAGGAGGCCGAGAATCCTTACATAGATGGAATAGTTTACTGAGTATAGCAGATTCTGAATCGCAGCGGGAATTCCAATATTCATTATTCGGCCATACCAGTTGGGTTTGATCTTCCAACGTCTGAGTGAACCTCTAAGTATCGATCTGTCGAGGCAGTAGAATAGTAGAACAATGCCGACTACTCTCGATATTCCAGTGGCGATGGCCGCTCCATTTAGCCCAAGTGCCGGGATTGGACCTGCACCGCGTATAAGAAGCGCATCGAAGACTATGTTGGTTACAATAGTCGCTGCACCTACGTAGAGCGGTCCCTTTACCTCACCAGCGCTTCTTAGAGCCATTGTAATAGTCATAGTGAGAAACGCAGGAACCGATGAATACGATATTATGGCGCTATAGTCAGCCGCCAGCTTCACGCTTTCTGGCCGTGCACCCACGAGCCTTGCGATGGGTTCTGCGAAGATGATGACTGGAAACGCAGTGATTATTCCAAGGATTATGCTGAGTATCATCGACTGGCGGGTGGCTTCGTCGGCGTTTTCGTAGTCCTGTGCTCCGATGAATCTGGCAACCAGCGCTGCCACACCCGTTGCGACTCCGTACATAAGCGCGAACTGGATCATAAGCACTGGTCGCCCGACAGTCGCAGCGGCGAGTGATTCTTTGACCTTGTCTTGCATATGGCCCAAGAACATCGGGTTGATGATCATATAAGCTGTTTGGAACACTGAATGGACGGCGGTAGGCCACGCCAGATACCATACAGCTCTGGATATGCTTCCGGATGTGATTAGGTCGCCAGCAGCGTCTCTTGTTTTAGTCTTTTCCAGTGACTTGCCCTCTAACCTATGTATTATGCGTCATACGACGATAGTCTTCCATCTGCCTGTTTTGAACCACGCTACAGTTATCAGGCCAGAGAGGATAGTAGAGCCAGAGATCGCCAACCAGGCGCCATTTGCGCCCATACCGAGTCGCTCCGAAAGGAACCAGACAAGCGGGAGCCGAACACCCCAGAATGTGAATACAGCAATCCACATTGGCACACGAACGTCGCCCGCTCCCTGAAGTGCGCCTCTAAGTGTCATTCCCAGAGCTAAAAATGGTTCGGAGACAGCGTTTATCATAAGGTACGATGCAGTGAGTGCAACCACAGCTTCGTCGCCCGTAAGAAGCAGCGCCAGTTGCCTCGGCATTACGAGAAACAATACTCCAATAACAGTCATTATAGCTACAGCTTGCCACGATGATGTCCAAGCAATTCGCTCTGCTCGTTCGGGTTTTCCTGCTCCGAGGTTCTGTCCGACCAGTGGAGCGGCGGCCGTAGAGTATGCCACACCCGGCATATATGCGATTGCTTCGATGGTAAGGCCATTTGTGAGAGCCGCGATTGCATCGGTCGATTGTTTCAGCGCACCGAGCATTGCGACGAGTACAACGGCCGCACCTGTCCACACCAGGTTTCCGAGCATTGCCGGCCAGCCAATGTTCATAATCCGTCCGAACCAGTCACGTTGAGGGATGAGGTGGTTTAAGGATCTTCCAAGAGCAGAGCGCTTAAGCGCCCAGAGGATCAGCACCGTACCGGCTACACGCGATATACCCGTAGAAATCGCCGCGCCAAGCACGCCCATTCCGTTAACCGGACCGAGTCCGAAGATCAGCACCCAGTCAAATAGAATATTGAGAATTATGACCACCGCACCAATATAGAGTGGCGTTCTGACGTCACCCGCGCTTCTTAAGGCGGCGGTAACAATGGTGTAGATGAATACGAGCCCCGAGGAGCAAGCCACAATTGCTATATACTGACTAGCGAGCGGAAGGACATCGGGTTTTGCACCCATTAGCCGGGATATTGGTGCAGCCCAGATAACAAATGGAATACTGCTCAACATGCCAACGACAATGGACAGAATAAGCGACTGCCGGGTAGCTTCGTCGGCATCGCGATGCTTCCCTCCGCCTATAAACTGAGAGACAAGCGCTGATGTGCCGACAGAGAGCCCAACCATAAGCGCAAACTGGATGTTGAGTACAGCGCCACCAATGCCTACTGCAGCCAGCGCCCCAGACGCACCGGTTTTCAGATGCCCGAGGAAGGCTCTGTTGACGAGATTGTAGAGCGTGAGGATGAGAGTGCTGCCAATTGTAGGCCAGGCCACGAACCAGACAGCCGAAGTGATTCTGCCGGATGTAATAATCTCAGTTGCGCGGTCTCTGCGCGCAGCTTCCACATTCAGCTCGTCCATACGTTAAAAAGAGGATACGCCAGAATCGGTGTATCCTCCGTATTCTCCCAACTCGTAGTCTGCAGTTTTCATTGTATCCACTCACAAGCTGGGAGTCAACGAGAATGCTGAGTATAAGCTCTGCACGGTTTCATCCTGCAGGAGTTCGGCTATCGTTCTATCTCATTCACGTGCTTCTGTGCCATATAACAAAGGAAGCGGGACTTTGATAACACGATTGGCAAAACATATAATAGTTTAGTTGTGTGGTTTGTGGATTAAGCGGCAGTTCTGCCAGTTAGGCGACCCCATATGAGAAAATTGTGACTACTAACTGCCATTAGCGCAGGGATTTCACAATACCAATACGAATATAGAGACTAATGCAACACATCAACCAGAAAATGAAGGTAATCAGTCTCTTGAAAGTGCAGATGGCGGCAGCCACCTGAAGGCTACGAATCACTGGGAAATTTTTGGTGGATCCATTAGAATAGCTATTTGGATGGAGGTGCAATTGTGGGATACGATGAACTGCTCTTTCAGGATTACGCACTGTGCAAAAAACTTGAGGCCAAGTGCAAGGACATTGCCAATGAAATTAGTGAATACAATGAGAATGATCTCCTGAACACGGATACTGACGAGCTGATAGCCTATTTCGAGGAAAAACACCGGCTCACTACGCCAAGAATCGCTAAAAACAACATCAGCTCCTCTGTAAAAGACAAGGATATTACAGTAGAGAATGGTTTCGGTAGGGTGCCGTGTGATAGTCTAGGAGTGGTGAAAGGCTATTGTGTAACAATACACATTCCATTTGAAGGTGATGAATTCCTTTTCAAGTGTGCGCCGTTGACTTACTCTTTGAATCCTCCCAGGGGGTACGTGAATGGAAAAACACTAGAGATCAGCTGCGATTGCACGGATCCCGAAACTGACCCAGTATCAAAGCAAGAGGTGGGTTCTCTCATCGACAACATCGAGCAGTGGTTAGGCTGGATAGAAGAAGAAATTGCGAAATTCAATACCGATTTGCCTGGGTATATTCGAGGAAAAATAGAATCACGTAAGAAGACGGCACTCGCAATACAGAACAATGTTGAAGCCCTTGGCTTTCCACTCAGAAGAAGAGAGGATGCGCCGACAACCCACATAGTTCCGCTGAAAAAGAAGAAGGTGGTCGTGAAGAGGCCACAACCAGCATCTAGCTGTTCTAAGCCTGAAGCGATCCTAGCGATGGCTCAGTACGAAGAAATCCTCAGTATCATTTCCAGTATGTCGAGAGTTATGGAGTGCAGCCCCTCTGCTTTCGCTACTATGGGCGAAGAACACATCCGTTGGCATTTCCTTGTGCAACTTAATGGACAGTATGAATGGCAATCTACTGCAGAGACATTCAATCGCAATGGGAAGACAGACATTATGATCCGATACCAGGATCGGGCGATCTTCATAGCCGAATGCAAATTTTGGGCTGGTAAAAGGGTATTGCTTTCAACAGTTGACCAGCTACTTAGTTATCTATCGTGGCGTGATACCAAGACAGCGATTCTTATATTCAATAAGAACAAGGAAATGAGCCGGGTGCTTAAGCAGATTCCTGACACAGTGAAGCAGCATCCAAACTATTTGGAGGAAATGCAATACACTAACGAATCAGGTTTTCGCTTCAAACTCCACCACAACGACGATAAGAATCGAAATATCATCTTGACGGTGTTGGTCTTTGATATTCCGCTGATACCGAAGGGCCAATAGGATCCAAACCCCTGACGAAGATGGGAGCCTATTGGAGTGTGAACAAGCTGTCCGCCAGAAGCCTCACAGAAACGGCAAATAGACTTAGAGAGTGGTTGAGAGGGAGAACTTGGAATTCAAAGCTGTTTGCACTGAGTGTTTAACACTAAGCCGCCTAATTTGCATTTTGACTGAGAGCCTTGCGCGTGGTATACTATGTGGTAACGTGCGCCTGTAGCTCAGCGGATTAGAGCATCTGACTTCGGATCAGAGGGTCGGGGGTTCGAGTCCCTCCAGGCGCGCCAGATTTATAAGGTGTATGACCGGAGAGCTAACAGGCAGGTGGGTTGAACGTGCACGCAGCCCACGTGCCTGCGTTCGCCTGTGTCTGTTTGACAATCTCCGAGATTTCTGGATATACTATTCAGGAGTAGGGAACCGAGGGCGTTTTCGGAAACGGGAGAGCTGCTTCCATTTCCCAAAGCGCTGTTTGTGTTCCCGCTTTTGCTGAATGGCCGATTTCGGATTCATAGGCGGAGCCGAAAGCCAGATTTATGTTTGAGAGCCTGACAGAAAAACTTCAGAACGCATTCAAGCGATTGACCGGAAAAGGCGCACTCAACGAAAAGGACGTCGACGAAGCTCTGCGTGAAGTTCGGTTGGTGCTCCTTGAGGCCGACGTCAATTTCCGGGTGGTAAAAGACTTCGTCGTCCGCGTGAAAGAGCGCGCTGTTGGACAGGATGTGTTCCACAGCCTATCTCCGGGGCAGACGGTTATTAAAATCGTAAACGAAGAGCTTGTTGGGCTTTTGGGTGGAGAGCAGGCGAAGCTCTCTGTTGCGGCGAAGCCTCCGACCGTTATTATGATGGCCGGATTGCACGGTGCAGGTAAGACGACCACCGCCGGCAAACTGGCGTTTATGCTGAAAAAGCAAGGACGCAATCCGCTTCTGGTAGCGGCAGACGTTTATCGCCCGGCGGCGATCAAGCAGCTTCAGACTCTCGGCGAACAGCTTGGAATAAAAGTCTTCGCTATGGGCGACCGAAACGACGGTGTCGCAGTGGCGCGAGCGGCTATGTCGGCTGCGGCAACTGGTGGTCACGATTATGTGATTCTCGACGTTGCCGGTAGACTGCACATCGACGACGAGATGATGGACGAATTGAAGCGCATACGCGCTACAGTGCCTGTTACCGAGGTGCTTCTCGTCGTAGACGCGATGTCTGGCCAGGATGCAGTGAACGTTGCCAAGTCGTTTAACGATGCTATTTCGATAGACGGCGTTATAATGACGAAGCTCGATAGCGATGCAAGAGGCGGCGCAGCGCTATCGATAAAAAGCGTAACTGGGAAGCCTATCAAGTTTGCGGGAACCAGCGAGAAGATGGACGGTTTGGAGCCGTTTCATCCAGACAGAATGGCCTCGCGGATTCTTGGCATGGGCGACGTACTGAGCCTGATTGAAAAGGCTCAGGAGACCGTAACCGAAGACGAAGCAAAGGCGCTGGAGAAAAAGCTTCGCGAGAACCAGTTCGGGTTCGACGACTATCTGCACCAGATACAGCAGATGCGCAAGATGGGTCCGCTGGATCAGCTTTTGTCGATGATTCCCGGTTTCGGGCAGATGAAGCATCTGCAGGATGTTAAGATAGAAGAGGATGATATCGCACACGTTGAGGCGATTATCCAGTCGATGACAAAGGAAGAGCGGCGGGATCCGTCGCTGATAAATGGCAGCCGCAGGCGGCGAATCGCGAGCGGCAGCGGCACGAGCATTCAGGATGTAAACAGGCTCCTGAAGCAGTTCGAAGAGATGCGAAAGATGATGCGGCAGTTTACTTCGATGGAGGATAATATCAAATCCGGAAAGCGACGTAAAATGCCGCATATGCCGTTCTTTAGATAGTTTACGTTACACTCACATTGGAGGCTATGTATTGGCAGTCAAGATTAGATTGCGCAGAATGGGCGCAAAAAAGAGGCCATTTTACAGGATTGTAGTGGCGGATGGCCGCACCGCACGCGGCGGCAGATTTATTGAGCAGTTGGGCTATTATGACCCGATCACCGACCCGCCTACCCTGAAGATCGATCAGGAGAAAGCGAAGCTTTGGCTCAGCCGAGGTGCTCAGCCGACTGATACAGCGAGAGCATTGCTGAAGAAAGCCGGTGCCATCGAAGCTCCTCAGGCAGTTGTAGAGCCGAAACAGGAGCAGGAAGAGCCGAAGCCGGTAAAAAGAACGCGCAAGGCAGCAGCTAAGCCAGCACCGGAGAGCGAATAGAGACTCCGGTGAAATCGTGGTCGAGTCGATAATGGCTACGGCTACATCATAAGGAGCGGATAGAATCTTGAAGGACCTTATAGAGATTCTGGTCAAAGCGCTTGTCGACGAGCCGGACCAGGTCGAGATTGAGGAGTCCGTGCACGAGAACACCGTTACTTACCAGGTGCACGTCGCACCCGGCGACCTTGGAAAAGTCATCGGCAAAGATGGCAAGATCGCCAACGCAGTAAGAACGGTGGCCAAAGCCGCGTCTATCAAAAGCGGCAACAAGGTGTTCGTTGATATCGTCTCGTAACTTAAGTCAGATAGTCTGTTTAAGAGCAGTAATCGGAATTGAGGGGAATGTATGAAGCTGAAGCGCCCGGTGACTATAAAAGTAATTGTCACAGAGGATTTCAAAAGCGAGCTGAAAGAGGAACTCACAAAGACGCTCACTCAGGTAGATCAGGTTATCCTGCAAATCGATGTTCAGCTTAGAAAGTATGTTCCCGAAGTTGCCAAGGCAGACTTGGAGCAGGCGGGCAGGCTGAGAAGAGAGTTGGATGCCGAGCGGCAGCGCCACGAGAGAATCAAGGCTGAGGTCAGCTCTCGCCTGCAGGATGTCAGCTCACTCGAACTGGGCACCGAGTACGATCAAGGGCAGATCGAAAGCGAAGTCGAAGTGTCCGTAGGCGATAATCTGTTACCGAAGCTGAATGAGGCTGCAATAGTCATCAAAGATGGCATCGTTCAGGAGATTAGGGGAGCTTGAGCGATTCGAAAGAACCCGATGTAGTGATTGGCAGGGTGGTAGCGCCGTTTGGAATCAAGGGTGAAGTCAAAGTCCGACCCGAAACCGATTTTCCAGAGCGCTTTGAGACGATCACGGAAGTCTGGTTGGCTTCTCAAAACGGAAAAGGCCGAGTGACCCGAATAGAGAGTGTTCGCTTCCACCAGAGTATGGCGCTTGCAAAGTTTGAAGGGGTTGACGATCGCACCGCCGCTGAAGGCTTACGTGGAGCCGAACTCAGAATCGATGAAGCCGAGCTTATGGAGCTGGGACCTGACGAATACTATGTGCACGATCTCATCGGGCTCGACGTATACACGACCGACGGTGAGCATCTCGGTGAGATAACCAAGGTTCTAAAAGGCGCCGCGAACGATGTTTATGTTACGCCGCGTGCGATGATCCCGGCGGTTAAACAGTTCGTGCGAGAGATAGATATTGCAGGGAGTCGGATGGTCGTTGAAGCGGTGGAAGGGTTGCTCATCGACAAGTGATCGGTGCACGCTGGGGATGAGCACAAGTGCACGTCACTTATGAGAATTGATGTCGTAACGATTTTTCCTGAGGCAATAGCCGCGGGGATAGGATTTAGCATTGTAAAGCGTGCTCAGGAGAAGGGCGCGGTTGTGATAGGTGTTCACGATTTGCGTGATTATACTGACGATAAGCATCGCAGCACCGATGACGAACCGTATGGCCCAGGCGCAGGAATGGTAATGAAGCCTGAGCCGCTTTTTGAGGTTGTTGAGTCGATTAGAGCTAAAGCAGACGGGAAGCAGGCAACTGTGGTGCTGACTACGCCGCAGGGTGAGCCGTTCTCTCAGAAAATCGCAAGTGAACTGGCGAAAAAGGATCATCTGATCTTTGTTTGTGGTCACTACGAGGGCGTTGATGAGCGCGTCCGCGAGCATCTGGTCGATAGGGAAATTTCAATAGGCGATTATGTGCTGACGGGTGGAGAACTGCCCGCACTGGTTGTGATGGATGCGGTTATCCGTCTTCTTCCGGGAGTGTTGGGTGACGATGAGTCTTCTGTGGAAGAATCGTTCTCGGAAGGGCTGCTTGAGTATCCGCATTATACCAGGCCGGTGGAGTATCGCGGCTGGCGTGTGCCGGATGTGCTTCTGTCGGGGCATCACGCAGAGATAGCCGGTTGGCGGCGCAAAAAATCGCTTGAAAGAACGCTCGACAGAAGGCCGGAACTGTTGGAACAGGCCGACCTAAACGAGCAGGACAGAAAAACGCTGCGGCAGATACTGGATGAACGAGCCGCGGCGCAGTCAGAATCCAGTAATTTCGACTCTATTGAGGAGGATAATAATGCAGGTGATTGAGCAACTGGAGCGCGAGCAGCTCCGGGATGACAGGCCGGATTTCGGGCCTGGCGATACCGTTCGTGTACACGTGCGAGTTATCGAAGGCGGCAAAGAGCGCATTCAGATATTTGAGGGCATCGTCATTGCAAAGAAAGACGGGCTTGCGAATGCAGCATTCACAGTTCGCAAGATCTCGAACGGCGTCGGCGTTGAGCGCGTATTCCCGCTTCATTCGCCGAAGGTAGCTAAGATCGATGTAACCAGACGTGGTCTGGTTCGCAGGGCCAAGCTATACTACCTTCGCGGCAAGGTTGGAAAGGCCACCAGAATTAAGGAAAAGAGATAAACTATGGGCAACATAACTGAGTGGCTTGCCAATCTCAGTTATCAGGCGGTCATAATCACAATGGTGGTTTTGTTCGCCTTTCGGTATGTGCTGCTCAAGTCGACTAAACCCGCGCCCTGGGTAAAGTCGACGGCGGAGCTGGCCGAGTCGCTCGCGATTGCGCTCGGACTGGTGTTTCTTATTATCCGCCCATTTTTTGTGCAGTCGTTCTTCATACCGTCTCCGTCGATGGAACCGACACTGCTTGGGCACGATCGCCCGGGCGATGTGGTGCACGACCATATTCTGGTAAACAAGTCTGTTTATCTAGTGAAAGATCCGAAGCCGGGGGACGTGGTGGTATTCCACGCCCCGCCGGAGGCATTGACACGTTCCAGCCACGAACCGCTGAGCCCGGTAGAGCCGAAACAGACAGACTACATCAAGCGATGTGTAGCAGGTCCAGGGGATACACTGTACATCGTCGGGGGTTACATCAAAGTAGACGATGGACGGATTCTAAAGCACGACAGTCTGGCGCAGGCTATTGCTCGCAATTATGTTATGGGATCTAGTGCATCTGCTGTCAGGCTGAAAAACGATGGCATATACGTCAACGGGAAAAGACTCACAGATGCACAGCTTGCAGATGTGCTCGGTCGAGTCGACGTACCGAAGATAGAGGTGTACCCCGGTTATGTTGTGGTAAACGGGAAGAAGCTGGCGGAAGACAGCTATATGAACGAAGACCCCGCGCATTCCTATCCGGATTCCACGAGTTCTTTCTATCCGGAATACTCAGAGAGCATCGAAAGGGGACAGAAGCTTGGCAAGTTGTCGCTAGTTGAAGTGAATGGACACGAAGCTATCAAGCTTGGTCCCGATCAGTATTTTATGATGGGTGATAACCGCAACAACTCGAGCGACAGCCGGTTTTGGGGTCCGATGGATAGAGAGAGAGCTGTGGGGCGGGCAATGTTCATCTTTTATCCCCTGCAGCGAATTCAATGGGTTCGGTAACGGAGTTACAACAAGACGCCTGGCGGTTCGAGCAGACTGCCTGGGAAGCTGGTTGTAGATCAGTTGCCGGCATTGATGAAGCCGGAAGAGGGCCACTCGCCGGACCAGTAGTGGCTGCTGCGGTGATTCTTCCCCGTGACTTTGACATTACAGGTATAAAGGATTCCAAGGCACTGTCGGCAGTTCAGCGCGAAAGAGCTTGTCAGCGGATACTGGCAGATGCCGAAGCGGTGGGAGTCGGAATCGTCGAACCCGCAGTTATCGACCGGATTAACATTCTTCAGGCAACATACGAGGCAATGCGAGCAGCTCTCCACAATATGGGCGCTGCTTTTGATTTTGTTCTGATAGATGGCAACTGCATCATACCCAAGCTGACCGCGGATCAGCGGGCGATTGTCGAGGGCGACTCGAAATGCGCATCGATAGCCGCTGCTTCGATCGTTGCCAAGGTCACAAGAGATGGGATAATGGTGGAGCTTGCGGCCAAATATCCGTGTTACGGGTTTGAGAAGCACAAAGGTTATGGTACGGTAGCGCATCTGCGCGCCATCAGAGAACACGGAGTATGCGAAATCCATCGCAAGAGTTTTTCCCCTATTGCTCGAAAGGCTGAAAAGAATTGCCCACAGCAAGGTCTCTTCTAGGCAAACGTGCTGAAGAACTGACGGCTACAGAACTCGTGCGCCGCGGACTCGACATCGTGGAGGCCAACTATCGAAGCCGCTGGGGTGAGATAGACATAATAGCCCGTTCTTCGGATGCCCTGATATTTGTAGAGGTTCGGAGCAGGCGATCTGATCAGCCTGTGCATCCGGCCGAATCTGTGGACAGCCGAAAGCAGGCAAAACTGGTGAAGACTGCTCAGACCTACCTTGCGTCTCATCCCGAGCTCGCCGACAGTGCCTGCCGGTTTGATGTCGCGCAGGTGGTATTCGAGAGCGGTAAACCAGTGATAATCGAGATTATAGAGAACGCTTTCGGCGAAGCTTAGCCTCGGTAATACAGAAGAACCCGGTCGCAGTCTGCAGCGTAAGCGGTGCTGTGGTCGGGTGCAGGACGAAGGATGATAAGAAATACAGTAGTAAACGCAACGAAAGTGAGCATTGTGGCTCTCGTGGCGTGTATAGCGTTAGTCTGCGCTGGCTGCGTAGGCGGCCTTGTGAGTGGCAGCATTGAGAGTCGAATAGAAGATAGTCTGCCGGGTATTATCGGCCCGGCTGATTCCTACAAAGTGGATGTCAGCGGATCCAGCAGAAAGATGATACGAGGGCGCTTCAGGGAGATTAAAATTCACGGTGAAGCAGTGAAAGCAGTCCCTGGACTCACCCTTGATAGGCTGGACGTGGTTCTAAGGAACGTGGAAGCCGACACCAAGACAGGTGCGCTGAAACACGTAGATGCTGTCGAATTCAAGGCTGCTCTGTTCGAATCATCGTTGAACAGATACCTGGCAGGTCGTCCTGATAAGCTAAAGGTTCAGCTTCTAAATGGTAAGATTCTTGCCAATGCCAGACCGAAGAAGCTCGGGATTTCTGCAAATGTCAGCGTAATGGGTCGTCTCTCACCATCTGGCGGCGGAAGACTGGATCTAAATGTCGAGCGTTTCAAAGTAGCTGGAGTGAAAGTACCGTCGTTTGGAGCTAAAGCACTGGAGGATCGCATCAATCCCGTGGTCGATGTAGCTCCGCAAGGATTCATGCCAAATATCTCGGCCGTCAAGGTAACGCAAGAGGCCGTGTTGATTGAAGGCACTGCTGATATATCGAGCCAAGTGGAATTAGTTGCCGCCAAATAGAGGTGTTATTCACTGGTTTGGAGTATGATTGGCCGGAAGTCTTGCCCTTCCGGCCAACGTTTTTTTGTGCCCTTATGCACTCATCAGATAATTGATAAGCAGGCCGACTCCGAATCCGGTGCCGCCTTTGGGGCCAAGTGGAGTCTCTTTATCGACATTGCACGGGCCAGCGATGTCAATGTGTGTCCATTCGTTCTTCGTTACGTGCTCTTTTATGAAGAACGTTGCCGTGATTGTACCGGCTTCCCGTCCGCCAGAGTTCTTCATATCGGCGAACTCACTCTTGATTGAGTCTTTGTACTCTGGGACGAGTGGAAGCTGCCAGAGTGGTTCTCCGCTGTCTTTGCCCGAGCGGATCAGCTTGTCTATCATCTCTTGGCTCGGCCCCATAACTCCAGCGATTTGGCGTCCGAGCGCAACCACGCAGGCTCCAGTGAGCGTGGCGATATCGATGATTTCGTCCGCCTGTTCGCGTTCGGCAAAGGCCACACCATCTGCCAGAATCAGCCGTCCTTCGGCATCGGTGTTGTTTATCTCAACCGTCTTGCCGGAGAGCGCTTTGATTATATCGCCGGGTCGCATTGCATTTCCACCAGGCATATTTTCGGTAAGCGGCATAGACCCAACCACATTCACATTGGGTTTCAGAGCTGAGATGGCTTTCATAGTTGCCAGGATGACGCCGGCTCCGGTCATATCATCCTTCATATCAGCCATACCTTCGCCCTGTTTGATGTTAAGTCCGCCGGAGTCGAAGGTTATCCCTTTGCCGACAAGCGCGATGGTCTTGGCTGGCTTCGGTGCGCGGTATCGCAGGATGACGAACTTCGGCTCTTCGATGCTTCCTTTGGAGACAGCAAGCAGCAGGTTCATGCCGATCCGTTTCATCTCGTCACGGTTGATGACACGATACTCCAGACCCGCCTCTTCGGCAATCTGCTGTGCCTTGGCTGCAAAGACGGTTGGCGTGAGCGAGTTAGCAGGTTCGTTGGTCAGATCACGGGCAAAATTCTTCGCCTGGGCGATGATTTCTCCTCTGCTAGCACCAGACTTAGCTGCTTCAACTTGGCCGCCATCGTTTATGATTATAGCTATTTCTTCGATCGGGTTCGTTTTTGCATCGGCAGTTTTGAACTTGGTGAACTGATAAGTGCCGAGGATTGTACCTTCTACCAGCGCCTGTGCATAAGCTTCCGGATTGAGCCCATCAGCACCTTCGCCACTCAGTGCGGTGCTCACTCGCTTTGCCGACAGGTCTCGAGCCTTTCTTGCAGCGGCAGATGATGCCTTTCGAGCTTTGTCGCAGTCAAACTCTTCTTTTCGTCCCAGTCCTACAACGACAACCCGTCGCGCCTTAACGTCCTCGGATGGAGTGAGATCGGCTATTTCGCCGAGTTTGCCTTCGAATTTCTCCTGCTCTATAAGGGTTTTTAACGCGCCTCCGGATGCCGCATCGACTTCCCCAGTCGCTCCGGTAAGCTCGGTAGCACCTTCGAACACACTTACAATAAGAACATCGCATTCAGCTTCTGCAAGAAGCCCCTGTTTCACGTCGAAACGCACTTTAATAATCCTCCCTGCGGCATCTCGTAGGTGCCGATTCGAGGTACTCTACCATATATCGAGTTGCGTTGACAATTGACTGCTCAGTATGGCGCAGCAGTATGCGGGTATCCCTTAGGGGCAGAAAGAAGGGTGGATGAAACCGGATTAGACTCTTTCGCGGTCGCGCAGGATCTGTTCAACTGTTCTCAGGTCGTCTGGCGTGTTTACGCCCATTATTTCGTGCGGGTCAGCAGCGATTGCAGAAATAGGCTTTCCCTGCTCGGTCGCGATGCGTACAAGGTCGGTGAGGTTCATCTCGCCCGCCTCATTCCGCTCCATTTGATTGATGTTTGCCCAAAGCCACTCGGAATCGAAAGCATAGGCTCCGCCGTTCACTTCATTTATGGATTTTTCCTCGGAGGAAGCGCACTTTTCTTCGACAATTCGAACAATCTCCCCCGAAGTGTCCCGCATGATTCTGCCGTAACCTGTAGGAACATCGAGAATGGCAGAGACGAGAGCAATTACTGCACCAGAGGAAGCGTGATGCTTCATCAGGGTAGAAATCGTAGCTGCAGTAAACAGCGGACTGTCGCCGCACGAGACAATCACGCCACCTTTTCGCTTATTGAAATCGTCTCGTGCGCACAGTACAGCGTGACCCGAGCCGCGCTGCTCAGGCTGAACAACATAGTGGAAGTCTGAACCCAACGCGCTGCGCACATAATCCGCGCCGAAGCCAACAATGAGAGATATGTTGTTCACTCCGGCATCTTTCAGCGAGTCTATAACATAGGAGACCAAGCTCCTGCCGCACGCCAGCCTAAGCACCTTCGGAAACTCGGGCGGTGCCTTTTCGTCCTTCATTCTGGTGCCTTTGCCGGCAGCGAGGATAAGTGCGTAGAAATCCATCGTTCAGATTATCGCACGACGAGCGGAGAAAATCAAAGTGGCAAGAGGCAGGGAGAGTTCGGGGCAACTGGTTCGTCTTGTTGTTTGTGGGTGATCATGCTATAGTATGGTGATTTGGTGACTAAACTGATGTCGGGTGGACAGCGTGAGGGTGTAAGACCCGTGGCAGTGGTCGGTCCGACAGCTTCGGGCAAGACTGCGGCTGCCTGCGAACTCGCCGTAAGACTTGGGGCAGAGATTGTCTCAGCAGACTCTATGGCGATATATCGCGGCATGGATGTCGGAACAGCGAAGCCAACCGCTGAGGAACAAAAGAGCGTTCGGTTTCATATGATCGACGTGGTTGATCCCGACGAGCCGTTTACGGTTGCCGACTTTCAGGAGCGGGCTTCGCAGATAGTCAACGATCTACTGCAAAAGGGGATTGTTCCGCTGATAGTAGGTGGCACCGGGCTTTACGTGCGTGCGCTGATAGATGGGCTTAATATACCCGGGCCGGGGCCAAATCTTGAGATACGAGAGCAGCTTGAAGTCTTTGCGCGCGAGAAGGGCAGAGAGTATCTGCACCAAGAGTTAGCCAAAGTCGATCCAGACTCTGCAGCAAGGCTCCACCCGAACGATCTTAAGCGCGTTATACGAGCACTTGAAGTCTACCGCCAGACCGGGAAGCCGATGACTCAGGTTATCGAGCAAACGAAGGCGGAAGAGCCAAGGTATCCAAGCACGGTTTTCATCGGGTTTACGATGGCAAGACAAGCGCTCTACGAGCGGATAGAAAAGCGAGTAGATGAGCTGACCCGCCTTGGACTCGTGGAGGAAGTGCGGGGGCTGCTCGCGAGAGGTTACGATACCGACCTTCCGCCTATGCAAGGTCTGGGTTACAAAGAAATTGCAGCGCATTTGAAGGGTGAGCTTTCTTTAGAGGAAGCGGTTGTGGTTCTAAAGCGTGATACAAGACGATTCGCCAAACGCCAGTATACCTGGTTTCGTGCTGATTCGCGCATAAGCTGGATGGATGTAGATAGACTCTCACCCTCCGAAGTAGCCGATGCTATGGAAGCGAGGCTCCTGGTGGAGGGGTAATTTTGGAGATGACTCGAATAGGGTATGGCGTGACCCGTTTGTTTTTTCATCCGACCCGAAAAAGATCGGTGTCGGAGCGGATACGCCGTGGATGACCCGGGAGAATGCCAGGGCATCCGTTATGGTAAGGAGCGTGTAGATGAGTAAGACCCAAGTGAACCTGCAGGACCTGTTCCTGAATCAGGTAAGGAAGGAGAACATGCCGGTAACCATCTATCTGACAGGCGGTGTTCAGCTAAAAGGGATGGTGAAGGGGTTCGATTCGTTCACAGTATTGTTGGAGAGTCCGGGCAAACCACCTCAACTGATCTACAAACATGCGATTGCGTCTGTAGTGCCGAGTAAGCCGATAACACTGAGTTCCGTGGCGGCAGAAAAAGCGCAGGCGGCAAGAGCAGCAGCAGCAGCATCCGCAGCCGAAAAACCAGCGGCAGAAGAGGAGCAGGCTGAGTGATTTTTGCCAAGATGCACGGCCTTGGCAACGATTTTGTTGTTGTTAATGGTTTTGTAGAGCATCTGGACGACGCCGTACTCCCGAATCTGGCTAAAGGGGCGTGCGATAGGAAGTTTGGTATCGGTGGTGATGGTCTGATAATAGTCGCACCATCGACCAATGCCGACTACTTCATGAGAATGTTCAACCCGGACGGCACGGAAGCGCAGATGTGTGGGAACGGCATTCGATGTGTTGCCAGATTCGCCTGCGAAAGATCCATAGCGCGGGCAAACCCTGTTCGTGTAGACACTCTTGCCGGGGTAAGAATAATCGACCTCAAGCTGAAAGATGGTGCTTTCGTATCCGCGCGCGTGGATATGGGCGCTCCGATTCTGGAGAGGGGAAAAATACCGACCAGCCTGCCAGGCGAAGGGCCTGTAGTATCGGAACCTCTGAAGCTTTCTGATCGCACCCTCAGTGTCACATGCGTGTCGATGGGTAATCCTCACTGCATAGTCTTCGTCGATGACGTTGAAGGCTACCCGGTGCGCGAAGTCGGTCAGCAGGTAGAGCACCACCCCGCTTTTCCAGAACGCACAAACACTGAGTTCATTCAGGTCAAAAGCCGCGAATTGATAAGGATGCGCGTGTGGGAGCGAGGCGCGGGGGAGACGCTGGCCTGCGGTACGGGAGCCTGCGCGTCGGCAGTTGCATCGGTTCTAAACGGCAAAACCGAAAGATCACTCACAGTTCAGCTCGATGGCGGCGACCTCGACATAGAATGGCCAGAAGGTGGTTCAGTTATGATGACTGGGCCGGCTGTCGAGGTTTTCTCGGGCGAAATAGCGGAAGATGTGATTTCAGCATGGATTGAGGGGCGGAGATAATTCCGTCTCTCGTCATTTCTTAATTGATCCAGTATTTTAGGAGATTCGATTGCAGTACGCCAAAAGATTAGACCTCATTCCACCATACCTCTTTGGTGAAATATCTCGGATGAAAGCCGAAGCAATAGCCCAGGGGCGCGATTTGGTGGATCTGGGAATTGGAGATCCGGATCAGCCGACCCCTTCGCAGATCATTGCAAAGCTCTGCGAAGCGGCTAACAATCCGGAGACACATCGCTACGACGAAACGGAAGCCGGTTGGCCGGTGTTCCTTGAAAGCGTGGCAAGATGGTATCAGAAACGCTTCGGTGTGAAAATAGACCCGAAAACCGAAGCGCTGCTGCTAATAGGTTCCAAAGAAGGTCTTGCGCATTTTGCGTGGGCAATGACCGATCCGGGGGATGTAGCTCTTGTTCCCGACCCCGGGTACACTGTGTATCGTGTCAGCACGCTGCTAGCTGGCGGTGAGCCTGTGGCTATGCCGCTACTCGAAGAGAATGGCTTTTTGCCCGATCTTACGGCTATCCCTTCCGACGTGGCGCGCAGGGCAAAAGTGATGTATCTCAACTACCCGAACAACCCTACCGGCGCAATGGCAACGCTGGATCTCTTCCGGGATGTGGTTGCCTTTGCCAAGGAGTACGACATTGCCGTGTGTCACGATTGCGCATATAGCGAAGTCTACTACGACGACGTCATACCGCCATCGTTCCTTGAGGCCGAGGGTGCAAAGGATGTGGCAATCGAGATGCACTCCTTCTCAAAGACATTCAACATGACCGGCTGGCGCATAGGAATGGCTGTTGGCAACCCGGAGCTTGTTCGTGCGTTGAACAAGATGAAGTCGAATATAGACTCCAGACAGTTCCCCGCAATCGGTATCGCGGCGGCCGAAGCACTCGATAATGTAAGCAACGCCGATACGCTCGCTATCTACAAGAAGCGACGGGATATTCTCGTTGACGGGTTGAACAAGCTGGGCTGGAAAGTGAAGAAACCCGTAGCCTCACTTTATGTGTGGGTAAGAGTTCCGGATGGGTACACCTCTGCTGAGTTCGTCAAAAAGCTGCTGCAGGATGCTGGTGTTCTGGCGATACCTGGAAACGGGTACGGAACCTATGGCGAAGGCTACGTTCGTATGTCCCTTACAATCGCCGGCGACAAAAACGGCGAGCGAGTTGAAGAGGCGGTGCGCAGGATAGGCGAGCACATCAAATTCTAGAGCCAAACCCTAGAGGAAGCTGTCGTAACGTATGATGGAATTTAGAGACCGCGCGGTCCTTGTTATAATTGATCCGCCGGATCCCTCCATCGCTGAATGGAATACGGAGGAGCTGAAAGAGCTGCTTTTCAGTGCAGGGGCGGAGTTGGCCGATGAGATCCACATCCGAAGGCCTCGCCCCGACCCTGCGTATTTCATAGGCCAAGGCAACTCGCTTCTTGTCTATGAGGCCGTGCAGGACACAGAGGCGACTGTTGTAATTGTTGGCGAAGATCTGACCCCCACACAGCAGAGAAACATTGAGAACGCTGCCACTGTGCGAGTGGTTGACCGAACGCAGCTTATCCTCGATATTTTCGCCCAGCGCGCACATACCAAAGAAGGCAAGCTGCAGGTGGAACTCGCGCAGATGACGTATCTTCTGCCGAGGCTTTCCGGGCGTGGGACTGCTATGTCGAGACTTGGTGGTGGAATTGGCACGCGTGGTCCCGGGGAATCGAAGCTTGAATCCGACCGCAGACGGCTGCGTGCGCGGATCAGCGACGTGACACAAGAGATTGAAGAAGTCCGCAAGCACAGAGGTATCCAGAAAGCAGGGAGACGCCGACTGCCTTTCCCATCGGCAGCGTTAGTTGGATACACAAGCGCAGGGAAGTCCACGCTTCTAAACATGCTATCTGGAGCGGGAGTCTATGTTGATCAGAAGCTCTTTGCAACACTCGACCCGACCACAAGGCGAATCGATCTTCCGGATGGTTGGTCGGTACTTATAAGCGATACGGTCGGGTTCTTGCGCAATCTGCCACACCATCTGGTTGCATCCTTTAGAGCTACTCTTGAGGAAGTTACAGACTCCGATTTTCTTATCCACGTGGTAGATGCGAGCCATTCTCACTCAGCCGATCAGCAGGAAGCTGTAATGCAGGTGCTTACCGAGTTGGGTGCAGAAGATAAACCGCTTGTAACTGTCTTTAACAAATCCGATCTTGTAGCCGACCAGTATGAACTGCGACATCGAGTAGTTGATACGCCCAACTCCGTGTATCTGTCGGCGAAGAGCGGAGAGGGATTGCAGTATCTGATGCGTCAGATGTCTAAGACGATTCAGTCACTGCTGAACCGTGTTACGCTGGAACTGCCGTACGACCGAAGCGACCTGCTTTCGATGTGTTACGACCGCGGCCGGGTGCTTTCTACTGATTATCAGGGCGAAAAGATTGTTGTTGAGGCCGAAATTACAATCGATCTGGTCGGGAGGCTGAAAGCATATGTAGTGAACCCCCCTGCCGAATAGCTCACCATGCGTCAGAGCCAATTGCGGAGCAGGTGGTTTGACACTCCTTATGTACTGATGTTACGATTACTAGAGCAAGAGCTTATAAATGGTAAGACAGCACAAGCTCTCCCTTCTATAGGTGGGGCTTGTTTCTATTCGCGACAGGGGCAGTTGTGAAACAACTATCGGTGGAAGAGCAGTTTGAACTGATCAATCGTGGGACGGCTGAAATCGTTCCCGAAGACGAGCTAAAGAAGAAGCTCGCCGAATCGAAGAAGAATGGCAAGGCGCTTCGAATCAAACTGGGGATAGACCCTACAGCACCAGACGTGCACCTTGGGTTTGCGGTGCCGCTTAGAAAGATGCGACAGCTTCAGGACATGGGGCACGAGGTCATCCTTATTGTGGGCGACTTCACCGCAAGCATCGGCGACCCTTCTGGCAAGTCTGAAACCAGGCCGGTACTTTCCGCCGAGCAGATAAAAGCTAACGCAGAGACTTTCACAAGTCAGTTCTGGAACATCCTCGACAAAGCCAAGACTACACTCACCTTCAACGGCGACTGGTTGGGAAAGATGAGTTTTGGCGATGTGGTGAGAGAGACTTCCCGTGTTACAGTAGCCAGAATACTCGAGCGCGATGATTTTCAGAAGCGACTGGCCGATGAGCGCCCTATCGGGCTGCACGAGCTCTTGTATCCGATAGCTCAGGCTCTCGACTCAGTGGAGATTAAGGCCGATATCGAGATCGGTGGTACGGATCAGAAGTTCAATATTATGATGGGACGCGATCTGCAGGAGGCTCACGGTCTGGAGGCGCAGGTTGGGCTGTTCACGCCTCTGCTCCCTGGTCTTGATGGCGTACAGAAGATGTCGAAGTCGCTCGGAAACTACATCGGCATCACAGAAAACCCAAAGGATATGTTCGGGAAGGCAATGTCGATTCCGGACGAGGTGATGATTCAGTATTTTGAGCTGACCACCGATGTGCCGATGGATGAAGTCCGCAGGATCGAAGCTGGCCTGAAAGATGGCTCAATTCATCCGATGGATGCAAAGAAACGCCTCGCGAGCGAAATAGTCACTATTTATCACTCTGCCGAAGATGCAGTTCGTGAAAAAGAGGAGTTTGAGAGGGTGTTCAGCCAGCATGAGCTGCCGAGCGATATTCCAGAGGTTGTTATACCTTGTTCGGAGCTGTCGGATGGCCGTATATGGGGGCCAAAGCTGGTGGTAGTCGCCGGTATGGCGAGTTCGAACAGCGAAGCCAGAAGACTGATTGAACAGGGTGCCGTTACCATTGATGGCGAGAGAGTAGCTGATGCAAAGGGCGACATCGCGATCAGCGAAGGGCAAATTTTGAAAGTTGGAAAGCTCAGATTCGGCAGACTTAAGCTTGGGTAAGTGTTAGTTGGCAGGTTTGAAGAAGCAGAGCTGTCGGGAGGTGCATATATGCTCAGCATAAGCGCAAAAGACATTATGGTTAGGAACGTAGTCACCATCAAGAAGGGCTCATCTATCGAGGAAGCTTTAGGCACGATGGCTGAGAAGGAGATAAGTGGCCTGCCGGTGGTGGATGTGGATGGGAATCTGGAAGGCATCATCACCGAATCCGATGTATTGATGAAGGGTCAGTCTCCAGTAGGGAGGGTTCGGCCGCTGAATAATGGCCCATGGCCACTGCCGGATGAGGTTGTTGAGGAGATGTATCGCAAGTCCCGTGGCACTACAGTTGAAGAGGCCATGACGAGCACTGTAATCACATTCTCCGAAGACTCTGCTGCTTCCGACATAGCGCGCGTTATGATTGAACACAACATCAACCGGGTGCCGATTCTGGACGGGCGGAAAGTAGTGGGAATCGTGAGCCGTGCCGATATTGTGCGTGCAATGGCTACGCTGGTTAACGGACCATCCAAGCGTTCTACGAAGAAACAAGAGCGCAAAGTTATTGAGCTTACATAGAAACCCCGTTTAGCATAGATATTTATTCGAAGGACAGGCAAAATGCCTGTCCTTCGCTGTCATTAATGCAAGTCATCCAACGTCTTGTTATAATAGCAGAGATAACACTCCGTCGAAGGCAGACGGGGATTATCACACTCAAAGATGGAGGATGTATATGCTGAAGGCTCTCGCACTGTGCTCGCTTCTGATGATTGCGAGCCTTGCTGCCCCTGCAATTACCACAGACTTCACCGAGGCTCCTGCATTGTGGACGTGCGGAGCCGAAGATTGGGGCCCGTGGTACGCCGAGTGCGCCGGGACGGATGATCGTCCCCTCGCAGGCAAGTATTCGTTAGTGATGAATTACTGTCAGGGCGCAGAACACTACTTTGCCTTCCCCAAGTTCCGGGACGCCAACTGGGATCTTTCGGAAGTTGACTACCTGGAGTTTAAGGTCAGGTTTCCCAAGGGGGTAATTCACTACGGCCCGAACCCAATTGTTTATCTGCGCAGTCAGGATGGCTCGTTCTTTAGAATCCAGCCCAAAGGACGCGCTTCTATGTTCAAAATGCAGGATTCCGACGAATGGCAGCCCGTTCGCGTGCCTCTGAAGGATGATCCGGCCTGGGATATTTTTAGATGGCTGAATCCGTCTATGAAGAAGATCGACTTCTTCGAGGTTGCCTTCGGTGGAACAAATACTCCCAAGTATGCCTCGCACTATGTTCAGATAGACGACGTGCGGTTCACTCCGAACCAGCCGATTTACACTCCTCCGAATGAGGAAGCAGCCGACCTCGACGTACTTTGGATTGAACGTACGCCTGTTTATGAGAAGTATGTCGGCGCGCCTTACGACGGTATGGATATGATGACCGTCACCAATAATGAAGCAAAGCACTACCCCGATAAGGGTGAAATAGTCACCTACACGGCTCACGTGCAAAACAAAGGTAAGTCGCCTTCGGGAGCTTCCTATGTATGGCTCGTGGATGGTGAAAAAGTGGCAGAAGGTGTGATTCCTGAGTTGAAGCCGCGTGAGCGAGCAGAACTGACTTATCAGTGGACTTGGGATCCGGCTGACCACGACATCACGTTCAAGTTCACTCCCACTGCTGAAGACTACTGCCCAAGAAACAACGAACTGACTGTGCTGAACACCGCAATTCTCTGGAAGCACGTCATTGAGACGGGCACCCTCGCGCAGGCGGAGGAGAAAACCAACTTCATTGGTTCGTATTCCTTTGAAGACTGGCTGCAGCAGCAAGCGCGCTTTATGAACCAGCTCTTCGCAGAATCGAAATACGATTTTGCTCCGAATGGAATCACTGCGCGGGTAGCAATCGGTCAGATACTGTATGTGCCAGATGGTGAAATAGCTCGAACGTGCCCGAGTGGCCCGTTTCAGGTTGGAGAACAGTCGAGCACATTCGACGGCGGCAGAGGCTGCACGCTGCGCGACACATTCTGGGACAACAGCGAGCAAGGACGAACGTATCTCAACTTCCTGAACTTCCTGGGCAGACCCGATGGTGCTTGGCTGCACGAGATGAGCCACCAGAATGGGCTGATCGATAACTATCAATTCATAGTAGACCCCTCTGAAAACAGTGTAAATGGCGTGGGGTTCAACTACGATCAACGCGGGCTGATGGGCGGAGGAGAAATCGCTCCGCACAAGTCACCTGATACGCTTTACAGCCTGTATTCACCCGGTGACGTGTTCGCTATGAACTTCACCAAAGGTAAACGACGCGGTTACTTTGGTGAGTATCTGTACTGTATGGCGAAAAACAACACGCTGGTTATAACAGGGCTAGACGGTAAGCCTGTCCCGAATGCAGAGATCAAGATATACCAGTCTTTCATCGATGCGACAGGGCGCGGTATAAAGAATGAGCCTGTTCATACCGGCAAGACCGATTCCAAGGGCAGATTCCCACTGAAGAACCGCCCGGTGAAGATGTCTGGCGTGACTGAAACCGGATGTGTACTCCGTGACAATCCGTTTGGTCCGATTCATGTTGTCGGGTTCAACGGCGTATTTCTGGTTATTGTGAAGCCTGCAAGCGGACAGGAGATGCATGGTTTCTGTTCGATACAGGAGTTTAACGTGGCCTGGGCAAAGAGTGGGCAGAAAGACAAAGTAGATATCACTGTCCCCGTGAAGGTCAAGGGCGACGAAAGAGTATTTCACGGACGGTTGTAGTCCGACAAAATGAAGCCTTCGTGTGGTCTTTTGCAGGCTGCACGAAGGCAAATCTCCCCATCTAATAGCAATCCGGCAATCAGTCTGCGCCGTCGCCTCTATGATTGTAGCAATTCATAGCGGCTTCGATACCATCTTTCAGAATCATTTCGATAGCATCAGCCGCAAGCACGATAGCTTCGTGGGCAGTTTGTCTTTCTGACCTGTGAAATCGCGATAGAACGTGGTCTACAACATCCCGGCTTGCCGAACCAATCCCCACCCTCACTCTTGGAAACTCGTTAGTATGCAAGTGAGAGATTATAGATTTCATTCCGTTGTGGCCGCCGGCGCTGCCTCCTGGTCTGATGCGGATTTTGCCGAGTGGGAGTGCAATATCGTCGTACACCAGAAGGATTTCCGATGGGTCTATCTTCTCTCTGCGTGCAAAGTAGGCGACCACTTCTCCCGACAGGTTCATAAACGTGAGCGGCTTCATAATCGTAAGTTCGAATCCGTGCGCCTTTGCTCTTCCGACGAGAGATCGGCCAATACGGCGAGCGATTCTTATATGCCATCGTTTGGCGAGTGTAGTGACCACCTCGAAGCCGACGTTGTGGCGGGTTTTTGCGTATTCGGCTCCAGGGTTGCCGAGTCCAACAATCAGTTTCAATGCTGACCCGTCCAAGTTTCGCTGAACAGCCGGCTTACAGATGCCTCTTCGTGGATGCTGCGGATAGCATCGGCAAGGAGCCCTGCAACAGATAGAACCCTCATCTTACCGGAGTGCTTTTCTGGTGGTAGCTGTATGGTATTAGTCACTATTATCTGCTGCACAGGCGATTTTTCGAGTCTCTCGATTGCACCCTCTGAAAGAACCGGATGGGTACACGCTGCATAGACCTCATTTGCTCCACGGTCTGCAAGCGCTCTGGCTCCCGATACAATCGACCCTCCTGTGTCTATAATATCGTCTATCATAATACAGGTTTTGCCGGCAACATCCCCTATGATTTCCATAACCTCCGATCTATTTGGTTCCGGACGCCGTTTTGCAATTATTGACAGTGGCACTCCGAGCGTTTCTGCCAGCGCTCTGGCTCGGATTACTCCTCCTACGTCGGGAGATACTACCACAGCATCGGCCTCTATTGCGCTGTTCTGTTTGAGGTATTCCGCAATAATCGGCCCTGCATAGAGGTTGTCGACAGGGACATCAAAAAACCCTTGAATCTGTCCTGCGTGAAGATCGAGCGTAAGGAGTCTATCCGCCCCAGCACCAGCTATCAGGTTTGCCAGAAGTTTAGCAGTAACGGGTTCACGCGGTTTTACCTTTTTGTCTTGCCTGGCATAGCTGTAGTAGGGCATTACCACGTTTATTCTGCGGGCGCTCGCACGTCGGAGGGCGTCTAAGATAATCAACAACTCCATAATGTTGTCGTTTACTGGGGAGCATCCCGACTGCACCACGAACACATCAGCTCCGCGCACGCTTTCGTTGATCTGAACCCATATTTCCCCGTCGGCGAATCTGCCGACAACCATCTCTCCAAGTGGAACGCCGAGACGCTCCGCGATATCGGCTGAAAGTGCAGGGTTTGAGCTTCCAGAAAACAGGCGCAAGGTGTTCATTACGCACCTCCAACTCTGCGAATCACGCTGTATGGTTCGACAGTCTCTCCTTCGGCTGCTGAGGTTCCTGTTACGGTGGCGCTGGCGACAGTAGTATTATTCCCCAATGTCGCATCTGTCAGTCTGCTGAACGGGCCAATGTTGCACGCTTCACCGATTACCGTGTTTCCTGCGATAACGGTGCACGGGTGTATAACCGTGTCGCGGCCGATACGAACGCCAGCGTCGATATAAGTCGTGTTCGGGTCGACTATTGTGACCCCGTTCGACATCAGTTCGGTGTTGATTCGCTTGCGCATAGCAGAAGCGGCATCGGCAAGCTCAGAGCGAGTGTTGATACCAAGGGTTTCTCGCCAGTCGTCGGCTATCTTTGCAGTGACCAGATGCCCTTTGCTGCGGAGGATTGATACGACGTCTGTAAGATAGTACTCCCCCTGCGCATTGTCGGTGCTGAGCTCAGCAAGGCTTTCCTTAAGAAGCGGAACGCTAAAGCAGTATATGGAAGTCGCGAGTTCCGCTATAGCGAGTATCTCGGGGCTTGCGTCGCGGGCTTCGACGATGCGTTCGACTTGTCCTTTGTCGTCGCGAACGATGCGTCCGTAGGCAGCCGGGTCGGGATATATAGCAGTTAGGAGTGTGGCCGCAGACCGGCTTTCACGGTACTCTTTCATTAGCGCACTGATTGTATCTGAAGTAATCAGCGGGGAGTCACCGGGAAGCAGTACCATATCTTCGGTATCTACAAATGGAAGCGCCTGTTTAGCAGCGTCGCCAGTGCCAAGCTGCTGTTCCTGAACAGCATACTGGACATTTGAACCTATAGCAGACATTACAGCCTCTTTTTCGTGGCCAATAACTACAACAATTTCTTCTGCACCGGCTGTGCGGCAGGCATCGACAATGTGGCGGGCAATAGCTTTGCCGCAGATTGGATGAACAGCTTTTGGCAACGCCGACTTCATCCTTTTGCTCTTTCCGGCAGCCAGAATAACCGCGGCAAAACTCATAATTAGCTCCTACCTTTCGCTTTTGAACCGTTTCTATGGTCGCACAATTATACCTCCCGAAGCGAACTGGTGGCAAGGCTGCGCGGGCTCCGTGTGTATATGCAGAGCGACTATGTCCCCCATAACTGCCGTGGGATAATGTCCCCA
>CAZCCV010000028.1:0-34026 GCA_964497515.1 uncultured bacterium | reverse complement strand
TTCTTGCCAAGAGATATGCAAAACCAATTTTACACACTTTAGAAGGGGTAACCTTTCTTTGCTCTCCAATTGGCAGCAGGCATATTCCGTGCTATAATGAGTGTGGACTTCTTCCGTTGCTCGGACCTCTCAACCCCGAGGCGGCGAGAGCGACTACTATCAAGTGCGGGGGTGTTGTAACATGGCCATTAAATCGATGATCAAGTGCAACTGCGGACAGCGAATTGTAGCCAAGGATGTAATGCAGACGGGCTACTACCTTCGTCTGTTCGGACCCAGCTTCGTTTACGTTAAGTTCCGATGCTCCAGATGCAAGAAGCTCGGCGAACAGTTTGTGAAGCAGGAAGAGTGGGAGGACGGAATACTTCGGGATACCCCGAACGAGGTCAGCGCCGAAGAGAAAGAAAGACTCGACCGGCTCGGACCCATTAGTATCGACGAGGTCATAGATGCTCACTTCAGACTCGATGACCTTTCTTCACTGAACGGGTTGATCTCAGCGCCTGAAACGCAGAATAGCCCGGCGAGTGAGGATAAGAAGTAGATTCTGTTCTCTCTGTTGTAGTACAAGGGGAGGCGCTTTTTCTCGGCGTTTCCCCTTCTGTATGTACAGGCTGTAGCAGCAGACAAGACTCTTAATATGGCAGCTCTATAGTGCACGCTTTTATAGTATCGCTTTGGATTGTATTTCTGGCGGAGTTGGGTGACAAAACCCAGCTTGTAGCCCTCTGTTTCGCCACAAGATTTCGCCCATGAATCGTTCTTGGTGCGATATTTGCTGCAACGCTGCTGGTACACATCGTGTCGGTTGCCCTTGGAAGCGGACTCGGAAGAGTCGTCCCCCCCGGGGTGGATTGAGATAGCTGCGGGGCTCGCATTTATCGGCTTTGGTATCTGGACACTCCGAGGCGACAGTCTTGAAGACAACACCTGCTCGAACATCAAATGTCGTTCTCCGTTTTTGTGTGTAGCTACCACTTTTTTCCTTGCTGAACTCGGCGATAAGACTATGTTAAGCACCGTTGCAATAGCTGCCAACTACCCTGCAGAGCTCTTTTGGGTATGGATAGGCTCATCGCTCGGAATGGTGGTATCTGATGGCTTGGCGATACTTGTGGGTGTCATTCTTGGCAAGTCGCTGCCAGAACGAGCAGTGAAGATCGGGGCATCCCTGGTGTTCTTCGGATTCGGCATCTGGAATGTGCTGCGAGGTGTCAGCATCGTGCAAACGGTTGTAAAACTGCCGCCCTGCACGTGGGTTGTACTCACATTGCTGGTAGCGGCGTTTGTGATTTCAAAAATGAGCCGGCCAAGAAAGCTCGCAGAATCTGTAACAAAGACTCCGGAGTAAGCAACCTTCAGCTCACTACATTCCTTGGATTTCCCTCGATAAAAGCCCGCACGTTAGCTACTACTTCCTGCATTAGCCTGGATCTTGCAGAAGCTATCGCCCAGGCAATATGGGGAGTAATGATGCAATTCTTTGCCACAAGAAGCGGGTTATCGGTATTAGGTGGCTCAGTTGAAAGCACATCGAGTGCCGCCCCGGCTATTCTGCCGGAGTTCAGAGCATCCGCAAGGTCCTGCTCGACAACCAAGGCACCCCTTGCAGTATTGATGAAATATGCCGTTGGTTTCATCAGTCCCAATTTGTAACTGTCAACAAGCCCTTCGGTTTGGTCTGTAAGAGGAACGTGGAGCGATACGACGTCGCTAGTTCTGAACACGTCGTCTAGTGTTACCATCTCCACTCCTGGCAGTTTTGAAGAACGCGAATGAGCAATGACTCGCATCCCAAATGCACTCGCGATTCCGGATACCGCACGGCCAATCTGCCCCAAACCCACAATTCCCAGTGTAAGGCCATCTAACTCAGTCAATGGATAATCGTGATAGGAGAAGTCTATACTCTTCGACCATTTGCCTTCGCGGACTCCACGCGAATGCTCACCAACATGCAGAACCAATTCTAACAGCAGAGCAAAAGTCATCTGAGCCACAGATTTAGTGCTGTACTCCGGCACATTGCTGACTGTAATCCCTCTTCTGCGCGCTGCTTCGAGATCCACGCAGTTGACACCCGTGGCCAGAATCCCTATATACTCCAGTTTTGGCAGTCGAGCGATCACATCAGCAGACATCAGTACTTTGTTAGTGAGAACAATCTCGGCATCTTCCGCCCTTGCGACAGCCTCTTCGGGTGCACTGCGATCGTAAATGCGGCAATCTCCGAGCTGCTCCAGCGCTGCCCAAGTTAGATCTCCTGGGTTTAGTGCAAATGCATCTAGAACTACTATGTTCATCGGTTTTGCTCCTAAATGGTGGCTATGCGGGGTATATTCATCAGCCAGTGCTACAAATGAACCAGGGGTGGCAGAAGCTAATCTACCACCCCCATATATCAAGGCTCGTCGGTGTGAGCCTCACTCAGCCGTAAACGGCAGCAGGGCAATCTCTCTCGCCCGCTTGATCGCACGGGTCATCTCGCGCTGATGAGACGCGCAGTTTCCGCTAGAGCGACGCGGGTAGATCTTGCCACGCTCGGTGACGTACTTTCTGAGTCGCGATACGTTTTTGTAGTCGATGTACTCGACCTTGTCGACACAGAACATACATACTTTGCGGCGCGGCTTGCCATATCTGCGTCCGCCACCGCCGGATCTTCTTGGTCCGCGCATGCAGTGACCTCCGTCTTATTCTTCACTAAATGGATCGTAATCCGGATCAGTTTCACTCGGGCCAACGGTTGGAAAATCTTCACCGCCGGTAGGCGCTCCGACCTGGTCTTTCGGCTTATCGAGCCCTGTCACTCTGTCGGCAACAACCTCGACAGCCTTACGCTTAGTACCATCTTGCGCAACCCACGTTCGGACTTGCATTCTTCCCTGGACAGCTACCAGCCGTCCCTTCGAAAGATAGTTGGCGGCAAACTCCGCCGACTGCCTCCAGGTTACAATATCAATCCAATCCGTTTCTGTCTCTCCCGACTGGGATTTGAAGTTACGGTTGACCGCAATACTGAAGCTCGCCACAGCGACACCACTTGGGGTGTACTTCAGCTCGGGGTCTCTTCCCATTCTTCCAATCAACACCACTTGATTCAACATTCTCTAATCCTCCAAAACACCGATTCTAATAGATCTCAGCAAGTGGCAAACAGAACCTGTCTTCGAAGTTGGGGTTTCGCCATCGGATGCAGGAGAGCTATTGCCCGCCAAATGCACTCGAGTGAACCACCTTATCTATTCTTTACTCTACCTGTTCGGCAGGAGTCTCTTCGGCTGGGGCTTGTTCCTCTGCAGGTTCAGCCGCCTCTGCCGTTTCGACTACTTCAGCCGGTTCAGGATTCTCCTCGGCTGCAGGCTCTGCTGCGGGCTCCGCCTCCGCCGCAGGGGCTTCAGGGGCCTCTGCAGGTGCTTCAGCAGGAGTATCCTTCGGTGCAGCTTCGACTGCCTCAGGCTGCTCTGCCGGGACTGGCCTTAATGCTCGCTCCTGTGCTGCTGCCGCCTGATTCAAATCGTCACGCACGATCAGATGTCGCATTACGTCTTCGCTGATCTTCATAACTCTGTCCAGCTCAGTCGCTACGGCCGGTTCACCGCGGAAGTACATGAGAATATACAGTCCTTCGCGCTTACCTGCCACTTCGTATGCCAGCCTGCGCTTGTCCCATTTCTCAACAGCCAGGATCTCGCCACCAGCCTGCTTCACTATGTCGCTGTACTTGCCGGTTACGGTCTGGACCTGTTCATCCGTGAGGTTCGGATCGATGATGTAGAGTGTCTCGTAGTCTCTGACGATAGCTATTGCTCGTCACCTCCCTTCGGGCTTAATCGGCTCCGGTGCTTCCGGAGCAGGGAGGGCATTCCACGCGAGCTCCGCTCGCGCCATAATACCCTATCTATCCTACCTTGCCATGCTTGCTGATAGGACAGTGTATTATACCACTTGCGCGTTACCCAAACAAGCACTATTTGTCGACAGATAATTTGATGCTAACACTTCATACTGCAGAAGGCCACCAGAATTGACAGCGGAAGGCACGGTGGTTATACTTAACGTATTCGGGCGGTTTGGCTGCCCAGCGTAGTTCTTTGGAGGGAATTCGGCGAGCTGATGCAGAGACAAACGGCAGGTATAGAGAAACGGCCCGTGCGAAGGCGCAAGACCACGCGAGTGTTCTGGAGAATAGCCTTAGGACTCCTTGCAGCCTTTGCCCTGGTAGCGGGCACCTCCATCGGTTATATCTACTCAAAGAGTGAGACCTCTCAGCGCATAATGAGCGTTTGGAGAACCGGACGATGGAAACCGGCTAGTGCGTTCCCCAACAAGAGTGACATTATTGTTCTGTTTCTCGGCAAAGACGTCAACTACGATCGTAACGGCCGAGTCATCGAGAATAATGCTCGAACGGACACTATTCTGCTTGCTCACTTGGATTTTGCAGAAAGAACTGCGGATATACTCTCCATCCCCAGGGATACTATGGTTCATATTCCGGGCTACCGGAACAAGCGAAAGATCAACTCTGCCCACGCATACGGTGGCCCCGAACTGGCGAAACGAACGGTTGATAACTACCTTGGAGTTCAGACCGACGAATATATTGTGCTTGATTATCAGAGCTTTGCTCAGGTCATCGACCTGCTCGGTGGCGTGGAATTGCGAGTGAATAAGCAGATGGATTACGATGACAACTGGGGCAATCTACACATCCATCTAGAACCTGGAACACAGGTGCTGAACGGACAAGAAGCGCTTGGGTTCGTAAGATTCAGAAAATCAAATGATGGGCACAACGATTCCGACTTAGACAGAATTGAAAGACAGCACCAGCTTCTGATGGCAGCCAAAAGCAAAATCCTGTCGGTGAACACGTTTTTCAGGCTTCCAGATGTGTTTGACACTGTGCGCGGTGGGACTATCAGTTCTATGGACGATGCGCAACTGATGTGTATCGCTATGTTCATCAGGTCGCTGCCGCGAGAAGCTGTGAAGACGGCTACGCTCTCTGCTAGCGATGGGAATGTCTACGCTTCTGTCTGCGAAAGTGAGGCCAGAAGAATTGTCAACGAGGTTTTTTATTAGCTGCCCTCCCAGCGGAACCATTGAGTCCGCTGAACCGCCCATGAACCGAGAAGAAATCGAAAGAAATACAATTGCCTTCCTAAGAACTGCCGGCGGAACGAGACCAGACCTCAGATTGGCCGACATGGGTGACCGTAAGATCGTCATCAAGGATTTTAACCGCAGTGCCAAACTGTTCAGGCTGCTCATCGGCCCTATTCTGATCCGCAGAGAACGTGCGGCACTCGCCAGACTGGAAGACTTAAACACAGTGCCGCATATAATCGAACAGATTGACTGCAGGGCACTAGCGATCGATCATCTGGAAGGTACAGCACTTTGTGACTACAAAGGCGAGATACCGGAGGGTTTCTTCGATGAACTCAAGGAAGTTGTCAGGCAGTTCCACGCAAGAGGCGTTGTTCACTGCGATCTGCGATGCGCGGGAAATGTAATGATCACCGCCGACGGCAAGCCAAAAGTCGTCGACTTTGCAGCCTGTGTTCTCCGTGGATTGAACCCGCTTATGAACTTCGTGTTTGGACAGTTTGCGCAAGCCGACCTGTACGCCATTGTCAAACTGAAACGAAAATGTGCCCCGGACACCCTCACTAAAGAAGAAACCGAGCTTCTGGCCACGCAGATGCCCTTTGAGCCTCTTGCAAAGAAGATAGGCTGTGCAGTACGAAATCTGGCTCGAAGGTTGACAGCTAGAGAGCACGAACCGTGTGACTAGTCTTGTTCTGGCTTCCAGAACTTTGGAATAGTGAACCCCGTAACACGCAGAATTCCACCAGTGGCAGGGTTCTGTTCGAAAGTGAGTAGGACTTCCTGACCTTTGGATACTGAATCGTACTTCGCTTTATTGGTTACCCATATGGCTTTGTATGGGTTCATCTGAAATTCGATGATATAAGTGGTTTTGCCGTCTTTCGTTTCGATGGTTTTGTCCGAAACGTGTACCAAAGCATTGACTGTTTTCTGTTCTTTGGGCTCTTTACCGGATGTGGAACGTAGCGCGCCAGTCCAGCTAAAGATGAGAACAGTAAGAAGCAAACCGGCGACCAGCACGCCCCCGCCTATCCACCACCAAGAGGCCCGTGATACCTTGTTGCGCTCCCGCTGACGGCGCTTCCACGCTGGCTCTGTTTCAAGTATCTTTTTATCTCTCAAATCCTTCTATCAACTCCCTCAAGTATTCTGCGTTGGAGTGTTCGACGTCCTTCGCTCCGAATATTAGTGTAACATTTTCGTGCTTGGCCTGCTCGGCCAGCTTACGAAGATCGTCAATTTTGTTGTTATCCACAAGCTCCTGATGAAAGCGGCGTTTGAACTCTTCCCACTTTGCAGGATCGTGCCCATACCACTTTCTAAGGTCGGCCGATACAGTAAGATCCCGCCTCCACTCATCGATTTTTGCATCCTCTTTGCTGACACCTCTTGGCCAGATGCCGTCTACAAGAATCCGCTTACCATCATCCGACTCAGGGGCATCATATGCACGTTTAATCTTGAGCATAGCAATTCCTCCTTAAGGCAGACAACTGCTCGTCGACTACCCCGGTTTCTGGAAAATAATCACATACTCGTGCTTGAAAATGTGAAATCCTCCAGCAAGTGCTCTGTAGCGCCACAAATTGCTTGTTCTGCCTTTGCCGATCTCGTTTCCCTCTATGTTCTTTACCACAATAGACTTGAGTCGGAACCCTGTCTGCGTCATAACTTGCATACAAAGGAACCCCAGTGGAATCAATTCGCGATCGGCGTATTTGTCCCCTATGATTAACGCCGCGAATCTTTCGCGCTCCAATAGATTGTAACCAGTGCTCGCAACCCGACCGAACTTATCCAGAAACCCGTCGAGAGTTGTTTCATTAGATATTTCTGACGCATCATCCGAGAAGTGAATTATATCCCAATACGGCGGATGCAGCACGAGAAGCTGCGCCGAGTCAGCACCAAGATTCTGCAGTTCACGACGTACAGCTTCCTCAGTTTCAGGTAGAGTGCTGTCGCCCTCTAAGATGACAGCTTCCGGGGCTTCGTGCAGGGTCTTTAGACAATTACTAACGTGCTCGACCAGGCGCGATTGTATCTCGACACCTATGCATCTTCTGCCCAGGTTCAGAGCCTCGATAGCGGTTGTCCCCGAACCTAAAAACATATCTAATGCTATGTCCCCCGCCTTCGTATAACGAAGCAACAATTGGGTTGCGAGCTGAGGTATGTAGTTGCCGTGATACTCAAACTCGTGCCCGTTGCCTTTGCCTCTCGAATTGTATAGCCAGAGAGTATCTGTGTTTATCTCAGGATAATCGCGCCAATTCGAAAGGTCTATGTCGCTATAGGGCAGTCTCTTCCGCTTTCTGCCGGAAGAACGATTTGTATCGGATTCCGAGCGTGGGACGTGTCGTTCGTCATTAGTCACTGTCAAGCCTCTCACTAACTGTATGGGCAAAGCCGTATTACACTTACTCCCACGGGGTGATATAACCTGCATTGCAGGTTGGAACCTGCTCAGAAACTTGACATGTGATGCTGCGCGGGCTATAATTCCCTCATCCTAGCAGAGGAGGTGCGACTGCACTGAGGATCAGGAATAAGGTACTGCGAATCAGACGGAAACGCGCGGAGGAGCGCCACAAGGCACGAGTCCAAGTAGCGAAAGAGCAATCGAAGAAGCGACAGAAGTAGTCTTTCGGGATGAATTGACTGCCGTAGCAGCCTCTCGCTCGGGATCGCAACTGTCCGCGTTCTATTCTGATCACGTTTAGAACGTGGCTAAGTGTACAACAATACATGAGGCAGCGCGTCTGCCCGCATATATTTGACTCAGGTTGCAACAGATGCGAGTGCGCTATGTGCGCATCGCAATGGGGGAGGAATAGCAATATGACAAAGAAGATCATCCTCGTCGCATTGTTCGTGGCGTTGGCTGCAATCGTTGTTTTCTCCAGCGGGATTATTGCCGCTGACAAGAAGACCGAGAAGTCTATAACCTGGTACACAGACTTCGATAAAGCAGCAGCGGCCGCTAAGAAACAGGCCAAACCAATAATGGTGGATTTCTATACCGATTGGTGCGGCTGGTGTAAGAAGCTTGATAACGACACCTACACCAACTCCGATGTGATTACAGCTTCTCGCAAGTTCATCTGTGTTAAGGTAGATGGCGATAAGAAGAAGGACTTGGTGAAAAAATACAGTGTCAACGGTTACCCGACAATCGTCTTTCTGAACAGCAAGAGCCAGGAAATCAGCCGAGTGGTTGGCTATCGCGGCCCGTCTGACTTCTTGAAGGCGATGAATGATGCCCTGAAAGGCAAGAAGTAACCGACATTTACAATTAGTAGACAGAAAACAGCCGAGTTATACTCGGCTGTTTTGCTTTTTGTTTAGCGACAGTTAGAAAAGGGTTGGTTTCGGTTCTTTTTTGGCAGCTATTACTTTTCGACGTGCCGCCATGATGTCGGCGACAAGATAGCCTCTGGTCTGTTCGAACATCTCCCCATTCTGACGCAGAACATAGGCGGGATGGAGAGCAGCTATCGCATAACGCGCATACTTCGTTTCAAAGAACTGCCCGCGCTCCTGTGTCATCCTGAAGTCCTTATGAATGATGGTGTTCGCGGCTGGAGCTCCTAAACACAGAATTACGATAGGCTTAATGATCTCCAGTTGCTGTTCGAGCCAGGGAAGACAGGCCGAAAGCTCATTGGTTCGAGGAGGACGATTCTTAACCCGACCGTTCTCACGAATGCAAGCACGGCATTTGATGGTATTCGTGATGAAGATGTGCTTGCGTGTTAACCCACACTCTTTTAGCGCTTCATCGAGCAGAGCTCCTGCTCTACCCACAAACGGACGCCCGGTTGCGTCTTCGTTTGCACCAGGCCCCTCCCCTACTACGACCAGCGGCGTGTTGGCATTGCCATCACCGAAGACTACATTCGATCGCGTCTCGGATAGCTCGCACCTGTCGCAGGTAAGCACTGTGGATCTTAAACGCTCGATTCTCTCTACAGCAGAGGAAGCATCGTCGGTCATTTTCTGCCGCCTCTTTCTTCAATACGACTAAGCGCTGCCCGTAGCTGCTGGTATGTATCTGCAAGCGCCTGGGGCATAACTTTTGTATCGCCGATGACTGGCATAAAGTTGGTATCCCCATTCCACCGCGGTACAATGTGCACGTGTAAATGATCGGCGATTCCTGCTCCGGCTGTCTGACCCAGATTGATGCCAACGTTGTAACCGTCTGGGCTGAAGGCTTCGGCTAAAACGTCTTTACTGAGTGCAATCAGCTTCATTACAGAGAGCATCTCTTCGTCAGAGAGCGAGGAAATGTCAGCCGTGTGCCTGTAAGGAGCTACCATCAGATGGCCGTTGTTGTAAGGATATGCATTCAGTAGAATGAAAGCTTTGTCGCCCTTATAGAGGATGAACTCACCTTCTTCGGCGTCGGAGTTCGGTTTATCGCAAAATATGCAACCCCCAGGATTGCCTGCTGTTATGTACTGCACCCGCCAGGGTGCCCAAATTCTCTCCATTGATGACCTCACTAATGATTGTCTGAATTACTCTATCGCATAGCATTGCTGCCGGTCAAATGCCTTCGACAAAGGCGAAGGGAGTGAGCAGCGTTGACACAGAAATCTGGCTTACGTATAATTGGGTTGGATCAGATGCCCCCCAAACTATTCTACACTAAAGGAAAAGAACCGATATGAAACTTGGATGGCTCGATATGAGAGTAGTAATCGCCTCAATGTCTATAGTCTTTGGGATATCAACTGTGACCCCTCTGATTGCTGGCCCTGACATTGATGTGGTTTACATCTCAAGAACCCCGCGTTACAACCGTTATAACGTCACTTACACTAGAAATATTGATCCGTTGGATGGTGGAAACTCGAGGCCGTCTCTTTCCGAAGAGGAACAGGCAAAAAAACGGTGGCCTGCCAAAGGTGAGCAGGTAACGTTTACCGCGGTTATGAAGAACCCCGGCGACCAACCAACGGGAGCTTTCTCTTACAAATGGTATTTTGATGGCAAAGAGGTGGAGTCTGGCACTCTTCCGTCCATAGAACCAAGAGGGACGACCTCCACGAGTTACAAATGGACATGGGACTCCGAATGGAATGATCACTACATCAAGTTTGTAGCTGACCCTGACAACGAGATAGCAGAAGAAATTGAGACCAATAACGTTGTAGAGGACAGAACAAACGCTCTCTGCTATAGATTCCATTGCCATCAGAGTCTATACGATTGGATGCTGACAGAGGCAAGGAAGATCAATCCAGACATAGCCACTTTCGAGGACTGGTGCCAGTATCAGATGAGGCTTATGAACCAGTGCTTTGCTGAAGCGATCTATCCAACGTCTCCAGAGGGTATTCTGGAACGAGTGAGAGTAGATGAAGTGGTTGTTGAACCTGACCACGAAGTGACACATCAGGCCTCAGATTGGCAGTGGGATGGCCAGTGGCACTACAATATTGATGCTATCAAGATTTTCACCGAGAACCCAGACTTCATTAAAGGGATATATACCTGGGGACTGCACGAGCACAGCCACCAACTAGGTATGATCGACCTTTACCAATTGGACAAGGGGCTAGATCCGGTTACAAATGAGATAAAACCAAAGATCGGTCACGTTAACACCCGAGGCTTCTGTGTAATGGCCACGAGTGGTGCTACGCATTATTCAGATCACACAGCCAATGCCTTCAACTCCAACCTGCATAAGCGCAGAGGCTACTACGGCGAGTTTCTCTACGATCTGCCGACGACCTGCAAAGTGAGACTCATCGACGCATATCGAAACCCTATTCCCAATGCGACGATCAAGTTCTACCAAGCACAGGCTGGCAAGTTTAAGGAAGAATTCCTGCCATTTGTCGGAACTACGGATGAAAACGGTATGTTCACAATGCCTAACAGATCGTGTCTGGGATCGGTTGTTACGGCCACAGGACACATTCTGCACGACAACCCTTGGGGAATGATCCACGTAGTTGGGTTCAACGGAGTGTTCTTATGCGAGATAACCGCCAACGGCCAGACCGACTATCAGCACTTGGAAATACTGCCGTTTAACCTGGCGTACGCACAGGGACACAAAGACTCTTGGACATATAATCTGCAGTCGAGCATCATTCAGGACGGCCCGGTTACTACTGAAGACTTAAACGGCATCAAGATGGTTTCCAAGACGTCGGGCTATGCTGTGGGAAACAGCGGCACCGTGCTGCAGTATGATGGAAAGAACTGGAGCAAGGTTGCAACTCCTACTACAGTATCGCTTAAGGCAGTGGATGTAGCAAAAGATGGCAAACTTATCTGCGCCGTAGGCGACCAAGGCAACGTTCTGCTGTGCGAAAACGGCAAGTGGGCACAGATTAAGCTGGAAACAGATCACAACCTGAGAACCTGCGCTGTCGTCTCGCCGACGACCTTACTTGTCGGGGGTGACTTCGGCTCGTTGTATCGAACTACCGACGGCGGTGCTAACTGGACAAGCGTTCAAGTAACGGATAAGACTGTTCGGAGCATCCGTTTTATCGACCTGAAGAACGGCGTTCTAACCTGCAATGCGGGGAGGATCTTCTACACTTCGGATGGCGGCGACACTTGGACAGAGGCAACTGGAATCCCAGGAACCGGGGATATTACGGCTTGCTCTGTTGCTGCCGGGAATGAAACGTGGGCCTGCAGCGATAACGGTGAAGTCTACAAAAGCGCAGACGGAGGCAAGAAGTGGAGCCTCGTGAACCAGTTTGGCTATGCGTGGCCGTGGCAGACTATTGATATGACCGAAGGTGGCAACGGCTGGGTGCTCGGTCGTCCTCACTCGTTTATCAATAGAACTACTGTACTCAGATTCTCCAACAACTACTGGGGTATGGAGCCAGTGACCACGTTTGAAAACAAGGATACCTTCAACAGTGTTTCGATCGTGAGCGACGAAGCAGCTTGGGCCGTAGGCAAAGGTGGGCTAATCCTCTATCTGGTTGGCGGTAACCAATAATCATCACCCTAGGGGCAGCTTACTGGCATCATGGTTTGCTGCCCCCGGAAATCAAGACTTCTCTAAACCATCTCTGCCAAAAGTTGGCACAACTCACGATATAGCTTGACACCGACAAACTCCCTCCACTATTGCTGGGCACAGCTGATCTTTCGTTTGAACCACAATCCGCCATAATATGGATGAGTTCACTATTTAGACCATAATGGTGGACTTCATGGGGTACTTGTGCGGAACAAAATCTGTGTTAATAGAGTCTAGCCTAAATGAAGAATGCTGGATTTTCCACCTCGTGACGGGCAGAAATCTCAAGTATCAGCATAATCGTTCGGGGAATGCTGCCGTCTTTGGAATGAGAGTCAGAGGCGGTATCTGTGAACCGAAAAGGAGTCAATCGTTGATGAACAAGTGTCCTAAATGCGGTGCTGACAACAGTATCGAGAGCACAGTATGCAGTAGTTGTCAGGCGCAGTTGGCAAACACGGACTCTAAGCCATATCAACCGGCCGTTGCTGGCCCGGGAGCTGTGAATGCATACAGCCCCACTGTGGCAGGTCCGGGATCTGTAGACAGTATGATCCGTTCTGGTGGTCCGCTTGCAGGCGACGATATGTCGGATGGCCCGGTCTCTGTTGTTGGACAACCGCTAAACTCGCAGCAGAATGGACAGCAGGGATCCTCCCTAGGCAGCTTGGGTGGACCGCAGTCTGACCCTTACGGCGTTGTGAAGGCGCCACCTCGCGTGCGCTATCAGCAGAAACAGGACCTCGCTCCTGTGAAGCCTCGGTTCTGGGCTGGCATATTTGGCTCGCTCATAACGCTTGCAATTCTGATTGGCGGAGGATGGTTTGTATACTACAGATTTGTAGCTCTGCCGCAGGGACCAATGGAAGCCAGCAGAGCATTCGTAACAGCAGTGAATAACAACGATCTGCAGTCGCTAAAAGACATTGTTACACAGCGTTCCGGCGAGTATTTGGTTAATATGAGCCTCGTGGCGCGAAGAAGTGGACGCTCACTGACAGTCGACTTTTTCCACGGCCAGGGTGTTGGTATGGAAGAAGGAAGAGAATACAAGCTCGCGCTGCAATCGATTGACCAAACCACTGCAAAAGTGCTGGTAAAGCCGGGACCGGGAGCGATTGCAGGATTCAGATATGAAGACCTTCCTCCCAAAATGAAGGATGGTGTCCCTGTACCCGTGGTTAAAGAAGGTGACACTTGGAAGGTTGATCTCGAACAGTTCGTAAGAGACTTTGAGGGTGCAAAAGCGTCCCCAAATGCGAGTTTGAGATAATCGTATGGTTTTGTGAACTTGACGTAATACCGGAAACAGGGCAGTTCCCGTAACTACCCTGTTTTTTATACAGTCCCAAGCAGGCAGCCGCTAAGTTTGTGGCAGGCCAAAGTAGAGTCTGTATTGAGATAGGAAAAATAGCGATTATCGACAATTGCCAGGGGAGCTATTGACAATAACGGGTGTTACTGGTATACTTCACGATGACTGAGTGTACAAACTGAGCAATAATACATACCAGTTGCACTCGCCAGACGACTAATCTGTTACCTACATATCGGCTGAGGCTGTCGCATCGCCCAAGGCGGCCCCCCGTTCCTCGAACCGTACTGGCCTGTCGAGATCGGCACTGACCACTTTGGACCTAACACGATACGCTTATGTGAGCCGTGGTTTTCTGCTTTAAGCTACTGATCACGGATTTTGCTCCGGGACCAAACGGAAAGGAGGAAATAAGGTGGCATTAGACCCCGAAAGCGGTGTGCAGAATTCTTGCACAGTCAAACTAACTAAACGCGAGGTCGAAGTCCTGAACCTGGTTATGGAAGGAAAATCCTCCAGGGAGACTGCCGCCGCGTTGTATTGCAGCAAGCGAACTGTCGACTTTCATTTGGCCAGGATTTACGAGAAACTGCAAGTCTCTAATCGAGTGCAAGCTATGCGCCGCGCTACTGTGCTGGGGTTGATAGATGTAGACCAGAACCCACAGTAGCAGAAGCCTCCGTACAACCCACCTCCCTGTAACAACTCCGGCGGAGGTGAGATAGTATCGCGTCTCTTGGTGTTAAACCGTTTTGATTCGTTGCACTACCCTTCACAACCCACCCGCTACCACTGCGAATGCGATCATTTGCATGTAACTGGGTAAAATCTCCCCAGACTAATATCGTTGGCATCCTTGACTTACCAATCAGCCTATTACTATAATTTGGGTGGAAAGTGGTAACAGGTGGTAGAAAATGGCTGATTGCTCCATTGAGGGAGGAAAAATGCACGAGATTACCGCTGAAAGTGGCTCTGTTAGTCAGATATCTGTTGAACCAGGTCCGGGCGGGATAGTTGCCGTTTATCTGGTAGAGACAGGTAGCGAGGAAGACACGAAGTCGATTCGCAGACTCTTTGCTGAACTTCAGCCGCACATTAATATGGCTCAACTCTCACACGGCAAGCTGGTGTCCTACGCGATTCAAGCTAAAGATCAGTCGATGCTAGACGAAGTGGAGCGGGTGCTTAAGGCGAACTACCCGTTTGTTCTTATACAGCGGTCGTTCGACTCGGTAATCTACCGCGTAGTCAAGGAACTCTGTGCTGACACTGGAAGTCGCCTCATGTCTATCCCTCACTGCAACATCTGCGGAAGGCCAGACCCGTTCCCCGACACGATTATCACACTCGCGGATGATTGTGGGGACAGCGTCGCTTCTCGCAGCTACTGCGGAACCTGCACTGCAAGCTTGGTAGCCAGAACGAACAAGGACTTTGTGCTGTCATTGCTCTCCGCCGACCGAAAAGACTTCGGAAAGATCGAGCGAAGCGAGCTTGTCAGATCCAGAGCAAGGAGCAAGCATCTTCGCTACAGAGTCAGGTCTGGCGCGGGTTCCAACTGATCCAGAAGATTCTCACCGACCTTCCGCTGTCGACACCACAGCGCTTTGCCTCAAAATGCCTGGGGCAGCGTAGCCTTATCTGTCGTTGACAGCGGCTTCGTCGTATCAGAAAGAGAAGCATGTTTTCAGGCGCTTACGAACACTCCATTGATGATAAGGGTCGCACGGTTGTCCCTGCGAAGTTCAGAGCCAAACTTGGTGAAAAGTTCATACTCACTAAGGGGCTGAACGGCTGTCTGTGGATATTCTCTGAGCGCGCCTGGCCTGACGTGCAGCAAAAACTCATCCCCAAGTCTTTCCTCGACCAGCGTGGTATTATGCTCGAACGTTTCTTTGTCGGATCGGCAGTGGAGTGTTCCCCGGACAGGCAGGGGCGAGTTGCTATTCCTACGCATCTTATGTCCTACGCCGATATTGCAACCGACAGTGGCATATGGCTTGTTGGGCTTTCCGACAAGATAGAGATTTGGAGCAAGAATCGCTGGGAAGAGCTTAATGCTGGCCTGACAGATGACGTTCTTGCTCAACTTGCAGGTGACCCGACACCGAAGACCGAAGACTGATGCCGGCTGTATTTGTCGATACTGTATCGGTACAGCCTCTGATTTGTCGCATTCTTTACAGGGATTGACGGATCACCGATTCTCTGCGATACTGCTCTCACACTCAAAAACCCACTCCGGGCTAGGTGTTTTGTTCGACCCGGACACGGTTGGTTGCACATATAAGGAGCTTATCAACTATGAAAGAATGTCCGAAATGCGGGGCACAGAACAAGTCCGACTCGCAAGTTTGCTTCAATTGCTTTGCACCGCTCGATGATAGCGCTGCAGCGGACACAGCATCACAAGCCAAGTCAACAGGATCGGTCGCTATGCCTCAGACAAGACCGTCGCCGACACCTGCTCCGCCCGTCGGGGCGCCCCATCCAACACCACATTCTCCAACACCTAGCCCGCTCAACAGCGAAGATGAGCCAATTGAGCAACAGACTACAGTTGGGCAACCTTACGGAGGCCAATCATATCAACCGCCCTCTCCGTACGGCGCCGGTACTCCAGGTTCATACGGCAATTCCTCAACTGCCCCAAGAAGAGGTGACTTCTCCCGGCCTGCTCCACTGCAGCAGCGCGGAATCGGGGGCACAATCGCGATTGTTATAATCGTCCTAATATTGCTTGGCGGTGGAGGATATGCCTCTTGGCACTTCGTTCTCGAGCCGAGAGCAGCAGTGAATACTGTTCGCGGTTTTCTGGCCGCAGCTTCTGCGAACGATCCGGAGGCTGCAATAAGTTATCTCAGTGAGAGTTCTCGCGCACTCCCCGGAGTAGGGAGAGGGGAGGGATTGTCTGATTTCGTGGCCAGTGCAGGGCAGGCACCTGTTGAAGGCAAAGACTATACCTTGAAAATAGACTCGATCGAAGGCGATCGTGCAACTGTAATTATCCATTCCTTGATGGAAGAAAACGAAGCACCCGCCAAACCAGAGGAATTGGTAGATTTGCCGATTGTTCTTGTCAAAGAGAAATCTGGATGGAAGATCGACTTGGAGAAGACAATGGTGGAATTGATTAAGCTAATGCAGCAGCATACAAATATGCGTTAAGATTCTCAACAACAAATGGCCCCCGCCGTTTTACGGCGGGGGCTAAACAGAAACTAGACTACTGGAGTTCTCCAGCCAAATACGCATCGTAAGCCGACATATCAAAGTAGCCGTTCCCACTTACGTTTACAAGTATTACTCGTT
This sequence comes from uncultured bacterium, assembly GCA_964497515.1. Lineage (GTDB taxonomy): Bacteria > Armatimonadota > UBA5829 > UBA5829 > DTLH01 > CAZCCV01. The sequence continues at coordinate 17,272 of CAZCCV010000028.1, read as the reverse complement.
CTTTGCCTTCTCCTTTGGCCTTCAACGCCTCATCGATTGCAGCTTTGATTGCGTGAGAAGACTCGGGAGCTGGAATTATTCCTTCCGCTCTCGCAAACTGAATCGCAGCAGCGAAGACGTCGATCTGCGGATAGGCAACAGCCTCGATTAACCCCTGATCGTAGCACAGGCTCACAAGTGGCGCCATTCCGTGATATCGGAGTCCGCCAGCGTGGATACCGGGCGGTATGAAACTACTTCCAAGAGTGTACATCTTGAACAGAGGTGTCATCTGCGCTGTGTCACCAAAGTCATATCTGAACTCGCCCTTTGTAAGTGTAGGGCAGGATGTCGGCTCCACAGCTACTGCTCGCAGCTCTTTGCCTGCTATTTTGTCGGCAAGGAATGGGAACGCAACCCCAGCAAAGTTGCTTCCGCCGCCCACACAGCCAACTACCACGTCCGGATAGTCTCCGGCCATCTCCATCTGCTTTTTGCACTCCAGCCCAATGACTGTTTGATGCAACAGAACGTGATTCGAGACGCTTCCAAGCGAGTATTTCACTCCCTTGTTATTCACAGTATCTTCGAGCGCTTCGCTAATGGCTATCCCAAGACTGCCTGGGGTATCAGGTTTCTCTGCAAGCACCTTCTTGCCAAACTCCGTCTGCGAGCTCGGACTCGGGTAGATAGTCGCACCAAAAGTCTGCATCATAGACTTGCGATATGGCTTCTGCTGATAGCTTACGCGAACCATATATACAGTGCACTCAAGGCCAAAAATGCTACAGGCCAGCGATAGTGCACAGCCCCACTGACCAGCACCTGTCTCGGTGGCGAGTCGAGTGATTCCGTCCTTTTTGTTGTAGTAAGCCTGCGCTAGCGCCGTGTTCAGTTTGTGGCTGCCGACAGGGCTTGCCCCCTCGTACTTATAGTAAATCTTTGCAGGGGTTTTGAGCTCTTGCTCGAGCCTGATAGCACGGTAAAGCGGGCTAGGTCGCCACTGGCAAAGGCCATCTAAGACCGCTTCGGGAATATCTATCCACCGCTCGCCACTAACCTCTTGTTCGATAACGCTGTCGCAGAATATTGCAGATAGATCCTGCGCTGTTGCGGGCTCTTTGGTAGCGGGGTGAAGCGGCGGGTCGGGCGGAACAGGAAGATCCGCAACGATATTGTACCATTGCCGCGGAATGTCCTTCTGTTCCAGCAAAAACTGACGTTGTTGCATGAAAGACTCTCCTTATCTCCGTTTTGCTTGCGGACGACGGCGGCTAAGTAGCGTCCTCCATCGTTACTCCACAACTAGCATTATACACAAACTCATCTGTGCTTGGGAAGTAAGGAGAAAAATGTTGCAGAAAACTAGTAACACAACTGGGAACAACTAGGCATCTTCTATCGTCTTAGAGATGTAGTCGGAAAGACTGGCTGCTGAAGATATAGAGCAAAAATGCCGAATATGAAGCTGCCGCAAGTACATTCCGGCTCATACCTGACAACTGAAAAGGAGAAGGCAGGTGACTAAGATGCAGCTCACGAAGCGCGTCGAACTCCTGTTTCCACGAAGTGGGCAGGTAGTCGCTGTTCAGATTCCTTTGGATGTGTTCGACCAGGTTAGGAATGTTAACAGAACGCTATTATCATTCGTATCAAGGTTCCAAGCCTGTGTTCCAAATGAGTTGCTGAACAGACTGCGCCTGCAGTAGGGAGTTTTTGCAGAGAGGCCGTCTCAGAAACAGATTCTGAGACGACCTCGCCCATTACGGGTTATTCAACCACATTCACTTTTATTGTCACCGGATCACTCACCCTCAAACCATCCAAAACATACAGGCGATATTCCACAACACCCGGTTTTGCTGGAGCGGTGACAACGCATCTGGAATCCGTCGAAAGATCGACCTTCAGCCAACCTTCCTTCTCTCCCCAACGATAGATGAGAGGCTGACCTTCGGGGTCGTAACTCCTCGAGCCATCTATAACAAACTGCTCGCCACACTTAACCGTCAGCTCTTTCGGAGCCACAGCTACTGGCTTCAGGTTCGTCGTCTTTGTGGCCTCCGGGATAGTTGGTTTGACCAGCGGAGTTATCTGCCCTGTTGAAGCAAGATTGGTGCGTTTGGTGTAAACGCCTCTAATTCTCTCACCTCTAAAGAAGGCCTCGTTCATCTCAGTCATGGGCAGCCAATGGAACTCCGTTTGATCTCCCGAGACTATTTTGAGAAGCAGAAGTCCTTCTACAGACCAGACGTTCGGTGTAAATGCTGTATCGGTCTTAGCCCGTCCGAATGGATTCCACACATCCATCGCACCTTCTACATCATCAGTATCGGCATCATCCCAGGTTTCATCGGTCTTGTTGGGGAAGACGAACCTGCCCTCCCTGTCCGTATTTCCCATAAACTTCGGCCTGTCTGGGAAGTACTTTGTGCCGGCATCCTGGCAGTTGGTCTGACAGACGTGATACACATAAACAGCGGCACCCACCAACGGTTTGTCATCGATATCGAACACCTGCAGCACGTGTCCGAGGCTCGGAATAAGCCTTCCCTGGGTTCCCCAGAACTTCTCGCCCCTGTATCCGGCGAAATACTGCACTTGGCCCGCGTGTGCCGGATGGAGCCACATATGACAGTAGTCCATCAGCGGAGAGTAACCTCCGCCACACGGGATATTCTGTGCGGTAGAATACATCAGGTTATCTCTGGTGACTTCCGGAAGCAAAACGCCACCCGCATACAACTCGCCATTTTTATCTCGAAGCAATACATTGTCTTTCTTCACCGGATAGCCGTAGAGATCCGGCAGGGCGATGCAACAGTGCCCGTATTCGTGTACCAGCCCAGGATTTATGACCAACTGGTCTCCTGATTTCAAATCGATTACAGGAAAGCCGCCATCGTAGTACGGACTGTCTTTGCCATATGGTTCACTATCGAAGTCATCCGTTAGTAGCTTGTAGAAATTATCGGTGCGGATTGCGTCCTTCACACCAACTGGACTGGTAGTTGGATAGACTGCATCCTGCAACATCAAGGTCACCCGATGAGCCTGTGCATTGAACCAATCGAAATAGCTGAACGAACCAACCATATTGATCTTCTTGTTATTGTAATCGTCGTCTAAAACGACCTCTTTGTATCCCCAGCGCTGCGCACGCGCTGTGTTCAGCTCGCATCGTTCGTTGTTGGCTTCGCAGAGTTCAGCTATCTTGTTGTCGGGATCAACCGTCACCCGCACCCAAACAGAATCTTCAGGCCACGACCAGGTGAAAGTGACTGTCTCTTCTTCTCTCGGCTTCAGTGTTTTGCTGATCACCTGTTCCTCGACGAGAACCGGCTTTTCATCCGAATCGAGCCTGAAGTTGCCGTTTTTGTCGGGAATCAGTTCGAAGCGCACAACCGCCCCTGCCGGAACATCCTTGTAGCCAAAATTAGCTATGTGGGCAACCGACTGAACGCGCTCACCTGCCTCAGGCCACCACTTTCCGCTATTCGATGAACGACGCGGAAGGCGCTCGACCAGGTATAGATCCAAATCTGGTTGGTCGACTGAGATCACTTCAAGATTGTAGGTGTCCCTCATTCCCCTGAACTCGGCGATTAGCTTGCACTTTCCTACCGATTGACCTGTTACCTTGCCGTTCTTGTCGACAGTCGCCACTTTGTCGTTAGTCGTTGTCCACTTGATGAAAGGCTTAGCATCAAAATCAGTCCAGTTGCTGTAGCCTTGAACGTTTTCGGTGATGCGAACCATTTTGTCTTCCAGCATCGCCCTCATCCCGAATTGCTTGGGGCATCGGTTTACAACTCGTAGGTCGGACGGCACATCGCACGCATTTGGATCTATTGCAATCTTCGTAAATGGAGCGGTAGCGAAGTAATCACGGTAGACTGAGTTAAGCATAACCGTTGACCCTTCTGTTTTGAACGTGTTGCGGAAAACCAACTCGTCCATAGCCGCATCCGACGATTCGTCGCCTATGTAGACTTTGCTGTCTGGCATAGTCTCTGGATTCAAGAACTCGTTACCTCCAGCAATCGGACCATCTACTGCTACCTTGTCTATCCATAGCGGCAGGCCGAGCGGCCGATCATCTCTATCGAACCATCCTACAACGATGTGGTGCCATTCTCCAGCCTTCCAAGCAGATACATCAGCACGAGACACCGTGACCTTGTTGGGGCTCGCCATGACGTAGCGCAGCATATTCTCGGCCGACTTTTCCACCAACAACCCGTTTGTCGTCGGATCGCCAATTCGTAGCATTACACGGCGCTTTCCGTCGTTACCGTTCCAGTTGGGTTTAATCCAAAAACCGATGCTGCCGATCTTCTGGTTTAGCACCGGGTTTTCAACACCTACGGGTCTGGTGAGCGACACACCACTGCCAAAAGTGCCTGGCACTGCCGGAAGCGTATCAGGAGGCTTTGGTGTTGCGACGCTTCCTTCAATTTGTGCCTGAGTGAACCACGCAGTAGCAATTCCGGGTGCATCTGCTGTTACAATTTGAGGGGCTACGAGGATTGCTAGCAGCGTGATGAGGATAGAATACTTCATCTGACAACTCCTTTGTCTTTCGACCATTCTCCGCCAGTGGGTGCTTCAGGCGGAGTGTCACAGATTACACTTGCACAAACGGTGGCGGCTATCCTCCGCTTTTCCGGCAGAGAAAGGTTGGGGAACGATTATTGATGAGGATATTGAGAGAATAACAGTTGGGGCAGAGAAGAATCTCTGCCCCACAGAACGAGTTTTGCGGCTATTCCTCGATTGTTACGGCGATAACACGAGGCTCGCTAACGCGGAGTCCATCGTTAACCCAGAACACAATCTCGGTCTGGCCGGCCGCTGTTGCTGTACACTCTAGTGTTGATCCATCAGCCTTGCCAATGTCGACTCCTCGACCGCGACGGTTCCAATGGTAGATCAATGGCTGATTCTCAGGGTCGTACGACTTGGAGCCGTCGATTGTGAACGCCTCACCCTTCTTGACAGTTAACTTCTCAGGAGCGACTGCCACAGGCTTCAGATTCACTTTCTGGATTGCCTCCGGAATAACCGGGCGCACTGTTTCGGTAATGCCTGGCCCATCGAAGAGGTTCGTGCGGATTATCTGTGTTCCGACGAGATTGTTACCGCGATAGAACTCCTGGTTGAAATCGGTGAGCGCAAGCCAGGCGAACTCAATCTGATCGTCCTTAACAATTTTGATCAGAAGCAAGCCCTCAACGCACCAGACGTTCGGCGTAAATGCTACGTCGGGGGGCGCGCCTGTTGTTGTCTTCGCTCTACCGAACGGGTTCCAGACCGGCCAGGCTCCCTCCACAACGTCGGTGTCGGGATCGTCCCAGGACTCATCTGTGAGCTCAGGGAAGAGATAACGCCCTTCTCTGTCGGTGTTACCGATGAACTTCGGCCTGTCGCTGAAGAACTTCGTGCTGGCGTCTCTGGCATCTGTCTGCGTGAGATGGTAAACGTAAATCGCGGCGCCAGTCAGCGGTTCGTCGTTAATGTCGAATACCTGCAGGTAGTTGGCTCGCTGCGGAATGTCTCTACCCGGAACACCCCAAAACCTCTGCCCGCGGAACCCGCTGTAGTACTGAACATTTCCGGCCTGAGCTGGATGTATCCATAGATGGCAACCCTCCATAAGCGATACTTCGCCTATGCCACAGGGAACATTGTTCGCTTTGGAGAATGGCAGCCAATCAAGACTGGCATCTATAGTGGGCAGAACATTGGTGCCCGCATAGTAGTCGCCGTTCTCATCCTTGAGATACACATACTTCTTGCTCATTGGGTAACCGTAGAGGTCTGGAAGGGCGGTAACAACGTGGCCGAACTCGTGCAGAATAGCTACGTCGATTGCCATAATATCCAGGTGCTCATTGTACGGGAATCCACCGTCATAGTAGTCCATATACTTGATGAAGGGCTCTTCCTGCCATTTAGAGACATTATTCGGATAGAGCATTGTGTAGACCATATCGACACGATACGAATCTTTAATGCCTACCGGACTCGTCTCGGGAAGCACTGTTTCGCGAACCAGAAGATCGAACCTGAGCTTCTGAGCATTCATCCAGTCGAACTGGCTGAAAGAACCTATATGGTTGATCTGTTTGTTATTGTAGAATCCTTCCATCTGCTCGGGCACATAGGCCATACGCAGTGGTCGAGATATTGTAAGGTCGGTGATCTGGTTGTTCGCCTCGCAGAGCTCAGGAACCTTGTTATCCGGGTCTACTGTAACTCTGAACCACTGCGGGTTTGCAGGCCAGGTCCATCTAAACTCAACGGTTACTGCATCTCTCGGGTTCAGCACTTGATCAATGATCTTTTCCTGCACTTCAACGGGCTTCATCTCGTTTTTGTCGAGAACATAGTTGTCGTTCATTTCGTTGAAGAGCTCAAATCGTACTACCGTACCTGCAGGAACAGGCTGGAATCCGTAGTTCTCGATGTGGGCAACGGCGGTAACTGTGTCACCGGGTGCGTGTCTGTCTTTCTGATCCTGCCACTTGTACCGCGGCAGGACTTCGACCCACAACAAGTCCAGATCAGGCTGGTCGGCAGAGGCGACCTCAATGTTATATGTGCTCTTCATCCCTCGCATCTCTGCGATGAGCTTGCACTTGCCGAGTTCTACACCAGTCACCAGGCCGTTTTCATCTACAGTAGCTATTTTGGGGTTTGAAGTAGACCATTTGATGAAAGGTTTGGCATCGAAATCTGCCCACGTATGATATCGAACCTCATTAGCGGTTATCATTTTCCATCCGTCGTGGCCGAGCGCATCCATACCGAACTGCTTTTTGTAACCTTTCAGCACACGCTTGTCGGAAGGTACACGACAGGAATCGGGATTGATGCGAATCTTTGTGTATGGAGCGGTTCGGAAATAATCCCGCCAGACAGTCTCGAGCTGACCTTTGTCGGCCTCAAAATCGTTGCGCATAATGAGTTCATCGATAACTGCATCCGAGGACTTGTCGCCAATCCAAAGTTGAGTATCCTCCATAGTTGCAGGGTTCAGGAACTCGTTGGCACCGGCGACGGAACCATCTACTGCGGTCTTGTCGATCCAGAGTGGAAGGCCAATGGGTCTTTTGTTGAGGTGATACCAAGAGATAGCTACCTGATGCCATTCTCCGGCTTTCCAATGTGACACATCAGCACGGGAAGCCGTAACCTTTTTCGGGCTCGCCATTAGATAGCGGAGCATGTTTTCAGGTGATTTCTCCAGAATCAAACCGTTCGTTGTCGGATCGCCGATTCTAAGAATGACGTGCCTTTTGCCATCGTTGCCGTTCCAGTTCGGTTTGATCCAGAACGAGATGTAACCAGTCTTTTGGCTCAAAACTGGATTCTCGATGGCGATAGGCTTTGTAAGGATTACTCCCTTCCCGGCAGTACCGGGAGCCTCGGGAAGCGCATTGACGGGTTTGGCCGTTTGAACGCTGTTTTCGATCACAGCTTGTGTGAACCAGGCGGTAGCACACGTTGGCTGCGCATCTGCTGCCCCGGCGAACTGTGCTATTGCAAGCACGCCGAGCAGGATGAGAAGAGAGCTGGACTTCAATTGCGACTCCTTGCATTAGATTTCCCATTTGTTAGGGATATATTATCCATTTAAACACTTGCTGTGTAGAATCCTTGGTATGTCATCTGTTATGTTAAGGCTGTATCGCAGAAAGGTTCGGAAACAGGTTAATTAAGTGACTACCCATGGGCTCTGCTCTCGTTCGATACCTATCGTTGAGACCTCTCCGTGGCCGGGATATACAACGGTGTCTTCCGGCAGAACCAGAAGTCTTTCGCGAATGGAACTGATCAAATTGGGATACGAACCTCCAGGCAAATCGGTGCGGCCAATACCTCTTGCAAAAAGAGTGTCGCCGGTGAAGACTGCGTTCTCACCATATAGGCATACACCGCCCGGGGTGTGACCGGGAGTATGAATGACTTTGAACTTGCTACTGCCGACGCTCAATTCGTCGCCATCTGCCAGACTGGTTCCGTACTCTGGAGGTATGTAACTCTCCATATCGTAGAACATGGCTACTAGATCGAGATTATCATCAAGCTGCGACAAATCTGCTTTGTGCATAAGCACATTTGCGCCGTCGAAGCGCTGCCCAAGGTCACCTGCAGCAAAAGTGTGGTCGGGGTGTCCGTGAGTTAATACAATGTGCTGGAGCTTGGCATCTGCTAAATGGATGGCTCGTTCTATTCTATCTGCTTCGTCGCCGGGGTCGATTACAATTGCATTCCTAGTGGACTCATCGACTACGATGTAACAGTTGGCTCCTAACGGACCGACCACGAGGGTCTTCACGAGAATCATCTGCGACAACCTTGCCCCTGCCTGCGGAGCTTGTCGAGGGTGATAGAATCGTAGTCATCCATCCTTCTGGCTCGCACATAATGGATTAGAGCTTCTTTGGTCTTTCCCTGGCTGGCATAGGCATCCGCCAGAATTGCACGGTACGCGGCATCGTCTGGCTTCAGTTTAACTGCTCTTTCCAATGCGGTAATGCCATCGTCGGCGAATCCCGCACGTATATAGATCATCCCCAGCCTCAGATTGTAGTACGCATCGTGCGGAGCAAAGATTGTAGCCTGCTGCATCTCAACAACTGCATCACCCAGCCTGCCCGCCAGTGCGTAAAGATCACCTAAGACAAAGTGGTAAAACCCATCGGTCTCCGTCACCTGAACAGCAATCTCCATGTGGACAATAGCCTCGTCCAGAAGCTCCATATGCGCCAGAGCATCGCCGAGCTTGTAACGGTAGAAGGGGTTTAGAGGATTGTATTTTACAGCTTTTCTGTATTCATTCATGGCGGCGTGTAGTTTGCCGTGACGACGGTATATCTCTGCTAATCCGAAGTGGGGTTCTGCTCTTCGGGGACTCAGCTTCAGCGCACGCCTGTACTCGGCCACGGCCTTAACGGACTCGTCGGAATAAGAGTAGGCATCACCTAGCCGCTCCCGTAGATGAGCGTTCTTGCTCTCCATACTGACGGCCTTGCGGTAGTGTATGACAGCGTCTTCAACGCGACCTTCGTCGCACAGCCAATCGCCTATCTGTGCGCGCTCGAAGGCATTCGGCACACGCTTTTTCTCCGGCCTGACCTTTGGGTCTTGCCGCATGCGCTCTTCGAAATGCTTCTCTTCTCGCTCCGTGTTTTGATAGTTGCTGTCTTCAATACCAGCCATCGGTCTACCGACTCTCCAATAGCATCTGCAGTGCTGGATTAAAACTCGCTGCTGTCCAGCGTTATTGTCACTGGGCCATCGTTTTGGATGTTGAAGAGCATATGCGACTGGAATCTGCCAGTTGCAACCGGCACACCGAGCGCCTTCATCTCCTCAACAAATTGCTCGTAGAGTTCGTTAGCTATATCGGGAGGCGCAGCCGAATCAAACCCCGGCCTTCTGCCCCTTTTTGTGTCTGCATACAGGGTGAACTGCGACACTACAAGCGCCTGGCCGCCGATATCGAGAACAGAAAGGTTCATCTTACCGTCTTCGTCGCCAAATATCCGGAGTCGGGCAGCCTTGTCTGCCATCTTTGCAGCAATAGCAGCCGTATCGCCCTTTCCGACTCCGAGGAGGATAGCCAGACCTTGGCCAATCTGCGAAATTACTTCCCCATCGACTGTAACCGAGGCACCCTTCACCCTCTGAAGGATAGCCCTCATCCTACTTGATCCTCCCGGAGGTGTGCGCAGCAACTCTTTCGATCCTGAGAATATCGGACAATCGCCCAAGCGCATTGATTAGCTGGTTAAGATTCGCCACGTCTCGAACGTCAATCGAGACTTCAATGACTGCCTTTTTGCCAGAACGCAATTTGAACTTTGCCGACGCTATATTGGTGTTGGTAGCGGAGAATATGGCGGAAACATCGTTTAAGAGCCCCACCCTGTCGAGCGCTTCTATTCGAAGGTCGGCCTGGTAACGGTTTCCGTCGCCCTCGCCCCATTGCACCTGCACTACCCTATCGGGCTCCTGTTGCTGATACGCAATGGCATTCGGGCAATCAGCACGATGGATGATCATACCTTTTCCTCGGCTGACGTAACCAATAACAGCATCTCCCGGCACTGGCGCACAGCACTTCGCTCGCGTGATGGCAACCTGGTCGATTCCTCCATCGAGTACAACTGCAGGACGACCTTCCACCTGTGTCTTGGGGGTGATTACCAACCCTTCCTGCGGCTGTTCATCAGTTCTTAGCCGATTGATGACTACACCTGAGGCCACGTGTCCAAGCCCTACAGCAGCATAGAGATCATCCACGCTCACAAGATTCAGGCTCTTGGCGACCTTCATAAGCCCGTCAGTCTGCAAAAGTTTCTGATGATCCTGCCCCAAGCGTTCGACTTCTCGCTCGAGCGATTCTTTCCCCCGCGTGATGCTGTCTGCCAGATGGATCTCTCTAAAATAGCGCTTTATGCGGTTTCGGGCGTTGCTGGTCTTCACAAATGAAAGCCAATCGAGGCTCGGCTGACTGTTGGAACGGGTAATAATTTCGACTATATCCCCGTTGTTTAGCTTATGGGTTAACTGAACGATTTTTCCGTTGACTTTGGCTCCAACACACCGGTTTCCGACGTCACTGTGAATCCGATACGCGAAGTCAACCGGAGTCGCACCTGCAGGCATATCGATGACATCGCCTCTTGGAGTGAACACAAACACCTGATCGGTGAAAAGATCCTCAATTACAGAGCGCATAAACTCGTTAGAGTCTTTCACGTCCGCCTGCCAGTCGAATAGCTGCTGGCGCAGCCACGTCATCTTGCGCTCAAACTCGTCGGCAGTCTCTTTCTGTTCTTTATATCGCCAATGCGCGGCAATGCCGAACTCTGCCGTGCGATGCATCTCCCAAGTGCGGATCTGAATCTCTACTGGCTCTCCCCGCGGACCAATGACCTTTGTATGCAGCGACTGATACATATTCGATTTAGACAAAGCGATATAGTCGCCGAACTTGTCGGGGATGGGCATCCATTGATCGTGAACCACGCCGAGTGCGTGATAACAGTCCGCAACAGTGTTGACGATTACGCGCAGCGCCGATAGGTCGTATATTTCGCTGAAATCAACACCCTCCCGAAGCATTTTATTGTAAATGCTGTAAAGGTGTTTAGGTCGAGCGGTGATCTTCGCTTCAACGCCTTCTAGTTCGAGCCTCTGCTTGAGTACCTCTACAGCTTCGTTCAGGTCGGCTTCCCGCTCTTCACGGGTTCGGGCGACCTTTTCCGTCATCAGATCGTACTCTTCGGGCTGGGTATACTTAAACGCCAGATCTTCGAGTTCCCATTTGATCTTCCAAATCCCGAGACGGTGAGCCAGTGGCGCATATATTTGAAGTGTCTCAAGCGCTACTCGTTGCTGACGTCCGGGGGAAAGATAGCAGAGTGTCTTCATATTGTGGAGTCGGTCAGCGAGCTTGATGACCATCACCCGCAGGTCTTTCGCCATCGCCATAAGAATTTTTCTCAGATTCTCGGCACTTCGACGAGACTCCGTATGTTTCTTCTTGCCAGCGTCCGTTTTCTCCGCTGGCTCCTGCGGGAAATCAAAATCTACTGCTTTTAGCTTGGTGACACCATCGACGAGTCGAGCAATCTCAGAACTGAACTCCCGTTCAATATCTTCGATTTTGACGTTCTGATCCTCTGCTGCATCGTGGAGTAGCCCGGCTGCAATACTGGCAGAATCCATTTCGAGGTCGGCCAGAACGCGTGCAGTCTCTACGAGGTGTACGAGATAGGGCTCGCCCGAGAGGCGTTTTTGTTCTTTGTGCACGCGTACTGCGAAGTGATACGCCCGCTCGATCAGATCGAAGTCTGCAGCAGGATTGTATTCCTTAACCCGCTCTATTATCTCATCGATAGTGGTCATGCGCTCACTTGTTAGCACTTCTCTACAAACTACCAAAGGTATTCTATCAGGCGCAGTCTTCCCTGATGCCCTTTACGGTAAGCTGTATTGTATCGCGACCGTTATAGCTGTTTGATCTAATATTATAACACAGATCGACATCCTGGCCAAGGGAAAGTGTGGGTTCGACAGCCCCCAAATTGAACCCAATTCCATCGATCCACTCACCGGAACGGCCTCGGAACTTGAGCTTCAGGTGCAAGCCTGTATTTCCACATACCCTAGCCTGCGCCAATTCTACTCCTCGGCTCACAAAAAGCGGCTCTTTGTTCCCCTGACCAAACGGTTCAAGCCTGCCAATGTCCTTTAGAAGCTCCCAAGATGCTTCTTCGGGATCGAGCTCGGCATCTACCTCGATGCGAGGAATAAGATCCTCGGGCAGAATGGAATCGGTGGCTATTTGATTCAACCGATCGGTAAACCCTGGAATGTTGTCGGCCTTAAGCGATAATCCAGCAGCATAGGCGTGACCACCAGCAGTGTCAAGCAACTCCTCGCACTCTCTTAGTGCTTCAATGATGTTGAACGCTTCGATGCTTCGCGCCGAACCCACTGCAGTGCCACGCTCTTTATCTACCGATAGGAGAATTGCGGGTCTGCTGTACTGCTCCACAACTTTGCTCGCGACGATTCCAACAACCCCAGAGTTCCAGCCTTCACCAGAGAGCACCAGTGCACGTGTTGATTCCACATCCTGCGACTCCATTATCTGATAAACTTCCTGCAGTATCCGCAATTGCTCGGCCTGACGCTCGGTGTTTCGACGCTCCAGTTCATCCACCAATTCGTCGGCCTCTGCACGATCTGAAGTCAGCAGCAATTCGAGCGCAATGGTGGCATCATCGAGCCGTCCCACAGCATTGATTCGTGGTGCAAGAACATAGCTTATGCTGTGAGTGGTCAACCTGCTCTCTGAGAGCCCTCGCTTCGCGAGCATTGCCTGGATTCCGACCTTCTGGCTCCTTGCCAACGCTTCCAACCCGAACCGAGTGATAACTCGATTCTCGCCAAGAAGCGGCATTACGTCGGCAACTGTCCCTAGTGCAGCCAAATCCAAATAGCGATCGACAAACTTTATGTCGTCGTAACCGAGACTGCGAACCAGCGCCTGCGCGAACTTCAGAGCCACGCCCACTCCCGCCAGCTCGCGAAACGGGTAAGTGGAGTCTTTTCGCACAGGGTTGATGACTGCTACGGCATCAGGAAGATCCTCCCCCTGCTCGTGGTGGTCAGTTATTACAACATCGACACCTAACTCGTTTGCTCGAGCGATTGTTTTGCACGCCGTAACACCACAGTCTGAGGTGATAATGAGACCAACGCCGTTTTCTTTGGCCTCTTCGGCGGTGTATGGCTTAATGTCGTAACCATCGCGTTTGCGGTGTGGAATGCGGTAGACAACATCCGCACCGAGCCTTTGAAGTGTGCGAATAAGGAGTGCTGCGCTGGTAACTCCATCGACATCGTAGTCGCCGTGAACCAGAATCTTCTCGCCAGATTCCAGGGCGCGCATAGTTCGCTGCACCCCGGCTTCCATATCGGGCAGTAGGAAAGGGTCGTGAAGCTGGTCGAGTGAAGGCCACAGGAATGTGCGCGCAGCCTCTTCGGTTACTATTCCTCTCTGAACCAAAATTCGCGCGACTATTTCGGAGAGCTGCAGACTCCGAGCCAGATTGTCTACCAGGGCTGTATCTGTCTCTGGTATCAGCCACAAGGCCTCAGCCATATTATCACCCGTCCCATTGATGCGCACAGAAGTGCAACGCATCTACGACGAGAGCCTGCGGGCTTGATGCCTACAGGCTCTCGTTCATTATACCACGGAGTCTCCGCGGTTTCCAGTTTTAGCCGTGCTGCTTAGAAACGCTGCTTCGGCTTCCTCTTCGGCTTGGGCTTTGCACGCTCGGAATCCTGCCGTGCATCGGCCTCGGATGACGCAGTCTTCTCCACCGGCTCCTGAACCAGAGGCTTGTCGACCAATGGCTTTGAAACCAGAGGCTTGTCGTCTCTCTTTCTCTGGTTGCCGGCCATCCTCGACGCAATCCCTTCCCAAATAACGAGAATCGGAGTGGCGTTGAAGATTGACGAGTAAGTTCCCACAACTATACCGATCAGCATAGCAATGTAGAACTCATGAAGCGTTCGGCCTCCAAGAATGAGAAGAGCAGCCAGAGGAAAGATGACTGTCAACGATGTATTAATGGATCTCGAGAATGTCTGCAGAATACTGCTGTTAGACAGCTCTGCAAATGACTGACCCTTCGTTCCGTGTCGCAGGTTTTCTCTGATCCTGTCGAATACAACGATGGTGTCGTGGGTGGAGAAACCGATGACAGTCAACAACGCTGTAACAAACAGAGTATCAACCTCCCATTTGAGGAAGTACCCGAGAACAGCAAAGACGCCTACAATAGCGATTGCGTCGTGGAATGTCGCTATGACCGTGCTCGTTCCATATTTCATTCCTGAAGCAAACCCACCCTTTGCGAACCTGAACGATAGGTAGATAATGATCAGCATTGACGCAATCAGAACAGCCAGAACAGCCTTCTGAGTCAGCTCTTTACTGACTGATGGGCCAACTCCCTGCGTGGATATCTTAGCTGTACCATACTTCTCCTGCAGCTTGGTTTCCAAAGCATTGATCTGCTTTTCAGCAGTCGGAGGCAGGGAAGTCGTGATGAAAGTGGTGTCCTTTCCAGATATCTCAGCAGTGCTGTCTATTCCCATCCCCTTCAGGGTGCGGACGATTTCACCAGCTACCAACGGGCTGGTAGGTCCGGCAGAGGTTTGCTTCACATCGCCTACGATGGTCGCTACGTTCTTGCTGATGGAATCCTTCAGCTCTCTGATCTTGTCGCTGTCCTTTGAACCGAGTGCTACAACGAGCGTTGCCGACTGCTCACCGGTCAGTTTTACTTCGCCATTCACACCGTTATCAGCAAGTGCTCGGCGGAGCAGAGGCTCAGTCACCGGATCTTTGAAGTTCATTTCCAAAGTCGTGCGCTGGAAAGTCATCTGCACAGACGTTCCGGACTTGAACTCAATTCCAGGTCTGAGCGGAGTGCCCAGAGTGACCCAGTTCAAGACCACGAAAACGAGTCCGGGTACAATGATGAGTCCGCTTATCCCAAAGAACCAGTTTCTTCTCGCAACGATATTCGGCTGCCAATTGTGGAACCAGGATCTACCCAGACCAAACCACGACGGCTTCCGTACCCACGGAATGTTCACTACCAGGTGAAGGATCGTGCGTGTGACGGTGATCGCCGTAAACATACTGATGAGTACACCGATGATCAATGTGAGGGCAAAGCTCTGGACAGGGCCAGTTCCCAGCCACATCAGAACAGCGGCAGTGATTACGGTACAAGCGTTAGAGTCGAAGATAGCCGTGAAGGCTCTGCTAAACCCTGCGTCGATTGCAGCGTGGAGCGTTTTGCCACTCGACAGCTCTTCTTTAAGCCGTTCGAATATCAGGATGTTGGCGTCTACCGCCATACCGATTGAGAGAATGAACGCTGCCATACTCGGCAGGCTCATGGTAACGCCAATAACCTTAAACGCAGCAAAGGTCAGTAGCGCGTAAATGGCAAGAGCGATGTCCGCAAGCAAACCCGGCAGTTTGTAGTAAATCAGCATAAAGACGGCGATAAGAATCAGACCAAGGATTCCGGCCATCAGCGACTGGTTCACTGTCTCTTTTCCGACTGTAGCTTCGACACTGTCGATGGCTACCTGCTTGAGCGATACCGGAAGGGCACCAGCGTTTAGGAAGTCTGCCTTGTTAGTGGCATCTCTCAAACTGCGGAACCCTGAGATCTCAGCACTGCCGCTCGGAATTGCTTCGTTGATGACGGGAGCAGTAAGGATACGTCCGCCAAGGAAGATACCTACAATATCTCCAACGTGCTTTCTGGTAAACTCACTGAAAATTCTAGCGCCTTTATCGTTGAACTCAACGTGTATAACCGGCCTTCGCTCATAAGAGCTGCTGAATGCCGATTTGGCGTTAGCTTTGATGTCGTCTCCCGTGAGAAGTGGCTGCTGACCGTCGGGGTTCTTCACCGGGTCGTAGGCATTTACTACCTTCAGCATTATCTCCTCGCGACCTTCCGGTGTGTCTCCCTTAATGATCTCTTGCGTTTGAGTGTTTCTGAACGAATAGGTCTCTTCGCCGGTGTTGGGATCGGTATCAGACTTCAGAATCTCCCACTTGGCGCCCGGGTTGTTCTCCGTCTTAAGATCGGGCATATAGAAGAACTCGAGTCTAGCTGTCGATTTGATGTCTTCGAGAGCCTGCTCGCGGTTCGAAATACCCGGAAGCTCGACGATAATTCGGTCTTTTCCCTGCAGACGCACGTGCGGGTCGGCTACGCCAGCCATTCCCTTCACGCGGTTTCGGATGACCTCTATGACAGCAGCCATCTTACCGGGATCTTCGGCGATCTTGGCTTTGTCTTTGCCCTCTACTTCAAGAACAACACGTATACCACCCGCGACGTCCAAGCCCTTTCGGACTTCCCAATTTCCTGGGGCGATGACCTTCTTACCTCCGGCGACAATCCAAATGGCACCCGCGATAAGAATTAGAATGAATACTAGAATACGATTATACTTTGACACTCTGACCTCCAAACAGATGGTGGACTGGAAGCTACTATAATGCCAGACTCGCTGTGAGCATATACCTTTGTGCAGGTTGAGTTTGATTGCTGGTTGAATGAGGCGAGATTAAGACCTTGTTCGGGTTTCATCTGGCCGATTGCTCACAATTTGCACACGCGAGCGGCTATCGGCTGCCAATCACAGTCTTTGTACTGGGGTTATGCGAACGGGATTGTAATCCATCCCGGTGCGTAGAAGTTGGAACGAAAAATGCGCCTGATCGGGCAGAGTCGAATCTATGGCATTCAGATTAAGTGCCCAATCTGTTCCACTCGATGACGGCGCAGTAATACATCTTCCGTTAATGAAAGCTGTGGGGACATCCTGGTTTTGTGATGTCATTCCGTGAGATGAATCCGGGGAATCCAATTGTCGCGAAATGGCTGCTGCAGATGGCCGCTCTGCAACAGTGGCAAAGCAGGATGCACTCCCAACAATGAAGAGCGCCATCACCAAAACCGCTGCCATCAATCTTCGATTGTGCGACAATACTAATCTCAAACGAGTGTGTTCCGTATCCAGATTAGCTTGCGAGCCAGTTCTCTGACACAACAAGCAGCTGTATTATGCTACAGTCGTTGTACCTTGTCAACCTGACAGAAGGACAGGGGTGCGTGTCAAAGTTACGGAAAAAGGGGAGGCTGAAAAAAGATTGGAATAC